>NZ_JBQTHN010000082.1:0-174625 GCF_052389815.1 Bradyrhizobium sp. | reverse complement strand
AGTCCGACGCCATAGCGCCGAAAATATTCTGTTGCCGTCATTGCGCAAGCAGTGCAGAGAATGAACTTTCTACGAGTTGACAGGCCTTCCGAATACTTGCCCAGCCTCGGAAGCGTGCCCACCTTTCTTGCGCCGGTGAATGTGAAGGTGGGCACGGCGCGAGTGCGCCTTTGCCCACCCTACAATTCCAGCAAGATTGCGGTTTATCCCCTCATCCTGAGGAGCCGCGCCTTGCGCGGCGTCTCGAAGGATGCAGGCCCGTCTGTGGCCTCATGGTTCGCCCGGCGATGCGAAGCATCGTCCGGAGACGCGCGAAGACGCGCTCCTCACCATGAGGACGTGGCGCTCCGCGAACGCTACCCCGGAGGCGGCGGCAGGAAGTGGATGTTGTGCTCGGCGGCGAGCCGCACCACGTCATCCGGGTTCTGCTGCTTCATATTGTGGATCGCCCAGAACAGGTCGTAGAGCTTTCGCGTCGGCGACACCCAGAACAGCGTCTTCGCCGTCTGCTGTGACTTGTTGAAGATGCCGTGCGGCTTGCCCATCGGCAGGCGCACCGTGTCGCCGGCGGTCGCGAATTCGTCGGCGCCGTCGAGCATGAAGTCGAGCCGGCCTTCGAGGATGTAGAGATACTCGTCCTGGTCGGGATGGATGTGCGGCGGCACGAAGGTGCCGACCGGGAAGGTGGCGTGCCAGGAGAAGGAGTGTTCGGTGCGGTTCTTCGGCACGTAGGTCTGGCCGAGAATGCTCCAGGTAATTCCCTGAATGCCCTCATTGGCGCGGGTGATGCCCGCGATCTCGCTCGTCATCGGCGTATTCCTTCCCTTTACTCTACTTGGCGGCCCTGCAATCCTTGGCATAGCTGTCGACCGAATCCGAAAACACCTTCTCGACGATCTCGGTCTGGAATTTCCCGTCCGGCCGCTTGGCGACCTTCGTCAGATAGAAGTTCTGGATCGGATAGCCGTTGCTGTTGAACTTGAAGCTGCCGCGCAGCGAGGTGAAGTCGGCCTTCTTCAGCGCCGCCGACACCGCTTCCTTGTTGGAGAGATCGCCCTTCACCGCCTTCACGGCGCTGTCGATCAGCATCGCCGCGTCATAGGCCTGCATGGCATAGGTGCCGGGCACGTTCTTGTAGGCAGCCTCGTAGGCGGCGACGAACTTCTTGCTCTGGGGGTTGTCGAAATTGGGCGCCCAGTTGGCGCCGCCGAACATGCCGACCGCCGCATCCTGCTGCGCCGGCAGGGTGGATTCATCGACCGTGAAGGCCGACAGCACCGGGATGCGGTCGGCCAGGCCGGCCTGGCGGTACTGCTTGACGAGGTTCACGCCGAGGCCGCCGGGCATGAACGTGAAAACGGCGTCGGGCTTCTGCGAGTTGATCTTGGTCAGCTCCGGCTGGAAGTCGATCGAGTTGAGCGGCAAATAGCTCTCCTCGACGATCTCGCCCTTGAAGTCGAGCTTGAAGCCGGCGACCGCGTCGCGCCCGGCCTGATAGTTCGGCACCATCAGGTACATGCGCTTGTAGCCGCGGTCCTGCGCGACCTTGCCGAGGATGCGGAAATTCTGGTCGTTCTGGTAGGACGTCACATAGAAGAACGGGCTGCAGTCCTTGCCGGCATAGCTGGAAGGGCCGGCGTTCGGGCTGATCAGAAAGGTCTTGTTCTCGGTGACCGGCTTGTGGATCGCCTGCAGGATGTTGGAGAAGATCGGCCCGACCACGAAATCGACCTTCTCGCGCTCCAGAAGCCCTTTGGCCTTGATGACCGCGCCGTCAGGTTTCAACTCGTCGTCGACGTTGACGATCTCGACCTCACGGCCGCCCATCTTGCCGCCGAGATCCTTGACCGCCAGCGCGAAGCCGTCGCGCACCTGGGCGCCGAGCGCCGCCGGGGGGCCCGAAAGCGTCACGATCACGCCGATCTTGATTTTTTCCTGCGCCGCCGCCGCGCCGGCCGAGAGTCCCAAAGCGGCCGCTACGAGAACTGCCGTCGCGGCAAAGGTCGGTTGCTGTCTCATTTTCCTACTCCCACTCCGGCGGTTTGGTCCGCTTCGGCTTGCTTCAGAGATCAAGCTTATGCCGATGACGGTAGGCACCGCAAGCAACGCGCAGCCTGCGAAAGCTCCATGCAATCGTTCCATGCAAGGGGCGCGCCAATTGCTTGAAGCCTAAAGAAATTGGTTGTACCAAGGAATCTGGCTTGCCGGATGCAGCGAACTGTTCGAGAACGGAAGGCAACCGCTTCGGGTGTGACGCACATGATCCTCGATTCCGAGACCAAGGCCGTCGAGCAGCCTGACGATCACGCCGACGAGCTGCGGCTGTGGCTGCGCCTTCTGACCTGCACCAACCTGATCGAGGGTGAGGTGCGTGGCCGCCTGCGCGAGCGCTTCGACGTCACGCTGCCGCGCTTCGACCTGATGGCCCAGCTCGACAAGGCGCCCGACGGCATGACGCTGTCCGACATTTCCAAGCGAATGATGGTCTCCAACGGCAATGTGACGGGGCTGGTCGAGCGCCTGGTGGAATCCGGCCATCTCGACCGCCGCACCTCCGAGACCGACCGCCGCGTGCAGGTGATCCGCCTGACCCGCAGCGGCCGCGCCGAGTTCCGCAAGATGGCGGCCGAGCACCAGACCTGGATCTCCGACATGTTCGGCGATCTCTCGCCCAAGGACGTCCGCGAGCTGATGCGTCTGCTGGCAAAGACCAAAGCCTCGGTGCAGAAATCAGCGAGCCGCAGGGCGGGTGAGGAGCGGTGACCGCGATCGACTACGAGGCCGAGTACAACAACCGCGCCCGCGTGCCGGAGCATCCGGCCGTGATGGCGGGGTGGGTGAGGGATGCTGCCGCTTATCGCGAAGCGCATCCACCGCGCCTGCTGCGCTATGGCCCCGGTGAGCGCAACAGGATCGATTTGTTTCCGGGCGGCAGCGACGGCCCGTTCGTCGTCTTCATTCATGGCGGCTACTGGCAGGCGCTCGATAGTTCCTCCTTCAGCCATTGCGCACGCGGGCTGAATGCGCACGGCATTTCCGTCGCGGTGCCGACCTACGATCTCTGCCCCGCCGTCAGCGTTGCCGACATCATCACGCAGATGCGGATGGCCTGTCGCGACCTGGCGAAGCTCGGCCATCCCCTTGTCGTGAGCGGCCATTCCGCGGGCGGTCATCTCGCAGCTTGCATGCTCGCCACCGACTGGCCGGCCTTCGATGCATCGCTGCCGAAACATCCGGTCAGAGCCGCCTACGCAATCTCCGGCCTGTTCGACCTGCCGCCGCTGGTCGGAACTTCCATCAACAAGGCGCTCGGGCTCGATGCAGCGTCGGCGAAGGCCGCCAGCCCGCTGTTCTGGACGCCGCCGTCGCATGGCAGCCTCGATGCCGTGGTCGGCGGCAACGAGAGCGCCGAATATCTTCGCCAGAGCAAGACCATCGTCGAGGCCTGGGGCAGGGGCATCGCCGCACGGTTCGGCACGGTGTCCGATGCCAATCATTTCACCGCCATCGCCCCGCTGGCGGACCCCGATTCGCCCACGGCACTGCGCCTGAAGGAACTGGCCCGCGGTTGAAAACCGCCCGGGGCCCGTCGATTCCACCCCTTGCGCCAAATTATTTTAAGTATAAAATGATTTCCGGATCCGTTGCCGGGCATCCCAAGGGGAATGCGAGGGCGATATGTCAGGTCAAATTCCGAATCTCGGCCCCTCGGGGCACGTCGACGATTTCGCGCGGCGCAATCTGCCGCCGTTTGAACAATGGCCGGAATTGCGGCTCGAGCGGCCGGAATTCCAGTATCCGGATTTTCTCAATGTCGGCGTCGAGCTCACCGACCGCATGGTCGAGCAGGGCTTTGGCGATCACACTGCGCTGATCGGCAACGGCCGCCAGCGCACCTACAAGGAGCTCGCCGACTGGTCGAACCGCCTCGCCCATGCGCTGGTGGAGAACTACGGCGTCAAGCCGGGCAACCGCGTGCTGATCCGCTCCGGCAACAATCCGGCGCTGGTGGCGGCGTGGCTGGCGGCCACGAAGGCGGGCGCGGTGGTGGTCAACACCATGCCGATGCTGCGCGCGGGCGAACTCGCAAAGATCGTCGACAAGGCCGAGATCGCGCTCGCGCTGACCGACAGCCGCATCGCCGATGAGCTGGTCGCCTGCGCCAAGACCAGCCGCTTCCTGAAGCAGGTCGTCAATTTCGACGGCACCTCCAACCACGACGCCGAGCTCGACCGCGTCGCGCTGAACAAGCCTGTGCGCTTCGATGCGGTCAAGACCGGCCGCGACGACGTCGCGCTATTGGGCTTCACCTCCGGCACCACGGGCGAGCCGAAGGCGACCATGCATTTCCACCGCGATCTCCTGATGATTGCGGATTGCTACGCGCAAGAGGTGCTTCAAGTTACGGCTGACGACGTCTTCGTCGGCTCGCCGCCGCTCGCCTTCACCTTCGGCCTCGGCGGCCTTGCGATCTTCCCGCTCCGCTTCGGCGCCACCGCAACGCTCTTGGAGAATGCCTCGCCGCCGGAGATGATCAGGATCATCGAGACCTACAAGGCGACGATCTGCTTCACTTCGCCGACCGCCTATCGCGCCATGATGGCGGCGATGGACAACGGCGCCGATCTGTCCTCGCTGCGCCTTGCCGTCTCCGCCGGCGAGACGCTGCCGGCGCCGGTGTTCGAGAGCTGGACCAAAAAGACGAGAAAGCCGATCCTCGACGGCATCGGCAGCACCGAACTGCTGCATATCTTCATCAGCAACCGCGTCGATGACTCGCGGGCGGGATCGACCGGCTTTCCCGTGACCGGCTATGAGGCGAAGATCGTCGACGATGACATGAACGAAGTGCCCGACGGCACCCCCGGCAAGCTCGCCGTGCGCGGGCCGACCGGCTGCCGCTATCTCGCCGACCAAAGGCAGACGAACTACGTCCGCAATGGCTGGAACCTGACCGGCGATACCTTCGTCCGCGCCAACGGCCATTTCTCGTTCGTCGCGCGCTCCGACGACATGATCGTCTCCTCCGGCTACAACATCGCCGGGCCCGAGGTGGAGGCGGCGTTGTTGTCGCATCCCGCCGTCGCCGAATGCGGCGTGGTCGGCGCGCCCGATGAGGCGCGCGGCATGATCGTGAAGGCCTATGTGGTGGCCACGCCCGGCGTCGAGCCCGACGAAGCGCTGGTCACGGCGTTGCAGGATCACGTCAAGCGCACGATTGCGCCGTACAAATATCCGCGCGCCGTCGAGTTCGTCGCGCAATTGCCGAAGACCGGAACCGGCAAGCTGCAGCGTTTTGCGCTTCGGCAGATGGCGGGGGCCGGCACGCCGCCCGGCATCGCCGCCGAATAATCGAATGGAGAATTTGCCGTGACGACCGCGAAGGGACCGACCCTTGCCGTGCTCCCGACCGCAAAGGGCGAGGGCGCAGAGGTGCTGCAGCCGAGCGGCTGGCCGATGCCGAAAGGTTATGCCAACGGCATGGCCGCCGACGGCCGCATCGTGGTCACCGGCGGCGTGATCGGCTGGGATGAGAAGGAGCGCCTCGCCGATGGTTTTGTCGCCCAGGTGCGCCAGACGCTCGCCAACATCAAAGCCATCCTCGCGGCCGGCGGCGCGCGCCCGGAACATCTGGTGCGGCTGACCTGGTATGTCGTCGACATCGAGGAATATCTCGCCAATCTGAAGACGCTCGGCCAGGTCTATCGCGAGGTCTTCGGCGCGCATTACCCGGCGATGGCCTTGGTCCAGGTGGTGCGCCTGGTCGAGAAAGGGGCGCGGGTCGAGATCGAGGCGACGGCCGTGGTGCCGCGCTAGAGGGCCCGCCAGCGGTGCGATGATCCCGAAAACCTTTGCGGGATCAGCATTTTGCGTTTTTGCGGCTGCTCAATTCCGGCTACCATATCGGCACCAGATTCCCGTCTTTGTCGATGCCGTGAGGCGACAGTTGCCGCATGAGTATTAACCGGTCCGTCGTCGCCGACCCCGAGGTCATCCGTGCCCGCGCCATGGAGAGCCTCTTTGAACGGCTCGAATCGCTTTGCGAGGGCGCCATCGCCATCGATACCGCCGGGCAGGTGGTCTACGTCAACGAGAAGTACCTGCCTTCCCTCGGGCTCGACCATGTCTCCGAAGCGATCGGCCGGCCGATCGAGGAGATCATCCCCAACAGCCTGATGCGGCGGGTGGTGGAGACCGGCAAGCCGATCCTGCTCGACATCATGGAGCTCGGCCGCGAGCAACTCGTGGTCACGCGCATGCCGATCGAGGACGAGAACAAGCGCATCATCGGTGCCATCGGATTCGTGCTGTACGACCATCTCGACAGCCTGAAGCCGCTGATCGCGCGGGTGAACCAGCTCGAGAACGAGCTGCGCAGCGCCCGGCGGCAATTGTCGCAGTCGCGCAGCGCCCGCTTCACCTTCGAGGATTTCGTCGGCGAGGCCTCCGATATCGCCAGGGCCAAGGAACTGGCCCGCCGCGCCGCCCGGCAAAGCGTGACGGTGCTGCTGACGGGCGAGACCGGCACCGGCAAGGAGATGCTGGCGCAGGCCATCCACAATGCCTCCGCGCGCGCGGAAAAACCCTTCGTCAGCGTCAACCTCGCGGCAATCCCCGATACCCTGATCGAGGCCGAGTTCTTCGGCGCGGTGCCGGGCGCCTATACCGGGGCCGACCGCAAGGGCCGCGAGGGCAAGTTCCGCATCGCCGACGGCGGCACGCTGTTCCTCGACGAGATCGGCGAGATGCCGCTGCAGCTGCAGGCCAAGCTGCTCCGCGCGCTGCAGGAGCGCGAGATCGAGCCGCTCGGCTCCGACAAGGTCATCAAGGTCGACGTCCGCGTCATTGCCGCCACCAATGTCGACCTGCAGAAGCGCGTCGCCGGGGGCGCCTTCCGCTCCGATCTGTTTTACCGCCTCAACGTGCTCTCCATCACGCTGCCGCCCTTGCGCGACTGCACCGATGATCTGCCGGCGATCTGTACGCGCCTGCTCGACGACATCAGGACCTCGGGCGACTATGCCAATCCGCGGATCACGCCGTCGGCGCTGTCGGTGCTTTCGCGCTACGGCTGGCCGGGCAACGTCCGCGAGCTGCGCAACATCCTGGAGCGCGCGCTGATCCTGAGCGATTCCGGCCGTCTCACCGGCGAGGATTTCGAGCGCATCCTCGCCGTCGGCCCCGCCAGGGCCGCGGCGCCGGAACGGCCGGGCGCGGTGGTGCCGCTGGCCCAGGCCGAAGCCGCGTTCGAGAAGCAGACGCTGGAGCACGCTTTGCTCGCCAGCAACGGCCAGATTGTCGAGGCGGCACGGCGCCTCGGTATCTCCCGCGCGACCTTCTACAAGAAGCTCTCCAAATACGGGCTGGCGCCCTCGGGTTCGTCGTCTGTCTGAGTTCGGCGACAGAGGTTGTCTCGAATCTCAGACTCGCGACAGTTGCACGCGGCGGCGCGGTTGCATCGCAATTGAGGAAATGCCTGCATTTACGACAATTTGCTTTCTCCCGAAGCAGTTGGCGCAGCGTTTGCACTGCACTGCGGCAACACGCGTGCAATGCGCAATCGCCAGGGAGGGACCGATGAGCGGAGCGGCTAAAGACGCCGGCTTGCCGAGGAGCAGGCAGCCCTCGCATGTCACCGCCGCAACGGCCAGCCCGATCGGCTACGCCATCGCGTGCGACGCGCCGCTGGCGCTGGCCGCTCTCGTATCCGTATACTTCCCGACGACAACGCACCGGAGCGCCTGATTGCAAACGGGCGCCGCGAACGGGAGGAGTATCGTGACCCAGCATCCGGCGCTGCCATACCTGCGCAACTCCGAGAAGGGAAAGGTCGTGACGGCCGCCGAGGCTGTCCGCCTGATCCGCGACGGCGACACCGTTGCCACCGGCGGCTTCGTCGGCATCGGCTTTGCGGAGGAAATCGCCATTGCGCTCGAGGAACTCTACCTCGCGGGCGAAAGCGAGGCGCCCCAGGCGCCGGGCAAGCCGCGCAACCTGACGCTGGTCTATGCCGCGGGGCAGGGCGACGGCCGGGATCGCGGCCTCAACCACTTCGCCCATGCAGGGCTGGTCAGCCGCGTGATCGGCGGCCATTGGGGCCTCGTTCCCAAGCTGCAGCAGCTCGCGATCGCCGGCCAGATCGAGGCCTACAACCTGCCGCAGGGCGTCATCACGCACCTGTTCCGCGACATCGCAGCCAAGCGGCCGGGCCACGTCTCGCGCGTCGGGCTCGGCACCTTCGTCGATCCGCGCAACGGCGGCGGCAAGCTCAATGCCCGCACCACCGAGGACATGGTCGAACTGATCAGCCTCGGCGGGCAGGAATGCCTGCACTACAAGACTTTCCCGATCAATGTCGGCATCATCCGTGCCACCACGGGCGATCCCGACGGCAACCTGACCATGGAGAAAGAGGCGCTGACGCTGGAGGCGCTGGCGATCGCCATGGCCGCGCACAATTCCGGCGGAATCGTCATCGCCCAGGTCGAGCGCGTCGCCGAAAGCGGCAGCCTCAACCCGCGCCAGGTGAAGATCCCCGGCATCCTCGTCGACTGCGTGGTGGTCGCAAAACCCGAGCACCACTGGCAGACCTTCGGCACGCAATATAATGCAGCGTTCTCCGGCGAAATTCGCGTGCGCTCGGGCTCGCTGCCACCGATGCCGATGAGCGAGCGCAAGATCATCGCGCGCCGCGCCGCCTTCGAGCTCAAGGCCAACAGCGTCGTCAATCTCGGCATCGGCATGCCCGAGGGTATCGCCGCGGTCGCCAACGAGGAGCGGATCATCGACCTGATTACGCTGACCGCCGAGCCCGGCGTGATCGGCGGCATCCCGGCGAGCGGCATCGATTTCGGCGCGGCCGTCAACACCCAGGCGATCATCGACCAGCCCTATCAGTTCGATTTCTACGATGGCGGCGGCCTCGACGTCGCCTTCCTGGGCCTCGCGCAAGTCGATCGTTCGGGCAATCTCAATGTCAGCAAGTTCGGCCCGAAACTCGCCGGCGCCGGCGGCTTCATCAACATCAGCCAGAACGCCAAGAAGGTCGTCTTCGTCGGCACTTTCGGTGCCGGCAAGCTGCGCGTTGCGGCGGCCGACGGCAAGCTCGCCATCCTGGAGGAGGCGCGCGCCCGCAAGTTCGTCGAGGCGGTCGAGCACGTCACCTTCAGCGGGCAATTTGCCGCCGCACGGGGGCAGGGCGTGCTCTACGTCACCGAACGCTGCGTCTTCGCGCTGCGCCCCGACGGGCTCGAGCTGATCGAGGTCGCGCCCGGCATCGACATCGAGCGCGACATCCTCGCGCTGATGGACTTCAAGCCGATCGTCCGCCGCGATCCGCCGCCGATGGATTCCCGCATCTTCCGCGACGGTCCGATGGAACTGCGCGAGGACCTGCTGTCGATCCCGCTGGAGCAGCGCTTCAGCTACGACCGCGAGCAGAACCTGTTCTTCGTCAACCTGGAACATTTCGCGCTGCGCAGCCGCGCCGACATCGACAGGATCGCACGGACCGTCGACGAGAAACTCGGCGGGCTCGGCAAGCGCGTCTATGCGATCGTCAATTACGATCACTTCTCGATCCTGCCCGAGCTGCTCGACGACTATTCCGCCATGGTGCGGCAGCTGACCGACCGCTTCTATTCCGGCGTGTCGCGCTACACCACCTCCGGGTTCCTGCGCATCAAGCTCGGCGAAGCGCTGCAACGGCGCGGGGTCGCCCCGCACATCTTCGAAAGCGCCGAGGAAGCGCGCTCGGATTGGCGCCATGAGGAGCAAGGGCATACCGCCGAAGCGCAGCCGCCCCAAAGGGGAGCTGCATGAATCTGCGACTTATTCTCACTGCAAACTTCTTCTCACCGAGCTTCCAATTGCAAAGTTCACCGCGCTAGTGCAAATCGCTGATCAACTGAGTTCGACATCGGAGGAAACCTCGTGCGTCTATCAATCGTTCTCACAACTGCCATGCTCGCCCTGGCCGGCGGCTCTGCCGGCGCCCAGGAGTTGAGGATTGCCTTGATTCACGGCAAGACCGGCCCGCTCGAGGCCTACGCCAAGCAGACCGAGACCGGCCTGCGCATGGGTCTCGAATACGCCACCAAGGGCACCATGACGATCGACGGTCGCAAGATCGTCATCATCACCAAGGACGACCAGAGCAAGCCCGACCTCTCCAAGGCCGCGCTGGCGGAAGCCTATCAGGACGACAAGGCCGACATCGCCATCGGCACGACCTCGTCGGCCGCGGCGCTCGCGATCCTTCCTGTAGCGGAGGAGAACAAGAAAATCCTGATCGTGGAACCTGCGGTTGCCGACCAGATCACCGGCGACAAGTGGAACCGCTACGTCTTCCGCACCGGCCGCAACTCCTCGCAGGACGCGATCTCCAACGCGGTCGCGATCGGCAAGCCGGGCGTCAGCGTCGCCACGCTGGCGCAGGACTATGCCTTCGGCCGTGACGGCGTTGCCGCCTTCAAGGAGGCGCTGGCCAAGACCGGTGCGACGCTCGTCGCCGAGGAATATGCGCCGACCACCACCACCGATTTCACCGCGGTGGGCCAGCGCCTGTTCGACGCGCTGAAGGACAAGCCGGGCCGCAAGATCATCTGGATCATCTGGGCCGGCGCCGGCAATCCGCCGGCGAAGCTCCAGGACATGGATCCGAAGCGCTACGGCATCGAGCTTTCGACCGGCGGCAACATCCTGCCGGCGCTCGCAGGCTACAAGATCATGCCCGGCATGGAAGGCGCGACCTACTACTACTATGAAATCCCGAAGAACCCGGTGAACGACTGGCTGGTTGCCGAGCACAAGAAGCGCTTCAACTCACCGCCGGACTTCTTCACCGCGGGCGGCTTTGCCGCCGCCATGTCGGTCGTTACCGCCGTGACCAAGGCCAAGTCCACCGACACCGAGAAGCTGATCGCGGCGATGGAGGGCATGGAGTTCGACACGCCGAAGGGCAAGATGGTGTTCCGCAAGGAGGATCATCAGGCGCTGCAGAGCATGTATCACTTCAAGGTCAAGGTCGATCCGAACGTCGCCTGGGCCGTGCTCGAGCCGGTGCGCGAGCTGAAGATCGGGGACATGAACGTCCCGATCCGTAACAAGCGGTGATCTCTCTCCTCACCCTCTCCCCGCGAAGAGCGGGGAGAGGGCAGAGGTGAGGGGCTCTCTCCACGCACCGACTCGTGGAGAGAGCCCCTCACCCGATTTGCTTCGCAAATCGACCTCTCCCCGCATCCGCCTTCGCCAAGGCTACGGCGGACAAGCGCGGGGAGAGGTGAAGGCAAACAGCTCGCTCCGCATCACAGAAGCGCCATGCCCCTGTCACTCGAAACCCGCGACCTGACCATCCGCTTCGGCGGCCATGTCGCGGTCGATCATGTCAGCTGCGCCTTTCGGCCCGGCGAGCTCACCGCCATCGTCGGTCCCAACGGCGCCGGCAAGACCACCTATTTCAACTTGATCTCCGGCCAGCTCCGCCCGAGCGAAGGCTCCATTCTGCTCGACGGCACGGACATTACGTCCCTCAGCGCGCCCTTGCGCACCCGCGCCGGCCTCGGCCGCGCCTTCCAGCTCACCAACCTCTTTCCGAACCTGACCGTCGAGGAGAACGTCCGCCTCGCGGTGCAGGCGGCCGGCGGCACCCATTACGACATGCTGCGTCCCTGGATGACCCGGCGCGACCTCATCGAGCGCGCGGACGCAATCCTGGACCAGGTTGCGCTCGGCAGCCGCCGCGGCGTTGCGGCCACCGTGCTGTCGCATGGCGACCAGCGCAAGCTCGAGGTCGCGCTGATGATGGCGCTGGAGCCGAAAATCTACATGTTCGACGAGCCCACCGCCGGCATGAGCATCGACGAGGTTCCGGTCGTGCTGAACCTGATTGCGCAGCTGAAGCAGGACGCCAGCAAGATCATCCTGCTGGTCGAGCACAAGATGGACGTGGTGCGCTCGCTCGCCGACCGCATCATCGTGCTGCATAACGGCAAGCTCGTCGCCGACGGCAAGCCGGCCGAGGTGATCGCTTCGCCCATCGTGCAGGAAGCCTATCTCGGCGTTCCCGCCGGAAAGAGCGCGGCATGAGCGATCTTCTCACGCTGAAGGGCGTCCATACCCATATCGGCCGCTACCACATCCTGCAGGGCGTCGACCTCACCGTGCCCTCAGGGCAGGTCACGATGCTGCTCGGCCGCAACGGCGCCGGCAAGACCACGACGCTGCGCACCATCATGGGCCTGTGGCCGGCTTCGCACGGCGAGATCAGCTTCGGCGGCGAGCGCATCGAGGCGAGCGCCACGCCCGACATCGCGCGGCGCGGCGTCGGCTACGTGCCGGAAAGCATGGCAGTGTTCTCCGACCTCACGGTGAAGGAGAACCTCGTGCTCGGGGCGCGCGACGGCGATCTCGACGAGACCAGGCTCGACTGGATCTTCGGCTTCTTCCCGGCGCTGCGCCGCTTCTGGCTGTCGCGCGCCGGCTCGCTCTCCGGCGGGCAGAAGCAAATGCTGTCGATCGCGCGCGCCATCGTCGAGGAGCGCAAGCTGCTCCTGATCGACGAGCCGACCAAGGGCCTCGCGCCCGCCATCGTGATGGCGCTGATCGAGTGCCTGAAGGAAATCAAGCGCCGCGGCGCCACCATCCTGATGGTGGAGCAGAATTTCCATGCCGCGCGCGAGCTGGGCGACGCCGTGCTCGTCATGGACAACGGCACCATCGTCCACCGCGGCGCGATGGCAGTGCTGGCCGAAGACGTGACGCTGCAGGAACGCCTGCTCGGCCTCAGCCTGGAGACGCACCAGTGACCGACACCGCAACGACCGTCGAGGCCTTGCCGAAGCCGAAGCGGGACTTCCTGCCGCTGCTGCTGCCGGCCGCCTTTGCGCTGTTGATGCTGCCCTTGGTGGGATCGGCCAGCTCCTGGGCGACGCTGCTGGCGGCGAGCCTTGCCATGGGCATGATGATCTTCATCATGGCCTCCGGGCTAACCCTCGTGTTCGGCCTGATGGACGTGCTCAATTTCGGCCATGGCGCGTTCATCGCCGTCGGCGCCTATATCGCAACGCTGGTGTTCCTGCCGCTCGCGGGCCTGTCGCAGACGGATTCGCTTCTCACCAATCTCGCGGTGCTGGTGCCGGCCGCCGTGCTCGCCATGGGCGTAACGGCGTTGCTTGGCCTCCTCGTCGAGCGCGTGTTGATCCTTCCCGTCTATGGCCAGCACCTGAAGCAGATCCTGATGACGACGGGCGGACTGATCGTCGCCGAGCAGAGTCTTTACGCGCTGTGGGGGCCGCAGATCATTCCGATGCCGCTGCCCGCCTCGCTGCGCGGCTCCTTCATCTTCGGCGACGTCGCGATCGCGAAGTACCGTCTGCTGGCGATGCTGGTCGGTCTCGCCGTCTTCATCGGCATCCAGCTCGTGCTCAACCGCACCAAGATCGGCCTGTTGATCCGTGCCGGCGTCGAGAACCGCGAGATGGTCGAGGCGCTGGGCTACCGCATCCGCCGCCTGTTCCTCGGCGTCTTCATGGTGGGCGCGGCGCTCGCCGGCCTCGGCGGCGTGATGTGGGGGCTGTACCGCGAGCAGGTGCATGCCTCGATCGGCGACGAGCTCACCGTGCTGGTGTTCATCGTCGTCATCATCGGCGGCCTCGGCTCTGTCGGCGGCTGCTTCATCGGCGCGCTGCTGGTCGCCATGGTCGCCAATTTCGGCGGCTTCCTGGTGCCGAAACTGGCGCTCGTTTCCAACATCCTGCTGATGGTCGCGATCCTGATGTGGCGACCGCGCGGGCTCTATGCGGTGACCAGCAGATGATGATCCTTTCCGGCGATCCCCCGCGCAGCCGCCTGCTGGCGGCCCTGCTCATCGTCATCGTCGCCATGCTGCTCCTGACGCCGTGGCTGTTCCCCGGCGCCAAGGCGATGAACGTCGCGGTCAAGATCTGCATCTTCGCCGTGCTGGTGGCGTCCTACGATCTCCTGCTCGGCTATACCGGCACGGTGTCGTTCGCCCACACCATGTTCTATGGCATCGGCAGCTATGCCATCGCGATCGCACTCTACGCGATGGGGCCGAGCTGGGCGGCGATCGGGACCGGCATCGTCGTCGGCCTGCCGCTGGCGATGTTGCTGGCGCTCGCCATCGGCCTGTTCTCGCTGCGCGTCGCCGCGATCTTCTTCGCCATGATCACGCTCGCGGTTGCCTCCGCCTTCCAGGTGCTGGCCTCGCAAATGTCCTGGCTGACCGGCGGCGAGGACGGCCGCACGTTCCGCCTGCCCGAGCTGCTGCGGCCCGGCACGGTGCTGATCTCCAGGGATGCGTTCGGCTTCGAGATCAACGGGCGGACGCTGACCTACTACCTGGTCTTCGTCGTTTCGGCGCTGCTGATCCTGGCGCTGCTGCGCGTGGTCAACTCGCCCTTCGGCCGCGTGCTGCAGGCGATCCGCGAAAATCGTTTCCGCGCCGAGGCGCTCGGCTACCGCACCGTGTTCCATCTCACCTACGCCAACTGCATTGCGGCGACGGTCGCGGCCTGTGCCGGTGTGCTCAACGCCCTGTGGCTGCGCTACGTCGGCCCGGATACCTCGCTGGCCTTCTCCATCATGCTGGACATCCTCCTGATGGTGGTGATCGGCGGCATGGGCACGATCTATGGCGCCATCATCGGGGCAGGGATCTTCATCATCGCGCAGAACTACTTGCAGACGCTGATGGGCACCGCTTCGAATGCCGCGGCCGACGCCGGACTGCCCTTGCTGCCCGGCCTGCTGCACCCGGACCGCTGGCTGCTCTGGCTCGGCCTCCTGTTCATCGCCAGCGTCTATTTCTTCCCGACCGGCGTGGTCGGCCGGCTGCGGCGTCTGAAGCCCGGCGGCCACTAAATCAGTTCGAACTGGATACGCATCGGGAGACCTATGGACAGTTTCGGCTGAAGTCCGTTGATGACCCAAAACCAGCTGTTTCGATGACGTCGCCTTTTGATTCTACGTCGATCAGGGGTCATCGTCGTGGCCGCGGATTGACATCTCTCTCTGCGGAGAGATTGCATGGCGCGAGCAGCTTGGGTTTACGGACCTCGTCATGAAGTTTATTGCGCATCGTGGGTGGTCCGCGGGTCGGGGTGAAAACTCGCTCGCCGCGTTCGCACGTGCCGCCCGTGACGGCAGAATATCTGGTGTCGAATTCGACGTCTGCCGTGCAGCGGATTCCGATACATTGGTGGTGTCACACGATCCGCCGCGTCATGTCGAGAACGCGCTTACCCTCGATGCGGCACTGTCGCTTCTTTCGTCGACTGACCTTGAACTGTTCGTGGAGGTGAAGGAGACGGGACTTGTCTCTCGAGTCATCGAGAGGCTGGTTGCCAGCAAGGTGGCTCATCGCTCGGTTGTATTTGCCTTTGCCACCGTCGCAAGATCCTTTCCGTGGGAGGGTGCGCGACCGGTGCGCCTGGGCATCATTGTCATGTACCCGTGGAACCTGAATCGTGTGGTGCGCAGCTATGCGCCGGATGTCCTCCTCCTCGGGTGGGACGCGCGCGCTTGGACGCGAGTCGCCTTTCGCGCCTGGTGGTCCGTTTTCTCGCTTGAGCAGGTTGCGCGACGCCACCACGTGCCGGTTGTGGTGGGAATTGTGCAACGCATGGACGACCTTCGTTGGCTCTCGCGGCAGCGCCTCTACGGGGCGGTTGCCGACATCGACCGCACTATCGGCGCGCAGCGCCAGACCTGATTAGGCCGCGCAAACCCGCACCTGGCACCATTCGGATTTAATTTGTCCGCCTGACGATGTCGGCTAATCGGGGTGAAGCGGAAGTAACGCGCACATTGCTCAACCGTCGCTTTTGTGAAGGGTTTCGGATGCCGGCCCCATGAAGGTGGTGCCGCGCACGTCGGGGTCGGCGTCCGAAACCCTTCACAGAAGCGGAAATGCGAGGGTGTCCTGCCTCGGCCGAAGACGACGTGGATGACCCAAAGCCGTCTTTGGCCATGGGCGTCGCTCGTGGTGCAGCATTCTGCTATCGTGGTTTTTTCATTGTTGAACATCGGCCAATGGAGCACGCGATGCCAAACAGCAAGGAGATCGTGGCGAAGTCGCACAACCCGGTGCCGCAGGGCTATGTGCTTGGTGCCGGAGAGGGTGAGCACCTGATCCATTTTCGTGATGGCGGCAACATCTTCATCAAGGCCGACCCCATAACGGGGTCCAATAATTTTGGCCTGGGCATTCAGCAGCTACCCAAGGGCTCAGGCATACCGGTTCACCGACACCTCGACAGGGACGAAGCCTTCTACGTTCTGGAAGGCAGTGGCACGGTCACACTCAACGATGTGCGTCACTCTTGCGAAAGAGGTGGAACGATTTTCATACCCCCGAACACGTGGCATGGTTTCAGTAGTCCAGATCAGGAATTGGTTCTGCTGTGGATCATGGTGCCCCCGGGCCTCGACGGTTTCTTTCGCGAAACCTGCAGCCGACCCGGCGAACCGCGAAAGGAATTGACGCGGGAGCAGATCAACGCGATTGCTCTCAAATATGGGCAAGAATTCAGGTAGGCGGGCTCAAACATTTGCTCACAGGAGCTAAGACGCTGAGGCCGAAATTGGCCCATCTCTGCCGAATTCTTCGATGCCACCGATGTCTGGAATTGGGCTGAAACCAAACATGGCGGCGCACGATCTTATGGGTTTTGACCCTAGTCAATGCGTAGGACAGGTTGAGCGCTTGCGAAACCCATCATGGTTCCACGACGAACGTGACGGGTCTGCTTCTTTCCGGCCGGCTAAGTCCGTGCATTGGTTCGGTAATTCGGATATCGAAGAAAATTCGCAAAATCATTATTTGCCGGTTGACAATTACGCAAATCGGAACTATATCCGACCCAGCCCGCGCCGCCATGAGGGACGTTCGCGCGATCGTCACGGGAGCGTGGTGCGGGTTGCGATGGACGCTTGCTGCGTCAGGTGCTTGCACCCGGCGAAACGCGGCAGCGTACGGCGAAATCGTGTGGTCCTGGCGCCGCGACCCTGGCGTCTATCCGCTCCGCCTGTGCGGGGACGGCAACGGTGACAATAAAGGCCGCTCACCGGGGAGAGTACGTATAATCCGTAAACCATTGCGCGGGGAAGGTCGGGATGTCCCGGCTGTACCTGTCAAATCCGTGTGCGTTTTCTTACTACCGTTGCACACGGTGCTGCGGGCGCAGCCGGCGCCCGGCCTTCTCCGCGCCCTCCGTCTAGGAGGGAGCAACGAAATAGCAAAACCCGGGCGAAAAACCTGCCGCGGGAATATTTTCGGCTGTTTGAAAACTGAATCCGCAAACTCAACTGTCGTCCCGGACAAGCGAGCGTAGCGAGTGCCGATCCGGGACCCATAACCACAGGATAAAGTTTGGCGAAGGCTGGAGCTCCAGCTCGCTTCAACAACGTCTCCCTGTGGTTATGGGTCCCTGCGTTCGCAGGGACGACAGCTGCGCCCTCACTCCAGTTCCTGCAGCGCCCCTGCGATCCGTGCCAGCCTCTGGTCGATCGCCGCCACCTCGCGCTTCAGCGCCTCGAGCTGCGGTCCGATGAAGGGATCGAGCGCAACGATCGCCACGCCGCAGGTGGAACATTGCACCAGCGTCAGCTTGCGGTTTTCGCCGATCGGCGTGAACAGCGCCACCTCAAAGCTGTGTCCGCCGCATTTGCCGCAGGTCGAAATAGCCATGTGATTCTCCTATCGGACAATTGAGGTCGCCAATTGATATCTGTCGCTGCCCCCATAGCCTAACCCTATATTTCGTATTCGCCGCGTCCGACATCTTGCGCATGCATTGGTTCTGGAAAACATTCCCGTGACACCCGCGTTCCTATGAGGGCCCGTGAACGGCCCTCGGCACAGCACTGGAAGTTTACATGAACCGGCGCCTTTTCTTCGTTTGCCTCGCGGCCGTGCTGGCATTTGCCACGCCTTCGAACGCCCAGGAGAAATCGATCATCGTGGCGTCGACCACTTCTACCCAGGACTCCGGTCTGTTCGGTCACATCCTGCCGCTGTTCAAGGCCAAGACCGGTATCGACGTGAAGGTGATCTCGCAGGGTACGGGCCAAGCACTCGACACCGGCCGCCGCGGCGATGCCGACGTCGTGTTCGTGCATGCACGGCCGCAGGAGGAGAAATTCGTCGGCGATGGCTTCGGCGTGAAGCGCTTTGCGGTGATGTACAACGACTTCATCCTGATCGGGCCGAACGGCGATCCGGCCGGCGTCAAGGGCAGCAAGGACATCGTCGCGGCGCTGAAGACGATCAAAGACAAGGCTGCGCCCTTCGTCTCGCGCGGCGACAAGTCCGGCACGCATGCCGCCGAGCTCGCGCTGTGGAAGGCGGCCGGCATCGACATTGCCGGCGCAGACAAGGGACCGTGGTACCGCGAGATCGGGCAGGGCATGGGCGCGGCGCTAAATACCGCCTCCGCGATGAACGGCTATGTGCTGGCCGACCGCGGCACCTGGCTTTCGTTCAGGAACCGCGGCGCGCTCGGCGTCGTCGTCGAAGGCGACAAGCGGCTGTTCAACCAGTACGGCGTCATGCTGGTCAATCCGGACAAGCACGCCCACGTCAAGAAGGATCTCGGCCAGGCATTCGTCGACTGGCTGGTTTCGCCCGAAGGACAGAGGGCGATCGCCGACTACAAGATCAACGGCCAGCAGCTGTTCTTTGCCAACGCCGACGTGCCGGGCGCGTGAGCTGCTACTTCGGCGGCGCCGTGAAGAACCAGGGATGGCCGTCCAGGTCGCGCGCGGTGTAGGTGCGCCCGTAAGATTGATCCTGCGGCGGCATCTGGATTTCCGCGCCGGCCGCCACCGCACGCGCGTGATGCGCATCGACGTCGTCCATGTAGATGAACACACCCATGGTCGCCATGTCGGTCTCGCGCGGGCTGACCATTTTCCAGTCCTTGCCGCCCTGGCCCATCATGATGCGCTGGCCGTGAAACGACATCTCGCCATGCATGCCGCCGCTCGGCGTGCCCGTTCGCATCTCTTCCTTGAAGCCGAACGCCTTGGTCAGCCAGTCCAGCGCGGCGGGAACATCGCGGTAGAAGAGATAGGGGATGATCTGGGTCGGGGTCGGCATCGCAGGTCCTCGTTGCGTTTCGATGGATGGCGCGAAGCTAGCGGGGCGCGGAATGGCCGTCTTGAAGATTTGTTACCGCGGTCAGTCGAGGAATCCGCCTTCGTCGGGCAGGCGACGCCGCAGCAATGCGGTCGGCGGATCGCCGGCGAAGGCCACGAATTCGCGCGCCATGTGCGCCTGATCGGCAAAGCCGCATTCGGCGGCGAGGTCCGACCAGCTCGTGAGCTCGCCGTACCGCATGACGAGGATCGCACGGTCGAAACGCATGATGCGCGCCAGGAGTTTCGGCGACAGCCCGAATTCGCGGTCGAACCTGACTGCAAGGTGCTTGCGGCTGCAGCCGACGGCATCGGCCAATTGCGCGACGGGAACCCGGCCGCTTCGGGCATGCTGCAGGTTCCAGGCACATTCCAGATCGCGCGTGCCGCGATCGCCGGCTTCCACGATGCGCGCCTCGATCGCCGCCTCGAGCAGCAGCAGGCGCGCGGCGGGCGATTTGGCTTCGATGATGCGGCCGAGGATTTCGTCGGCGCGAGGACCAAGCAGGTCGGAAAGCGCGATGATGCGATCGCCGAGCTCGTCGAGCGGCCGGCCCAGCAACCGCCGTGCCCCCGGCAGCGTCAGCTCGACGACCAGGCCTTCCTGCGCGCCGTCGGTCTCGGTGACGACGTAGCGGTCGCTCGGCCCGGAATAGAACACGGTCGGATGCGGAAAGCGGTGGAGTTTTCCGGCGGCGTCCTCGACGCGCAGCTCGGCGCCGAGATTGAACACCAGCACGGCGCTGCCGTTGGGCAGCTCGCGCTGGCGGCTGAGGCCCGAGCCCTGCACGGTATAGGCGGTGGCACGGCGCATGAACGGCGCCAGCGTCGTCGATGGCGCGAGCGCATCCATGCGCCAGCTGTCCGGAGCGTGGCGGTGATCGACGGTGCGGATCCGGTTGGCGAGACCGCTCATGGTCCGACTATCGGCGAAGCGAAGCAGCGTGTCCATGCGGAGCGATCGTCCGCCCCGCGGAATAAGCGTGCTGAAATACCGGCGGTCGCTTGCTTGGCGAGCGCCGGGCGGGGGTCTAGATTGCCGGCCAACCGCGTAGTGGAAAGGCCGAAGGCGGCCTCGCGATGGGAGGAAAAAAATGAAGCACGCCTATATCCCGCGAACGACGACCTACAACCTCAATCCGGGCGAAGAGCTGAACGACCTGCGCATGTCGGACGAGGTCCGTCCGCTGTACGAGCACGTCAAGAAGTTCATCCGCGAAACCGTCGATCCCATGTCGGTCGAGTTCATGCGGCTTGGCGAAGGCAAGAAGGACCGCTGGAGCTTCACGCCGGAACAGCTCGCGGTGCTGCAGAAGGCCAAGGACAGGGCCAAGGAGGAAGGCCTGTGGAACTTTTTCCTGCCGGACGACGAGACCGGCCAGGGCCTGAAGAACCTCGACTATGCCTACATCGCAGTCGAGCTCGCGAAGAATCCGCTGGCCTCGGAAACCATGAACTGCTCGGCGCCCGACACCGGCAACATGGAAGTGCTGGAACGCGTCGGCACCAAGGCGCAGAAGGAGAAGTGGCTGAAGCCGCTGCTGGCAGGCGAAATCCGCTCGGCTTACGCCATGACCGAGCCGAATGTCGCTTCGTCGGACGCCAAGAATATCTCGACCACCGCCAAGCTCGTCGGCGACGAATGGGTGATCAACGGCGAGAAGTATTACATCTCGGGGGCCGGCGACCCGCGCTGCAAGATCATGATCGTGATGGTGAAGACCAATCCCGACGCGCCGCCGAGCAAGCAGCAGTCGCAGATCCTGGTGCCGATCGACACGCCCGGCGTCGAGATCCTGGGCCCGATGCATGTTTTCGGCCACGATCACGCGCCGCGCGGCCACATGCATCTGCGTTTCAACAATTGCCGGGTGCCGAAGGAGAACATGCTGCTCGGCGAAGGCCGCGGCTTCGAGATCTCGCAGGTCCGGCTCGGACCGGGCCGTATCCATCACTGCATGCGCACGATCGGCAAGGCGGAAAAAGCGCTCGACCTGATGGTATCGCGCGGCCTGACCCGCGAGGCCTTCGGCAAGAAGATCGCCCATCTCGGCGGTAATTTGCAGATCATCGCGCAGGCGCGCTGCGAGATCGAGGCGATGCGGCTGATGGTGCTGAAGGCGGCGAAGGCGATGGACGTGCTCGGCAACAAGGAAGCACGGATCTGGGTCAGCATGGTGAAGGCCATGGTGCCGGAGCGCGCCTGCAAGATCATCGACCAGGCGATCCAGATGCACGGCGCCACCGGCATTTCGCAATGGAGCCCGCTCGGCGAGATGTACCAGGACGTCCGTCACCTGCGCTTCGCCGACGGTCCGGACGAGGTGCACTGGATGGTGGTCGGCCGGCACGAGCTGAGCATGCCGTAGAGCATGATCCGGCCTCTCCATCGGGAGAGGCCGGTCCGTATCGGAAGGAGGTCAAAAGTCCGGCTCTTCCTCGACGAGCCTGTTCTGGTGGCGCAGGTGCTGCCAGATCGCCAGCACGACCGAGGCCACCGCCGCGAACAGCAGCACGCCCGAAATCGGCCGTGTCAGGAACAGCAGCGGATCCGGGTCGGTCATGATCGCGCGCACAAGGTTGATTTCGATCTGGTCGCCGAGGATGAGGCCGAGGATCAAGGGAGCGAGCGGAAAGCCGAGCTTGACCAGGACGTAGCCGACGACGCCGAACAGCAGCAGCACGTAGACGCCCTGCATCGTGTTGTTGAGCGCGTAGGCGCCGACCACGCAGAGCACCAGCACCACCGGCGCCAGCACCGCCATCCGCACCGAGGTCACGCGCAGCATCAGCGGCATCAGGGCGATGCAGATCAGCAGCATGCAGGGATGGGCCAGGATGTAGGCCGCATAGATGCCATAGGCGATGTCGGGGTTTTGCGAGATGAACAGCGGTCCCGACTGGATGCCGTGGATCGTCATCGCGCCGAGCATCACGGCGGTGACGGCGTCACCGGGGATGCCGAACGCCATGATGGTCATCAGCGAGCCGCTGACATTGGCGTTGTTCGAAGCCTCCGAGGCGATGATGCCTTCGGGATGGCCCTTGCCGAACAGCTGCGGCGTTTTCGAGAATTTCTTGGCCTGGTCGTAGGCCATCACGCTCGACGCGCTACCGCCGATCGCCGGCAGGATGCCGATGATCAGCCCGACGATCGTCGACCAGGCCAGCAGGAACGGCTGCCTGAAGATTTCCAGATTCACCTTGAGATGCGAGAACCGCTCGAGCCTCACTCCGGCGAGCGATTGCACCGGCTGGCCGCGCGGCCCGTCGAGCTTCTCGAGGTCGGTCATGATCTGCGCGAAGGCGAAGATGCCGATCAGCACGGGGAGGAACGGAAAGCCGCCGCCGATGAACTCGGAGCCGAAGGTGAAGCGCGGCACGCTGCCGATCGGATCGTGGCCGACCACCGTGATCAATAGTCCGATGGCGGTCGAGATCAGACCCTTGAGCATCGAGGATTCGGCAAGGCCCGCGACCATCGCCATGGCCAGCACGAACAGCGAAAAGTATTCCCAAGGTCCGAACTCCAGCGCGATCGCCGCCAGCGGCCCGGTGAGGAACACCAGGAACAGGGCGCCGATCAGCCCGCCCCAGACGGAAGCCCAGACGCCGAGCCAGATGGCGCGGCCCGGCTCACCGTTGCGCGCCATCGGAAAGCCGTCGAACGTCGTGGCGATCGAGGCAGGCGTGCCGGGGATTCCGAGCAGGCAGCAGGCGATCAGGCCTCCGGTCGATCCGCCGACATAGACGCCGGTCATTGCGGCCAGCCCCGCCAGCGGATCGAGCCCGTAGGTGAACGGCAGCACCACGATCACGGTCATGGTGATGGTGACGCCGGGCAGCGAACCGCCGATCACGCCGATCAGGGTGCCGGCGAACAGCGGCAGCAGGTATTTCCACTGGGCGATGTTGATGAGGCCGTGCCAGAGCAGATCGAGCATCAGAACCCCGTCCATGCACCGCGCGGCAACAGCACCAGCAGGTATCGCTCGAAGATGAAATAGCTCAAGATGGTTGTGCCGAGCGCGATCGCGGCAAGCACCGTCCATTGCCGCGCGGTTCGAGGCCGCCCCAGGGCCGCCTGCAGCGCGCCGACGAACAGGAGCGTGGCGAGGCGAAAGCCCAAGAGCGGCAGCAGCACCACGTAGGCACCGACGATCGCGAACGCGATCACAACCAGACGATAATTTCGCGGCGGCGTGTCCGCGGCGGCGGCCGCTGCGGCCTGGCGGTGCTTCATGAGGTCCTGCAATACCAGCAGCGCGCTCCCCGCCGCCATGAACGACAGCACGATGGCCGGGTAAAAGCCGGGCCCGACCGGAACGATGGGAAGGGATGGAAGCTGGAAGGACTTGAACAGAAGGAACAGGCTGATCGCGAGCAGGATCAGCCCGGTAACGCCGTCGCGGCCGATACTCATTTCTTGATCAGGCCGAGGTCGGTCATGATGACCTTGCTCTCGTTGTCGATCTTGTCGAGGAACTTGGCATAGTCGCTGGCATTGAGGAACGCCACGCGGGTTCCCTGGGCCTTCATCGACTGGGCGAAGGCCGGCTCCTTGGTCGCCTTGTTGCAGGCCTCCTCGAGTTTGGCGCGTACCGGCGCCGGCGTCCCTTTCGGGACCACGATGCCGCGCGCCACCTCGAACACGATGTTCATGCCGAGCTCCTTGAGCGTCGGCACATCAGGCGCTTCCGGGTCGCGCTTCTCGCTGGCGATCGCGATGAAGCGCAACAGGCCCGCTTCGACCTTTCCCTTCTGCGTCAGATTGGAGTCGGTTAGGTTGATGTGACCGCCGAGCAGCGCATTCATTCGCGGCGCCAGGCCCTCGTACGACACGAACTTGAACTTCACGCCGGCCGCCTTCTCGATCAGGGCCGGGAAGATGTGGCTGGTCGAGCCGAGGGTGGCGCCGACCGTGATCTCGCCCGGCCGCTTCTTGGCGTCGGCGGCGAGCTCCTGCCAACTCTTCCACGGCGTCTTGGCGCTCGCGGTCAGCACCGACGGCGTCGCCGCGACCAGGCAGATCGGTTCGAAGTCACTGTATTTGACGTCGCTGATGCCGGCGTAGAAGGTCAGATGAAGGTAGTCGTGCACTGCGTAGACCGTGTAGCCGTCGGGCGCCGACTTCTGTGCCTCGCGCGCGCCGACCGTGCCCGATGCGCCGCCGACATTGGCGATGACCACGGGCTGGCCGATGTGCTTCTGGAATTCGGCGCCGAATGGCCGGAAGATGTTGTCGGTATCGCCGCCCGCGGCCCATGGCACGATCATCTTGATCGGGCGCTCGGGGTACTGCGCCATCGCGGGCGCCGTTAGAGCGGTCAGCAATCCGGCCAGCGCGGCAACGCCGGCCGCCGTCACGAACGTCCTCGCCATCGTCTTCTCCCTGTCACCTGGTGGGCCTTTGCGGCTCTCGGTCGGGACAATAGCAGCCGGGCGGCGCAGGGGAAAGCCGGCGGGTTACGCCTTACGGCTAATCGGCTTCGACCATCGCCTAGACATGCACCGCCGTGCGGACGCGGCCGATATTGCCGAACACGCGCAGGTACCGCTCGACTTCCGACGGGATGCCGGTCGCCTTTTCCGGATTGTCCGACAGCTTCACGGCCGGCCGGCCGTCCACCGACGTCACCTTGCAGACGATCGAGATCGGATCGAGATCGGCCGAGCCATCCGGCGAGCAGCCGACGAAGTCGTTGGTGAGATTGGTGCCCCAACCGAAGCTGACGCGGACGCGGCCCTTGAAGTGACGGAACGTCTCCTCGATGGAATCGACGTCCATGCCGTCGGAGAACACCAGCAGCTTCTCCCTGGGATCGCGGCCCTTCTGCTTCCACCATTTGACGATCTCCTCGCCCGCCGCAATCGGCGGCGCCGAGTCTGGGCGAAAGCCGGTCCAGTCGGCGACCCATTCCGGCGCGTCGCGCAGGAACGGCTTCGTGCCGAAGGCGTCGGGGAGCGCGATCAGAAGGTTGCCGCCATAGGTGTGACGCCACTGGTCGAGGATGCGATAGGGCGCCCAGCGCAGTTCGGTGTCGTCATTGGCGAGCGCTGCGGCCACCATCGGCAGCTCATGCGCGTTGGTGCCGATCGCTTCGAGATCGTTGTCCATCGCGAGCAGAACGTTCGACGTGCCGGTGAAGGAGGGACCCAGGCCTTCCTTGACCGCCTCGACGCACCAGCGTTGCCAGAGGAAGCCATGGCGGCGGCGCGTGCCGAAGTCGGATAACCGCAGGCCGTCGAGCCTGCGCAGCCGCTCGACCTTGGCCCACAGCTTCGCCTTGGCGCGGGCATACAGCACGTCGAGCTCGAAGCGGCCCTTGCCCTTCATCATCTGGCGCGAGCGCAGCTCGTTCAGGATGGCGAGCGCCGGGATCTCCCACATCGTGGTGTGGGTCCAGTGGCCGTGGAAATGCAGCTCGTACTGGCCGTCGACCTTGGTCAGCTCGTATTCGGGCAGGCGGAAATTGGCCAGCCAGTTGATGAAATCCGGCGAGAACATCTGGGTCTTGCCGTAGAAGGTGTTGCCGGCGAGCCAGATCAGCTCCTTCTTGGCGAAGCGAATGGTGCGGGCGTGGTCGAGCTGGGCACGCAGCTCGCCTTCGTCGATCACCTCCGCCAGGCGCACCTGCTTGCTGCGGTTGATGACCGAAAACGTCACCTGCTGCTCGGGGTAGAACTCCCGGATCATCTGCAGCATCAGCAGCTTGTAGAAGTCGGTATCCAGCAGGCTGCGCACGATCGGGTCGAGGCGCCAGCCGTGGTTATAGGTACGCGTTGCGATATCGGTAACTGCGTTCGTCATGGGACGGAACCTTAGCCCGTCGAGGAACCCGCAACCAGTGCCCAAGGAGGCATGATTGGCCTGCTTTTTTAATGAATAGGCGCGGATTTTAGTCTTGCAATTGCGGCACCAATGCCGTTCCAGGCAGGCTTTCCCGGCGCAAATTGCCGCCGGACATAGCCGACCAGCTCGGCAAGCTGACGGTCGGACAGGCTGTCCTTGAACGCCGGCATGTAGCCGAGCTCCGGGGAGACTGGCGCGGCGATCCCGTGCAGGATGACCTGGACGAGGTTGTCGGGGACATCGCTGTGGACGTTGCTGTTCAGCGACAGTGAGGGTCGGCTGCCGAACAAAGCGGGGCCGCCGACCTCGTGGCAAACGGCGCAGGCGCCCTGATAGATGCGGGCGCCGGGGGAAGCGGCGCTGATGGAAAGGGTCGCATTTTCCAGTTTGGTGGCGAGCGCCGCTTGCGAAGCCTTGTCGGGCTCGCTCTCGTTGAACGACGCGAGATAGACCGCCATGGCGCGGATGTCCTGGTCGGGCAGCGCCTTCAACTCCTTCACCACCGGCGCCATCGGGCCTGCCGCCACGCCGTGAAAGCGCGACTCGCCTTTGCGCAGATACGCGTAGAGTTCATCCTCGCTCCACGGGATCGGTGCACGCGACAGCGATGTCAGCGCGGGCGCCTCCCAGCCTTCGGCAAAGCCGCCGGCGAGATAGCGGCTTGCGACCTCGGCGCCGAGCTCGTTGCGCGGCGAGTGGCAGGCACCGCAATGGCCGAGCCCTTCGACGAGGTAGGCGCCGCGATTCCACGCGTCCGATTTCGACGGGTCGGGCTTGAATGCCTTCGACGTGTGGAACAGCGCATTCCACCCGGCCAGTAGCGGACGCTGGTTGAACGGGAATGCGAGCTTGTTGGCAGGCGTCTCAGCGCGCACCGGCTCCTGCGCCATCAGCCAGGCGTAGAGCGCTTGCAGGTCGGCGTCGGTCGCCTTGGCATAGTGGGTGTAGGGAAACGCCGGATAGAGATGCTTGCCGTCGCGATGAATGCCTTCGCGCATGGCGCGCTCGAAAGCAGGATAGGACCAGTTGCCGATTCCGGTCTTTTCATCGGGCGTGATGTTGGTGCTGTAGATGACGCCGAACGGCGTTTCCAGCGCGCGGCCGCCGGCATTGACCGCACCGCCGGTGTTGGTGTGGCAGACCATGCAATCGCCGAGCGCCGCGAGTTGCTGGCCGCGGGCGATGGTCGCGGCGGAGAAAACGGATGCGTCAGGCCGCGCAATCGGCGCGATGGCGCGCCACGGTAGCGCCGACGTGCCGATCGCTATCGCCGTTGCGCATACCGCGGCGAGTCCGGCGAATACACCGGGTCGGACGGCAAAGGGGTTCTTCCATTTGGTCGAGGGCGACGCGGGCGCCGGTGCAGGCAAAGCCTCCGGGGTACTCGGCGCCTCGCCGCGTAGTCCCCGAAGGATGCGCTCCGGCGTGAACGGTGGATCGCGGAAGCGTACGCCGGTGGCGTCGAAGATTGCGTTGGCGATCGCGGCCGCGCTCGGCACCGAGGCGGACTCGCCGACGCCGAGCGGCGGCTGGTCCTGCCGCGGCAGCATCAGCACGTCGATCTTCGGCACCTCCGGAAACTTGATGATGGGGTAGGCGCCCCATTCCCGCGCCGCCACCGTGGTACGCTCGAACGGAATTTCCTCCATCAGGGCGCGGCTGGTGGACTGGATGACATTGCCTTCGATCTGGTGCCGCACGCCCTCGGGGTTGATCATCAGGCCGGAATCCTGGCCCGCGACCACGCGCGTCACGCTGACGTCGCCGGTCGTCTTGTTGACGGAGACGTCGGCGATCCAGGCCGACCATGCCGCGCCGTAACCGGGAAACTTGCTGTGCACATAGAGCGCGTAAGCAAAACCGCGCCCGTGCACGACGTCGCCGTCCTTCTCCTGCCGCACCGGCCGCGGCTTCCAGCCGGCGCGCTCAGCCACCGCATTGACGAGATCGATGGCACGCGGGTCCTTCAGATAGCGCAGCCGGTATTCAACGGGATCGACGCCGGCCTCGGTTGCGAGCTCGTCGATGTAGCTTTCATGCGCGAATGTATTGGGCAGCGCCGAGACGCCGCGAAACCAGGATGCTCGCACGATCGGCGGCATGTCGTTGGCGACCACGCGCATGTGCTCGTAGTCGTAAGGCGGGATCGCGGTGCGGTCGCCCATCTCGAACACGGCCGGCTTCGGCTCGACCTTGCCGGTGAGCAGCAGCGCCAGCGTCGGCGCGCCGTTGGAGGGGTAGCGCGTCGCGAAATCGTATCCCGCGGGTCCGCCGTCGGCATTGAGCCCGCCATTGACGTCCATCAGCTGCGCGGTGCCTTTGGGTTCCCACACATGCTCCTGCTCGCGGGTGAGCTGGACGCGCACGGGGCGGCCGACGGCGCGAGACAGCAGCAATGCGTCGGCGGTGACGTCATCGGCGCAGTTGCGGCCGTAGCAGCCGGCGGCTTCCAGCCGGATCACCTCGATCTCGGCGTCGGGCCGCTCCACCAGCATGGCGAGATCGCCGCGCAGGATGTGCGGATTTTGCGTGCCCGACCAGACGCGAATGGCGCCGTCCCGATAATCGGCGACCGCGCAGGATGGGCCTATCGATCCGTGCATCTGGTAGGGCCACGAATACATCCGCTGCATCGGTTTTGCGGCGGCGCCGATCGCCGCATCGACGTTGCCCTTGTCGATCAGCGTGCGCGGCTGGGACGGGTTGGCGCGTAGCGCCTTCTCGAGCTGCTCTAGGTCGGGCAGGACGGGGACCTGCTTCCAGTTCACCTTGAGCTGCGCCGCCGCCTTGATCGCGTTCTCCTCGCGCTCGGCGACGACGCCGACGAAATCGCCGATCTGTACGACCCTCAAGATGCCGGGTACGCCGCGTACCGAGGATTCATCGACGGAAATGAGGCTGGTGCCGACGAACGGCCCGGCATCGACGCCGGCATAGGGCGGTCGCACCACGCGGCCATGCAGCATGCCGGGCACGCGCACATCGTGGACGTAGACGAGTTCGCCGGTTGCCTTGGCCGGCAGGTCGACGCGTGGCACGGACTGGCCGACGATGCTGTAGGCACTGGCCGGTTTGACCGCAACATCGTCGGCAAGCTCCAGGCGAATGGTCTCGCCCGCGATCAGCTCGCCATAGCTGACGCTACGGTTGTCCTTGCCGCGAACGAGGCCGTCCTCGATCGCCAGCTCATCAGCGGGTAACTCGAGCCGCTCGGCCGCGCGCCCCACCAGAAAGTGCCTCGCCTGCGCCGCCGCCTTCCGTAACGGAACGGTGGTGATCTGGATGGTCTCGCTGGCGATCGTCGCGCCCTGGTTCGGCGTCTGCGTGGTGTCGCCGAGCACGATCACGACGCGCGCAAAGGATACGTCGAGCTCTTCGGCGACGATCTGGCCGAGAGCGGTGCGGATGCCGGTGCCGAGATCGACATGGCCGTTGAAGGCAGTTACCGAACCGTCGGCGGTGATGTTGACGAAGGTCTCGAATGTGCCTTCGCCGCCGATGCTTGCAGGGCGAACGACGGAGAGCGATCCTTGCTTCGCGGAAGAGGGCGCGCCCATCAGTCGCGCGCCTCCAGTTCATGTCCTGCGGCGCGCATCGCGGCGCGGACGATTTCGACGTGCGCCCCGCAGCGGCAGAGATTGTAGCGCAGCGCCTGCACGATCTCCGCTTCCGTCGGATGTGGATTGGCCGCGAGCAGCGCCTTGGTGCTCATGATCATGCCGTTAAGGCAGTAGCCGCATTGCGCGGCTTGTTCGGCGATGAAGGCCTGCTGCACGGGATCGGGACGCTCGCGCGTGCCGAGCCCTTCCAGCGTCACGATGTCGCGGCCGGCACAGCCTTCGATGGGAATGACGCAGGAGCGCGCGGCCACGCCATCGATCAGCACCGTGCAGGCGCCGCACTCGCCGAGGCCGCAGCCGTACTTCGGCCCGTTGAGTTCGAGATCGTTGCGCAGCACGTAGAGCAGGGCGGTGTCCGGCGCGGCGTCGACATCGTGATCCCTGCCGTTCACGGTCAGGCGCATCGTGCTGGTGCTCCGTTGGCGCGTTTTCGAAACAGCGAAAGACTACCGTTTGTATACAAACGTGCAAGCCGCTCATGCCGCGCCGCAGCGCAATGCCCGGTTTGTGGACAAAGGCGGCAGGCAAACTGAGTTATTATGCGGCAGCGGACCTTTTCGCGTCGCTTGCCGCTTGACAGGTTTCGACCTCGCGCGGCAGGATCATTCGTGTACGAACGAACAGGGCGGCAATGCCGCCGCGGAAGCTCTCACGGGCAGGCGTGCAGATGGCGATGGAAGTGACCGCCACGTCCGGCGACAAGATCCGCTGCGATGCGTGCCCGGTGATGTGCTACATCAAGCCGGGCGCGGCGGGCGCCTGCGACCGCTACGCCAATCAGGACGGACAGCTGATCCGCGTCGATCCGCACATCGTGCTGGAGCGCACCGTCGAGCATGGCGGACGCGTGGTGCCGTTCCAGGCCGGCGGCGATTGGGACGGCAAGATCGTCAACCAGCCTGACGTATTCGTCACCGCGATCGGCGCCGGCACCACCTATCCCGATTACAAGCCCGCGCCGTTCATCGTGTCGTCTGAAGTCGACGGCATCGACATGGTCACCGTCGTGACCGAAGGCATCTTCAGCTATTGCGGCGTCAAGGTGAAGATCGACACCGATCGCCATCTGGGCCCCGAGGCCGCAACCGTGCGCGCGCAGGGCGAGGCGGTTGGCCACGTCACGACGGGCGAATATGGCTCGCAGATGCTGTCGCTGGGCGGCGTGCATCATCTCACCGGCGGCTCCAAGAAGGAGGGCCGCGTCACCTGCGACACGCTGATGGACCTCAGCAATTGCAAGCCAGTGGAGCTCACGATCGACGGCGGCGCCAGCGTGATCGTGCAGGCTGGCCGTCCGCCGGTGGTGAACGGCGTTGCGGAGGAGCGCATGCGCGTCGGCTGCGGCTCGGCGACCATCGGCATGTTTGCCAAGCAGTGGCACGGCAAGGTCGACGAGGTCGTGGTCGTGGACGACCACATCACCGGCGTGCTCTCCGAGCATCAAGCCGGCAAGCTGCTCGATATTCCCGATACCGGAATCAAGATGAAAGGCCGGCGCTCGACGCCGGGCCGCTACTTCCAGGTCGCCGAGCCCGGCACGGGATGGGGCGGCACCAACATTTCCGATCCGCTCTCGGTGCTCGGTCCGTTCAACGCCAGGGAAGCGCGGCCGGGGCTCACCATGCTGATGGTCTCGACGACGGGCGAGCACGCCGGATACTACGTGCTCGACGAGGCGCTGCGGCCGATCGAGGCGGAGATGCCGCGCGACTTGCGCCTTTCCGTCGAGCGCATTCAGGAGAACTGCGAGCCGGCGCTGTGCACCGTGCTGTTCATGGCCGGCGCCGGCGGTTCGCTGCGTGCCGGCGTTACCGACAATCCCGTGCGGCTCACGCGCTCGGTAAAGGACGCGCTCACCAGAGTCACCAGCGGCGGCGCGCCGGTTTACGTATGGCCCGGCGGCGGCATCACCTACATGGTCGACGTCACCCTGATGCCGGCAGGCGCGTTCGGCTATGTGCCGACGCCGGCGCTGGTCGCACCGATCGAGTTTACGCTCAGGCTTACCGACTATGCGGCGCTGGGCGGGCATATGGATTATGTTCGCCCGCTTTCATCCCTGAAGGATAGCTCCGAAGTCCGGCCGATGCCCTTCATTCCGGGAAGGCGCGCATGATGAGGCGTCCGCAGATCGCGCTTCTCGCTGACGGCAAGCGGCTGCATTTGCAGGATGGTCCGATCGATCTGATCGTGGAGGCGAACGGGCGCGAGACGGACGTCCGCATGGCGCACGAGGCCGCGGCGCGGCGTTTTGCGGGACTGCTCGACGAACTCTGCGCAGAGTTGCCGGAGCTGCGTCGCGCTGCCGATCCCGCGCGAACCACGCTGCAGGGTGCCGTCGCGCGCCGCATGCACTCGGCCGTCGCGCCTTTCGCCGCGGATTGCTTCATCACGCCGATGGCCGCGGTTGCCGGCAGCGTGGCGGAGGAAATCATCGGTGCGATGCTGATTGCCGCGCCGCTCGACCGCGCCTACGTCAACAATGGCGGCGACATTGCGCTGCATCTTTGCGGTGGCGCGCAGTTTACCGTCGGCTTGATGGACCGTCCGGATGCCAAGGGCGCGATGCGCATGATGACGGTCGGTGCCGACGATGCCATTCGCGGCATCGCCACCAGCGGCCGTCACGGCCGCAGTTTCTCGCTCGGCATCGCCGATGCCGTCACGGTGCTGGCGACGACCGCTTCCCAAGCCGACGCCGCCGCGACCGTCATCGCCAATGCAGTCGACCTGCCGGGTCATCCCGCGATCCTTCGCGTGCCGGCAAGCGAATTGCAGCCCGACAGCGATCTCGGCGACCGGCTCGTTACCCGCGAGGTCGGCGCGCTGACGGAATGCGAAATCGAGGATGCGCTGGTAGCGGGTGCCCGGCGCGCGCGGCAACTGCTCGCGGTCGGCCTGATCGAGGGCGCGGCATTGCGCCTCCTTGGCGAAACGGTCGTGGTAGGCGCAAGAGGGATTGCGGCGCCGCATCCGCTTCACGGAGATCGGATACGACATGCGATCCATGCCTGACCGGGAAAGCTGACATGAGCGCGGTAATCAGAAAGATCGTCACCGTGGTCGAGGAAACCCACATCGAGATGGGCAAGACCATCGCGCCGCCGACGCGGCGGGCGGCGGCGATCGCCGTGATCGAAAATCCATTTGCCGGCCGCTATGTCGAGGACCTTTCGCCGTTGATCGCGATCGGCGAGGAGCTCGGCGAGCTGCTGTCCAAGCGCGCCGTGGCGGCACTCGGCATCGACGGCGCCAAGGCGCATTCCTACGGCAAGGCGGCGGCGGTTGGCGAGAACGGCGAGCTGGAGCACGCGGCCGCAATCCTTCATCCCAAGATGGGTGCGCCGGTGCGCAAGGTGCTCTCGAAGGGTGCGGCGCTGATCCCTTCGTCGAAGAAGCGCAGCGGCCCTGGAACGACGCTCGACATTCCGCTCGGCCACAAGGATGCAGCCTTCGTGCGCAGCCATTTCGACGGCATGGAAGTGCAGATCAACGACGCGCCGCGCGCCAACGAGATCATGGTCGCGGTCGCCGTCACCGATTCCGGCCGGCCGCTGCCGCGCGTCGGCGGACTGACGGTGGCGGAAATCAAGGGCGAAGACGGGTTACGGTAAGTCATTGCAAAACAGTGGAGGAGAAGGGATGCGACGGAGACATTTGTTAGGCGCCGGACTTGCGGTGGTGGTTGCCGGCCTGTCTGGCAACGCCATTGCGCAGAGCGAAATCAAGATCGGCGAAATCAACAGCTACTCGCTTTTGCCGGCCTTCACTGAACCATATCGAAAGGGCTGGCAGCTCGCGCTGGAGGAGGTCAACGCCGCCGGCGGCATCAACGGCAAGAAGCTGGTCGTCATCTCCAAGGACGACGGCGGCAAGCCGGCCGACGCGCAGACCGCGGCCAATGAACTGGTGTCGAGCGAGAACGTCGCCATGCTCTGCGGCACGTTCCTGTCCAACATCGGGCTGGCGGTCAGCGACTTCGCCAACCAGAAGAAGGTGTTCTTCCTCGCGGCCGAGCCATTGACGGATGCCATCACCTGGTCGAAGGGCAACCGCTACACCTTCCGCCTGCGCCCCTCCAACTACATGCAGGCGGCGATGCTGGTGGAGCAGGCGGCGAAGCTTCCGGCCAAGAAATGGGCGACGATCGCGCCGAACTATGAATACGGCCAGTCGGCGGTCGCCGTGTTCAAGAAGCTGATGTCGGCGAAGCGTCCGGACATCCAGTGGGTGGACGAGCAGTGGCCGCCGCAGGGCAAGATCGACGCCGGCCCCGTGGTGCAGGCGGTTGCCGCTGCCAATCCGGAGGCTATCCTCAACGTCACCTTCGGCGCGGACCTCGTCAAGCTGGTGCGTGAAGGCAATACCCGCGGCCTGTTCAAGGGCCGTTCGGTGGTGAGCTTCCTCACCGGAGAGCCGGAATATCTCGATCCGCTGAAGGACGAGACGCCGGAGGGTTGGATCGTCACCGGCTATCCCTGGTATTCGATCAAGACGCCGGAGCACGACAAGTTCCTCAAGGCCTATCAGGCCAAGTACAACGATTATCCGCGGCTGGGCTCGATCGTCGGCTATCAGACCATCAAGGCGGCAGCCGCGATCCTCACCAAGGCGAACTCGACCGATCCGGAGAAGCTGATCGCGGCGACCGAGGGCCTGTCGATGGGCTCGCCCTTCGGCGACATCACCTTCCGCAAGATCGACCATCAGTCGACGCTCGGCGCGTTCGTCGGCAAGACCGCGCTCAAGGACGGCAAGGGCATCATGGTGGACGCCGCCTACAAGAAGGGCGCGGACTTCCTGCCGAGCGACGCCGAAGTCGAGAAGCTGCGTCCGAAGAACTGAACTTCTCCCTCTCCCTGCCCTTCGCGGGGAGAGATGGGGCCTCATGGTTCGAGACGCGCGGCGTTGCCGCGCTCCTCACCATGAGGGTCTCCGACCTCATCCTGAGGAGCCCGCCGCAGGCGGGCGTCTCGAAGGATGAGCCACGTGCGCCTGATCACGCCAACCCGGACCGCCAATGGCCTTTTACGTCGTCCAGTTCCTGACCGGCCTTGCCAGCGCGGCGTCGCTGTTTCTGGTCGCCTCGGGCCTGTCGATCATCTTTGGCGTGACGCGGATCGTGAACTTTGCCCACGGCGCCTTCTACATGCTCGGCGCCTATGTGGCGTTCACGTTGACCGAGCGCTTCTCCGGCGCGCTTGGCTTCTGGGGCGGCATCGTCGCGGCCGCACTGGTCGTGGCCGTGGTCGGCGTGATCGTCGAGATGGTGCTGCTGCGGCGAATCTACCATTCGCCCGAACTGTTTCAGTTGCTGGCGACCTTCGGCTTGACGCTGATGGTCGAGGACCTCGTCGTCCTGATCTGGGGACCGGACGATCTGCTCGGCCGCCGCGCGCCGGGATTCAAGGGTGCGGTCGATTTCTTCGGCCAGAACATCCCGAGCTATGACCTGTTCCTGATCGTGCTGGGCCCGGTCGTGCTCGGCATCCTGTGGCTGCTGTTCCAGCGGACGCGCTGGGGCATTCTGGTGCGCGCGGCGACGCAGGACCGCGACATGGTGGCGGCCCTCGGCGTGAATCAGAAGTGGTTGTTCACCTCCGTCTTCGCGGTCGGCGTCTTCCTCGCCGCCCTCGGCGGCGCGTTGCAGATCCCGCGCGATGCCGTGCATCACGCGATGGACCTGCGCATCATCGTCGAGGTCTTCGTCGTCGTCGTGATCGGCGGCCTCGGCAGCATCACCGGCGCCTTCGTCGCCGCGGTTTTGGTGTCCGAACTCAATGCCTTCGGCATTCTGATCTTCCCGAAGATTTCGATCATCCTCGTGTTCCTGGTCATGGCGGTGGTGCTGATCGTCCGGCCCTGGGGCCTGTTCGGCAAGCCGGAGGCGCCGGCACGGCGCACGCCGGGCCTCACGGTCAATCCCTGGCGGCCGCTCACCGCGAACGAGCGCATCGGCGCGCTGGTGGCGCTGGTCGTCGCCGCGGCGCTGCCCTTTGTCGGCGGCAACTATGCGATGACGGTCGGCTCGGAGATCGCGATCTACGTAATCTTTGCCGCCAGCCTGCATTTCCTGATGTCGGTTGGCGGACTCGCTTCCTTCGGACATGCGGCGTATTTCGGCCTCGGGGCCTACGGCGTCGCTTTCCTCGCCAAGATGGCGGGGTTGCCGATGATCGTCTCGCTGCTGCTCGGACCCTTGCTCGGTTGCCTTGGCGCGGCGGTGTTCGGCTTCTTCTGCGTGCAACTCTCGGGCGTCTATTTCGCGATGCTGACGCTCGCCTTTGCGCAGATCGTCTGGTCGATCGCGTTCCAGTGGGTGGCGGTGACCGGCGGCGACAACGGCATTCTCGGCGTCTGGCCGGAAAAATGGGCGGCAGGGCCGGCGAGCTTCTACTGGCTGTCGCTGGCGGTTGCGGCGCTCTGCGTCGTGGCGCTCCGCCTCATCGTGTTCTCCCCCTTCGGTTACGCTCTGCGGGCGACGCGGGATTCGCCGCTGCGGAGCGAAGCCATCGGCATCAACGGCAAGCGCATGCAGTGGACCGCCTTCGTGATCGCCGGCACGGTCGCGGGCGTCGGCGGCTCACTGTTTGCGTATCTCAAGGGCAGCGTCTTCCCCGATAGCCTGGGCATCTCGCTCTCGGTCGATGCGCTCGTGATGGTGCTGCTCGGCGGCGTCGAAACCATATCGGGCGCGGTGATAGGCGCCATCGTGTTCAAGGCGTTGAACATCTGGCTGGTCAGCCAGACCGACTGGTCCAAGCTCGTGCTCGGCGCATTCGTCGTGCTGATCGTCGTCGCCTTCCCCAAGGGTATTGTCGGCACGCTCGAGGCGGTGATCGGGCGCTGGCGGCCTAACTCGCCTTCCTCGAAATCGCGGCTTGCCGGCGTCGAGGTGGCCGAATGAGCGCGCCGCGCACATTGCTGTCGGTCGAGGGGCTGACCAAATCCTATGGCGGCGTGCACGCGGTGCGCGGTGTGTCGTTCGAATTGAAGGCCGGCGAGATCCTGGCGCTGATCGGGCCGAACGGCGCGGGCAAGAGCACCTGTTTCGACATGCTCAACGGCCAGAACACCCCGGACTCCGGCCGCGTCACGTTGCTGGGCCAGGACACGCTCGGCCGCAAGCCCCGCGAGATCTGGCGGCTTGGCGTCGGGCGCACCTTCCAGATCACGGCGACCTTTCCGACCATGACGGTGCGGGAGAACGTGCAGGTCGCGCTGGTGTCCTACGGCCAGGCGCTGTTCAATTTCTGGGCCTCGACGCCGCACTTTGCGCGGGAGGAGGCAGGCCGCCTGCTCGATCTCGTCGGCATGGACGGCTATGCCGAGCGGCCCTGCGGTGAGCTCGCTTATGGCGACCTCAAGCGGCTGGAACTGGCAATGGCGCTGGCCAATCGGCCGAAACTTCTTCTCATGGATGAGCCCACCGCCGGCATGGCGCCGCGCGAGCGCGTCGAGCTGATGCGGCTCACCGCGAAGATCGCGCGAGAACAGGAAATCGGCGTGCTCTTCACCGAGCACGACATGGACGTGGTGTTCGAGCACGCGGACCGCATCCTCGTGCTGAACCGCGGCAGCCTGATTGCGGAAGGCACGCCCGAGCAGGTTCGCGCCAATCCGCAGGTGCGCGCGGTCTATCTCGGCGAGGGCCTGGTCTACGACGCGCGGCATCGCGAGGGAGCGCACCCATGAAGCTCCAGGTCGCGGACCTCAACAGTTTTTACGGCCCGGCGCATATCCTGTTCGATATTGCGCTCGAGGTCGGCGAGGGTGAGGTGGTGGCGCTGCTCGGCCGCAACGGTGCCGGCAAGTCCACCACGTTCCGCTCCATCGTCGGCCTCGTCGCGCAACGCTCCGGGCAGATCCTGTTCGAGGGTAGGGACGTGTCGCGCGAGCCGACCCATGTCATCGTGCGCGGCGGGCTAGGCTATGTCCCGGAGGAGCGGCGCATCTTCACTGACCTGACGGTCGACGAGAACCTCGAAGTCGGGCGGCAGCCGAAGCGGGCCAATGCGCCGCACTGGACGCGGGAAAAGCTGTTTACGCTGTTTCCTAATCTCGGCGAGATGCGCAATCGCCCCGGCGGGCGGATGAGCGGCGGCGAGCAGCAGATGCTGACGATCGCGCGCACGCTGATGGGCAATCCCTCGCTGGTGCTGCTGGACGAGCCCTCCGAAGGGCTGTCGCCGAAGATCGTCGAGCAGATGGTCGATGCGATCCTCGCGATGAAGAAGGAGGGCGTCGGCATCGTCGTATCCGAGCAGAATCTGCATTTCGCGCGGTTGATCTCGGATCGCGCCTACATCATCGAGCGCGGCCGCATCTGTTTCGGCGGCACCATGGCCGAGCTCGACGCGCGGCCTGATATCCGCGACGCGCATCTGTCGCTGTGACGGGAGGCGGGGCATGAGCAGGGCCGTTGCAACCAAGCGAAACGCGAAGCCGGCGAGAGCCGCCTACGTGCTCGACGAGCAGATCGGCTTCATCCTGCGCCAGGTCTGGCAGCGCCACGCCATGATCTTCGCCCGCGACATCGGCATCAACCTCACGCCGACGCAGTGGGCGGCGCTGGCAAAACTGCAGGAGACCGGGCCGTGCTCGCAGAACCAGCTCGGCCGGTTGACCGCAATGGACGTCGCGACCATCAAGGGCGTCATCGATCGGTTGACGGCGCGCGGCTTGACCGAAACCTCGCCCGATCCGGAGGACGGCCGGCGATTGCTGGTGAGCCTGACGAAAGCGGGCCAGCAGCTTGCCGAGAAGGCCGCGCCGAATGCGCTGGCGATCTCCCGCGAAACGCTGGCGCCGCTGGAGGCGAAGGAGCGTGAGCTGCTGATGGTTCTTTTGAACAAGCTGCGGTGAAGACAGGCAGACTACCTGCGTCCGAGAATGCCGCCCACATGCCGCCGATGAGGTTACCCCGAGCTGACGCTGTGGCCGCCGCGCCAGCTTCTCGGCAGGTAACGCGGCAGGCGAGGCGACTCGTGGCGCTGCCGGGATAGCCGGTGATGCCGTCCAGTGCCGAACCTACTACCGCGGCACGATCTCCGGCACCTTGCCGGCGGGCGGGGTGTTGCGGCTGCGCTGGGTGCGGACGATACCGTCGATGACGGTCATGCCGATGCCGGGGAGGTCGCCAAGCTGCACGCTCTCCAGGATGTTCTTGCCCGGCGAGTGCTGCGCCTTGTCCATGAGGACGAAGTCGGCGGCGCGGCCGATTTCGATCAGGCCGCAGTCGAGCTCGCGCATCCGCGCGGTGTTGCCGGTGGCGAGGCAAAACGCGATCTCGGCCGGCAGCTCGCCGAGCGATGACAGCATCGAGACCATGCGCAGGATGCCGAGCGGCTGCACGCCGGAGCCGGCCGGCGCGTCGGTGCCGAGGATGACGCGGTGGAGATCGCCCATCTCGCGCGCGGTGCGCAGCGTGAACAGTGCCGAGCGCTCATTGCCGTTGTGCACCAGCTCGAGCCCGCGCTTGCAGCCCTCGCAGATGCAGCGGATCTGGTCGTCGGGCAGCGCGGTGTGGCCGCCATTGATGTGACCGACCACGTCGGTGTCGGCCTCCAGCACGACGTCCTTGTCGATCAGGCCGGAGCCGGGAATTGATGGCCCGCCGGTGTGGATGGTGCTCTGAATGCCGTACTTGCGCGCCCAGCCCACCATCTTGCGCGCGGTCGGACCGTCCTTGACGCCGCCGAGGCCGACCTCGCCGAGCAGCTTGACGCCGGCCGCAGCCATCTCCTTGAAGTCTTCTTCCACCATCTCGCATTCGATCACAGGCGCGCCGGCATGAACCTTCACGCCGCCCGGGCGGAGGGTCCAGAATGCGCGCTGTGCGAAGATCGCCATCGCCTTCAGGCCGACCACGTCGCGTGGACGGCCGGGCATGTGCACTTCGCCGGCCGAGATCATGGTGGTGACGCCACCGTGCAGATAGCTGTCGATCCAGTTGATCTGGTTCTGCCGCGGCGTCCAGTCGCCGGCGACGGGGTGGACGTGGCTGTCGATCAGGCCGGGCGCCACCGTGGTGCCGTTGGCATCGACAATGGTGGTGGCGCCTTCGGTGTCGACGTCCTTCAGCCGCCCGATCGCAGTGATCTTGCCATTCTCGGCGACGATGGTGTCGGCATCGAGAATTGGCTTCTCCAGCGCCCCCGACAGCATGAGCCCGATGTTGCGGATCACCAGCTTGCTGGGACCGGTCGCCTGCGGTGCGTCATGGGCCATGGGGCATCTCCCTTTGAAATTGCTGGCGAATTTGATCCCGGCTTGACCTTCGGATCAAGCCGGATTATTTGTTTGTATACGAACGATCGTATACGAATGAATTGATCGGTCAACGGGCCGAAGGCTGGATCAGGGCACGAGCGCGATGAGCAATTTCAACCAGGAGAGCGTCACCAGCGTCCATCACTGGACCGACAATCTGTTCTCCTTCACCACCACGCGCGATCCCTCGTTCCGCTTCCGCAATGGCGAGTTCACCATGATCGGGCTCAAGGTCGGCGAGAAGCCGCTGCTGCGCGCCTACAGCGTCGCCAGTGCCAATTACGAGGACCGGCTCGAATTCTTCTCCATCAAGGTGCAGGATGGCCCGCTGACTTCGCGCCTGCAGCACCTGAAGGTCGGCGATCCCATCATCGTCAGCCGCAAGGCGACGGGCACGCTCGTGATCGACAATCTCGAATCCGGCCGCAATCTTTATCTGGTCGGCACCGGCACCGGGCTGGCGCCGTTCCTCTCGGTGATCAAGGATCCCGAGACCTACGAGCGGTTCGAGAAGGTCGTGCTGCTGCACGGCTGCCGCCGCGTCAAGGAGCTCGCCTATGGCGAGACCATCACCGAGAAGCTGCCGAGCGACGAGCTGATCGGCGACTACGTGCGAGGCCAGCTGATCTATTACCCGACCGTGACGCGCGATCCCTTCCGCAACCGCGGCCGCATCACCGACCTCATCACGTCGGGGAAGCTGTTCGAAGATATCGGCCTGCCGGTGCTCGCGCCAGAACATGACCGCGTCATGATCTGCGGCAGCCCGGCGCTGGTCGCCGACACCCGCGTGCTCCTCAACAATCGCGGCTTCATCGAAGGCAATCACGGCGAGCCCGCGCAGTTCGTGGTCGAAAAGGCTTTTGCCGAGCGCTGACTTCCTCCCGAGCGCTGGGTATTCACTGGGCGTGATGGCGATGCCGTCACGCCCTTTCTTTTGTGAGGAATGGTCGCGGTGTCCACGATCACCTCTCCCTCCGGGAGCGGTGGGTGCATGCAGCACGATCTCCAACTGGCATTACCGCTGCGGGCCCATCAACCTGTCGTCATTTTCGGCACACAGCACATGGTGATGCAGATTGGCGATCCACTGCCGGCCGGACACCGTCATCGCAAGGTACTTGATCGCGCCGCCGAGATGCTCGGACACCGTGTTCCAGTAGAAGCTCGGATAGCGGTCGATCAGGTCGGCCGGCGAGGAATAGCCGAGCTGGCGGTTCATGCCGATCTCTTCGAACTCCCAGAACAGCGCATTGGCCTTCCTGGAATAGAGGGGATCGCCGAGCTGGCCGATCAGGTCGGCGGCCTGCACCAGCCGCGGCTCCTGTGCCAATTCGGCGGCGTCCTTCATCGGCAGCGGTGGAAAGCGCGTGCATTCGATCGCATCGGTGACTCGCTTGACGTCGATCAGCGGGGACTTTTCGAGCCGCTCACGGGCGAAGATTTTTGAGCGGTCGACATGGTAGGGAGTCAGCGCCGCATCGGAGGCGCCGCGCGGCAGCTCGATGGTCTTGCCGTGCTCGTCGATGATGAACTCGTCGGCGGTGTCGCCGCTGAGTACGCCGCGCATGTAGCCGATGTCGTGCAGCAGGCAGGCCACGATCAGGTGCGCGTAGTCCTCGGGCTCGATGCGGTGCGCCAGCCACATGCCCTGCAATATGTCGCGGCCGACCAAGGTTACCTGAAACGTATGCTCGTAATTGTGATAGAGTGCGTCGCTGCGGGCGAGGCATTCGATGGTGGAGCGCGCCAGCGCGCCCATCCGCTCACCGAGAGCGTCGTGGGTGCGGCCGAAAATACGGCGAAAGTCCTTGGTGAGGAAACCACCAAGCTTTTTGGCTGCAGATGCCGTGATAGGTTTCACGCAACGCCTCCCACGCCGGCATCGATCCTAACATTTCCGGATCAAACGAGAAGCCGGAAAGCGGCCGATGCGGCGGTGTCAGGGGAGGGCGTGCCAGCGCTCTTGCGATGCGGTAGCGCCGACTAGTCGTTGCGCTCCATCGCGTCGGTCCGGTGGTGCAGGGCGATGCGAACACGAGATTGCGCGGCGTCCATATCGTCGCGTCATGACGCATTGCTTGATGCTGCCAGCCGCTGCGCAGACCGTGCCTGCCGCACCCGCAGATTGCGCGCGAACGGCGGGACGATTCAGGATCGCAATCGTCACCCCGATCGCGGCCGCCGTCGGCGAGCAGGGCACCGCTACCCAGGAGATCGCCGCCAGCGTGCAGCGCGCGGCGTCGGGCACCAACTCGGTGTCGCAGATCATCACCAGCGTGACCTCGGCCACGACCCAGACCGGTGAGGTGGCGCATGTGGTGCTGCAGTCGAGCGAGAAGCTCGCCGGCAAGCTGCAGGTGTTGCAGCGCGAGGTGTCGGAGTTCGTCGCAGGGCTCCGCGCGGCGTAACCACGGCTACCCGGTGGCGGTTCGCGCCTGTTCGAGAGCCGCGATAGACTTTTCGCGATGGCGGCCGAGGCATGCGCAGGCGACGCCTATGGAATAGGCAACTGCGCGTGGCGGCGGCTTTGCGCGGAAAACGCGCGATCGTCGCACGAAATCCAACCGGCTGAATTTACTGGGGATTCGCGGCGCCTTCGCGCTCTGTCCTGATTGTACACAATGGCATAGGCCTTGCTTCGCCTCTCCCGACAATTCCTCGTTCGGGGCGTGCGGTCATGGCGAGTGCAAAGGGATCATCCAGCGGCACCATCGTCGCGGAGCCGGAGCCGATCACGCTCGACTGGTTGAGGACGGCGCTGCTCATCATCGACATGCAGCGCGATTTCATGGAGGCGGGCGGCTTCGGCGAGACGCTCGGCAATGACGTTTCGCATCTCGCGCGCGCCGTGAAGCCGATCGCCTCCGTGCTGGCGGCTGCGCGTGCGCGCGGCTTGCCCGTCATCCATACACGCGAGGGGCATTTGCCGGATCTTTCCGATGCGCCGCCGGCAAAAGTCGAGCGGGGCAGGCCTTCCTTGCGCATTGGCGATCCCGGCCCGATGGGCCGCATCCTGATCCGCGGCGAGCCCGGCCACGACATCATTCCCGAGCTCTATCCGCGCGCCGGCGAGATCGTGATCGACAAGCCCGGCAAGGGCGCCTTCTACGCCACGGCGCTCGGCGAAGTCTTGCAGAAGCACGTCATCGAGAACCTGCTGGTGTGCGGCGTCACCACGGAAGTGTGCGTCAACACCACGGTGCGCGAGGCCAACGACCGCGGCTATCGCTGCGTCGTCATATCGGACGGCTGCGCATCCTACTTTCCCGAGTTTCACGCAATGGGTCTTAAGATGATCAAGGCCCAGGGCGGCATCTTCGGCTGGGTCGCCGACTCGGCCGCGGTACTGGAGGCGATCTATCCGGCAACTCTGAGAACACTTGCTGCGGGGGCATCACGATGAGCACGAGCACGACGGCAGTCAGACCTGATTTCAAGCCGGCGCTGTGGACGCCGGGCGACTGGAACGCCTTCTTCGGCTTCGGCACCAACATTCTCGTCAACATGCTGGTGCTGACGGGCCTGCTGCGCTTCGTGCTGAAGATGCCGGACAGCCTCGTATTCGGCCGCATCCTGCCGGCGCTCGGCCTGATGATGTGCCTCTCGACGATGTACTACGCCTGGCTCGCCTATCGCCTGGCACAACAGACCGGCCGCAACGACGTTTGCGCGCTGCCCTCGGGCGTCAGCGTGCCGCACATGTTCATCGTCACCTTCGTGATCATGCTGCCGATCACCCTGAAGACCGGCGATCCCGTCAAGGGCTGGTCGGCGGGCCTCGTCTGGGTGTTCTTCCAAAGCTTCATCCTGATGCTCGGCGGCTTCATCGCGCCTTACATCCGCAGGATCACGCCGCGGGCGGCGCTGCTGGGTACGCTCGCAGGCGTCTCCGTCACCTTCATCTCGATGCGGCCGGCGCTGGAAATGTACATGACGCCCCAGATCGGACTGGTCTGCTTCGCCATCATCCTGGCGAGCTGGTTCGGCGGGGTGAGATATTACAAGGGGATTCCAGCAGGTCTGGTGGCGATCGCGGCGGGCATGCTGATCGCATGGGGCTCGAACCTGTTCGATCTCGGGCTCGGCGGCCTCAGCGTCAAGGGCGTCGCCGCGGCCTTCGCCAATTTCGGCTTCTCGGTGCCGATCCCGGCCTTCGGCCAGGTGTTTTCCGGCTTCGAGTTCCTCGGCATCATCCTGGTGACGGCGATCCCGTTCGGCATCTACGACCTCGTCGAGGCCATGGACAACGTCGAGAGCGCGGAAGCTGCGGGCGACGCGTTCCCGACTACGCGTGTCCTGACCGCCGACGGTGTCGTCAGCCTGATCGGCTGCCTGATGGGCAATCCCTTCATCAACGCCGTCTATATCGGACACCCCGGCTGGAAGGCGATGGGCGGCCGCATCGGCTATTCGGCGGCAACCGGCATCATGGTGATCGTGCTGTCGTGGTTCGGCATCATCTCGCTGCTGCTGGCGCTGGTGCCCGTGGTCGCGATCTCGCCGATCCTGCTCTACATCGGCATGCTGATAGGCGCGCAGGCGTTCCAGACCACGCCGGTCAAGCACGCACCCGCCATTGTGCTGGCGCTGACGCCGCACCTGGCCGCCTGGGCCAAGCTGCAGATCGACACCATGCTGGGCGCGACCCTCGCGGCCGCGCAAGGCGTCGGCGCGATGGCGCCCGACAAGGCGGATGCGGTGAAGGCCGCTGCGATCGCCTCGCTGCCGCAGCAGGGCGTGCTCTATCGCGGGCTGGAAGTCATGGGCGGCGGCTCGATCCTCACCGGACTCGTGTTAGGGGCGATCGGCGTGTTCGTGATCGAGCGCGACTTCGTCAAGGCGGCGGCGTTCTCGCTCGCCGGCGCCGTGCTGACCTATTTCGGCTTCATGCACGGCGAAGCCGTCGGCATCGGCGGCGGCCTTGGCGTGACGCCGACGGTGGCGCTGGCTTACGTGGTAGTCGCGGCGATCCTGTATGGGCTCGCGAAATCGGAGACGGTGCTAGCCTCGAGCCCGGTGGCCGCACCGGCGGAATAGGCAACGCCTGCACCTCTGCCTCCAAGCGTGATGCCCGAGCCTCGTCTCCGCTTTCGCTAAAGCTTCGGCGCGACGAGTCCAGCCCGCCGTAGCCTTTGGCGCAGGCGGCTCCCGGGCATCCACGTCTTTGGCCGCCTTGATAAGGAAGACGTGAATGGCCGGGACCCGTCTCCGCCAAGGCTCCGCCGGGGCCACGAACTCGCCCGGCCCGCCGAAGCTTTAGCGAAGGCGGCAAACCAGGCCATGACGGGTGGGTAGGGGCTCGCGCTCGCCCCATAAGTGCTTGTCCTGTCGTATTTTCTTGATTTGATCACGTTTAGGACGCCGGCGACACGTTCTTGTTGACTGGACCTTCCTTCTTGTACATACGTACAAATGTCATGACCGAGCCGGACAGGGAAAAGATGCGCAAGCCCAACATGCGCGAAGCGATCCTCGCCGCCGCCGAGGAACTGTTCTCGACCAACGGGTTCAACGCGGTGTCGGTGCGCGACATCGCGCAGGCGGCCGGCGCCAATCCGGGCAGCGTGACTTACCACTTCAAGACCAAGGACGGTCTGCTGCTGGAGATCTACCAGCGCCATTGCCTGCCGATGAACCACCGGCGCTCCGAATTGCTGGAAGCCGCCAAGCGCGTGCGCGATCTGCACGACCGGCTGGAAGCCATCGTGCGCGCCTATGTGCTGCCGGCGTTCTCCTCCAGCAGCGACCTTGCCGGCGGCGGCGTGCGCTTCACGCGGCTGCGCGCGATCATGTCGGCCGAGGGTAACGAAGTGGCGCGGCGGATCATCGCCCAGACCTTCGATGATACCAGCCACGCCTTCATCGATGCGATCCACGAGAGCCTGCCGCATATCCCGCGTACCGAAATCGTCTGGCGCAGCCATTTCCTGTTGGGAGCGCTCTACTACACGCTGGTGACCCCCGAGCGCGTGTCGCGGCTGTCGCGCGGCGACGCCGACGGCGGCGATCCGGGCGAAGCGATCGAGCAACTGGTGAAGTCGACCGTCGCCTCGTTGCAGGCGCCCGCGCTCGACCGGCCTGCGGCCGCGCGCAAGCGCACGAACTCGCCGAACAAGTCGCCCGACGGCGTGGCAGCGAGCTGAAATGAAAGCGAGCAGGTGGGAACACATAACCCGCCGCCAGTAAGGGAGAGACGAAGTGATCATCGACGTCCACGGCCACTACACCACGGCGCCCAAGGCGCTGGAGGACTGGCGCAACCAACAGATCGCCGGCATCAAGGATCCCGCGGTGAAGCCGAAGGCGGGCGATCTGAAGATCAGCGACGACGAGCTGCGCGACTCCATTGCCAACAATCAGCTGCGACAGATGAAGGAGCGCGGCAGCGACCTCACGCTGTTCAGTCCGCGCGCCAGCTTCATGGCGCATCACATCGGCGATTTCGAGGTGTCCTCGACCTGGGCCGCGATCTGCAACGAGCTGTGCTGGCGGGTGAGCAAGCTCTTCCCCGACCATTTCATCGGCGTTGCCATGCTGCCGCAGTCGCCGGGCGTCGATCCCAAGACCTGCATTCCCGCGATCGAGAAGTGCATCAACGAGTATGGCTTCGTCGGCATCAACCTCAATCCCGACCCCTCCGGCGGGCACTGGAATTCGCCGCCGCTGTCGGACCGGCACTGGTATCCGATCTACGAGAAGATGGTCGAACTCGACATTCCCGCGATGATCCACGTCTCGACCAGCTGCAATCCCGCCTTCCACACCACGGGCGCGCACTATCTCAACGCCGACACTACGGCCTTCATGCAGTGCCTGACCTCGGACCTGTTCAAGGACTTTCCGAAGCTGCGCTTCCTGATTCCGCACGGCGGGGGCGCTGCGCCCTATCACTGGGGCCGTTTCCGGGGGCTGGCGCAGGAAATGAAGAAGCCGCTGCTGAAGGACCATCTCCTCAACAACATCTACTTCGACACCTGCGTCTATCACCAGCCCGGCATCGACTTGCTGACCAAGGTCATCCCGGTCGACAACGTGCTGTTCGCGAGCGAAATGATCGGCGCAGTGCGCGGCATCGATCCGGAGACCGGTTTCCACTATGACGACACCAAGCGCTACATCGAGGCGGCGCCGTCGCTGAGCGATGCGGACCGCAAGAAGATATTCGAAGGCAATGCGCGGCGCGTGTTCCCGCGGCTCGACGCGGCGCTGAAGGCAAAGGGGAAGTAAGATGAGTGCTGCGATGAACGATATGGGCATCGTCCGGCGCAATATTGTACGTGCCGACAAGGCAGCCGTCGAAAAGCTGTCGCGCTTTGGCGTTGCCACCATTCACGAGGCGATGGGCCGCGTCGGCTTGATGCAGCACTACATGCGGCCGATATATTCCGGCGCGCACATGTGCGGCACAGCCGTCACCGTGCTGCTGCAGCCCGGCGACAACTGGATGATGCACGTGGCGGCGGAGATGATCCAGCCGGGCGACGTCGTGGTCGCGGCCTGCACGGTGGAGAACACCGACGGCTTCTTCGGCGATCTGCTTGCCACGAGCTATCGCGCCCGCGGCGCCAGCGGCCTGGTCATCGACGGCGGCGTGCGCGACGTGGTGGACCTGACCGAAATGAAGTTCCCGGTGTTTTCCCGCGCCATCAGCGCGCGCGGCACGGTCAAGGCGACACTGGGCTCGGTGAACATTCCGGTGGTCTGCGCCGGTGCGGCGGTCAATCCCGGCGACGTCATCGTCGCCGACATGGACGGCGTGGTCGTCGTGCCTGCAAAGATTGCGCAGCAGGCGGCGGATGCGGCGGAAGCGCGCGAGGCCAATGAGGCCGACAAGCGCGAGAAGCTGGCGAGCGGCGTGCTCGGGCTCGACATGTACAAGATGCGCGAGCCGCTGGCGAAGGCCGGGCTGAAATACATCGACTGAGCGAACCATGGTCGCCGACATCGTAGGCATATCGTCGATGGCAACCCGCCAGATTCTGGCGGAGCTGTCCGGCGCGTACCGACAGCAGACGGGGAAATCGGTTGCGATCGAGGCCGTCGGCGGAGTCGACGCCGCCAAGCGCATCCGTGCCGGCGAGACGTTCGATATCGTCGTGCTGGCCGACGATGCCATGAAGAAGCTGGAAGCGGACGGTTTTCTCAAAGCCGGCAGCCGGGCGGCGTTCGCGGAGTCCTCGATTGCGGTTGCCGTGCGAGCGGGAACGAAGCGTCCCAATCTCACCAGTGAGGCTGCGACGAAGGCCGCGGTGCTGACGGCGAAGTCGATCGGCTACTCCACCGGGCCGAGCGGGACGCATGTTCTTAAGCTGGTGGAGCAATGGGGCCTGGATGCAAGGGACACCGAGCGGATCGTGCAGGCGCCGCCCGGCGTTCCCGTCGGCACGCTGGTAGCGCGGGGCGAGGTCGAGCTGGGCTTCCAGCAGATGAGCGAGTTTCTGGAGGTGCAGGGCATCGAGGTCGCCGGCCTGCTGCCGGCGGAGATTCAATCGGTCACGCTGTTTGCCTGCGGCGTCGGGGCGCAGGCCGGCAACGAGGCCGGCGCGCGCGACCTCATTGCGTTTCTGACGTCGCCGGATGCGAACGCGATCAAATGGAAGCAGGGCATGGAGCCGCCGCGGCGCGCGGGCTCCGGCGACGAATGAGTGAAGGATAGAGGTTGATGTTGAAATCCGTTTCCGGGCCGTTCGAGAAGACCCCGGGTTGGCTGGACTGGTATGACGGTCCGTCGAAGCCGCGCTTCAAGGTGCCCGCGGGCGCGGTGGATGCGCATTGCCACGTGTTCGGTCCGGGCGGGGAATACCCGTACGCGCCGGAGCGCAAGTATACGCCATGCGACGCCTCGCGCGCGCAGCTCTATGCCTTGCGCGACCATCTCGGCTTCTCGCGCAACGTGGTGGTGCAGGCGACCTGCCACGGCGCCGACAACCGGGCGATGATGGACGCGCTGATCCATTCCGGCGGCAAGGCGCGTGGCGTTGCGACGGTGAAGCGCAGCGTCACCGACACCGAGCTGAAGGCGATGCACGAGGCCGGCGTGCGCGGCGTGCGCTTCAACTTCGTCAAGCGGCTGGTCGACTTCACGCCGCGCGACGAATTGATTGAGATCGCCGGCCGCATCGCCAAGCTTGGCTGGCATGTCGTGATCTATTTCGAAGCGGTCGACTTGCCCGAGCTCTGGGACTTCTTCACGACGCTGCCGACCACGGTGGTGGTGGATCATATGGGCCGGCCGGACGTTACCAAGCCGGTGGATGGTCCCGAATTCGAGCTGTTCGTGAAGTTCATGCGCGAGCACCGGAACGTCTGGTCGAAGGTGAGCTGCCCGGAGCGGCTGTCGGTGGCGGGCCCGCCGGCGCTGGGCGGCGAGCAGAATGCCTATCGCGACGTGGTGCCGTTCGGGCGGCGCATCGTCGAGACCTTCCCGGACCGCGTGCTCTGGGGCACCGACTGGCCGCATCCCAACCTGAAGGGCCACGTGCCCGACGACGGCCTGCTGGTCGATTTCATTCCGCATATCGCGGTGACGCAAGAGCTGCAGCGCAAGCTGCTGGTTGACAATCCGATGCGGCTGTACTGGCCCGAGCAATCCTGAGGAGGCAAGCCATGTCACTCGACAAACCCTATACCGACATTCCCGGCACGACGATCTTCGACGCCGACAAGTCGCGCGAGGGATATCACCTGAACCAGTTCTGCATGTCCTTGATGAAGGCGGAGAACCGCGCCCGCTTCAAGGCCAACGAGCGCGCTTATCTCGACGAATGGCCGATGACCGAAGAGCAGAAGCAGGCGGTGATGGCGCGCGACCTCAACCGCTGCATCGCGCTCGGCGGCAACATCTATTTCCTTGCCAAGATCGGCGCCACCGACGGCAAAAGTTTTCAGCAGATGGCCGGCAGCATGACCGGCATGACCGAAGAGCAGTACCGCGACATGATGGTCAAGGGCGGTCGCTCCATCGAAGGCAACCGCACGACCGGGGAGAAGAAGTAATGGCCCGCATCAGCTCAAGCGTTTACACCTCGCACGTGCCGGCGGTGGGTGCTGCGCTGGACCTCGGCAAGACCGCCGAGGCCTACTGGCAGCCGGTGTTCAAGGGCTACGACTTCTCCAAGCAATGGGAGGAGGAGCAGCAGCCCGACGTGATTTTCCTGGTGTTCAACGACCACGCCACCGCCTTCAGCCTCGATTTGATCCCGACCTTCGCGATCGGAACGGCCGCCGAATTCCAGCCGGCCGACGAGGGCTGGGGACCGCGCCCGGTACCGAAGGTGATCGGCCACCCCAAACTCGCCGCGCACATCGCGCAGTCGGTGATCCAGGACGATTTCGATCTCACCATCGTCAACAAGATGGATGTCGACCACGGTCTCACCGTTCCGCTCAGCCTGATGTTCGGGCAGCCGCAGGCATGGCCGTGCCCGGTGATTCCGTTCGCGGTCAACGTCGTGCAGTATCCGCCGCCGTCGGGACGGCGCTGCTTCATGCTGGGCCAGGCGATCCGCAAGGCGATCGAGTCCTATGACGAGCCGCTCAACGTGCAGGTCTGGGGCACCGGCGGCATGAGCCACCAGCTGCAGGGCCCGCGCGCCGGCCTGATCAACAAGGAGTGGGACACCATGTTCCTCGACCGGTTGATCGACGATCCCGACGGGTTGTCGAAGATGCCGCATCTCGACTATGTGCGCGAAGCCGGCAGCGAGGGCATCGAGCTCGTGATGTGGCTGATCGCGCGCGGCGCGATGAGCGACCTGCGGGGCGGCAAGAAGCCGACGGTGCGGCATCGCTTCTACCACGTGCCCGCGAGCAACACCGCCGTCGGCCATCTGATCCTGGAGAACAACTGATATGGCTGGGACCATCAAGGTCGCGCTCGCCGGTGCGGGCGCGTTTGGCATCAAGCATCTCGACGGCATCAAGAACATCGATGGGGTCGAGGTGGTGTCGCTGGTCGGCCGCCGGCTGGAGCCGACAAAAGAGATCGCCGACAAGTACGGCATCAAGCACGTCTCGACCGATCTCGCCGACAGCCTCGCGCTGAAGGAGGTCGATGCCGTCATCCTCTGCACGCCGACCCAGATGCATGCGAGCCAGGCGATCGACTGCATGAAGGCGGGCAAGCATGTGCAGGTCGAGATACCCTTGGCGGATTCGCTGGCCGACGCGCAAGGAGTGGTCGACCTGCAGAAGACGTCCGGCCTGGTTGCGATGTGCGGCCACACCCGCCGTTTCAACCCGAGCCATCAATGGGTGCGCAACAAGATCGTCGCCGGCGAGTTCAACATCCAGCAGATGGACGTGCAGACCTACTTCTTCCGTCGCACCAACATGAACGCGCTGGGCCAGCCGCGGAGCTGGACCGACCATCTGCTCTGGCATCACGCCGCCCACACCGTCGATCTCTTCGCCTACCAGGCGCGCTCGCCGATCGTGAAGGCCAATGCGGTGCAGGGGCCGATCCATCCCAACCTCGGCATCGCCATGGATATGTCGATCCAGCTGAAGGCCGCGAACGGCGCGATCTGCACGCTGAGCCTGTCCTTCAACAATGACGGGCCGCTCGGCACCTTCTTCCGCTACATCGGCGACACCGGCACCTACATCGCGCGTTACGACGATCTGGTGAACGGCAAGGAGGAGAAGATCGACGTCTCCAGGGTCGACGTGTCGATGAACGGCATCGAGCTGCAGGACCGCGAATTCTTCGCCGCAATCCGCGAAGGCCGCGAGCCGAACGCCAGCGTCGCCCAGGTGCTGCCCTGCTATCAGGTGCTGCACGACCTCGACCGGCAGTTGGCCGCATAAGGGGCTGCAGCGGCGCCGTCATGGCCGGGACAAGCCAGGACAAGCCCGGGCATGACGACTTCCGAGACACTGACGCGCTCGCTTGGCGCGAGCGTAGAGCCGCGTCCAAAATCGGCGCGCGATATTGCCTGCTTGATTGCTGCTAAATTTGATTTGGCGCAAAGCGCACGCTGCTTCCAGACCCCAAGGAGAGAGGAGGGGAAACCAGGGAGCAGATATCATGCCGAGCCCGAAATCACGGCAGCCGGTGCCGGGCACCACCATCTTCGACGGCGAGCAGGCCCGCAAAGGCTATGCGCTGAACAAGATGTGCTACTCGTTCAACGATGCCGCCAACCGCAAGGCCTTCGTCGCCGACGAGGACGCCTATTGTGCGAAGTACGGCCTCAATCCGCAGCAGCGCGAGGCCATCCGCAATCGCAACGTGCTGCAATTGCTCGAGGCCGGCGGCAACGCCTACTACCTCGCCAAGTTCGCCGGAATCTTCGGCCTCGACATGCAGGACATCGGCGCCCAGCAAACCGGCCTGACCAAGGATCAGTTCAAGGCCAAGCTTCTCGCGGCAAGGGGGTAGGTTATGGCAAAGATCGTCGGCACCATCACGACCTCGCACGTCCCCGCCATCGGGGGAGCCATCGCCAAGGGGCTGCAGAGCGATCCCTACTGGAAACCCTTCTTCGACGGCTTTCCGCCGGTGCGCGAGTGGCTCGCCAAGGTGAAACCCGATGTCGTCGTGCTCGTCTACAACGACCACGGGCTCAACTTCTTCCTCGACAAGATGCCGACCTTCGCGATCGGTGCGGCTCCCGAATACCGCAACGCCGACGAAGGCTGGGGCATCCCGACCGTCGCGCCGTTCCGCGGCGATCCGGAGCTGTCATGGCACATCATTGAATCGCTGGTGGCGGAGGATTTCGATCCCGTCACCTGCCAGGAGATGGTGGTCGATCACGCCTTCACCCTGCCGATGGCGCTGTGCTGGCCCGACCAGAAATGGCCGGTGCGCACCGTTCCGGTCGTGGTGAATACGGTGCAGGCGCCGCTGCCTTCGGCGAGGCGCTGCTACAAGCTCGGCCAGGCCCTCGGGCGCGCGATCGCGTCATGGCCGAAGGACGAACGGGTCGTCGTCATGGGTACCGGTGGGCTGTCGCATCAGCTCGACGGCGAGCGCGCCGGCTTCATCAACAGGGATTTCGACCTGAAGTTCATGGACAGCATGGTCAGCGATCCCGCCTGGGCGACGAAGTACTCGACGGTCGAGCTCGTCGAACTGTCGGGCACGCAGGGCGTGGAGCTGCTGAACTGGGTGGTGGCGCGCGGCACCTTGCCGGAGAAAGTGAGCAAGCAACAGGCCAATTATCACATCCCGATCTCGAACACGGCAACGGGATTGATGGTGCTCGAACCAGCGGCCTGAAACCCTCGCGGAAGCCCGGCGGCGCCCGCTTTCGCGAGGTCGATCACGCGGCCTTGATACCGACCGGCGGCATGCATGGTATCATGCATAGCGTCTGCTCTTGTTGGTTCTCTGCTCTTGTTGGTTCAGTGGAGTGATTTCATGAGGATGCTGTCCTTGACCGCGGGCCTCGCGGTCGCGCTCTTTGCCACCGGCGCTTCCGCGCAATCGGCCGATCTTTCCGGCAGGTACAATTGCATTGCGATGTGCCGCGGGGAGTATCAGCCTTACATCACGCAGAACGGGCCGGAACTGAACGTGGTGACCGAGGCCGGCGTGCCGTCGCGGGCATGGCGGGACTGGTTTTTTCCGACCACACGGATCTGGGTCGAGGCGATGGGCCAAAGCGCGGTCTATACGCCCGACGGCCTGGTGATCCAGTTCGATGGCGGCACCGTCTGGCGGCGCGACATACCGCCACCGCCACCACCGCCGGTCCGACGCCGCCGATAGTTATCAGGCGATCCGCACCACCATCTTGCCGAGCGCAGCGCGCGTCTGCATGGTCCTGAACGCCTCGCGGAAGTCCGCGAACGGAAAGACCTGGCCGACGACGGGCACGAGCTTCTTGTCCCTCAACCAGCTCAAGAGCTGCGCGGTGACGCGCCGCTCCGTCTCGGGCTCCCGGCGGCCGATCTGCGCGAGATCGACGCCGGTGAGCACGCCGCCCTTCAGCAGCGGCAGGTTGAAGGGCAGGGCCGGGATCTTGCCGGCGGCAAACCCGACCACGAGATGACGGCCGTTCCAGGCGATCGAACGGAATGCCTGCACGGATACCTCGCCGCCGACGGGATCGTAAATCACGTCCGCGCCGTGGTCGCCGGTCAGCTCCTTCAGCACGTCGCGCCAGTTGGCCTGCGTATAGTCGATGGTTGCGTCCGCGCCGTGGTCGCTCGCGAATTTTCGTTTCTCTTCCGTCGATGCCGCAGCGATGACCCGCGCGCCCAGCAGCTTGCCGACCTGCACCGCGGCAATGCCGACGCCGCCGGCCGCACCCAGCACCAGCAGGATTTCGCCCGATCTGAGTGAGCCCCGTTCGGCAAGCGCATAGAGCGCGGTGAGATAGTTGGCGCGAAAGGCGGCCGCGACTTCCGGCGCTATGCCGTCTGGCATCGCGGCGAGCGTCGCGGCCGGCACGACGATGTATTCGGCGAGCGCGCCGGATCGCGCCATGCCCATCACGGCCTGACCTGATGCGAGACCGGTAACCCCGGCGCCGACGGCATCGACGAGGCCGGCGAATTCCGTTCCCGGGGTGAAGGGCAGGGCGTCCTTGGTCTGATAGAGGCCTTGCACCTTCAGCCCGTCGACGAAGCCGATGCTGGCGGCCTGCACCTTGACGCGCACTTGGCCTGCGGAGACGCCGGGCAGCGCGACATCCTTCAGCGGGATGTTGTCGATGGTATCGTACTGCTCGACGACGACGGCTTCCATGTGAGTTCCTGAACGTTCTACGAGACATGTAGGGTGGGCAAAGGCGCTCTTGCGCCGTGCCCACCTTCGGCACTCTGCTCGTGATGGTGGGCACGCTTCCGCCTTCGCTCTTTGAGCTACGGCGGACAAGTCGCTTTGCCCACCCTGCGATTCTACGATTCCGCCGGCCGATATCAACTGACACGCCGCTCGCGGTTTTCCCAGAACGGCTTGCGCAGCTCGCGCTTGAGGATCTTGCCGGCGCCGGAAAGCGGCAACGGCTTGTCGGTGATCTCGACGCTGCGCGGGCATTTGTAGCCGGCGATCAGCGTCTTGCAGAATTCCATCAGCTCGTCCGGGGTCGCCTTTGCGCCGGGCTTGGCCACCACGACGGCATGGACCTGCTCGCCCCAGCGTTCGTTGGGGATACCGATCACGGCGCACTGCGCCACCGCCGGATGTTGCGCCAGCGCGTTCTCGACCTCGGCGGAATAGATGTTCTCGCCGCCGGAGATGATCATGTCCTTGACGCGGTCGACGACGTAGACGAAGCCGTCCTCGTCCATGTAGCCGCCGTCGCCGGTGTGCATCCAGCCATCGATGACGGCCTTCGTGGTTTCTTCCGGCCGCTCCCAATAACCCATCATGACAATGTCGCCGCGCACGGCGATCTCGCCGACAGTGCCGTAGGGCACGACCTTGTCGTCGGCATCCACGATCTTCACCTCGCAGCCGAACGTGGCGCGGCCTGCGGCGCGATGTCGGCCCTTGGCGCGGCCTTCGCCGATGTGCTCCTTCCAGTGCAGCAGCGTCGCAATCGGCGCCAGTTCCGTCATGCCGTAGGCTTGCGTGAATTGCACGTTCGGCAACGCCTTCAGGGCGCGGCCGAGCACGGCCTCGCTGATGGGAGAAGCGCCATAAGCGATGCCTTTCAGCGACGACAGGTCGTAGTCGCCAAGCTTCGGATGATCGACTAACGTCTGGATCATGGTCGGCACCAGCAGCGTATCGGTAACGCGGTCGCGCTGGATCGCGGCTGCAACGCCATCGGGCGAAAAGCCCTGGATGACCACGTTGGAGCCGCCGCTGAGCAGGATCGAGTACATCGCCGCACCATTGGCGAGGTGGAACATCGGCGCCGCATGCAGATAGGTCGCGCTGTTCGGCCACAGGCCTTCGCCGAGCGCGTTCATCGCATTCGCCATCAGATTGCCGTGGCTGAGCATGACGCCCTTGGAACGACCGGTGGTGCCGCCGGTGTAGAAGATGCCGCAGAGGTCGGAACTCCCGCGCATCGCGTCCGGCATCGGTGCGTTGCGCTCGATCAGCTTCTCGTAGTTCTCCATGCCCGCCGGGGTCTCGCCGTCATCGGCATAGACGAGCTTCAGGCCGGGGATCGCCTTCGCCAGCGCCGTGCCGACCGGAGCAAAGGCCTTGTCCACGAACAGAAGGCCGGCGCGGCAATCGCGCAATGCGTCCTCGTTCTCGAGCGGGCTCCAGCGAATGTTGAGCGGCACGATCACCGTGCCGGACCAGCCGGCGGCGAGATAAAGCTCGAGATAGCGGTCGGAATTCAGCGACAGGATCGCGACGCGCTCACCGGCCTGCGCGCCCAGCGCGCGGATGCCGGCCGCCAGCCGGGCCACGCGGTCGCCGACCTCGCGCCAGTTCTTGCGTCGGTCGCCACAGACGATGGCGAGGCCGTTCGGATTGATCTGCAGCGCGCGCCGCAGGCCATGGGTGATGTTCATCGCGTTCCTCCACGCTTGACGTTTGCCGGCGGTTTCTTCGCCTTGTTTCCCGATTGCCTTGCCGCGATCCCCTCGGTGAGGCGGACCGCAAACTCGCGTGCGATCGCTTCCCCCGACAAGGCGCCGCCCGGCTGATACCAGTGACCGATCCAGTTCAGCGAGCCGGCGATGGCGAAGGCGGACAGCTTGACGTCGCACGGCTTGATCGAGCCGTCGGCGATGCCATCCTTGATGTAGGCGCGAAACGCGCGATCGATCTTCCTCTTGGAGGCCTGGACGATCTTCCTGTTGTGCTCGCTGAGGTCGCGCACGTCGAAGCGAACGAGGCTCTTGCCGTAATCCATCGTCATCAGCTCGGCGTAGCTGACGATCAGCTTGCGCAGTTTCGTCAGTCCGCTGCCGCCGGCGGCCGCGATCTCGCCAATGCGGTCGTCAACGCGCTCCGCTCCGATCGCCCAGCACTCGTAGAGAATTTCGTCCTTGCCGCGGAAGTAGTTGTAGAGCGCAGGCTTGGTGATATTGAGCCGCTCGGCGACATCGTTGAGCGTGGTGCCGTGATAGCCTTGCTCGAGAAAGAGCTGCACCGCCGTGCGCAGCACCGCCTCGCGCTTCTCGTCGCGGGCGCGGCGGCGGCTCTCGAACGGCATCCATGGCGACTGGTGGGTGGCGGAGGAGGGCGATCCGTCCATTTCGAAGTGGCTTTCCGGCGTTGACACAGAAGTAGCTGTATATTACCCATGGGTAAGCAACAGTCCAGCAGGTAATTTTCGGGAGGAAGCGATGAGTTCGCGCACCATGGTCGCCGGCGTCGGCATGATCCCCTTCGTCAAGCCTGGCGCCAACGCGCCGTATCACGTGATGGGCGCGGAGGCCGCGACGCTGGCGCTTGGCGATGCCGGCATCGACTACGGCAAGGTGCAGCAGGCCTATGTCGGATATGTCTATGGCGATTCCACCTGCGGGCAGCGCGCGCTTTATCCGGTCGGCATGACCGGCATCCCGATCGTCAACGTCAACAACAATTGCTCGACCGGCTCGACCGCGCTGTTCCTGGCGCGGCAGGCGATCGAGTCGGGCGCGGCCGATTGCGTGATGGCGCTCGGCTTCGAGCAGATGAAGCCCGGCGCGCTCGGCGCCGTGTTCACCGACCGTCCCAGCGCCTTCGACGAGTTCGACGCGGCCGCCGACAGACTGGTCGATGCGCCCGGCGTGCCGCTGGCGCTGCGCTATTTCGGCGGCGCAGGGCTCAGCCACATGAAGAAATACGGCACGCCGCTCTCCGCCTTCGCCAAGGTGCGGGCCAAGGCGAGCCGCCATGCCAGGAACAATCCGCTCGCGCTGTTCCGCAAGGAGGTTACCGCCGACGACGTCATGAACGATCAGGTGATCTGGCCCGGCGTCATGACGCGCCTGATGGCCTGTCCGCCGACCTGCGGCGCGGCGGCGGCGATCCTGGTGTCCGACAAGTTCGCCGAAAAGCATGGCATGCGCCGCGATGTGCGAATCCGCGCTCAGGCGATGACGACGGATACGGCGTCCACCTTCGGCGCCGGCGACATGATGCAGGTGGTCGGTTTCGACATGGCGCGCGATGCCGCCAACAAAGTCTATGAGGCCGCCGGCATTGGGCCGGAGGATCTCGACGTCGTCGAGCTGCACGACTGCTTCGCCCACAACGAGCTGATCACGTATGAGGGGCTCAGCCTTTGCGGGGAAGGCGAGGCGGCGCGCTTCATCGACGACGGCGACAATACGTACGGGGGAAGGATCGTCACTAATCCCTCCGGCGGGTTGTTGTCGAAGGGTCATCCGCTCGGCGCCACCGGCCTCGCACAATGCTACGAGCTGACGCGGCAGCTGCGCGGCACTGCGCAGGCGACGCAGGTCGAGGGCGCGCGGATCGGCCTGCAGCACAATCTCGGGCTCGGCGGCGCCTGCGTCGTCACGCTATACGAGCGCGCCTGACCATGGTCGATCAATCCGCCGTCGGGCGTGAGTTCACGCCGGTTACCGCGCGCGTCGAGCCGGGCCGCCTGCGCTTCTTTCTCGACACGCTCGGCGAGAGCAATCTGCTTTATCGCGAAGAGAAGGCGGCACGGGCGGCGGGCTACGACGCGACGCCGGTACCGCCGACCTATCTCTTCTGCCTCGAGATGATGGACGCGACCGAGCCATTCGAATTCCTGAACGCACTCGACATCGATCTCGCGCGCGTACTGCATGGCGAGCAGCGCTTCGACTATTTCGCGCCGGTCGTTATCGGCGACGTCCTGACGTTCCGGTCACGGGTTACCAGCGTGACCGACAAGAAGGGCGGGGCGATGACGCTGATCGTCGTCGAAACCGAGGTCACCAACCAGGACGGCGTGCATGTGGCCGATACTTCCCGCACCGTCGTCGTACGCAATCCGAGGCCGTCATGAGTGGGGCTCGACTGAATGTGGGCGAGCGCATCGTCCACAAGGAGTTTCCGCCGATCACGCGGCATCGGCTTGCGCTCTATTGCGGGGCGTCGGGCGATCACAACCCGATCCATGTCGATCTGGACTTTGCCAGGAAGGCCGGATTTCCCGACGTGTTCTCCCATGGGATGCTGGTGATGGCCTATCTCGGCCAGGCGCTGACTGACGCGGTGCCGGCCTCGCGCATCCGTTCCTTCTCGACGCGCTTTGCCGCGATCACGCAGCTCGGCGCGAAACTGACCTGCGAGGGCACGGTGGCCGAGCTCATCGAGCAAAATGGCGAGAGGCGGGCGCGGCTGGCGCTGACCACCAGGGATGAAACCGGCGAGATCAAGCTTGCCGGCGAAGCCATCGTCGCATTGTGAGAACAAGGAATCCCATGTCGAAACTGAAGGGAAAAGTCGCGCTCGTCACCGGTTCCGGCCGCGGCATCGGCCGCGCCATTGCGCTGAAGCTGGCGAGCGAAGGAGCGAAGCTCGTCGTCAATGATCTCGATGCCGCACCGGGCGATGCCGTCGCCGCCGAGATCAAGGCCGCGGGCGGCGAGGCCGTTGCGGTCAACGGCAGCGTGTCGGAAGCGGGATTCGCCGACCGCTTCGTGGGCGCGGCGCTGTCGAACTTCGAGGGCCTCGACATCATCGTCAACAATGCCGGCTACACCTGGGATGCCACCATCCAGAAGATGACCGACGAGCAGTTCCAGTCGATGCTGGACGTGCATCTCGTCGCGCCGTTCCGCATTCTGCGCGCGGCGGCCGAGCCGATCCGGGTGATGGCGAAGAAGGAGGCGGAAGCCGGCAGCGAGGTGTTCCGCAAGGTCGTCAACATTTCCTCGATCGCCGGCCTGTACGGCAATGCCGGGCAAGCCAGCTATTCCTCCGCCAAGGCCTCGCTGGTGGGCCTGACGCGGACGCTGTGCAAGGAGTGGGGGCGCTACAAGGTGAACGTCAATTGCGTCGCCTTCGGCCTGATCAACACCCGCCTGACCCAGCCGATCGAGACGCAGCAGAAGACCATCGATGTCGCCGGCCGCGACATCAAGGTCGGCGTCCAGCCGCAGATGCTGGAGGCCATGGGGCGGATGATCCCGCTCGGCCGCGGCGGTACCCCGGAAGAGGCGGCGGACGCGGTTTATCTGTTCTGCAGCCCGGAATCGAACTACATCAGTGGTCAGGTGATCGTCTGCGGCGGCGGTCTCATCGTCTGATTTGAGGAATTTCCATGCAGTATCGCTCTTCCTGGATGACCGAGGAACTGGACACCTTTCGCGACCAGTTCCGCAAATTCCTCGCCAAGGACCTGGCGCCGCACGCCGAGAAGTGGCGTAGCCAGAAGATGGTGGACCGCTCGGCCTGGCGGGGACTGGGCGAGATGGGCGCGCTCTTGCCAAGCATCCCGGAGGAATATGGCGGGCTGGGCGCGACTTTCGCCTATGAAGCCGCCGTGCTCGAAGACATCGAAAGCGTGGTGCCGGAAATGACCACGGGCGTTTCCGTCCACAGCCCCATCGTCGCGCATTACATTCTCAACTACGGCTCGGAGGAGCAGAAGAAGCGCTGGCTGCCGAAGATGACGACTGGCGAGATGGTCGGCGCCATCGCCATGACCGAGCCTGGCACCGGCTCCGATCTGCAGAGCGTCAAGACCACGGCGAAGAAGCAGGGCAATTCCTACGTCATCAACGGCCAGAAGACCTTCATCACCAACGGCCAGGCCGCCGATCTCGTCATCGTGGTGGCGCGCACCGGCGGGCCGGGCGGCAAGGGCCTGTCGCTGATCGTGGTGGAGACCGCCGGTGCGGAAGGCTACCGGCGCGGGCGCAACCTCGACAAGATCGGCCTGCACGCCTCCGACACGTCGGAGCTGTTCTTCGACAATGTCACGGTGCCCCCGGAAAACCTGCTCGGCAATGAGGAGGGCCAGGGCTTCGTGCAGCTGATGCAGCAATTGCCGCAGGAGCGGCTGTCGCTTGCCGTCGGCGCGGTCGCCTCTATGGAGCGCGCGGTGAAGATCACCGCCGAATACACCAAGGAGCGCACCGCGTTCGGCAAGCCGCTGCTGGAGTTCCAGAACACCGCCTTCAAGCTCGCCGAGCGCAAGACCGAAGCGATGATCGCCCGCGTCTTCGTCGACTGGTGCGTCGAGCGACTGGTTGCCGGCGACCTCGATACCGTTACCGCCTCGATGGCGAAATGGTGGTGCTCGCAGAAGCAGGTCGAGACCGCCGACGAATGTCTGCAGCTGCATGGCGGCTACGGCTACATGCAGGAATATCCGATCTCGCGCATGTTCATCGATTCCCGTATCCAGAAGATCTATGGCGGCACCAACGAGATCATGAAGCTGTTGATCGCGCGCTCGCTTTGATGACGATATGGGCGAGCTCACGATCATCGGAAACCACATATCTCCCTTCGTTCGCAAGGTGCTGGCGACCTGCGAGATCAAGGGGCTTGCATACCGGATCGACTCGATCGTGCCGTTTTTCGGCGGCGACCGCTTCGCCGCACTAAGTCCGCTGCGCCGCATTCCCGTGCTGATCGACGGCGATGTCGTCGTCAACGATTCCAGCGTGATCTGCGAATATCTGGAGGAGAAGTGGCCGCAGCCCGCGATATTGCCGGCCGATCCGGCGACTCGCGCGCGGTCGCGCTTTCTCGACGAATATGCCGATTCGCGCATGTCGGACGTGATGCTCTGGAAGATATTCGGACGTGCCGCTGTCGCTCCTGCCATCTTCGGGGTGCCGCGCGATCTCGATGCCATTCAGAACACGATGGTCTCGGAATTTCCGCTCGTCATGGACCAGCTCGAGGCTTGGGCGCCGGCCTCGGACTTCGTCTGCGGCGCGGCGGTGAGCGTTGCCGACCTCTCGGTTGTCGGCCATTTCGTCAACCTGCGCTGGGCGCGCGCGAGCTTTGACGCAGCGCGTTGGCCGAGGACCAGTGCATGGGTAGCGCGCGTGGAAGCGCAGACGCCGCTGGGACGCCTCAACGCGATCGGGGAAAAGCTGCTGCGTGTCCCGCCGACCGGCCACCGGCCGGTGCTGCAATCGCTGGGCGTCGCGATCTGCGAGGAAACGATGGGCGTCGAGGCGCCCGTGCGCGGCCCGATGACCGTCATCTGACGAGGCGTTTGGCAAGGCCGCCGGGCACAGTCGATCGTCGGCGCGTCTTGATCAGTTGAACGCCATGCCGCCGCTCATCGCGATCGTCTGGCCGGTCATGTAGGGGTTGTCGATCAGCATCAACACGGCCTTGGCGACTTCCTCCGGCTGGCCGAAGCGGCCGAGCGGGATGCGGCTGACGAGCTGCGGCTGGCCCTTCATCATGTCGGTCTCGATCAGCGAGGGCGCCACCGCATTGACGGTGATGCCATCCTTGACGAGGCGGGCGGCATAGCCGCGGGTCAGTCCCTCCAGGCCGGCCTTTGACGCATTGTAGTGCGGCCCGATCGCGCCGGCGCCGCGGGCAGCGCCCGAGGAGATGTTGACGATGCGTCCCCATCTTTTCGCTCGCATGCCCGGCAGCACGGCCTGCGTGCAGAGGAAAGCCGATTTCAGGTTCACCAGCATGGTCTGGTCGAAATCGGCTTCGGTGAGGTCATCGACGCCGCGGACGATGGCGATGCCGGCATTGTTGACGAGGATGTCGATGGGACCTAGCTCGCGGCTTGCGCGTTCGACCATCGCTGCGACCGCATCGGCTTTGGAGACGTCGGCACCGACAGCGATAGCGCCGCCACCGGCCTTGACGATGGTCCCGGCAAGGGCCTCGGCCTCGGCCGTCCGCTCGCGATAGTTGACCGCCACCGAGCAGCCGGCTTCGCCCAGCGCCTTGACGATCGCGGCGCCAATGCCGCGCGAGCCGCCGGTCACCAGCGCGACATGGCCGCGCAAACTGAATGTCCTCATCGGTCCCTCCGTCTCAGGCGGCCCCCAGCAGCACGACGCCCGCAATGATCGTGGCGCAGCCCCCGACGCGCCAGGCATTGACGGGCTCGCGCAGGATCAGCATGCCGAACATCGCGCCGATCATCATCGACATTTCGCGGGCCGGGGCCACCAGGCTGAGCGGGGCACCCATGGCCACGGCTGACAGCACCAGAATATAGGACAGCGGCGAGAACAGGCCGACGCCGACGGCGAGCCACCAATGGCCCTGCATGGCCTTCATCATCTGCGCGGGATTGCGCAGCATCACCGGCCCCAGCAGGAACAGACGCAGGAAGTTGGAGAACCAGTCGAGCAACACGGGATGAATGGCGAGCACTTTCACGCCATAGCCGTCGACCACCGTGTAGGCGGCGATCAGGGAGCCGGTGCTCAACCCCCAGCGCACGCCTTCCTGTCCCTTGGGCTGGCGGAAGGCGGCGAGATTGCCCTGGGTCGATATGCAGCCGATCCCTATGACGACCGCGATGAGGCCAAGCACGCCAAGCCAGGTCGGCGGCTCCTGCAACAGGATGAAGGCGCCGATCGAGGAGAACAGCGGGCCGGTGCCGCGCGCGATCGGGTAGACCACGCTGAGGTCGGCGACCTGATAGCCGCGCTGCAGGCACAGGCTGTAGCCGAGATGGATGATGGCGCTGGCGAGGAAGCAGAAGGCGATCGGCCAGCTCCAGATTTGCTCGCGGGTGGCGAGCAGCCAGATCACCCAGGGCAGGTACGCGACGGTCGCCACCAAATTGTAGGCCAGGACGAAAGCGGGGCCGGCAGCGGCCGCGCGTTTGGCGAGCAGGTTCCAGCTGGCATGGATGAGAGCTGCGACGACGACAAGGGAGAGGGGGACAAGCGACATGAGACCTCCGGGGCGCGGCGCCCGCAAGATTGATCTCGACGTCTCCTCCTCTGGGCTTTTTCCCCTCGGGTGCAGCCGCGGCTTTGTCGGGCCGCGGTCTCCGCAACGCTCGGACCTGCAACGGCAAAAACCGTCCGGAACCCTAGTTGCCACTCGGTCGATCGAGGAAAAATATCCTGCGAAGCGCCGGCAGGGTCAAGGCGCAATTGCCTGATATCACAGGACACTGTCTACCGCGCTGCTACTTCACGTGAGGCTTGAGCGCGGTGACGAACACCTCGTAGCGCACCGTCTTGCCGGCATATTGATGCGACGGCTTTGGCGCTTCCAGCAGGGGCGCCGCGCGCAGCGGCCACTTCAGCACCACGCGTTCCCGGGCCGTGGCGAGCGCGATCCGCATCAGCTCAGCCGCGTCTTCATCGGCGCCGACGATGCTGGAAAGCTGACGCATCTCCTTCTTTACCAGGGCGGTGTTGCGCCGCGGCGGATGCATGGGATCGACGATCACGACGTCGGGCTTCAATTCGGGAAGGAGATAACGGGCGTCGCCATGGACCAGCGTCATCCGGCCGACGACCTCTGCAAGCTCGGGGGATTCCATGGCGGCTCGGGCGAGAGCGTCCTTGAGCAGCGCATGCACTTCGGTGGAACGCTCGATCAACGTGACCATTGCCCCCGCCGATGCCAGCAGGAAGGCATCGCGGCCGAGACCGGCCGTGGCATCGACGATGCTGGGCATGTGATCGCGCTTGATCCCGGCGGCCCGGACCAGCGGATGGCCGCGCTCGCCGCTACGCCGGAAGCGATAGCCGACGGCGCCGCCGGAAAAATCGATACGCGGTTGGTCGGATGCCATGGCTGACCCTAGAGCAGAAAGGCAGGGACCCGTCAAAGGATCGCGGCTACCCCGGCCAGCACTGCCCGCCGCCGTCGACCCGCAACACCTGTCCCGAGACAAAGGCCGCCTGCGGTCCGGCAAAGAACTCGACCACGCGGGCGACCTCGTCGACGGTGGCGATGCGGTCCAGCGTGCCGCTCTCGACCATGCGTTTCTCGTCCACCGCCCGCGTGCCCAGGAAGCGGCCGGTGCGGGTGTCGCCCGGGGCGATGCAGTTCACCGCGATGTCGTAAGGCCGGAGCTGGTCGGCGAGGCAGCGGGTGTAATGGGTCATGCCGGCCTTCGCCACCGCATAGATGGAAGAATTGGTGCGGCCCTTGAAGGCGGCGACCGAGCCGATGGTGACGATGCGGCCGCTCCTGCGCTCCATCATGCCGCGCGCCACCGCCTGGCAGGTCAGGATGGTCGCGAGCAAATTGCGGTCGAGCACCGCGCGCACGTCTTCTTCCTTGATGTGGACGGCATCGTTCGGGTTCGGCTTGCCGCCGGCGGCTGCGATGTCGCCGCCGGCGTTGTGGACGAGGATGTCGATCGGCCCCAGTGCCTTTTCGGTCTCGGCGACCACGCGGGCGATGTCGTCGCTTCTGGTGAGGTCGCCGAGCACGCGATGGCTGCGGACGCCATATTGCTTGCCGATCTCCTGCGCGACCGCGGTCAGCGTCGTGCCCTCGCCATACTCGGCCGGGCCGTTCTCGCGCATGCCGTGGATGGCCACATTGGCGCCCATGTCAGCCAGCTTCTCGGCAAAGGCGCGGCCGAGGCCGCGGCCCGCGCCGGTGATGAGTGCGACCTTGCCGGCAAGCGTTTTTGTGTCATGCGAAACCATGATCTCGTTCTCCCGGGTTGGCCGTCAGTCCGACGAAAGGTCGAGGCCGATCGCGAGCGCCTGCACCAGGCACATCGGCGCGACCAGCGTGCGCAGCGCCGGCTCCGGCATGTCCTGGATCTCGAACACGACGCTGGCGCCCTCGACGATCGGGCTCAGCAGGCTGTCGGTGATGGAGATCGTGGGCACCCGCCGCGCGACCAGCTCGGGAAACAGCCGCGCGGTGTCGGGATAATAGTTGCGGAAGCTGATGGCGACCAGGGCGTCTTCGGACGTCGCGGCATGCGATTGCTCGTGAATGCTGCCGCCGAGGCCGTCGAGCAGCACGACGCGGCGGCCGAGCTTGCGCAGCACATAGGCCAGATGCGTGGCGACCGGGAACGAGCCGCCGAGGCCGAGCAGGTAGATATCGCGCGCTTTCGCAAGGATGGCGGTGGCGGCATCGAGCTCGCGGTTGTGCACGGACTGGCTGAGCGTCACCAGCGACGATTGCGCTTCCGACACGAAGCGCGACAGCACCGCCGCCGGCTTGCGGCCGAGCACCGACTTCTCCTCGCTCTTCATGCGCGCCAGGCGCGCCTTGTAGCTCGGCGCCACGCCGGCGACGAGGCGGTTGCGGAACACCTGCTGCATCTCGGTGAAGCCGCCGAAGCCGAGCGCATGCGCGAAGCGGACGATCGCCGAAGGCGGCGCGCCGGATCGCTGCGCCACTTCCGCCACCGTGCCGAGCGCGACGTCGGTCGGATGATCGAGCACGAACTCGGCGATCTGTTGCAGGCGGCCGGACAGCGCGCGGTGCCGCTGCGCGATGGCGCCGCGCAGCTCGTCATAGCTCATGGCGCCGGATGGCTTGTTCATCGGGGAGGTCACTCCGGATCGGGTCATCCCTTTTAGCGGTATTCCATCATTCGGATCAAATATTCCACTTTACATACAAAATGGAATAGATATTCTATGGTCCAACAAGAAAAACTTTTCAAGGGAGGGAGCCATGAAGCGACATCGGGTTTCGCGGCGGAGTGTTTTGAAGGGCACGCTGATGGCGAGCGTCATCGGCGGCAGCGGCAGCTTCTTCGGGCCGTGGAAGGAGAATCGCGCGTTCGCGCAAGGAGCGAAGCCGATCAAGCTGGGGCTGACCTGCGATGCCAGCGGTCAGTACGGCAACAGCGGCCAGGACGATCTGCGCGGCATCAAGATGGCGATCGAGGAGTTCAACGCCAAGGGCGGGGTGCTCGGCCGCAAGGTCACCTGGACGACGGCGGACACGGAGACGACGCCCGCCACCGGCAGCCGAATCGCCGAGCGCTTCATCACGCGCGAGGACTGCACCATCCTGATCGGCGCGGTCCATTCCGGCGTCGCCAACGCCATCACCCAGGTGGCGGCCAAGTACGGCGTGATCTACCTCAACACAAATTCCTCGGCGCCCAGCGAGGCCGGCGAGAACTGCTCCCGCATCAAGTTCGTATGGGACGGCAACGGCACCAACTTCTCCAAGGCCTCTGTGAAGAACGCCGTCGATTCCATCGGCAAGAAATGGATGCTGCTGACCAACGACTACGTCTGGGGGCACACCACCTCGGCCGCGACCAAGACACAGGTCGAAGGCGCCGGCGGCAAGATCGTGGACAATCTGCTGGTGCCGCAGAACACCCGCGACTTCACCGCGTATCTGCTGAAGATCCAGCAGGCCAAGCCCGACGTGGTGGCGACCGCGATCGGCGGCGACGACATCAAGGCGCTGCGCGAGCAGGTCGCCCAGCTCAAGCTCGACGGCAAGCCGGCCTGGATCAACAACCAGCAGGACTGGCCCGACGTGTGGGGCTCGCCCGACAGCCTGTTCGGCGTGTTCGGCACCACCTGGTATCACAAGCTGCCGCTGCCCGGTGTCGCCGACTTCGTGAAGAAGTGGCAGGCCGCCAACAAGGACGGGCCGATCCCGGTGCCCGGCAACGTCTCCTACAACGGCTACATGGCGACGCGCGAGCTGTTGCGTGCGATCGAGCGGGCGGGCTCCACCAACAACGTCAAGATCATCAAGGAGCTCGAGAACCTGAAGATATCGGCGACCGAGCGCATGCAGCATTTCGACGCCTACATGGACCCCGCGACGCACCAGATGCAGCAGACGATCTATCTGGCGCGCCGCAACGCCAAGCCGGCCGACAAGACCGATCTCTTCGAGATCATAAGCTGGACCGAGCCGAAGGTTGCAAAGGACGACGCCGCGGCCGGGAAGTGCAAGCTCGTTCCTTACGAGCAGGTGCCGATGGTCGATTCCTGACGCCGGCCGTCATCTTTGCGTCGTGCGGCGCGCATCCGGCGCGCCGCCGCTTCGGGCTGTCCCGAACGGCGACAGTTTCTGCAGGGCCAAGAGCGTGTTCGACCTTCTGCCGCATATCCTCAACGGCCTGACGCTGGGCCTTCTGTTCGCGCTGATCGCGCTCGGCTTCATGCTGATCGTCGGGCTGATGGAGCAGATCAACCTGGCGCACGGTTCGCTGTTCGCGCTCGGCGCCTACATCGCCGTGCAGATGATGGGACCGCGCCCGCCGCTTCCGGCGGACCTCGCGAGTGCCTGGCTCGCTTTGCCGCTGGGCTGGCGCTACGCGGCGACGCTGATCATCGCGCCCGTCATCGTCAGTTTCGTCGGCGGGATCATCGAGTTCTGCATGCGGCGGACCTATGGCAAGGACCCGTTGTACGGGTTGCTGCTGACGTTCGGCGCGGCGATGGTGATCGAGGAACTGATCCGCCTGGTGTGGGGCACGCGCGACTATGTGCTGCAGGTGCCGCAGGCTGTCAGCGGCGGCTTCCTGTTCGGAGACCTGATCTGGTCGACTTATCGCTTCTACGCGGCAGGCATCGCCGCCGGCATCATCGCGCTGGTCTGGCTGCTGATCGAAAAGACCCCGTTTGGCGCCACGGTGAAGGCCGGCGCGCATGACAGCGAGATCGTGCGTGCGCTCGGCATCAACCTGTCGCGGCTGCGCCTTCTCGTATTCATGTTCGGCACCGTGCTGGCGGCGCTAGCCGGCATCATCGTTGCGCCGATCTGGGGCGTGCGTCCGCACATGGGCGTCGATGCCGTCATCCCGGCATTCCTGGTGATCGTGCTCGGCGGCGTCGGCAGCTTCTGGGGCGCGGTCGTTGCCGGGCTGCTGGTCGGCCTCTGTGTCGGGCTTTCCGGCGCCTATGCGTCGGAGTGGTCGCTGCTGTCGATGTACATCCTGCTCGTCGCCGTCGTCACGTTCCGGGCGCGCGGCCTCTGGGGCAAGAAGAGCGTGCTCGAGGCCTGATGATGATTGCCGCCCCCACCAATTCGCCGGATGCGGCGCGCCTCGTCACTCCGGCGATGCTCGTGCTCTGGCTCGTGCTCGCGACCGTGCCGGTCTGGATTTCCCGCATCGGGCTCTATCCTTATCTCGGCATCGAGATTCTGATCTGGTCGCTCTATGCGCTAGCATTCAATCTCGTGCTGGGGACGGCGGGTCTGCCGTCGTTCGGCCATGGCGCCTATTTCGGGATCGGCGCCTACGCGTTCGGCCTGTGCCAGTTCGATCTTGTCGCCAACCTCTGGATCTGTCTTGCGGCCGCGGCGATCGTCGCGGGATTGGCCGGCGCGCTGGTGGCGCTGTTCATCTCGCACCGGCGCGGCATCTACTATGCGTTCATGACCATCGCATTCGGCCAGATCTTCTGGACAGTGGCGATCAAGTGGCATGGTGTCACCGGCGGCGAGGATGGCCTGCTCAAGATCAGGCGGTTGCCGGCGGATTTCGGCTTCGTCTCGTTCGATCTCGCCGACAATGTCGCCTTCTATTATTTCGTGCTGGCGGTGTTCGCGATCGGCATCGCCGCGCTGTGGCGGCTGGTGAATTCGCCCTACGGCCGCATCGTCGCCGCGATCCGCCAGAGCGAGATCCGTGCATCGCATCTCGGCTACAATGTCTGGCTCTACAAGGCTTCGGTCTTCACCCTTTCGGCGGCGATCTCCGGATTTGCCGGCGGCCTGTTCGCGATGGCGCAGCTCGCAGCGTTCCCCGACGTCATGAGCCTGCATCAATCGGGCTACGTCGTGATGATGACGCTGGTCGGCGGCGGCCTCGTCAGCTTCTGGGGGCCGGTGATCGGCGTGTTCGTGTTCCTGATCGCGCGCGACGTGATCGGCGCGCTGACCAACGCCTGGATGCTCTATTTCGGCCTCCTGTTCATGGCGATCGTGCTGTTCCGCCCGGAGGGGATTGCCGGCGCGATCTCGGCGGCGCTGCAACGCCGCTCGCTGGGTGCCTTGCGCGAGCGCGGCCATTCCGCAATGCGCCTTTTGTTCGGGGGCGGGCGATGAGCATGATCGAGGCCTCGGGCGTGCATGTCCGCTTCGGCGACCGCGTGGTGCTGGAAAGCGTCGACCTCGCGGTGGGCGAGGGCGAGTTTCACGGTGTCATGGGACCGAACGGCGCCGGCAAGACCACCTTCTTCAACGTGCTGACCGGCCGCGTGAAGCCGAGCCGCGGCTCGATCCGGCTCGGCGGCGAGGATGTCACGGGCCTGAGCCCGCACAGGATCGCCGCCAAGGGCGTCGCCCGCTCCTTCCAGATCATGACGCTGTTCGACGAATACTCCGCCCTCGACAACGTCATGATGGGATTGCCGGCGTTTCGCGCGCGGGGCTTTGACGGCTGGCAGGCCGCCGCAGCCGATCGTCGATTCGCCGACAAGGCATCGGAGGCGCTCGCGGCCGTGGGTCTGGCCGAAAAGGCCGACGTCCGCGCCAAAGACCTTTCCTACGGCGACCGGCGCGCGCTGGAGATTGCGGTAGCGCTGGCGCAGGAGCCGCGCGTGCTGTGCCTGGACGAGCCGACCTCCGGCCTCGGCTCCGACGGCGTTCAACGCCTGACGGCGCTGGTCGGCCGGCTCAAGGGCAAGCTGACCATCGTTGCGATCGAGCACGACATGGAGTTTCTGTTCTCGCTGGCGGACCGCATATCCGTGATCCACTGGGGACAGGTGGTGGCGCGCGGCACGCCGCACGAGCTGCAGCAGAACGAATGGGTCAGGCGCTCCAATCTCGGGAGGTTCGCATGATCCTCGAAGTCGACGGCGTCGATACCTTCTACGGTGAAACCCAGGTGCTGTTCGGCGCTTCGCTCGCCATCGAGCAAGCGAAGGTGTTTGCCCTGCTGGGTCCGAACGGCGCCGGCAAGACCACCATGCTCCGCTCGATCCTCGGCCTGACGCGTCCGCGCCGCGGAATGGTCAAGTTCGACGGCCGCGACGTGACCAGAAGCGCCACGCATGAGGTCGCGCAGGCCGGAGTCGGCTGGGTGCCGGACGACCGGCGGCTGTGTCCGACGCTGACCGTGGCGCGCAACCTCGGCATCGCGCAAAAGCGCACCCGGTTCCGCAACTGGAGCGTCAAGGAAGCCTGCGCAATTTTCTCGCCGCTGGAATATCTGATGGAACGCGAATGCGAAAATCTCTCCGGGGGCGAGATGCAGATGGTGGCGATCGCGCGGGCGCTGGTCGGCTCGCCTGGCCTCGTGCTGTTCGATGAGCCGAGCCAGGGCCTGGCGCCCAAGATCGTCGGCGACGTGCTTTCGACCATTCTGCGGATGAAGGAAGGGGGCATCGCCTCCCTCGTGGTCGAGCAGAATGCGGAGATCGCGCTGTCGGTAGCCGATCATGCCGCGGTGATCGACCGCGGCCGCATCGTCTGGAGCGGCGAGGCCGCAATCCTTCGCGACGATCGTGCGCTGCGCCAACGACTGCTTGGAGTTCAATAATGGCCGCGCCCCTGCTGGTTCTCGACGGAGTTCGCAAGGTCTATACGCGAGGCCGGATCGTGCGTCGCCCGACGTTCACCCTGAAGGCCGACCTCGCGCTGGAGGAGCCCGGGATCGTCGGGGTCGTCGGGCCCAACGGCGCCGGCAAGACGACGCTGTTCGAGATGATGACCGGCTCCAATGCGCCGACGTCCGGCCGGGTGCTCGTCGCCGGCACCGATATCCACCGTGTCAAATATCGCGAGCGCGACCGGCTGGCGATCCATTATCACCAGTCCTACCAGGTGCGGCGCTTTCGCAAGCGCGTGCCGTCGGTTTTCCTGGCGCCGTCGCCGACCGCCTCGCCGCTGGTGCATCTGTTCGACGAGCCGCAGTTCAACCTGCAGGACGGCTATATCGGCTTCATGCTGGATTTCTTCCGCAAGCTGCGGGGGGAAGGAAAGCTGGTGGTGCTTTGCATGCATCCGACGGCCGGCTGGCATCTGGAAATCCTCGCCGAGATCGCCGGGCAGTTTCTCTTCGTCGCCGACGGCGGCGTGACGCGGAAGCCGGATTTCCGTGCTCTGGTGGCCGAGCCGCGCTTCCGCGTCTATCTCGGGCCGAATTTGACAGGGGCCGCCGAAGCCATCGCTGGCTCGCAATAGTGACCAGGTGAGTCGCAGGAAACCGGCGGTTTTCTCACCTAGCCTACTCCCGGAGGTCAGTCTAAAAGGGAGCCCGTCCCACCATCCATTCCAACGCAAAATCAACAACACAGGGAGAGAGTCCGTTGGCCTATTCCAACACGCAATTGTTCATCGGCGGCAAGTGGCGGCCGGCCCAGTCGGGGAAGGTGATCGAAGTGGTCAACCCCGCCACCGAGGAGGTGATCGGTACCGTCGCCCATGCCGGCAAGGCGGACCTCGACGAGGCGCTGGCGGCCGCCGCCGCCGGCTTCAAGGTCTGGCGTGCGGTCGCGCCGTTCGAGCGCTGCCGCATCATGCGTAAGGCGGCCGCCATCATGCGCGAGCGCAATGACGAGATCGCGCCGCTGCTGACCATGGAGCAGGGCAAGACGCTGGCCGAAGCCAAGATGGAGGCGATGGCGGCTGCCGACGTGATCGAGTGGTTTGCCGAAGAAGGCAAGCGCTCCTATGGCCGCGTCATTCCGGCGCGCGGGCCCGGCATCTACCAGCTTTCGCTTCGCGAGCCGGTCGGTCCGGTCGCAGCGTTCACGCCGTGGAATTTCCCGATCAACCAGGTGGTGCGCAAGCTCTCCGCCGCGCTCGCCGCCGGCTGCTCGATCATCGTCAAGGCGCCGGAGGAGACGCCGGCTTCGCCCGCGCAGTTGATCCGCGCCTTCGTCGATGCCGGCGTGCCCGACGGTGTGATCAATCTCGTTTATGGCGTGCCCGCGGAAATCTCCGAATACCTGATCCCGCATCCGGTGATCCGCAAGATCTCCTTCACCGGTTCGACCTCGGTCGGCAAGCAGCTCAGCGCGCTCGCCGGCCTGCACATGAAGCGCGCCACCATGGAGCTCGGCGGCCATGCCCCGGCGATGGTGTTCAAGGATGCCGACGTCGCCACCGCGGCGAAGATCCTGGTGGCCGCGAAGTATCGCAATGCCGGCCAGGTCTGCATCTCGCCGACCCGCATGCTGGTGCAGGACGACGTGTTCAAGGAGTTCGTCGCCAAGTTCGTCGAAGGCGCCAAGGCGGTCAAGGTCGGCAACGGCATGGATGCCGGCTCCACCATGGGCTCGCTTGCCAATCCGCGCCGCGTCACCGCCATCGAGGGCATGGTGCAGGATGCGGTCAGCCAGGGCGCCAAGCTCGAGACCGGCGGCCACCGCGTCGGCAACAAGGGCTACTTCTTCGAGCCGACCGTGGTCTCGGACGTGCCGAAGACCGCGCGGGCCATGAACGAGGAGCCGTTCGGCCCGCTGGCGCTGATCTCGCGCTTCTCCAGTCTCGACGAGGTGGTCGAGGAGGCGAACCGGCTGCCGTTTGGTCTTGCCTCCTACGCCTTCACCAGCTCGACCAAGACTGCGACCGCGATCGGCTCGCAGGTCGAGGCCGGCATGATGTCGATCAACAGCTTCGGACTGGCGCTGCCCGAGGTGCCGTTCGGCGGCGTGAAGGACTCCGGCTACGGCTCCGAGGGGGGCACCGAGGCCATGGAGGCCTACTTCAACATCAAGTTCATCACGCAGACCGGAGTCTGAGCGGCTCGCTCGAGCGAGCAGAATCGACCAAAGGCCGCGCCCGCAAATCGCCGGGCGCGGCTTTTTTATAGGGTTTTTTCAGCGAATCACTTTGCCGCGTGTTAGGGAAGCCAGGCTGCGGAACAAGCGGCTGCGCGAGAATCCGCGGCAAAATAAGGCATTTCTCGCACTGCGACGGCGCATTTTTGCGAAGATTGCTGTGCAGAATGTCGAAAAAGCCTGTTTTTCTAGGCGTTTTCAGCCATATCGTGCGGTTTCCAGAATCAATGGAGCAATCATGGCCACCCAACTGTCTAAGTCGCAGCTGATCGAAAAGATCGCGACCTCCACCGAGCTCTCCAAGCGTGACGTCAAGAATGTGATGGATTCGCTGGTGGACGTCGGTCACAAGGAGCTCAAGAAGAACGGCCTCTTCCTGGTGCCGGGCTTCGCCAAGTTCGTCGTGATCAAGAAGCCCGCGACCAAGGCGCGCAAGGGCACCAACCCCTTCACGGGCGAGGAGATGATGTTCAAGGCCAAGCCGGCCCGGAAGATCGTCAGGGCCCGCCCGGTCAAGGCCGCCAAGGACGCAGTCGCCTGATAACGAAAAGGCCCCCGGCGACGGGGGTCTTTTTGCTTGAGCAGTCCCGCGAGGTGCTGGCTCAGACCACCGGCGATCGGCCGCCATCGACATTGATGGCGGTGCCGGTGATGTAGGATCCCTGGTCCGACGCCAGCAGGCAGGCGAGGTTGGCGAACTCCTCCGCCGTGCCCATCCGCCCCAGCGGGACGGCCTTGGCGAGATCGCGGGTGAACGCCTCGAAATCCGTCTCCGGCGCCGTCTTGGCGTGCCGCTGCACCCATTGATCGCTGACGATCAGGCCGACCAGCATCGCATTGACCAGGATGTTGTGTGCGGCGCCTTCGTTCGCCATCGCCTTGGTCAGCGCCATCCCGGCCGCGCGCGAGACCGAGGTGGGTGTGGAAGCAGCGGCCGGCGCCTTGGCGCCGATGTTGAGCACGTTGACGATACGGCCCCATTTGCGCTCCTTCATGCCGGGCCAGACCAGCCGCGACAGGCGGATTGCCGCAAACAGCTTCAGCTCGAGGTCTTCCTGCCAGATTGCATCGGTGACGCTCTCGAACGGCATTGCGCGCGAGGTGCCGGCATTGTTGACGAGGATATCGACCTTGCCGTGGGCCTTCACGATCCGCTCGTAGGTTGCGGAAATATCTGACGCTTTCGAGACGTCGCAAACGTAATCGTGAACCTGAAGGCCGTCCTTCGCGAGCGCTTCACGCGCTGCCTTCAGGTCGGCCGCGCCACGCGCGAGGATCGCGACTTTCGCACCCGACTCGGCAAAGCGGCGCGCCACCGCAATGCCGATGCCCTTGCTGCCGCCGGTGACGACGGCCACGCGATCCTTCATCGTGATCTGCATGTTGTTTCCTTTTGTTTGAGATCGGGCGTCATTGCGAGCGAAGCGAAGCAATCCATGTTGCCGCATAGAGAATAGAGAAAGGTGGATTGCTTCGTCGCTGTCGCTCCTCGCAATGACGGTGGGGACCAGCGGTCAGTTCTTCAGTGCCTCCAGCAATTCATCGGGCCGCTCCGCCATCATCATGTGCCCCGCGCCAGGTAGAATCACGGTGCGCGAATTCGGCACCGCTGATGCCAGCGCCTTGCCCGCTTTGGCCGGGGTCATCATGTCGCGCTCGCCGACAATGACGGTGGTCGGCACCGCGATGCCAGCCGCCGCGGTCAGCGCATTCTGGTAGGCATTGCAGGCCGCGAGGTCGTTGAACAGCACGCCCGGGCGGCAATTCTGCAGCACGCGCTGCGCGCCGCTGTGCATCCACAGGCCCGGCGCGAGGCTGCCGCCGAGCTCGGCCTTGAAGCCGAGGCCCCAGATCGAGACCATGTCGATGGCGGCGGGGTCGTTGGCCTCGGCGGCCTTGAGGAGGTCCGGACCGACCGTCATGGTCGCGGCGGTGCCGATCAGGCTGAGGCCTGAAACCCTGGCCGGATGCCGCGCCGCGGTCTCCAGCGAAATCAGCGAGCCCATGGAATGGCCGACGAGCCTGGCCTTCGGCGCCTTGGCGGCATCGAGCAGGGCTGCGATCCAGTCCGCCATGTCTGGTATGGTCGGCAGCGGCTTCCCGCCGGAGCGGCCATGGCCGGGGAGATCAGGCGCCAGCACGGAATAGCCGTGATGGGCGAACCAGCGGCTGTGCAGCGCCCAGGTCGAGTGGTCGAAGCCGGCGCCGTGGATCATCACGACAGCGGGCAGGGACGGATCGAACGGCTTGCCGCCGGTCGCGACGAACACATCGTTTCCATTGACCGATAGCTGCATGGCTCAAACCCTTTGCGAGGCGCGCAGCGCCTGTCCGAGATCGTCGATGATGTCCTGGGCATTCTCGATGCCGACCGAGAGCCGCACCAGCTCCTCGCCGACGCCGGCGGCCTTGAGCTGCGCCGCGTCCATCTGCTGGTGCGTGGTAGAGGCGGGATGGATCACCAGCGTCTTGGCGTCCCCGACGTTGGCGAGATGACTGATCATGCGCAGGGACTCGATGAACTTCTTGCCCGCCGGCCTTCCGCCCTTGATGCCGAAGCTGACGATGGAGCCGGCGCCATGCGGCAGCAGCTGCTTGGCCAGCAGATGATCCGGATGATCTTCCAGCGCCGGATGCAGCACCCACGCGACGCCCTTGTTTGATTTCAGGAATTGCAGCACGGCTAGCGTGTTCGCCATATGGCGTTCCATGCGCACCCCCAGCGTTTCCACGCCCTGCAGCAGGTGGAAGGCGTTGGTCGGCGACAGGCACGCGCCGAAATCGCGCAATCCTTCCGTGCGCGCCCGCATGATGAAGGCCGCTTGGCCGAATTGCTCGTCGAAGACGATGCCGTGATAGCCGGCATAGGGCTCGGTCATCTGCGGGAATTTGCCGGACGCGTGCCAGTCGAAGCGGCCGCCGTCGATCAGAACGCCGCCGATGGCGATGCCATGGCCGCCGATCCATTTGGTGGCGGAATGCATCACGAGGTCGGCGCCGTGCTCGATCGGCTTGCTGAGATAGGGCGTGGCAAAGGTGTTGTCGATCAATAGCGGGATTTTCGCGTCATGCGCGATTTGCGCCACCGCGGGGATATCCAGAACTTCCAGGCCGGGATTGCCGATGGTTTCGGCAATGACGAGCCGTGTGTTCGGCCGGATCGCGGCGCGGAACTCGTCCAGCGCGCGCGGCTTGACGAACGTCGTGGTGATGCCGAAACGGGGCAGGGTATGCGCCAGGAGGTTGATGGTGCCGCCATAGAGCGAGGCGGAGGCCACGATGTGGTCGCCGGCGTTCATCAGCGTGGCGATGCCGAGGTGCATCGCCGCCATGCCGCTCGCGGTGCACACCGCACCGACGCCGTTCTCCAGCGCCGACAGCCGCTCCTCGAGCACCGCGGTGGTGGGGTTGGAGATGCGGGTATAGATGTGGCCGGCGCGCTCCAGGTTGAACAGCGCCGCGGCGTGATCGGAATCCTGGAAGACGTAGGACGTCGTCTGGTAGATCGGCACCGCGCGCGCGCCGGTCGCGGGATCGGGGTGCTGGCCCGCATGCAGGCTCAGGGTTTCGAAGGCAGGCGGCTTGGGTGCTGGCATATGAGCGGTCTCGCAAGTGGGCAGGAAATTGCCGTGGGTTTTGCCACATCGGGAGGTCAGGTGCCATGCGGAAATCCGGCGAAATATTGCCGGTAAGGGGCTGGCGATGCTCAGTGATTTGCGCAAGGCGGCAGATGCTGGCAGAACAGGGACGCGATAGCAGCGAAGATCCCGGACAAGCGCAACAATCGGAACGCGGCCCCGAATGCCTCAAAAGATCGATCCCATCACGCGATCCGTGGTCCAGCACCGGCTCGGCTCGATCGTGAAGGAAATGGGCGAGGCGATGCTTCGCACCTCCTATTCCCAAATCCTCAATTCCAGCCGCGATTTTTCCCTCGCCATCACCGACACGCGCTGCCGGCTGATCGCGCAGGCCGAGCACATTCCCGTCCATGTCGGCGCGCTGCCCTGGGCGACGCTGGCGGTGGAGGAGCGTTTTGAGGATATCGCGCCGGGCGACGTCATCCTGCTCAATGATCCCTATCACGGCGGCAGCCATCTTCCCGACCTCACCGCCTTCGTGCCGATCTTCGACGGCGGAAAACGCCTGCTCTGGACCGTCGTGCGCGCGCACCAGAGCGACATCGGCGGCGCCACCCACGGCGCGTATAATCCGGCGGCCACCGAAATCTATCAGGAGGGGATCCGCGTCCCGCCGATCAAGCTTTATGAGGCGGGCAAGCCGCGCGAGGACCTGCTCGACCTACTCGCGCTCAATATCCGCAACCCCCGCGAATTCCGCGGCGACCTTGCGGCCATGCTGGGCGCGGCGCATCTCGGCGAGCGGCGGCTGTCGCGGCTGTTTGCGGAATTCGGCGCGCCTGTCGTGGAGGCGGCCATCGAGGCCATTCTCGATGCCGCCGAGCAGCAGGCCCGCGCCGTGGTCTCGACCTGGAAGGACGGCGTGTTCCAAGGCGAAGCCTTTCTCGACGACGACGGCCATGGCCGCAGCGACATCCGCATCGCGGCGAAGGTGACCAAGAAGGGCAGCGACGTTGAGGTCGACTTGTCGGATTCCGACCCGCAGTCGACTGCCTTCGTCAACTCCTCGCACGCCAACATGCAGGCGGCGGTCGCGATGGCATTCGCCTATCTGATCGACCCAGACATCCCCAAGAACGACGGCGCGCTGCGGCCCCTCAAGGTGATTGCAAAGCAGGGCACCATCGTGTGGGCCGATCCGGGCCGGCCGGTGACGCTGTGCACCAGCCATCCCTCCAACGAGATCGTCGAAGCCATCGTCAAGGCGCTGTCGGCCTCATGCCCGGAGCGCGCCATGGCGGGCTGGAGCCGCCGCTTCCGCATCGCCATCCAGGGCGAGAATCCGCGCACCGGCCGCAATTTCATCTGGCACATGTTCCAGGCGCGTCCCGGCGGCGGCGCATCGTCCGGCGGCGACGGCTACTCGTCGATCGGCGAGTGGCACACGGTCGGCGGCCTGAAATTCGGCAGCATCGAGGTCGCCGAGGTGCGCTTTCCGTTTCTCTTCCGCCACCACGAATTCCGCCCGGGCTCCGGCGGCGACGGGCAGTTCCGCGGCGGGCTCGGCGTTTCGCTCGACATGGTGCTGGAGACCGAAAAGCCCGCGCTCGGCAACACTGCGGGCGAGGGCACGCGCCACGGGCCCTGCGGCATGCTGGGGGGCAAGGACGGCGCGCCGCATCGCTATCGCCTGTTGTCGGAGGGCCGCCCGCCGCGCGAGCTGCGCACCAAGGAAGTCGGCATCGAGCTTCATCCCGGCGATTGCCTGGAGATACGCTCCTCCGGCGGCGGCGGCTGGGGACCGCCGGAAAAGCGCACGGCGGAGGCGCGCCAGCACGATGCAGAGCAGGGCCTGACGGCCGATCTTTCGGCGGAGCTGAAGGCCTGAGCATGTACACGATCGGGGTAGACGTCGGCGGCACCTATACGGACCTCGTCGCGTCAGATGAGAGCGGGCGCACGGTATTTGCAAAATCGCCGTCGACGCCTTCGGACCAGTCGCTCGGCGTCATGGCCGGGCTGGAGGAGCTGGCGCGGCGGCTCGGGGTCACGCGTGCGGAAATGCTGGTGAAGACGGATCGCCTCGTGCACGGCACGACGGTGGCGACCAATGCGCTCCTGGAGCGCAAGGGCGCCAAGGTCGCGCTGCTGACGACCGAAGGCCATCGCGACGTTCTCGAAATGCGCGAAGGCCTGAAGCCGGATCGCTACGACCTCCGCTCGCCGCCGCCGGAGCCATTGGTGCCGCGCGAGCGCCGGCTCGGCGTGCGCGAGCGTCTGAAAGCCGACGGCAGCGCCGCGATCCCGCTCGATGCGCGCTCGCTCGACCAGGCGATCGATGCAGCGAAGAAGTCAGGTGCCAATTCGATCGCCGTGTGTTTCCTGCACGCCTATCTCAACCCCGCGCATGAGCTCGCTGCGGTCGAGCGATTGCGCACGGCGATGCCCGACGTCACGGTGTCGCGCTCCAGCGACGTGCTGCCGCAGATCAAGGAATATGAGCGCGTCTCCACCACTGTCGTGAACGCTTATGTCGAGCCGGTGGTGCGCCGCTATCTCACCAATCTGGAAAAGCGGCTGATCGAGGCCGGCTTCAAGGGCAGTCTCTTCATTGTGCTGTCGCATGGCGGCATGGCGCCGGTGGAGGAGGCCGCGCGCCTCGCCGCCGGCACGGTGTTGTCCGGCCCCGCGGGCGGCGTCTCCGGCGGCCGCCGCTGTGCCGATCTGGTCGGCATCGCCGATCTCGTGCCCTTCGACATGGGCGGCACCTCGACGGACATCTCGCTGATCGCGGAAGGACATGCCTCGCTGTCGGCCGACGGTATGCTGGCCGGGCAGCGCATTGCTTTGCGCAGCCTCGATATCGCCAGCATCGCCGCCGGCGGCGGCTCGATTGCCAGCGTCGACGGCAGCGGCACCCTGCGTGTCGGGCCGGAAAGCGCGGGATCGGTGCCGGGGCCGGCCTGCTATGGCAATGGCGGCACGGCCGCGACGGTGACCGACGCCAATGTCGTGCTCGGCTATCTCGACGCCTCCGCCTTCATGGGCGGCGCGCGCCCGCTTGATCGCGCAGCTGCGGAAGCGGCCGTCGACCGAGTCGCCGCCGCGCTGGGCTTGTCGCGGCTGGAAGCTGCGACCGGCATCTACCGCATGATCAATTTGAACATGGCCGACGGCATCCGCCTCATGACGCTGCGCCGCGGCGTCGATCCCCGCAAATTTGCGCTGCTCAGTTTCGGCGGCGCCGCAGGCCTGCACGCGGCCGAGGTCGCGCGCGAGCTCGAGATCAAGCGCATCATCGTGCCGACGGTCGCCTCGGTGCTGTCGGCCTGGGGCATGCTGACCTCCGATCTCCGCTATGAAGTCAGCCGCACCCATTACGGCGCGGGCGGCCGCGTCACCGCAGACGAAGTGCGCACGCTGTTCGGCGAGCTGGAGAAGCAGGCGGAGGGCCGGCTGCGGTCCTGGTTCAACGGGCCAATCCGCATCGAGCGTTCCGCCGAAATGCGCTATGGCGAGCAGATTTTCGAGATCGACGTCTCGCTCGACGGCCTCGACTGGAATTCGCCGACGCTGGTGGATGCGATCGAGGACCGCTTCCACCGCCGCCACGAAGAGCTCTACACCTATTCCTCACCAGGCCAGGAAGTCGTATTCGTCAACGCCCGCGTCGCCGCCGTCGGCGAAGTGTCGCAGCGGGGGGAGGGCGCGAAGGCCGTAGCGCAGGCGTCAGCCTGCAAGCCGATAGGGACGCGCAAGGCGTATTTCGGCGGCTGGCGCGAAATCCCGGTCTACGCTTTCGGCAAGCTGGAGCCCGGCCATTCGCTGGAGGGACCGGCGATCATCGAGGCGGAGACCACGACGGTGCTGGTCGACACCGGCGATCGCGTCAGCGTCAACGCGCTCGGATGGTTGGACATTGTATTACGTTAAGGCGGGATGGCCCCCCGGTTCACCTCTAGCTGCTCTTTCGCGGGGAGAGCTCGGATCGCGTCGATCCCTGCCCCAGCTACTACCCATCACCTCAACAGTGTCCCGATTCCTCGTCGTTCACAAAACAGAGTATGCACGTGAGTTTATCGAAGCAGAGATAGCCAGACTGCCGTTCGCGCTCGCCGCAATCGTTTTCCGAGTACCAGTGAGTCAAGAAGATATAACCGTCTTTGGCAGCGAAGCAGGTCTTACAAACCGGGCATCCAAATTTGGAGCTTGGCGGCTTCTTCGAGATTCTTAGATGGGGTATCGGATCCAGGCCATTCATCATAGGCCTCCTTGCGGTACGAAGAAGCAAAGCTCCTGTCCCGTGGATCTGTTGATGAACAGGACCGGCGTACGATCGGGCGTATCGCTTTCCTTTATGATGTCGGGTGGGATGATCCTCCACTCGCCATCCTTCAGGTATTGCCACTGGTCAGAGCGATCTTCACCAACCCTGAAGCGCGTCTTGAATACGTCGCCGTTGTCGCAGCAGGACTTGTAGGGAACACCGAGTCGACGCTGTGCAGCCGGGTTCATTTCCTGCTTGTTGAACCATTCGTGATGCGGCATCGACGCATCGTGCGCATCAGCGCGAACGGAAAGCAGAAGAAGAGTACCGAACGTCGTCAGGACATAACCGAACGCTTTCATGGCAGCCTCCGTTATGGACTGTCACTAATTCCAGCATCCGCGAATCACACTAACTTTCCGGCAATCAATCAGGCCACATTCCGAAGAAAATGGAATCCCATTTCGTGAGCAGCCTTCTGCTTTGAGCAAGACTGTTGTTTTCTGGTCATTTCTTATGCCTAACGGGATACATTGTCCGGCCACTTGCCAACCAGCTTAAGTGAAACTTCGTCCAGTCGGTGAATGGGACGCTTGGGATCAAGCACGAATCCCACACTGCTTGTGCTGGCAATCGCCTGAAAAGTGGTCGGCGCTGTGTCGAGACGAAAACGACTCTCAAGCGACCCGCAGGGGTCTCATCGACTGGTGTGCACGCGATGGTGCGGTCGCGATACCGAAACGCAACAGGCGGCCATAATCAGCTGTTAAAGCAGAGATGTAATGGGGAACCAACGGGACTCAGGTTAGATTCCGTGCGGTTGGAACTTGGGAGGGGCTCCAATGCCATACTTCAATTTTGATCTTGTCATCGGCGCGGAGTTCAGAAGCCAGGGCGCCATGATCCTGGAAAACACAGAAAACGCGATCGAAAAAGCTGATAGCCTCGCGAACGAGCTGTGCATGGTTTGTCCCGAGCTGTGTTCCAAGGGATGTGCCGTGCGCGTTACCGACGGAGACTGCAACGAACTCTACCGTGCTCCGGTCGAGCTCGTCGGCCGCGGATGAAGTCGTCCCGTCGCGGACGATGAGCGCGGTAAGCGCACAACACCGAATTGGTCTGAAGGTGTAGATTACGGCAAGGGCATTAGTTGAGTTGGTGGCGATCTCTTGCCCAGGGGGCAGCCCGTTCGGTCCTTGAGGGACTGACTCTGAGCTGGAGATTCGTCGGAATGGTTCGGATCAGATGCCGATGATTCAGTCGCCCTCATAAACTTGGCTACGTTAGCTTTCGATGACCATTCCACGTAACTAACGACGGCTAACGCAAGTGCGAGCAAGATGAGGAGTTCGACCGCCACGGTGGTGCCTATTCCCCGCCAATGGATTTGGCTGTTGGATGATAATGGCATCGCTCGTCTCCGAAAAGCCGGGTTTGCGACGGCCTTAGATCAACTCGCGATTTTCAAGTGTGAATTGCCTCACGTCTCACGCTCACTTGATGCCGAGACAGAACGCCGGACGTCTTTTTGTTTGGGCGGTTCCGTCGCGAAATGAGCATCACCGGGGGCGGAGAAAGCTTAAGGGTGCGGATGGCGGGTGCGAGTCTCTATCCGCGGATGCTGACCTCTCGTCCGGCACGCTGCGTGCGCCAGCTTCTCCTGCATCCGCCTCCGCCCAAGGCTTCGATGGACAAGAGGGGAGAATATAAGTGTCGCCGCGAGAGAGGGGCATGCGAAGCGAGGCAAGGCTTCCAACAGCGGACCTACTTGGTTCGCAACAGAGGCTTATTTCGCCAGCGTCCGTGATGCCGAGCATTCGCCCGAGTTCAAGCGCGCGCGGCAAGACCCAAAATGGAGAGTCGGAATCGAAAGGCGCCGGTTCGCCCGTTAAGTTGTAAAGCGTCTTGGCGCAAATTTCTTCAAAGGCATATTGAGCTACAGCTAGCTGATCATTGCGCCTTCCTGCCGCTAGCGTTTTTTTTCTAATCTCGGAGAACAGGGCATGGGCCTGCTTGCGGCGGGACTTTTCATTTGCCAGCGCCATTAGCTTTCGAAGTGTTTCTTTGTCCTCGCACCGCTCCTCAAAGAACGTGAGCGGTGCAAGCATCGCGGCAATTATGTCCCCATTCATGGAGAGACCTTATCGCACTCGGCAGCAGCGAATCAACGCCGCTATTTCTTCTGCCCGTAATTCAACAGCCCGCCCTTGCTCTTCGCCGGATGCGCGCGCAGGCCTTCCTCGTTGGGCTCGGTGCCCCAGCCGGGGCGATCCGGGATGATCAGATGCCCGTCGACATATTCCGGCACATGCGTGAACAGCTCGTGGTCCCAGGCCAGCCGATCGATATCCGTCTCCATGATGCGCAAGTTCGGCACCGCCGCGCAGAAATGCGCGTTCATCATGCTGCAGAGATGGCCGTAGAAATTATGCGGGGCGACGTTCACCTCGTAATGCTCGGCGGCAGCCGCGATCTTCATCGACTGCCACACCCCGTTCCAGGGCGTGTCGATGATCGCGACGTCCATGGCCTGCTCGCGGAAATAGGGCAGGAACTCACGCAGGCCCAGCAGCGTCTCGCAGGATGAGATGGGGTGCCGGCTCTGGCGGCGGATATAGCCGAGCGCTTCGGGATTGAAGGTGTCGATCTCGACCCAGAACATGTCCATCTCCTCGATGGCGCGCAGGATCTTCAGGTAGCCTTCGGTCTTGGCGTTGAAGTTGAGGTCGAGCAGCAGGTCGACGTCGGGGCCGGCGCCGTCGCGGATCGCTTCCAGGTGCATGCAGAGATTGCGCAGCACGTTGCGGTCGACATTGATCTCCGGCTCGAACGGCGAGCCGAAACCGGGCCGCCAGCCCGAAGGCCTCCCGCCCTCATAGACGAAGATATTGGTCTTGAGCGCGGTAAATCCTTTCTCGCGCACCTCGTAACCGATGGCCTTGACGCCGTCGAGGCTGGTGATCGGCGGCTTGTACCAGTCGGGATGATTGATGCGCCAGGTCGCGCAATGCGACCAGTACACGCGGACGCGGTCGCGGATCTTGCCGCCGAGCAGCTCGTAGCAGGGCACGCCCAGCGCCTTGGCCTTGACGTCGAGCAGCGCGTTCTCGATGGCGCCCAGCGCCAGCGCCACCACGCCGCCGGCGGCCGGACGCGTTGCAGCGAACAGCTCGGCATAGATGCGCTCGTGCTGGAAGGCGTTTTTGCCGACGACGCGCGCCGAAAGCCGCTCGATCGCGGCCGTGACCCCCGGCGCGCCGAACCCCTCGTCGAACTCGCTCCAGCCGACGATGCCGTCCTCGGTGACGATCTTGACGAAGTGATAATTCCGCCAGCCGGCATCGCAGGAAAGGGTTTCGACGCTTTTGACGATGGCTTGATTGCTCATGTTTCCTGCCCGGTGCCTGTTTTGCCCCATAACAGCAAGGGACGAGCCGCCGGGTCAACCGAGATACTGCGCATGGGGGCTTGCCATTCCGGTGCCCTCGCTGGCATTCAATACCCCCGGTAATTCCCTCACGCATCGTGCTCGGGGACGCCGAGTCCGGGACGGAACGACCAATGCCTTTCAAGAAGCTCCTTATCGCCAATCGCGGCGAGATCGCCATCCGCATCGCGCGCGCCGCTGATGAGGCGGGCCTTGCGTCGGTCGCGATCTTTCCCGCCGACGATGCGGCTTCGCTGCACGTGCGCACGGCCGACGAGGGCATCGAAATTCCCGGACGGGGCGCCCGCGCCTATCTCGATATCGAGGCGATGATATCGGTGGCCAAAGCGGCCGGCTGCGACGCGCTGCATCCCGGCTACGGCTTTCTCAGCGAAAACGTCGTGCTCGCCCACCGCTGTGCCGAGGAAGGCATCACCTTCATCGGGCCGTCGCCGGCGGCTCTGGAGCTGTTCGGCGACAAGGCCAAGGCCAAGGCGCTCGCCAAGAGCTGCGGTGTGCCGGTCATCGACGGCACGGAAGGCCCGACCGCGCTGGAGGAGGCTCGCGCTTTCCTCGCCGCGCGTGGCGCGGTCATGATCAAGGCGATTGCGGGCGGCGGCGGACGCGGCATGCGTATTGTCGACGATCCCGCCAGGCTGGACGAGGCCTACGCGCGCTGCCAGTCCGAGGCGATGGCCGCCTTCGGCAGCGGCGAGGTCTATGTCGAGCGGCTGATCCGCAAGGCCCGCCACATCGAGGTGCAGATCGTCGGCGACCGCCATGGCGCCATCAGCCATCTCTGGGAACGCGAATGCACCATCCAGCGCCGCAACCAGAAGCGGATCGAGGGTGCGCCGAGCCCCTCGCTGAGCGAGGCGCTGCGCGCGCGCATCATCGAGGCGGCCAAGCAACTGGCCGCCGCGGCGCAATACGACAATCTCGGCACCTTCGAGTTCCTGGTCGACGACGAGGCCAGCGGCAGCGACGATCGCTTCGCCTTCATCGAAGCCAATCCGCGGCTGCAGGTCGAGCACACCGTGACGGAGGAGGTGCTCGGCATCGACCTGGTGCGGGCGCAGCTCGCGGTCGCCGGCGGCGCCACGCTCGGCTCGCTTGGCCTCGCGCAGCCCTATGTGCCGAAGCCGCGCGGCTATGCCATGCAGCTGCGCGTCAACATGGAGACCATGGACGAGACCGGCGCCACCCAGCCGACCGGCGGTGTGCTCTCGATGTTCGACCTGCCGTCGGGTCCCGGCGTGCGCGTCGATACCTTCGGCTATTCCGGCTACAGGACCAGCGCCGCCTTCGATTCCCTGCTCGCCAAGGTGATCGTGCACGCCACCGGAGCGGAATGGCGCGACGTGGTGCAGAAGGCGTCCCGTACCTTGCGCGAATTCCGCATCGGCGGCGTCGCCACCAACATCCCGTTCCTTGCGGCGATCCTGTCGCATCCCGATTTCGCCGCCAACCGGATCAGCACCGGCTTCATCGACACCCATATCGCCGGCCTCGTCGGCGCCGCCGAGAATGTCGAGACGCTGCTGGTGGAGGAAGCGCACACCGCATCGACGCCGGTCGAAGCCGCTGCGTCCGCCGCCGCGCCAGCCGGCTCGGTGCCGGTGGCGGCGCCATTGCAGGGGACCGTCGTCAGCGTTGACGTCGCGGAGGGCGACCTGGTCCGCCCGGGCCAGCAGATCGCGGTGCTGGAATCCATGAAGATGGAGCATCTCGTCAACGCGCCGCATGGCGGCAAGGTGACGCGGGTCGCGAGCGGGGCGGGCACCACCTTGATGCAGGGCGAGGCGATCCTGTTCCTCGAGCCGGTCGAGCTCGACGAGCACGACGTTGCCGAGGAAGCCGAGGTCGATCTCGACCACGTCCGATCCGATCTTGCCGAACTGAACGCACGGCACGCGTTCACGCGCGACGAGAACCGTCCCGGCGCGGTGGAGCGGCGGCGCAAGACCAACCAGCGCACCGCGCGCGAGAACATCGCGCAGCTGGTCGATCCCGGCTCCTTTATCGAGTACGGCTCGCTCGCCATCGCCGCGCAGCGGCGGCGCCGCAAGCTGGAGGACCTGATCCAGAACACGCCGGCCGACGGCCTGATCTCGGGCGTTGCCACCGTGAACGCGGACAAGTTCGGACCCGAAGCCGCCCGTTGCATGGTGATTGCCTATGACTACACCGTGCTCGCGGGCACGCAGGGTCACATGAACCACAAGAAGATCGACCGCATGCTGACGCTGACGGAGCAATGGCGGTTGCCGCTGGTGTTCTATGGCGAAGGCGGCGGCGGGCGGCCGGGCGACACCGATCGGCTCGGGATGACCGGGCTCGACGGGCCGTCCTTTGTGCAGTTCGCAAGGCTCTCCGGTCTCGTGCCGGTCGTCGGCGTCGTCTCGGGCTACTGCTTTGCCGGCAATGCCGCGATGCTCGGCTGCTGCGACGTCATCATTGCGACCAAGAACGCCTCGATCGGCATGGGCGGCCCCGCCATGATCGAGGGCGGCGGCCTCGGCGTCTATCATCCGGCCGAAGTCGGCCCGGTGTCGTTCCAGTCGCCGAACGGCGTGGTCGACATTCTCGTCGAGGATGAGGAGGAGGCGACCGCGGTCGCGCAAAAGTATCTGTCCTACTTCCAGGGCGCGGTGAAGGACTGGAAAGCCGCGGACCAGCGCCTGCTGCGGCGGTCGATCCCGGAGAACCGCCTGCGCGTCTACGACATCCGCACCGTCATCGATCTGATTGCCGACGAGGGATCGGTGCTGGAGATCAGGCGCGACTTCGGCGTCGGCATGATCACCGCCTTCATCCGCATCGAGGGCAGGCCGTTCGGGCTGATCGCCAACAACCCGAAGCATCTCGGCGGCGCCATCGACGCGCCGGCCGGCGACAAGGCGGCGCGCTTCATGCAGCTGTGCGATGCCTTCGACATCCCGATCGTGTCCCTGTGCGACACGCCGGGATTCATGGTCGGGCCCGAAGCCGAGAAGACCGCGATCGTGCGCCATGTGGCGCGGATGTTCGTCACCGGCGCGAGCCTCACCGTGCCGTTGTTCGCCGTCGTCCTGCGCAAGGGCTACGGCCTCGGCGCGCAGTCGATGATCGGCGGCGGCTTCCATGCCTCGTTCTTCACCGTGGCCTGGCCGACCGGCGAGTTCGGCGGCATGGGTCTGGAAGGCTATGTCCGGCTCGGCTTCCGCAAGGAGATGGAGGCGATCGAAGATCCGATCGAGCGCGAGAATTATTACAAGGCCAAGGTCGCCGAGCTCTATGCCAACGGCAAGGCGGTCTCGATCGCCTCGGTGCTGGAGATCGACGAGGTGATCGACCCTGCCGACACCCGGCACTGGATCATGTCGGGCCTGCGCTCGGTGCCGAAGGCCGAGCCGCGGACAAGCCGAAAGCGGCCCTGTATTGATGCCTGGTAGCTGTCTTCCGTCATTGCGAGGAGCGCAGCGACGAAGCAATCCAACTTTCTTCGTGCGGCAAAGCTGGATTGCTTCGCTTCGCTCGCAATGACGATTAGAGGTGGCTCTACCCAACCCGGGGTCGCGGATGAAGTAGAATTTGAGTTATCATGATACCTCAAACTCTACTTTGCATGGGGTTGTTTTCGTACTTTTGTGTCCGGTCTACGCGAGCAAGAGTTCTTCATACTTGTTCGCCGCCACCTCATCGCATCGCGCGCGATAGGCCGGGGCGCTGCCGCTGTAGCGCGCGACGATGCGGGTGTTCTTGCCCTCGATATTCCGGTTGATGCCGGTCATCCAGGAGTCCACTTCATTCGAGAGCAGGCCGACGCCGAGCGCCTTGACGTGTTCGGTCCATTCCTTGACGCCTTCCGGCGTCGCTTCCAGCCGCGTCAGTTGCCTGTCGCGCGCAAAACGCATCAGGCCGGTGACCCAGTCGACGCTGTATTCGATGCTGCGCGGGATGTTGCCGAGCGCGGTGTGCGGCCCCATGACCATCACCATGTTGGGAAAGCCAAGGACCATCAGGCCGAGATAGGTCTCCGGCCCGCTCTTCCAGACGTCCGTGAGCTTGACGCCGCCGGCGCCGCGGAAATCGATCCTGTCGAAGCTGCCGGTGATGGCGTCGAAGCCGGTCGCGTAGACGATGATGTCGAATTCGAACTCTCGCTCGCTGGTCTTGATGCCATCAGGGGTGATGCGTTCGATCGGCGTCTCCGTGACGTCGACGAGCTCGACATTGTCGCGATTATAGACCTCGTAATAGAAAGTCTCGAGCGGCAGGCGGCGCGTCCCGAAGCCGTGATTCCTGGGGATCAGCTTCTCGGCTACTTTCTGATCCTTGACGCGCTCGCGGATCTTGCGCGCGACGAATTCGCTGATGGTGGCGTTGGCCTTGCGGTCGATCAGTATGTCGCGGAAATTGCCCTGCCAGATGCCGAAGCCACGTTCGCCATAGAGCTTTTCGTAGAACGCCTCGCGCTCGGCGTCGGAGACCTCGAATGCGCCACGCGGATCGGGCGTGTGGATGAAGCAGGCAAAAGTCTCCTGACAGCGGGCGAAGATGTCGGGATAGCCGGCCTTGATCCTTGCTTGCGTCTCAGCGTCGATCTTGCCGTTGTGCAGGGGCGCGCACCAGTTCGGCGTGCGCTGGAATACGGTGAGATGTCCGACCTGGCTCGCAATGGTCTGGATGGTCTGCACCCCTGTGGCGCCGGTGCCGATCACGGCGACGCGCTTGCCGGCGAAGTCGACCGGCTCCTTCGGCCAGCGCGCGGTGTGGAAGGCCTTGCCCTGGAATGTGTCGCGGCCTTCGATGCGCGGCAGCGTCGGCGTCGAGAGCGGACCGATCGCGGTGATCAGGAAACGGCAGGTATGCTCGCTGCCGTCCACCAGCGCGATCCGCCAGCTCCGCGTGTTCTCGTCATAGACCGCCGCGGTCACCCGGGCCCTGAACTGGATGTCGCGTCGGAGATCGAATTTGTCGGCGACGTACCTGCAGTAGCGCAGCGTCTCCGGTTGACCGGCAAAATGCTCGGACCATTCCCATTCCTCCAGCAGCTCTTTCGAGAAGGAAAAACCGTAGGAATAGCTTTCGGAATCGAAGCGCGCGCCGGGATAGCGGTTCCAGTACCAGGTGCCTCCGACATCGGTGCCGGTCTCGAACACGCGGACACGCAGGCCGAGCTCGCGCAGCCGGTGGAGCTGGTACATGCCGGACAGTCCGGCGCCGATGACGATGGCGTCGTAGTCAAGGGCTGAATTTGGCGGCGAAGCGGTCACTCCGGCGTTTCCCCTGTCGTTTGCGGGAGGCTAGCCGGTCTGCCGTCCGGGAACAAATGCGGGGGGTGCATGGCGGCGCGTCCGAATGCTATGGGAGCGCACTTTCGTCGCGCCCGCCAGCGCCGACATCGGCGAGCTGTCGGGACCGAAAGCGCGGTTCGACGTCGCGACCACCAGCGCGCACAATTAGCTACTGGGAAAATCCCTGCGCATCGCGATCTCGGCGGCATCGCCCGGCGACAGCACGCCGCCCTCGAAGGCCGGCTGGGGCCTGGTGACGATGTCGTAGAGCGAAATCTGCCGGATCGGCTTTGCCAGCAGCTCGCGGATGCAATCCGCCAGGGTGCCGGTATGCACGAGATAGGGCGTCTTGCTGGTCACGCGCTGGTTGTTCAGCGACGGCCATTTCTTCAGGTCGGCCGGGGCATCGTAGGCGATTGGGAGGTGTTCCCGGAACATGCGGTCCGCTCGCGGCAAATCACCGCAAGGATAGTCCTCAGCGGTAAATGGAATCCAAACGGTCGCTGCGATGGCCTCACTGGCTCTTGCAGGAGGCAAGGGCCTTCATGGCCGTCTCTGCCTCCTCGCGGGTCGGATAGATCGTGTCGTTGGCGACGGTAATGGTCAGCGTGTCGGTCCTCGGCGTCTCGTCGACGACCGTGCAGCGCTTGGTTCGCGTATCGAGCACGATGTAGAAGGCCGGCGTTCCCCTTGCGCTCTGGCAGAGGGCGGGCAGGGCCGAGGCGGTCATCGCTGCCAGGACCAGGCCGGGCAATATCCATTTCATCAAACCCTCCTTTCGGCCTTGAGGAGAGTAAGCCTGCCGATGGTTTCGGTTCCGGCTCGCCGATCAAATCGGTGCTTTGCTTGTTCCCAGCCTTGCTTGTTCCAAAATGAATGGGCCCCGGTGCAGCTATGGCATCGCGGGGCCCTGGGGTTCTTCGTCTCAGCGAAGAGATGTCTGGCACACGTCAGTTCAAGCTCAAGATCGACACGGCACGTGGCCTTTGTGTCTTCGATCCTGCTTTAGTGTTCAAATTGTCGGCGGCACAACGCGGGGTTAGCAGCTGTTCTCACCTCACCTTGCGCCGTGACCCTGCAAAGCAAGGTCGCGTGTTTGAGCCGGTGGCGTCATGCTCCTCTCCAAGAGTGGGCCGACGGACCTTCGTCCGCATTCCTGCCTGCCGTCCGGTGCCTGCCGGGCGGCAATTCCTGCGGGGCGGGAAGCCGGTGCTTCGCAACCCCGACAGGTGCAGCACACAAAAAATGCTGCGCCCGATATCGGAAAGTGTCAAGTTAGCCTTCTGATAGGTTCCCGGTGTTTTGCACCGTCAAACCTAACAGTCGGTTCCCTCCATTTTTGCGGCGCCGGCTGCCGGGCGCGTCTCCGCTGATTTCCGGATTTCAGATGTGCTTGCTTGCTATCGATCGTCGCGATTGGCCGGCGGCTGCGGCAGGCCGCCATAGGCGCCCCAGGTCGAGCCGGCGAGGAAGCCGCAGTCGACGGTCAGGTTGACGCCGGTGACGGCGCTGCTCAGCGGACCGAGCAGCCAGGCGATGGCCTGCGCCACCTCGATCGGCTCGACCATGCGGTTCATCGCGGCGTAACGCTGCATCAGCGCCTTGTTCATCGCACCCGAAGCGATGCCGGCTTCCAGCGCCGCGCTGCGGGTGAAGCCGGGCGACACCGCGTTGACGCGCACGCCGGCGCAGCCCCATTCGGCGGCAAGCGTCTGCGTGAGCTGGATGACGCCGGCCTTCGCCGCGGTATAGGCGTGGATCGGCCCCGACGTCATGCCGGCGACAGAAGCGACGTTGACGATGGCGCCATGGCGGCGCTGCGCCATGCGTACGCCGACACTGCGCGCCACCATGAAGGTGCCGCGCAGGTCGATATCGACCTCGCGGTCCCATTGCTCCATCCGCACCTTTTCGAGGCGGTGCATCTTGCCGAAAATGCCGGCGGCGTTGACGAGGCCGGCAATGGGCCCGTGCGCGTGCTCGATATCGGCGACGCCGCTGACAACGGCGTCTTCGCTGGCAACATCGAACGGCGCCGGCCACAGAATGGCGCCGCCTCCGATCGGCTCGGGCTTGATATCGACGACGACGACCTTCTTGCCTTGCTCGGCGAGCAGCGTTGCGGTCGCAGCACCAATGCCGCGGCTGCCGCCGGTGACGAGGACGATGCCTTCAGTGCTGCTCATGTCTGCTTCCTTGGCGAGCCTTCCGCCAACCCGTAATGGATGCGCCGCTTGACGTCACCCCCCGGGCTCTGAAATCGTCCTTTCGTCGTCGGCCGCTACCTGGAGCGTTTTCAAGCGAAGTGGATACCGGTTCGCGTGAAGAAAACGCGTCAAATCAAGAATCCAGAGCTTCGGTTCTGATTCAATCAGAACCGAAATGCTCTTGTTCAACGGCAACCATAACATCCGCGGGCGCCCCGGCGCCGAGCGGGGAGCGATCCGGGAGAACCCATGGCAAGCGGACCGAAACCGTCGCCGACGCACGAGGCGCCGTATCGGGGGCTGCGCGTGCTCGATTTCGGGCAGGGCATCGCCTCGCCCTATTGCGCCATGCTGCTCGGCGTCTACGGCGCCGACGTCATCAAGGTCGAGCCGCCGGAGGGCGATTGGTCGCGTTTTCTCGGCACCACCTATGGCGGCCACACCACGCTGTCGGCGGTCTATAACCGCGGCAAGCGCAGCCTTTGCCTCGACATGAAGCACAAGGACGGCATCGCCATTGCGAGGCGGCTCGCGAAGGAGAGCGACGTTCTGATCGAGGGTTTTCGTCCCGGCGTCGCCGCGCGCCTCGGGCTCGGCTACGAGGACTTGTCGCGCGACAATCCCGGCCTGATCTATCTTTCCATCAGCGGCTTTGGCCAGAGCGGGCCGTATTCGAAACGCCCGGGATCCGATTCGGTGGCGCAGGCATTCTCCGGCCTCGTTTCGGTCAATCCCGGCAATGACGGCCTGCCGCATCGCGTCGGCACCACGATCTCCGACGTCGTCACCGGCGTCTATGCCTTCCAGGCCATCGCCACCACGCTGTTCGCGCGCGCCGCGACCGGCACCGGACGCTGGATCGACGTCAACCTGGCGCAATCGACCGCCGCGCTGCTCGGTCACAAGGTCGCCGAGCACGTGCTTGAGGGAGGTAGCCCGCGCGCACTCAACGTGCCCGCGGGGACCTACCAGACCGGCGACGGCTGGATGATGGTGACGCTGGTCAACGAGGCGCAATACAAGCGCCTGTGCAGCGCCATCGGCCGCGAGGACCTCGCCGCCGATCCGCGCTTTGCCGATTTCGCTTCCCGCGCGGACGCGGTGGACGCACTGATTCCACAATTGCGCGAGGTCTTCCGCAACGATCCGACCGAAGCATGGCTGACACGTCTGCACGCCGCCGACGTCATCGCCGAGCGCATCCATAACCCGAGCGAATGGCTGCGCAGTCCCCATGTCGAGGCGACCAGGGCTGCCGTCTGCCAGGATACGCCCGGGGTCGGCCTCGTCTATTCGCCGCGCACGCCGGGCATTGCCTCATTCTCCGAAGACGACTTGCGGCCCGCACCCGATATCGGGCAGGACAGTGTCGAGGTGTTGCTGGCGGCCGGTCTCGACCGTAGCGCCATCGACGATCTCATCAAGGCCGGCGCGGTGCGCCAGGCCAATGAGGGAGGCGGGGCATGAGCTCTGATCTGGTTCGCTATTCCGTCTCCGGCGGCATCGCCGAGATCATGCTCGACCGCGCGCCCGTCAACGCGCTGAGCATGCCGCTGATCGACGCGCTGCTCGCGGCGCTGGCAAAGGCGAAGGACGACGATGCCGTCAGCGCCGTGATCGTCGCCAGCGCGCACAAGGTATTTTGCGCCGGGCTCGACCTCGACATCGTCAGGGGCAAGCCCGGCATCGAAACCAAGAAGTTCCTCGAGCGGCTCTATTTCGCGCTCAACGACACGCAATACCGCATGGGCAAGCCGACCATCGCCGCCATCGACGGCGCGGTGCGTGCCGGCGGCATGACGATTGCGATCTCCTGCGACATGATCGTCGCCGGCGACGCCTCGACCTTCGGCTACCCCGAGATCGACGTCGGCCTGATCCCGGCCATCCATTTCGTGCAATTGCCGCGGCTGGTCGGCAAGCACCAGGCGTTCGGCCCGCTGTTCCTCGGCGATCCCTTCGATGCCGCAACCGCGTTCCGCATGGGCCTGCTCAGCGAGGTGGTCCCCAAGGGCACCGCGCTCGACCGCGCCCGCGAGATCGCGCGGCGGCTCGCGGCGAAGTCGCCGATCGTGATGAAGATCGGCCGCGACGCCTTCATGCGTGCGGTGGATGCCGATTTCCGCCGCTCGGTCGAGAACGCCGCCGAAAGCTTTGCGCTGGTCGCGACGACCGAGGATTGCCAGGAAGGATTGAATGCGTTCGTCGAGAAGCGGACGCCTGCTTACAAGGGGCGCTAGATGGCCGGACTTTATTTCGAGGAGTTCACGGTCGGGCAGGAATTCCACCACGAATTCTCCCGCACCGTCACCGAGATGGACAACACCATGTTCAGCCTGCTGACCATGAATCCGCAGCCGCTGCATATCGATGCGGATTTCGCCGGGAAGACCGAGTTCGGCCAGCGGCTGTTCAACAGCATCTATACGCTCGGCATCATGATCGGCATGAGCGTCTACGACACCACGCTCGGCACCACCGTCGGAAATCTCGGCATGACGGAAGTGAAGTTCCCCAAGCCCGTGTTCCACGGCGACACGCTGCGGGCGCACACGAAAATCATTTCCAAGCGCGAGAGCAAGTCGCGGCCGGGGCAGGGGCTGGTCGAGTTCGAGCACACCATGACCAACCAGCGCGGCGAGGTGGTGGCGAGCTGCCGCCGCACCGGCCTGATGCTCGGCAAACCGAAGGCGTGATGCGATGCGTTCGTTCCTGTTCGTTCCCGGCGACAGCGTCCGGAAATTCGAGAGCGCCAAGAAGACCGTGGCCGACGCGCTGATCCTCGATCTCGAGGATTCCATTGCGCCGGAGGGCAAGGTCGCCGCGCGCGGCATCGTCAGGCAGATGCTGGATGCGCGCAATCCCGCGCAGAAGATGTACATCCGCGTCAACGCGATCGACACCGGCATGACGCTCGGCGACCTCGCCGCCGTCATCCCGGGAAGGCCCGACGGCATCGTGCTGCCGAAATGCGCGGGCGCCGCCGATGTCAACACGCTCGCGCTCTATCTCGACGCCTTCGAGGTGGCATCGGGTATCGAGCTGGGCACGACGCGGATCGTCACGGTCGCCACCGAGACCGCGCGTGCGGTGCTGAAGCTGATGGATTTCGAGAACATGAGCCCACGGCTGTGGGGCATGATGTGGGGCGCGGAGGACCTCGCGGCTTCTCTCGGCGCCTCGCGCAACCGCACCGACGGCCGGTTCGCTTCGCCCTTCGTGCTGGCCCGCGATCTCTGCCTGATCGCAGCCGCTGCCGCTGGTGTCGTTCCCATCGACACCATCGCCGCCGACCTCGACGATCTCGAGGGACTGAAGGCCGAGTCGATCGCCGCGCGGCAGGACGGCTTCCTCGCCAAGGCCGTGATCCATCCCAAGCACGTCGACATCGTCAACGCCGCCTTCATGCCGACGGACGAGGAGATCGCCTGGTCGGAACGCGTGGTCGCGGCGTTTGCCGGCAACCCTTCCGGCGTCGTCAAGCTGGACGGCAAGATGCTCGACAAGCCGCACCTGCGCGCCGCGGAGAAGATCCTGGCGCAGCGGGGGGCGGTGAGGGGAATCGCCGACGGCGCGTCTCACTCACTGTCGTCCCGGCGAAGGCCATGCGTTCGTCGGGACGAAGGGGAGTGAGATGCGCCAGCAGCGCCGCAACACGAGTCCACCGCATTTCCCGCATGGCGGTATCGATTTCGGCCGGCTTTACTCGCCGTCGCTTCTCCCCTTATCGTCTTGCGCGAGCCGGTCGCCCGCCAAGCGGCGACGGCAGGGAGCAAGGCGATGGCCGGGGCGGTAAGCAAGCATGAACGATCCCGTTGACGTCCTGATCATCGGCGCCGGCGCCTCCGGCGCTGCGGTGGCTTGGAGCCTTGCCGACACTAAGATGCATATCCTTTGCCTCGATCAGGGCGGCTGGATGAATCCGGCGGAATATCCCAGCACGGGGCGCGACTGGGAGGCGAAGTTCTACGGCGACTGGTCGACCAGTCCGAATATCCGCGGCCGGCCCGAGGACTATCCGATCAACGACGACAATTCGCCGATCAAGGTGGTGAACTTCAACGGCGTCGGCGGCTCGACGGTGATGTACACCGCGCACTGGCCGCGGTTGCATCCTAGCGATTTCAAGGTGAGGACGCTGGACGGCGTCGCCGACGACTGGCCGATCGATTACGACACGCTGACCCCGTTCTTCGAGGAGAACGACCGGATGATGGGCGTGTCGGGCCTGTCGGGCGACCCGCGTTCGCCGTTGACGCATCCGCCGATGCCGCCGCAACCGCTCGGACTTTCCGGACCGCTGATCGGCAAGGCCATGAACAAGCTTGGCTGGCACTGGTGGCCGTCGGACACCACGGTCGCGACAATGGACTACGAGGGCCGCGCGCGCTGCATCAATCTCGGCCATTGCACGCCGGCCTGCGCGCAAGGAGCGAAAGCCTCGACCGACATTACCTATTGGCCGCACGCGATCCGCGCCGGCGTCGAGCTCAAGACGCATTGCCGCGTGCGCGAGATCCTGACCAACGAGCACGGCATGGCCTCCGGCGTCGTCTATTATGACAAGGACGGCGTCGAACAGTTCCAGCCGGCCGAGGTCGTCATCATCGCCTGCAACGGCGTCGGCACGCCGCGGCTGCTGCTGAACTCGGTCTCCGGCCGCTTCCCGAATGGCCTCGCCAATTCATCCGGATTGGTCGGCAAGAACCTGATGTTCCATCCCTACGCACAAATCTACGGCTTCGTGAAGGAGGTGACCGACTCCAACCGCGCGCCGCCAACCTGCCTCTGGAGCAAGGAGTTCTACGACACGGATCTGACGCGCGGCTTCGTCCGCGGCTACGGCATCCAGTTCGGCCGCGGCGCCGGGCCTGTGTTCGAAGCCGTCGCGAGCGAACAGAAGGGCATCCTGCCGTGGGGCGCGGACCATCACCGCGTGTTCCGCAAGCTCAACGGCCATCGGCTCGCGGTATCCGCAATCTGCGAGGATCTGCCCGAGGAGCACAACCGCGTCACGCTCGATCCCGTGTTGAAGGACGGCCACGGCATCCCGGCGCCGAAGATCGACTACACGATCAGCGAGAACAGCCGCAAGATGATGGATCACGGACTGGCGCGCGGCCGGGAAATTCTCGAAGCTGCCGGCGCCACCGATATCTGCATCAACGACCCGATCCCGTGGGGCGGCTGGCATCTGCTCGGCACCGCCCGGATGGGCACAGATCCGGACCGCTCCGTGGTGAACGAATGGGGCCGCTCGCACGACGTGAAGAACCTCTTCATCGTCGACGGCAGCGTGTTCGTCACCTCCGGCGGCGTCAACCCGACCTCCACCATCCAGGCTATCGCGCTCTACATCGCCGACCAGATGAAGCAGCGCCTCGCCAATCTCTTCGACTGAGGAAGCGATGTCTGATTTGACCGAGGCCCAGCGCGACGATCTCCGCACCATTGCCGCGATAATCATTCCCGCCAGCGACGAATATAAGGTGCCGGGCGCCGACGATCCCGCCATCCAGGCCGACATGTTGATGACGCTCGGCCGCGACACCGAACTGGTCGCGAAGGCGCTCGATCATCTGGCGCGGCTGGCCGGCAAGCCGCTGGCGGTGCTCGATGCGGCGAAGCGGGACAGCATCGCCCAGGAATTCCGCGCTACCGGCGGCCCAGCCGCGGCGACGCTCGTCCGCGTCGTGCTGCAATGCTACTACCGCGACGACCGCGTGCTGCGCTCGCTCGGCCTCGAGCTGCGCGCGCCGTTCCCTGGCGGTTACGTGCTGGAAGACGGCGACTGGTCGCTGCTCGATCCCGTCAAGGCGCGGCCGGTGAGCCTGCGCCGCGCGTGAGGTTACGTTCGCCCCGCCAGATGCTTGCCCGCGATATAGCCAAAAGTCAGCGCCGGCCCGAGCGTGATGCCGGCGCCGGGATAATTGCCTCCCATGATGCTCGCCATGTCGTTGCCGGCGGCATAGAGGCCCTCGATCACCTTGCCGTCGGCGTCGAGCGCCCGCGCATGCGCATCGGTCTTGATGCCGGCATAGGTGCCGAGATCGCCGACCACCATCTTGATGGCGTAGTACGGCCCGCTCCCGATCGGCGCGACGCAGGGGTTCGGCCCGTGCAGCGGATCGCCCTGATAGCGGTTATAGGCGCGCGACCCCTTGCCGAAGTCGGGATCGCGTCCCTCGACGGCATTCCTGTTGAACGCCGCAACCGTCGCTTCCAGAGCCTTGGCATCGATCCCGGCTTCGCGCGCAAGCTCCGCCAGCGTGCCGCCGCGCTTGAGATAGCCGGTCTTGAGGTGATGGCCGAGCGGCATCGGGAAGGGCGGCACGCAGCCGAGACCGTATTTGCGCAGCGTCGCGTGATCGCAGATCAGGAAAGCGCAAATCTCTTCGCCCGGCTTTGCGGCCTTCACCATGCCCTGTACGAAGTCGTGGTAGGAGTTTCCCTCATTGGCAAAGCGCTTGCCCTCGCGCGTCACCGCGATCACGCCGGGCTTGGCGCGGTCGATGAAGTGCGGCATCACGCCCTTGCTGCCGTCCTTGCGCGTGGTGATGGAGACCGGCACCCACGCCGCGGCGTTGGGCAGGGTATCCTCGATGCGTCCGCCGGCGGTTTCCGCCAGCCGAAGGCCGTCGCCGGTGTTGCCGACCGGGCCGGGCGAGAAATGCTCAGTGCCGGTGGGCGCGTGCGGGAACATCGTCTTGCGCCTGTTCACATCATGCGGAAAGCCGCCGCAGGCGAGCACGACGCCGCGCCGGGCGATGACGCGGATGCGCCGGCCATCTCGTTCGACGATCGCGCCGCGCACCGCGCCGTCCTCGACGATCAGCTCGCGCACGGGACTGGAGAGCCACAGCGGGATATTCAGGTCGAGCGCGGACTTGGCGAGGCGCCCCGCGAGCGCATTGCCGTTGGTCAGCGTCATGCCGCGGCCGTGGCGCATCACATCCATGAAATGCTTCGACAGGCGTCTTGCGACGTAGATCGCCGAGGTCAGCGACTTCGTCGCGCGCATGAAGTGGACGATGTCCTTGCCGGATCCGAGCATCATGCCGAACACGGTGAGCTCGGGCAGCGGCATGCCGATATCCTCGATCAGGGGTCCGAGCTCGCGCCCGTCGAACGGCTGGGTCACCATCGAGCGGCCGCCCTGCGTGCCGCCCGGCGCCTCGGCGTGATAATCAGGAAAGGTCAGGGGCATGTCGAAGCGCAGCGCAGTCTTGCCGATGAAGAAGTCGACCGCTTCCGGGCCTGTCGCGAGAAAGGCATCGACCCGGGCGGCATCGAAGCTGTTGCCGGCCTCGTGGCGCAGATAGGTCCGCGCGGCTTCCGGGCTTTCGACGATGCCCCAGTCGCGCGCCAGAGAAGTGCCGGGTATCCACAGCCACCCTCCGGAGCGCGCGGTGGTGCCGCCGAATTTCGTCTCCTTCTCGACGATCACGACCTCGAGGCCGTGATGTCCGGCGGTGACCGCCGCCGCCATGCCGGAGCAGCCGGAGCCTGCGACCAGCACGTCGCATTCATAGGTGTCCATTTCGTTGCTTGTCACGCAATCTTCCTTGGGAATTTGAGACCGCTTCTCGCGGCCGGGCGGCCGCATCTGGCCGGGAGCGATTGTTGTAAGCGGAAGCGGCGCTGTCAATTGCCGGGCCGCGAGCCAGGGTCTACCTGCCGCGCGAATGCTGTTGGGCCTGCCGCGGCACCGGGCCGTCGAAGCGCCACTGCCGAGCGCTGCGGCGGTTTGGCGGTCCTCCCTGCTTGGGCCATAATGGCGCGACGGCCGACTTCGCAACGAGGCGCTTTCCAATGACGATGACGGATCAACCTCTCGAGACCGCCTTGTTCGACAAGGACTGGCTGCGCAGGAAATATCTGGACGAGCGCAACAAGCGGCTGCGTCCCGATGGCAACGACCAGTACCTGCAGATCAAGGACCAGCTTGCCCACTATCTCGACGATCCCTATACGCCCGTCGCTCCGCGGGAGTTGAAGAACGATCACGTCACCTTTGCCTTCATCGGCGGCGGCTTTGCCGGGCTCGTCACGGCGGCACGGCTGGTTGAGGCCGGCATCCGCGATGTCCGCATCGTCGAAAAGGGCGGCGATTTCGGCGGCACCTGGTACTGGAATCGCTATCCCGGCGCGCAATGCGACACCGCCTCGATGGTCTACATGCCGCTTCTGGAAGAGACCGGCCACATGCCGTCGGAGAAATATGCGCATGCGCCGGAAATACTCGCGCACTGCCAGCGCATCGGCCGGCAATTCGGCCTCTACGACAACGCGCTGTTCCATACCCAGGCCGTGAGCCTCGAATGGGACGAGGCGAAATCGCACTGGCTGATCCGCACTACGCGGGGCGATGCCTTCACGGCGCAGTTCGTCGGCATGGGTACCGGGCCGCTGCACGTGCCCAAGCTGCCCGGCATTCCCGGCATCCAGTCGTTCAGGGGGCACTCGTTCCACACCAGCCGCTGGGACTACGGCTACACCGGCGGCGATCCATCGGGCGCTTTGATGGAGAAGCTTGCCGACAAGCGCGTCGGCATCATCGGCACCGGGGCGACCGCCGTGCAGTGCGTACCGCACCTCGCCCGCGCAGCCAGGGAGCTCTACGTCTTCCAGCGCACGCCGTCCTCGGTCGACGTCCGCGACAATGCGCCGATCGATCCGGATTGGTTTGCGGAGATCGCAACGCCCGGCTGGCAGCAGCGCTGGCTGGAAAACTTCACCGCCAACCAGGCCGGCGGCGCCGCCGAGGTCGATCTGGTGCAGGACGGCTGGACCGATCTGAACAAGCGCATCCGCGCCAAGATCATCCAGTTGCCGCGCGAGCAGCGAACGCCGCCGAACATGCTCGCGGCGTTCGAGGAATCCGACTTCGAGAAGATGGAGGAAATCCGCGCGCGCATCGACACCATCGTCAGGGATCGTGAAACCGCCACGAAACTGAAGGCCTGGTATCGCCAGCTCTGCAAGCGGCCATGCTTTCATGATTCCTATCTTCAGGCGTTCAACACGCCTGGCACGCATCTGGTCGATACCGACGGCAAGGGTGTCGAGAAGATCACCGCCAGCGGCGTCGTCGTCGCGGGCAGGGAGTACCGGCTCGACTGCATCATCTACGCTTCGGGATTCGAAGTGGGCACCGAGTACAGGCGCCGTGCCGGCTTCGATTTGAGCGGTCGCGGCGGCGCGAAACTGTCGGACTACTGGTCGGAGGGCATGCGCACCAAGCACGGTATTCACGTGCATGGCTTTCCGAATGCGTTCTTCGTGCAGCCGACGCAGGGCGCCAATCTCATTTCCAACGTGCCGCATAACCTGACCGAGGCGGCCAGAACCATCGCGACGATTGTCAGCCATGTACGGACCATCGGTGCGAAGGAGATCGAGGTCGCCAAAGAGGCCGAGGATCGCTGGATCGAGCTTCTCTTGACCGGCGCCGGGCGAATGATCGGCTCGCAGGATTGCACGCCCGGCTATTACAACAACGAGGGTCAAGAGCCGGGTCCCGCGGCCAAGCTCAATGTCGGCCATCCCGCGGGCGCCTTGGCCTATTTCAAGTACATCGACGCGTGGCGCAGCAATGGCCAGTTCGAAGGGATGGAATTCCGCTGATCGTGGCGACGAAGAGATTCAAGGGGAGCCAGAGTATGACCCAGACTGCCACCGAGATGCCCACGGAACTGCCGAAGGACGCGTCCCCGTTCGTCATCGCGCAGCACGAGGCGACGCTGAAGGCGCTGCCGTTTTCCGATACGCGCGATTTCGACGATGCAGCGCGCGGCTTCCTCGGCACCATCGACAACGCAAGGATAACCTCGGCACAAGGCAGGCTGGTCTGGAGCCTCGAGCCCTATGCGTTTCTGAATGAGGAGAAGGCACCGCCGACGGTCGATCCCAGCCTGTGGCGGCAATCGCGCCTCAACATGAACCACGGCCTGTTCGAGGTCGTGCCCGGCGTCTACCAGGTGCGTGGGCTCGACATCGCCAACATGACGCTGATCGAGGGCGACACCGGCGTGGTCGTGGTGGACACGCTGACCTCGATCGAGGGCGCGCGCGCCGCGATGGAGCTCTATTTCCGGCACCGCGGCAGCAAGCCGGTCACGGCCGTCATCTTCACCCACACCCATACCGATCATTGGGGCGGTGCGCGGGGCGTGCTCGACGACGCGGCGCTCGCCGGAGGCAAGGTGCCGATCATTGCGCCGAATCTCTTCATGGAGCATGCGGTCTCCGAGAACATCATCGCCGGGCCGGCGATGCTGCGCCGCGCGCAATACCAGTTCGGGCCGTTCCTCGCCAAGGGCGTTCGCGGCCATGTCGATTGCGGGCTCGGCAAGACCATGGCGGCCGGCGCCGTCGCACTGGTGCGTCCCACCGATCTCATCATCGCGACCGGCGATACGCGTGCGATCGACGGGCTGGAATTCGAATTCCAGATGGCGCCGAACAGCGAGGCGCCGGCGGAGATGCACTTCTATGTGCCCCGCTACCGGCTGCTCAATCTTGCCGAAAACTGCACGCACAATTTCCACAATCTGTTGCCGTTCCGCGGCGCCGACGTGCGCGATGCGCTGGCCTGGTCGAAATATCTCGGCGAGGCCCTGCAGATGTGGGGCGGCAGGGCGGAGGCGATGTGCGGCCAGCACCACTGGCCGGTGTGGGGCAGGGAGCGGATCGACACCATGATCCGCCAGCAGCGCGATCTCTACAAGTTCGCCCATGACCAGACCATCCGCCTGATGAACCACGGCCTCACCGCCGCCGAGATTGCGGAAACTATCCGCCTGCCCAGGAGCCTCGACGGCGCCTGGCACGGCCGCGGTTACTACGGCCACATCCGGCACAATGTGAAGGCGATCTATCAGAAGTATCTCGGCTGGTACGACGCCAATCCCGTCAACCTCGATCCGTTGCCGCCGGTCGAGAGCGGCAAGAAATACGTCGAGTACATGGGCGGCGCAGACGCATTGCTCGCCCGTGCACGCCAGGACTTCGGCAAGGGAGAGTTCCGCTTCGTTGCGCAGGCCGTCAGCCATCTGGTGTTCGCCGATCCCGACAACCAGGCGGCGCGGGCGCTTCTCGCCGACACCTTCGAGCAACTCGGCTATGCCGCCGAAAGCTCGACCTGGCGCAACGCCTATCTGTTCGGCGCCCAGGAGCTGCGGCAGGGCATGCCGAAGGCGCCGCCGCGCGCGGCGATGCCGCGCGAGACGCTGGCGGCGCTGCGCACCGAACAATTGTGGGACGTACTCGGCGTCCGCCTCAACGGACCGAAGGCCGAGGGCAAGCGCATCGTGCTGAACTGGAGTTTCACCGATACCGGCGAGACCTTCGTCCTCAATCTCGAGAATTCCGCGCTGACCTATGTCGCCGGCGCGCAGGCCGGCGATGCCGATGCCGGATTCACGCTGGCGCGCAGCGTGCTCGACGAGGTGATCGCCAAGGTCACCGCGTTCCCGGATGCGGTCGGTGCGGGCAGGATCAAGGTCGCCGGCAATCCGCTGAAGCTCGGCGAGTTGATGATGCTGATGGACGAGTTCCCGCGGATGTTCGAGATCGTCGAGCCGAAGCGAACGCCGGTCGCCTGACGCGCGCTGCGGCGAGCTGCGCTATTCCGCGCTGCTGACGAGCTTCATCCGAGGCTCGGCTTCCTCCATGAGGCCGCGATACGCCGCAAGGTAATCGAGCGCCATCCGGCGCGCGGTGAAGCGCCGTTCGAATACCTTGCGGATATCGCCGCGGTCGAGACCCGCCAGCCGGTCCACGGCGGCGACTGCGCTAATCTCGTCCTCGACGACGAAGCCGGTAACGCCATCATCGACGATCTCGGCGACCGAGCCGCGATTGAAGGCGATCACGGGTGCGCCGCAGGCCATCGCCTCGATCATCACGAGGCCGAACGGTTCGGGCCAGTCGATCGGTACCAGCAGCCCGATCGCGCCGCTCAGGAAGTCGGATTTTTCGCGGTCGCCGATCTCGCCGATGTACTCGACCAGCGGGTTGCTCTCGATCAGCGGCCGGATCAGCTCGTCGTAGTAATCCTGGTCGGCACGATCGACCTTTGCCGCGATCTTGAGCGGAATGCCGCATCGCGTCGCGATGCGAATGGCGCAGTCGATGCCTTTTTCCGGCGCGATCCGGCCGAGCACGCCGAGATAGGACGGCTTGACCGGCCCGGGCGTCAGCAGGTTTTCCGGCAGGCCGTGGTGAATGGTGCGTATCCAGTTCGCCTGCGGCACAGGCCGCCGTTGGGCATTCGAGATCGAGATCACCGGGGCCTTGAAGGTGTGGAACACCGGCTGATGCTCCGGCAGGTCGAGCCTGCCATGCAGCGTCGTGAGGAACGGCGTCGGTTGCCGCTGGAACAGCGAGAACGGATAATAGTCGAGATGGAAGTGCAGGAAGTCGAATTCCTCGTCGTCACATTTGCGGCGGACGCGTTCCAGCATCACGATATGCAACGCGTTGGGATCGCGCACCGCGCCATCCAGCCGCAATGCCTTGGGCCAGGTTGCCTCGAGCTTCGCCGATGTGCGCGAATCGCCGCTGGCGAAAAGGGTGACTTCGTGTCCGAGTGTTACGAGCTCTTCCGTCAACCAGGAAACGACCCGCTCCGTGCCGCCGTACAGTTTGGGTGGAACAGCCTCCGTCAGCGGGGCAACCTGCGCGATGCGCATCTCTGCGTCTCCTGTCGATACATGGGTGAAGACAGCCCCCAGCAGGCCCTGTGATATGCGGGAACGTTTTCGCACGTGCGAGGTTCCCTTGACTGCGCCGATCTTTCTTCCTTCACGCTGCGGTCTCGCTGATGCCATCTCGCACAAGCAGATTTTCGACAAACCGGATGCTGCAGCAATGTTGCGCGGCAACGGCGCAGTGCCGCTGGGCGGAACGGCGAGTCTTCACATAGTCGTGCGCGCGGAAGAACTTCGCGTTCGCCATCAACAGGCTTAAGGGCAATCATGCAGGATCTTTCAGGATATGCGCATCGACCGGTTTCATTCGTGCTGCGCTATCTCCGCAAACGTATGGCCGCCCATTTGGTCATATTCGCTGCCGTTGTTCTTGCCGTTGCCTGCTCGGTGGGCACGCAATATGGCGTCAAGAATCTCGTCGATCGGCTCTCCGCGGGACCTTCCCACGCAAATGGCGTATGGCTGGCATTCATCATCCTCATATCGCTGATCGCGGCCGACAATCTGCTGTGGCGGGTGGCGAGCTGGATCGCGAGTTTCACTTTCGTCGGCGTCACCGGTGATCTGCGACGCGACTTGTTCCGTCATCTCACCGGGCACGCTCCCAGCTACTTCTCCGAGCGGTTGCCGGGCATGCTGACCAGCCGGGTCACGGCCACTTCGAATGCGGTCTTCACAGTTGAGAACATGATGATATGGAACGTGATGCCGCCCTGTATCGCGACGATCTCCGCGCTTCTGCTGATTGGAACCGTCAGCCCCGCGATGGCAGCCGGACTGATCGCGGTTGCCTGCGCGATGGTGTTTGCCATGTTTCGCTTTGCGGCGGCTGGAAGGTCCCTGCACGATGACTTTGCCAGCAAGGCAGCAGCGGTGGATGGCGAGATGGTCGACGTCATCAATAACATGCCCCTGGTGCGTGCCTTCGGCGGCTTCGGCCACGAGCACGACAGGTTCGACACCACGGTGAGCCGCGAGCTAACGGCGCGCGGCCGCAGCCTTCGCTACTTGGAAAAGCTTCGGCTGACCCACGCGGCCGTCACCGTCGTGCTGACGATTGCGCTGCTCGCCTGGGTGGTTTCGCTTTGGCAGCGCGGGGCTGCGACCACGGGGGACGTCGTCCTGGTATGCACGCTGGGGCTCGCCATCCTCAGCGCCACCCGCGACCTTGCGGTGGGGCTCGTCGACGTCACCCAGCATTTCGCCCGCCTCACCGAGGCGGTTGCGACGCTGCTGCAGCCGCATGAACTGATCGATCATCCCGAGGCCTCGCCGCTGGCGAAGCGCGGCGCCTCGATCGATCTCAGTGATGTCTCCTTCCGCTATCCGAACGGAGCCCACGTCTTCGAGAAGTTCAGCCTCCGCATCCCGCCGGGACAGAGGGTCGGACTGGTCGGCCGGTCCGGCGGCGGCAAGTCGACCGTGTTTGCGCTTCTGCAACGCTTTTACGACGTCCACAACGGCAGTATTGCCATCGACGGCCAGGATATCTCCAGGGTCACGCAGCACAGTCTGCGCGAGGCGATCTCGGTGGTGCCGCAGGACATCTCGCTGTTCCATCGCTCGATCCTGGAGAACATTCGCTACGGCCGGCCGGGTGCCAGCGACGACGAAGTGATGGAGGCGGCCGTCGCCGCGCGCTGCGACTTCATCGATCATCTGCCGCACGGCATGGCGACGATCGTCGGCGATCGTGGCCTCAAGCTGTCGGGCGGCCAGCGCCAGCGCATCGCCATCGCGCGCGCCTTCCTCAAGGATGCGCCGATCCTGCTGCTGGACGAGGCGACCGCGGCGCTCGACTCCGAGTCGGAGGAGGCGATCCGCGAGGCGCTGTCGCGCCTTGTGCGCGGGCGCACCGTCATCGCCATCGCCCATCGCCTGGCGACGCTGCGCAATTTCGACCGCGTCGTGCTGCTGCAGGGCGGCAAGATCCTCGAGGACGGCGATCCCGACGTCCTGCTGCGGGGCAGGGGGCCTTACCGCGAATTGGTCGCACGCGAGATGGGCCGCCTCGCCGTGAATGCGGCCTGACGTAACGGCGTTGTGCGTGTTGCGTGGAGATGAATCAGCCGCTCGAGGTCGCGATGGCATCAGAACCCTTAAGTCAGATTCGTCCGGTCGAGCAAGCCGTGGAATCGCCGTTCTACATCCCGATGACCGGGCCGGCGACGCGTCCGCGGCGCTCGCTGAAGCACGACGACACCTTTATCGTCCTCGACAGCCATGGCGACATCGGCGCCTCGGCCGGTGGCCCCGATGGCTTGTTCAACGCCGACACCCGGTATCTCGCCCGGCTCGAAATGATGCTGGACGATGTCCAGCCGCTGCTGCTCGGCTCCAACTTGCGCGATGACAATTCAGCGTTGACCGTCGACCTCACCAATTCCGACGTCTATCGGGGCGGCCGCCTGATGCTGCAGAAGGACACGCTGCATCTCGTACGCACGACCTTTCTGTGGCGCGGCACGGCCTACCAACGGATCGGTTTGCAGAACCATGGCGAACGGACGGCTCATTTCGATCTGACACTGCTGTTCGACAACGATTTCGCCGATCTCTTCGAGGTGCGCGGCGAGCGACGGCCAAGGCGCGGCGTGGGCACGAGCAAGCTCGCGGGGCCGGCCGACGTCGTTCTCGAGTATCGCGGGCTGGACGGCCAGGGCCGCTTCACTGTGCTGCACTTCGACCCGCGGCCGACACGGCTTTCTGTAAATGCCGCGACCTGGCATTTCGATCTCGCGCCGAAGCAGCGAGTTTCAATGTCCGTCGCCGTTTCCTGCAACAAGCCGTTTGTGGGCAAATCGGAGCCGTTCTTCCGCGGCTTGCTGTCGCATCGGCGCGAGATGCGGCGGCAGACGGCCGGCGCCGCCACCGTCGAGACTTCGAACAATATCTTCAACGAGGTCCTGAGCCAGGCCATGGCGGATCTGAACATGCTGATGACGGACACGCCGCAGGGCCGTTATCCCTATGCCGGCATCCCCTGGTACTCGACGACCTTCGGCCGCGACGGCCTGATCTCGGCGCTGCAGATGCTATGGATCGATCCGCGCATCGCCGGCGGCGTGCTCAGACGGCTGGCTCACTTCCAGGCGACGGCGACCGATCCGCTCGCCGACGCCGACCCCGGCAAAATCCTGCACGAGATGCGCGGCGGCGAAATGGCCGCGCTGCGCGAAGTGCCGTTCGCGCGGTACTACGGCAGCGTCGACTCCACCCCGCTGTTCGTGCTGCTGGCCGGCCTCTATGTCGAGCGCACCGGCGATGAAGAATTGTTAGCCACGTTGTGGCCTTCGATCGAGGCGGCGTTGCAATGGATCGACGGGCCCGGCGATCCCGACGACGACGGGTTCGTCGAATACCGCCGCGCCAGCGAGCTCGGCCTTGCCAATCAAGGCTGGAAGGACTCATTCGACGCCATCTTCCACGCCGACGGCCGGCTCGCCGAAGGTCACATCGCGCTGGCCGAGGTGCAGGGCTACGTATTCGCCGCGAAACGGCTGGCGGCGCGCTGCGCCTGGCGCCTCGGTCGTCTCGACATGGTGCGCAAACTCGAGGCGGAAGCGCAGAAATTGGCCGAACGTCTCGAAGCCGCTTTCTGGTGCGACGAACTCGGTACCTACGCACTGGCACTCGACGGCGACAAGGAGCAATGCCGCGTTCGCTCGTCCAACGCCGGGCAGCTCCTCTTCACCGGCATCGTGCGCGAGGACCGCGCCCGCCGCGTCGCCGCCGATCTGATGAGCCGGCGCTTCTACTCCGGATGGGGCATTCGCACGATCGCGCACGGCGAAGCGCGCTATAATCCGATGTCCTATCACAACGGCTCGATCTGGCCGCACGACAACGCGCTGATCGCGCTCGGCTTCGCCCGCTACGGCCTGAAGCACTCGGTCGCCCATCTGTTCGAGGGCCTGTTCGATACCGCAAGCTACATGGACCTGCGGCGATTGCCCGAACTGTTCTGCGGCTTCCGGCGCGAGCGCAAGCGCGGCCCGGTGCTCTACCCGGTGGCCTGCGCGCCGCAGGCCTGGTCGAGCGGCGCCGCATTCACGATGCTGGAAGCGGCTCTCGGCCTCGAATTCGACGCCGCCCGCGGCGAGATACGCCTGCGCGATCCGCGCTTGCCGGCGTTCCTGAACGAGGTCGTGCTGCGCGATCTCAAGCTTGGCGCGTCCAGCGTCGATCTGCGCCTGCGGCGCCATGACGAGGAAGTCTCGCTCGAGGTGCTGCGCACGCGCGGCCAGATCCAGGTGTCGATCGTGCTGACGCACTGAGGCGGCGCGGTCTCGAAGAGAAGGGGAGAGCGTATGCGTACAAGTTGGTTGATCGCCGTATTGGCCGTGGCGCTCGCCACGTCCATCGGCGCATGGGCTCAGGGCGAGACGGCCGGGCGCGGCACCGCCCAGGATGTTCCGAAGCAGGACGTGGCAAAGGAGCCGAAACCGCCGCCATCTGTCACGGTCATAGGGGCGCGCGACGCGCACGGCATCCTCGGGCGCGAGGTCCGCAGCGCGGCCGACGAGAACATGGGCCGCGTCGTCGATGCCATCGTCGACCGCGACGGGATGGTCCGCGCCGCGGTGATCGATTTCGGCGGCTTCCTCGGCGTCGGCAGCCGCAAGATCGTCGTCGATTGGCGTGCGCTGCGCTTCGGCGCCGTCGCCAACAAGAAGGACAGCATCACGTTGGAGCTGACCAAGGACCAGGTGAGCAAGGCACCCGAGTACAAGGAGGATCGTCCGGTCATCGTGCTCGGCGTCGCGGGCAGCCTGCAGCCCTGGGAATTCGATCACTAGAGAGGATCGCGATCCGGTGGCGCATTCGTTCCATTTGATCGCAAGGAATGATGACGACCGTCGCGAGCGGCCGGCCACGAGCGCCGTTGTGCCGCTTCCGGTAGTGGCACGGCCGCCGCCGTCGCGGGAGAGCCAGCGCGGGCTCGACTGGTTCATCTTCTTCCTGGCCGACGTGCAAACCGGCTTCGGTCCCTTCATCGCGGTGTACCTGACCACGCAGAAATGGACCCAGGTCGAGATCGGTTTTATCCTGTCAATCGGCGGCATCGTCGGCTTGCTCGGGCAGATGCCGGGCGGCGCGATCGTCGATGCTGCGCGCTCGGAACGGGTGGTGGCCGGATTTGCCGTTGCCGCCATCGGCATGTGTGCGCTCGCCTATGCATTGTGGCCGATCTTTCCGGTGGTGACCGCCGCGGCGGTCCTGCACGCGATGGCGAGTTGCGTGCTGGGGCCGGCGATCGCCGCCATCAGCCTTGGCCTCGTCGGCCCGCTCGCGATCGGAGAGCGGCTCGGCCGCAACGCGCGCTTTGCTTCGCTGGGCAACGGTTCGGCTGCGGCGCTGATGGGCGCATGCGGATACTACATCTCCAATCGCTCCGTCTTCCTGGTTACGTTCCTCCTCGCCATCCCGACCCTGCTGGCGCTGTGGCGCATCCGCGAACGGGAGATCGACATCGTGCAGGCGCACGGCGCCATTCCGCGCGATACGCCGGACGAGAAGGCGACCAGCATCTTCACTCTGATCCGGCAGAAGCCCTTGTTGATCTTCGCCGGCAGCATCCTGCTGCTGCAGCTTGCCAATGCTGCCATGTTGCCGATCATGGCTGGCGTCGTCACCACGCGGTCGAGCCAGTGGGCGCCAGTCCTGATCGCGGCCTGCATCATCGTGCCGCAAGCCATTGTGGCTCTGATGTCACCGACCGTCGGGCGCAAGGCGCAGGCTTGGGGTCGGCGGCCGTTCCTGCTGATCGGGTTCGGCGCCCTGGCGATCCGCGGCACTCTGTTTGCGACGGTGACCGATCCGTACGTGCTCGTCGCGGTGCAGATATTCGACGGCATCACGGCCGCGGTCTTCGCGGTGATGATCCCGCTGGTCGTCGCCGACATCGCGTTCGGCAGCGGTCACTTCAATCTGACGCTCGGGATCATCGGCACCGCCACCGGCATCGGCGCCTCGCTCAGCACGGTGCTTGCCGGTTACATCACCGACAAGCTCGGCAGCAACGTCGCCTTCTTCGGGCTCGCCGGCATAGCGGCAACCGGATTGCTGCTGATCCTGCTCGTCATGCCGGAGACCCGGCGGACGGCGGCGTGACAACGAGGCGGGTCGTCAGCAGCGCTGCCGCCGCGAGCGCTGCGCCGACGCCGGCGACGCACGCCGCCCAGCCGAAGCGGTCGAACAGCTGACCCAGCACCGCGCTGCCGGCGAGGCCGCCGAGGAAATAGCAGGCCAGATACGTGCCGCTGGCGACGCCGCGATTGTCGCGGGCGGCTTGTCCGACGAAGCCGGTGGCGCACGCCTGCGCAAAGAAGGTGCCGACGCCAACCAGCACCATGCCGGCCAGCACCTCCGCCAGATGCGCGGACAGCATCAGCGGCAGCCCGACGACGGCAATTGCCAACGCCGCCCAGATCGAGGGCCGTGTTCCGAAGCGCGCCACGGCCTTTCCGGCGAACAGCGTCGTCACCACCGAGGGTGCGAAAACGAAATAGACGAAGCCGAGATCCATCATGCCGAGATTGAGCGGCGGGCGCACCAGCACGAAGTTGACGAAGGTGAAGGTGCCGATGAAGGCGAACAGGATGCAGAAGCCGATGGCGAAAGCGGCGCGAAGCTGGGGGCTGCGCCAGTGCGCCAGCATGGCGGCGAACGGCGTTTGATCAGCCGGCATCGCATGCATCGGCTGCACGCGCTGAATCGTGAAATAGACCAGCACGGCGCCGGCAAGATTGAGCGCCGCAAAGAAATAGAAGTTCGATGCCAGGCCAAGGCCGTCGGCGACCGCCGCCGAAATCAGCCGGCCGACCAGATTGCTGGCGACATTGCCGGTGATGTAGGCGGCAAAGGCGCCGCCGGCGTCCATCGCGCTGCATTGCTCGCCGAGATAGGCCAGCGTCAGCGCAAAGGCCGACGCCATGCAGAGTCCCTGGGCGACGCGAAGGATTGTGAAGACCGTGAGGTCCGGCGCGCTGGCGAGCAGCGCGGTCGGCACGGCGAGCACGATGAGGCTCACCAGAATGCCGAGCCGGCGGTCGATATGCGGACTGAAGAAGCCGACGACGAGACCGGCGATCGCCATGCCCATGGTGCTGGCGTTGACGGCAAAGCCCATTGCCGCCGGCGTCACGCCGTAATGCCGCGTCAGCGACGGCAGGATGGCCTGGGTCGCGAACAGGTCGACGACGGTGAGGAAGGCGGTGAGCCCGATCACCAGCGAACGCAGCACCAGGCCCGGCGAGTGGCCGTGCATGTCGCTAGCTTTGATTGATGCTACAAGGTCGCTCATGGGACCTCTCCCGAAAAGGAAGGGATGTGACGCCCGGGCGTGTGGGGCAAACACGGGGGATCCCGGTGCGTCACATCCCTATAACGAGCAGGGGCAGGGGCTCGTTACATGTGCTTGTCGTGCGGATCCTTGCGGATATCGCCGACATAGAGGATGACGGTTTCCTTGCCGAGGTTCTTCCACCAGTGCGAGGTGCCGGCCACTTCGGGACGGATGTCGCCGGCCTTGTGCACGATCGGGTCGGCGCAGTTCGAGGCATACTCGACGATGTCGCCCTGCTGCACGTAGATCAGCGCCGGACGGTCGTCATGGCTGTGCCAGGGCACGATGCCGCCGGGCTCGATGGTCAGCTTGCGGAAGCGCAGCTCACGATCCTTGATGCTGGCCGGTTGCTTTTCCAGGTTGATCGAGCCGAGCGTGACGTCGGTAACGCCGACCGGCTTGTAGTCGACCTTCTCGCGGACGTTGGGCTTCATCTTGTCCGCCGGGCATTCGCCGGCGAAGGCCACGGGTGCTGTGGCAACGGCGCCTGCGATCGTCAATGCGGCGAGAAGCGGATGCGAACTCTTGCTGGGCTTGGACATGTCGTTATCTCCTTTGGCCGTGTTGGCTGTGTGGCCCCGGCCCCAAAACTGATCTGGCCGGCTACCGCACCAATTTCGTTGAAGAAGCTTCAAGAAGGAAATGCCGGATGGCTTTGGGTTCGATAGCGAAGCGCTATTTCCACTCACGCGTGTCCCAGCATGTGCTTGATGTCGGATGCGAAGGTCGGATAGGCATAGACGCTTTCCCGGATCTGCGTCGCGGTGATGCCGAAGCGCATCGCAAGCGCGAAGATGTTGACGAGCTCCTGGCCGGCATGGCCGACGAAATGGGCGCCGATGATGCGATCGGTGGTCTTCTCGACGATCACCTTCGACCACGCCACCGTCTCCGCACAGGTGCGGGCGGAGAACCAGTCGAGCATGTCGTTGACATGGATGTCGGCCGCGAGACCCTTCTGTCGCGCCGCCTTCTCGGTGAGGCCGACGGCGGCGAGGGTGGGCACGGTGTATACCGAGCTCGCCATGCTCAGATAGTCGGGTCCGTATTTCGGCCCTTCGACGATGTTGCGGCCGACGATGTCGCCCTCGTAGGTGGCGATCGGCGAAAGCTGCGGCGAAGTCGGTACGGCGTCGCCGCAGACATGGACCGACGGATTCGAAGTCGATCGAAGATGTGCATCGACCGCCACGTGGCCGTTGGCATGGGAGACACGGCCGGCTTCGAGGTCCAGTTCATCCACGTTGGCAACGCGTCCGGCACCATTGACGACGCGCTCGGCCTCCAGCGCCTGCTCGCGACCTTCATGAACGAAGGTGACGCGAAACCGGCCGCCGAAGGGCTCGATCTTGCGCACGCTCACATTGGTGCTGACGCGAATGCCGATCCGCTCGTTCTCGCGCTGCAGCTGCGCAACGGCGTCGGCGTCCATCGCAGGAAGCAGTTGCGGCAGTGCCTCGAGTATGGTGACCTCGGTTCCGGCGCGGGCGTAGACGTGACCGAATTCCAGCGAGATGACGCCGCCGCCGATGAAAACGACGGAGCCCGGTAACCGGCGGTCGCTCAGCATCTCGTCTGACGTGATCATGTGCTCGGCACCCGGAATCGGCAGCGGCCGCGGCTTCGAGCCGGTCGCAATCACGATGTGCTTCGCTTCCAGGGTTCGGTTGCCGACGCGGATCGTGTTCGGGCCGGCAAACGCGGCCTGTCCGGCGATCACCTCGACCTGCCGCTTTGCCATCGCGCGCGCCAGGTTGGCCGGAATGCCCCGGATCATGTCCTTCTCGCGGTCGATCAGGGCGGCCCAATCGAGCTTCGCCTTGCCGACGGCGATGCGATGCACCGAGGCCCGCTCGATCTCGTGCAGGGCGTGACCGGCGGCAACCAGGATCTTCTTCGGCGTGCAGCCGCGGTTCGGGCAAGTGCCGCCGAGATCGCGCGCCTCGACCATGGCGACCGACATGCCGGCGCGTCGCACCGGGCCCGTGACGCCGATGCCGGCGTTGCCGCCGCCGAGGATCGCCACATCGAACTTTTCCAGACTCATCGGTTCATCTCCCTGCCGGATGCGGGAAGGCCGCGGTCGTGCCGCGGCCTTCACCATTGGCGCTCGTCGCCGGCATCATTTGCTGGCGATCGTCGAAGTGATGGAATTGACTACGGTCGTCGCCATCTTGAACTGCGCGACGCGATCCCCGATGTTGTGGCGCCTGGCGATCCATTCGAAATCGGTCCACACCGCCCAGACATCGCCGTTGTCGTCCTGGGTCAGGAGCAGCCGCACCGGCCAGTCGAGGCCGGCGTTCGGATTCGAGGTGATGAACTGCGTGCCGAGCGGCGCGTTGCCGAACACCAGCAGCGTCGAAGGCCGCAGCCTGATGCCTGCGTCGGCGGCGAGTTTCGACTGGTCGATCTCCGAGAAGAACTTGATGCCCTTGGCGGCGATATCCGCCTTGATGCGCGCGATCGCTTCCTGCATCGGCACTGCGCTCTTGACGCGGACGATGCCGTCATCGCTGTCGGCCCGGGCCGAGGCGGCGCTCATCGCCAGCAGGGCGGCGAGTGCCAGGGAAGCGCAGAGGCGGCTGAAGCGGCGGATCATGGGTAACTCCTGTCCGTTGGCGGGATGCGTGGCGTTCAGGATGCCGTCGCGGCGATACGATATGAAATGCGAATGCGCTCTCGTTGCGATAGCGCCCCGCTATCAGGCGCTCGATGCTTCCGGGCTATCGAACCCATTTGGGATCGGTATTTTCTAACCGCGCCGGTCGGCGGTTTGATGGGAACTGCGCCCGATCGGCGGGCGTCCAACCTTCGAGGAGCCCCAATGAGCCACCTGTCCAAGACCCTGATCGCCGCCGCGGCGCTCGCCGCGATCGCCACCACCGCCTTCTCCCAGGGCGCCTGGGAATTCAAGTCGGGCATGGCCTACATGTACGGCGGACCTGGCAAGATGAACGCCATGGCCATGGCCGCCGGCGAAAAGAACCACAATGCCATGATGAAGCACGCCACCAAGGTGCCGGCCAACACCACATTCTTCATGAGCAACGGCGAGCTCTATTCCGTTTCGGGTACGCTCGACCCGACCGGCAATTTCTATCGCAACTGACGGTCCAAGCGACGCCGCGCCGCCCCTTGCGGGCGGTCGCGGCTCGAAAATATGATAACATTCGAACATGCCGGAGCCGAACATGACGCAGTTGACGCCTGCCAATGCCGATCGTCTGCGAAGCGCCTTCCTGCAATGTCGCGACATGGAAGGCACCCTGAGCGAGCAGCTGGAGGCCTATGCCGCGGCGGGACGCGAGATCTTTCCGGCCTATGGCGAGGCGGTCGACCGGCTGGTCGAGCGGATTCAGGAAAATGGCGGTGGCGAGAATGCGCCCCGTCCGGGCGAGGCCATGCCGCCTTTCATGTTGCCGGACGATACGGGAAGACTGGTCACCCTGACCTCCCTGATCGCCAGAGGGCCGGTCGCCGTGATGTTCTTCAGGGGGCACTGGTGCCCGTACTGCCGGCTCAACGTCCGCGCGGTGATCCAGGCGATGGATCGCATCAAGGCGATGAATGCGCAGGTCGTGGCCATCATGCCGGAGCTGCAGGAGTATGCCGAGAAGTTCAAGGCGGAGTCCGGCGCGCCGTTTCCGGTGCTGACCGACCTCGACAACGGTTATGCACTCTCGCTCAATCTTGCGATCTGGCTCGGCACCGAGATACAGCGGCTGTTGTCCAACCAGAATCTCGCCGGCTTCCACGGCAATGACGGTTGGCTGCTTCCCATACCTGCCACTTTCGTGATCGGGCGCGACGGCCTGGTGAAGGCGCGTTTCGTGGATCCGGATTTCCGCAGGCGGATGGAGATCGACGACCTGCTCGCCGCGCTGCGGAGCGCGAGCGAGGAGGGGTAGCCTCTTCCGTCATTGCGAGGAGCGAAGCGACGAAGCAATCCATGCTGCCGCTGACGAGGCATGGATTGCTTCGCTTCGCTCGCAATGACGGATGATTTACCCGCCCGCATCCTTGGCCAGAAACTGCTGCCAGTCCGCGCCACGCAATATCCGCATCACCGCCGATGCCACCGCTGTCCGTTCGCGGCCTGCGACGCCGTAGAGATGCACGGTCCGCCGTGCGTCCAGCCCGTCGACCGTCCGGCGCTTCAGCGTCTTCGGCATGGTGGCGGTATGCGGCACCACGGCGACGCCGATATCGGCCTCGATCAGCTCGATCAGGTCGCGCTCGGAGCAGATATCGTGCTTGCGGTCGACACCGAGGCCATGCTCGCGCAGTGAATCGTCGATCCGGTCGGCATGCTCGCAATAGCGGCGCGACAACAGCTGTTCGCTCCGCAGGTCCTCCAGCTCGACGGTGTCGCGGCTCGCCAGGGCATGATGGCCGTTGACGACGAGCTCGAAGCCTTCGGTGAATAGCGGCCAGGCGTCGAGGCGATCCCAGTCGCTGCCGAGCTCGGCGGCGATGCCGAGCTCGGCTTCGCCGTTCTTGAGGTATTCGCCGACCTGCCGGCTGTCGCCGCGCAGGAAGCGGAACTCCAGCCGGTTGAACTGCCGCTTGATCTGGTCGAGATATGGAATGAGCAGCGACAGGTCGATCGAATGCGTCAGCGCGATGCGCAGCGCGCCGACCTCGCCGTTCTTCAGCGATGCCGCCAGCGATCGTGCGCCGCTTGCCGCCTCGAAGCATTGTTGCAGCAATGGCTGCATGCGCTGGCCAAGCTCGGTCAGTTGAACCGGCCGCTCGCGGCGAAACAGGTCGCCGCCGAGCTCGGCCTCGAGCTGCTTGATGGCGCGCGTCAGGGATGGCTGCGCGACGTTGCAGTCGTCGGCCGCCTTGGTGAAATTCAGCGTGCGCGCCACGCTGAGGAAATATCGCACCTGGTGCATTTCCATGATCGTGCCCCGATCTCAGGTGGCCGCCAAGCTAGCCGACAAGGCACTGAATTGACAGGGAAAGTGCAATAGCGGGCGACTATGGTTTCGGGAGGCAAAGGGTATTTCTCTTATCATGGCCGGCCCGCCAGATTGGCCCGACATCACGCCAGGAGGGCCAGTCATGAATATCCAGGTAAAGACGCAAGATGCCGCCGCCGCGCGGCCGCTCGCCGGCAAGGTTTCGCTCGTCACGGGATCGACCAGCGGCATCGGACTCGGCATCGCGCGCGCGCTGGCAGAAGCGGGCTCCGCAGTGGTGCTCAACGGCCTCGGTGCCGCCGCCGAGATCGCCAAGACCCGCGAGCGGCTTGCCGCCGACTTCGGCGTCAAGGTCGGCTATTCACCAGCCGACATGACCGATCCCGCTGAGATCGCGGATATGGTCGCTGCGGCGGTTGCGGAACATGGCCGGCTCGACGTGCTCGTCAACAATGCCGGCATTCAGCATGTCGCGCCGCTCGAGCAGTTTCCGGTCGAGAAGTGGGACGCGATCCTCGCGATCAATCTTTCCTCCGCCTTCCACACGACGCGCGCGGCGCTGCCGGCGATGCGCAGGAACAAGTTCGGGCGCATCGTCAATATCGCCTCCGCGCACGGCCTGGTCGGGTCGCCCTTCAAGGCGGCCTATGTCGCCGCCAAGCACGGCATCGTCGGGCTCACCAAGGTGACCGCGTTGGAAACGGCCGAAGCCGGCATCACCTGCAACGCGATCTGTCCGGGCTATGTCTATACCCCGCTGGTCGAGGCGCAGATCGACGGCCAGGCCAAGGCGCACGGCATTTCGCGCGATCAGGTCATTCGCGACGTGCTGCTGGCGCAACAGCCGAACAAGCACTTTGCCAGCGTCGAGGAGCTCGGCGCGCTCACGGTGTTCCTCGCCAGCGAAGCGGCCGGCTCGATCACCGGCATTGCGCTGCCGGTCGATGGCGGCTGGACGGCGCACTGAGAGGAGCGGGCGATGAACGCGATCGACAGGAATACAGCGAACATCAGGCCAGCAGGCAGGCCCGATCCCGGCCAGGTCGTGCTGGTGCTGCAGGGCGGCGGTGCGCTCGGCTCCTATCAGGCAGGCGTTTACCAGGCGCTGCACGAAGCCGGCATCGAGCCGGACTGGATCATCGGCACCTCCATCGGCGCGATCAACGCCAGCCTCATCGCCGGCAATTCGCCGCAGAACAGATTGTCCCGCCTGCGCGAGTTCTGGAAGAAGATGGAGCAGAATCCGGTATGGAGCTTTCGCGACATCTTCCCGGGCTTCAACGAGAAGCTCTCTTATTGGGCGACGGTGACCAACGGCATTCCCGGCTTCTTCCGGCCCAACCCGCTGGCGCATGCCGGCGATTCCTATCCGCTCGGTGCCGACAACGCCGGCTACTATTCGACCGCGCCGCTGGAGCGGACGCTCAGCGACCTCGTCGATTTCAGAATGCTGAACGAAGGCAAGCCGCGTCTCACCGTGGGAGCCGCGCATGTGCGCAGCAGCCAGATGCGCTATTTTGACAGCCGCGACGGCGAGCTCACGGTCCGCCACATCATGGCGTCGGGCGCGCTGCCGCCGGCCTTCCCGGCCATCCGCATCGACGGCGAGCTCTACTGGGACGGCGGCATCCTCTCCAACACGCCGACGGAAGCCGTGTTCGACGACAATCCGCGCCGGAACTCGCTGATCTTCGCCGTGCATCTGTGGAATCCTTCCGGCGACGAGCCGGCCACCATGAAGGACGTGCTGAACCGCCACAAGGACGTGCAGTATTCCAGCCGTATCGCCAGCCACATCGCGCGCCAGCAGCAGGCGCACCGGCTGCGCCACGTCATCAACCAGCTGGTCGCGCGCCTGCCCGAGGACGAACGCAGGCTTGAGGCGGTGCGGGAGCTGGCAAGCTATGGCTGTCCCACCCGGATGCACGTGGTGCGCCTGCTGGCGCCGCAGCTCGAATGCGAGACCCACACCAAGGATATCGATTTCTCGCCGTCGGGCATCATGCAGCGCTGGGATGCGGGCTATGCCCACACCAGGGCGGTGCTGGAACGCAAGCCCTGGGTCGGCGAATTCGATCCGCTTTCGGGGGTGGTCCTGCACGATCCGCCGGAAGTGGTGGCCTTGGCTGCGGAGTGAGTTTTCGCGATCAACGCTTGAAGTCGGCCAGCGGGGTGGCATAGGAGTTGCAGCGGATCAAATGAAAGGTGGTCCATGTTCGCAATCCCACGCCGCTTCAGCCATTTTGTGTTCGGCATTTTGCAGTCCGGACTGACCTGCTTCATTGCGGCGGGGATCGCCAGCCTTGCGTCCGTCGCGACGGGCCATTTCCTGTGGAACTGGCTGGTGTCGTGGCTCGTCTCGTGGATCGCCATGTTGCCGGTGGTTCTGCTCGCGGCCCCGGCGATCAGGTCGCTTGCACTTGCCTTGACGCGCGAGGAGCCTGCGAGCTGACGGTTCATCGAGGTCGTCAGGGCGCGGCAATCCTGCGATAGAGCGTGCTGTAGCGGGCCGCGGAAAGACCCCAGCTGTAGGATTTCGCCATCGCGCTGCGACGCATCGCGTCCAGCTGATCCTTGGTCTTGAACGTCGAGAAGGCGCGGCGCACGCTGCCGAGGAACGAATCCATCGACGGCCTTTCGAACAGGAATCCCGTCTCGCCGTCCTTGATGGTTTCGGCAAGGCCGCCGGTCTGGTGTCCGATCGGCAGCGAGCCGAAGCGTTGCGCGTACATCTGGCTCAATCCGCAGGGTTCGAAGCGCGACGGCATCAGCGTGAAATCGCTGCCGGCAAAGATGCGGCGCGCCTGCGCTTCGTTGAAGCCGATGGTGACGCCGACCGAGTCGGGCCGGCGCCTGTGTGCCTCGACCAGCGCCTCCTCGAGTGCCGGTTCCCCGCTGCCGGTCACGACGATCTGGCCGCCCGAGCCGATGATCTCGTCGGCGGCCGCCAGCACGAGATCGATGCCCTTCTGATGGACCAGGCGCGCGACCAGGCCAAACAGCGGCCCGCGCGATACCGCGAGCCCGAACTGCTTTCGGACGTAGTCGGCGTTGGCGCGCTTGCCCTGCCAGTCACCGGCGCTGAACTGCTGGGCGAGTTGCGGACAGACGCTGGGATCCCAGGTCTCGTCGATGCCGTTGAGGATGCCGGTCAGTCGTTCTTCATTCGATCGCTTGCTGAGCAGGCCTTCGAGGCCGTAGCCGAGTTCGGGCGTGGTGATTTCCCTCGCATAGGTGGCGCTGACGGTCGTCAGGTGCGTCGCGAAGTTCAAGCCGCCCTTGAGGAAGGACAGCTTGTCGTAGAATTCGAGCCCGTCGATATGGAACGAGTCTTCCGGCGCGCCGATACGCCGCAGCGACTCGCGCGGGAAGAGGCCCTGGTAGGCCAGATTGTGGATGGTCAGGATGGAAGGCGTCCTGGCGCCCTTCCATGCCAGATAGGCGGGCACGAGCGCGGCCTGCCAGTCGTTGGCATGGACGAGATCGGCTGCCCAATCCTTGTCCACCATGCCCATGGCAAGTTCGGCGGCGGCCGAGGCAAGCCGCGCAAAGCGGAGGTCGTTGTCGGGCCAGTCCTGGCCGGACTCGTCGCCATAGGGGGTGCCCGGCCGGTCGTAGAGTTCCGAGCACAGCAGCACATAGACCGGAAGACCGTCGCGGGTCGCCGCCCGGCCGATCGAGCAGGCCGGCATTTCTGCAAGCGCGGCACATTGCCCAACGATTTCAACATGTGTGAGCTGCTCAATGACGCCGTGATAGCCCGGGAGGATGATCCGGACGTCGCTCCACGCACGCAATGCCCGGGGTAGCGCGGCCGAGACGGCGGCAAGTCCGCCAACCCGGACGAAGTCGTCCATTTCCGTCGTAACGAAAAGAACCCTCAAGGTGCCCTCGAACTGACCCTCAGCCTGACTTTATGCAAAATCGGGTCCAGTTTTACCCCACGCGCAAATGCGCATGGGGCCACTTGGTTCCTGTTCGAAGCCTTCCCCGGACCGGCGCCACCCATTAGGTTCGCCCGCAACCAAGAACGCGATGCGACGTCGGAGAGTTGAAATGACGATAGCCGGGCAGGGTGAGGGAAACTTGACAGGGAGCTTCGCAGGTCTGCGCGTGCTCGATTTTTCCACCACCATTGCGGGGCCGCACTGCACGCGCATGTTGGCAGACATGGGGGCCGAAGTCATCAAGATAGAGACCGCCGAGGGCGAGACGATGCGAACTCGCCCGCCGGTGCGCAACCATTGCAGCACGGCCTTCGGCCAGCTCAACGTTGGCAAGAACAGCGTGGTGCTCGACCTGAAATCGCCCGCGGGCGTCGAAGCCGTGCGCCGCCTGATCGCGAGCACGGACGTGCTGGTTGAGAACTTTCGTCCCGGCGTGATGAAGCGGCTGAAGCTCGACCATGACTCGCTCCGCGCGCTCAACTCGAAACTGATCTACTGTTCGATCTCCGGCTACGGCCAGACCGGACCGTCGGCGGAATTGCCGGCCTATGCGCCCGTCATCCATGCCGCTTCCGGTTACGAGATGGCGCATCTCGCCTATCAGCCAGGCCGCACCCGGCCGGATTATTGCGGCATCTATCACGCCGACGTCCTGACCGGCGTCTATGCCTTCGGCGCCATTGGCGCTGCGCTGCATCAGCGCCAGGTCACCGGAAAGGGCCAGCACATCGACGTATCGATGCTGGAGTCCATGCTGAGCCTGACGCTGAACGAGCTGCAGTGGTCGCAATTCGAGGTCAAGCCGACGCAGCGGCCGATGTTCGGCCCGATCGAGACCAGCGACGGCTATGTGATGGTCGCCATTGCCAGCGAAAAGACCTTCCAGAGCCTGATGCAGGTGATCGGCCATCCCGAATGGGTCAGCGATCCCCGTTTCGCCAGATATGCCGACAGGCGCGAGAACTGGATGGAGTTGATGGAGGGCGTCGAGGCCTGGTCGCGCTCGATCAGCACGGCGCAGTGCCTTGCCGCGCTGAACGCGGAAGGTGTGCCGTCATCGGCCTATCGCACCGTCAGGCAAGCGCTCGCCGATCCGCAGGTTGCGCATCGCGGCGCGCTGACTGAAGTCGAGGACGGCGGCGGAACCTTCAGGGTGCTCAGCCTGCCGTTCCGCATGTCCGGCGCGAAGGTTTCCGCCGCAAGGAAAATGGCAACGCTCGGCGAGCACACCAGCGCCTATCTGAGGCAGGCCGGACTTTCGGACAACGAGATCGCAGCGTTTGCGGAAGAGCCGGCGGTGGTCGCACGGCGCTGAGCAGGCTGCGGCTTTTCATCCCGCGGGTCGCGTTGTGGGCTTGCAGCCGCGCGCGATTCCCGTCAATCTGACAAGACGTCGTTTACGATCCGGAATACCGGACGGACGCCTTATTGGAGGGAGGAAACATGACCGTGGCAGCACGCTCGCGCGCATTTGCGCCGATTTTCCTTGTGGCGGCATTTGGCATGGTGCTGTCGGGCAGTCCCGCCAGCGCGCAAAAGCCGGGCGGCACCATCACAGTAGGCCTCGAACTCGATATCCCCGGTTTCGATCCGCTCAAGGTCGGCGTCTACGACACCGCCGCGCTGACCGCATCATCCGCGATGTTCGAAACGCTCACCACTCTCGACGCCAACGGGAAAGCCCAGCCGAGGCTCGCGCTGTCCTGGGAGCCTTCGGAAGATTTCACGACCTGGACCTTCAAGCTGCGCCCCGGCGTGAAATTCCATGACGGCACGCCGTTCAACGCGGCGGCCTACAAGGCCAATTTCGACCGGCAGAAGGATCCCGCCAACAAGTGCCGCTGCGCCTTCTACATCGCGCAAGTGAAGAGCGTCGAGGCACCGGCCGAACTGACGCTGGTCTATAACCTGGCCGCCCCCTCGGTAAACTTCCCCTCGCTGGTGTCCTATGCGAACCAGAATGCGGCGATGCACTCCCCGACCGCCTGGAAAACCAAGGGCGACGACTATAACCGCAATCCCGTCGGCACCGGCCCGTACGTCCTGAAATCCTGGACCGCCGGCGATCGCATGATCCTGGAGAAAAATCCCGACTATTGGGACAAGGACAAGGTCTATCTCGACCGCATCATCCTGAAACCGCTGCCCGATTCGCAGTCGCGCTTCGCCAGCCTTCAATCTGGCGAGGTCGACCTGATCTGGGATGACGAATTCAGCGCCGACAACATCGAGAGGGCGAGGAAGGACTCCAAGTTGACGGTGCACTCCTACACCGGATCCGGTGCGACCGTCACCGCCTTCAACACCAAGGTTGCGCCGCTCGATGACGTCCGCGTGCGCCAGGCGCTGGTGATGGCGCTGGATCGCAAGAAGATGTCGCAGGCGCTTACCAATGGTCTCGCCAAGCCGGCCTCCAATCCCTATGGCGACGGCTCGTGGGTCAAGTGCAAGGATGACGGTGCGCTGCCCTATGATGTCGAGAAGGCCAAGGCGCTGATCAAGGATTACGGCAAGCCGGTTGAATTCAAGAAGCTTTTCACCGCAACGCCGCGCGGTCGCGCGGCTGGCCAGGTTGAACAGCAGCTCTGGAAGCAGGTCGGCGCCAACATGGAGATGGAGCAGGTCGACCAGGCGACGTTTCCGGCGCGTGGCTTCACACGCCAGTTCCAGGTGATTGGCTGGCGGATCGTCGATCTCGCCGATCCGGACGTTCAGATGTTTGCCAATTTCCACACCGGCAGCCCGGCGAATCTTGCCCAATACTCGAATCCGGAGCTCGACGGTCTGCTCCAGAAGGCCCGTACCACGGCCGACACCGACAAGCGCATCGACCTCTATTGCCAGATCACAAGGATGATCAACAAGGAGGCGATCTGGTACTGGTCCTTCCAGAACACCTACTACGCGATCTCGACGGCGAAGGTGAAGGGCCTGCCCAAGATGTATAGCGGGGTGATCGACGTATCGCGCACCTGGAAGGAATAGCCGCGCATGGCGTTCTTCCTCGCACGCCGGCTCCTCTATCTGGTGCCGGTGCTGATTGCCGTGTCGCTGCTGACGTTCTCGATCTCGTCGCTGCTGCCCGGCGATCTCGCCATGACGATCCTTGCCGACCAGGCAACGCCGGAGAATCTGGCTGCGCTGCGGCGTGACATGGGGTTGGACCAGCCGATCTGGCAGCGGTATTTCACCTGGCTTGGCCATATAATGCAGGGCGACTTCGGCCGCTCCTTCCGCACCGGCCAGACGGTGCTGCAGGCGCTCGCCGAGCGGCTGCCGGTATCGATCGAGCTAATGCTCCTGGCCCAACTGGGGGCGCTGTCGATCGGCGTGCCGATCGCGATCATATGCGCCGCGCGCAGTGGCGGCCCGTTCGACCGCTTCATGACCGGTACCGCCTTCGCCTTGCTGTCGGTACCGACCTTCCTGTCGGCGATCCTCCTGATCTACCTGTTCGCGGTCGAACTGCGCTGGTTGCCGGCGACCGGCTACGTGCCGTTCACGGAAGATCCGCTCGGCAACCTTCGTTTCATGGTGTTGCCGGCGATGACGCTGGCGCTGGCGGAATGGCCGGGGATCATGCGGATCCTGCGATCCGACATGATTGCGACCCTGCAGGAAGACTATATCTCGCTCGCCAAGGCCAAGGGGCTGACGCCGGCGCGTATCCTGTTCGTGCATGCGCTGAAGCCCTCGTCGCTGACGCTGGTGACCATCACGGGCATCAATATCGGCCGCCTGATCGGCGGCGCGCTGATCGTCGAGACCATCTTTGCGCTTCCCGGCATCGGCCGCCTGCTGGTCAGCGCGATTCTCACCCGCGACCTCATCATCCTGCAGGGCGTGGTGCTGCTGGTTGCCGCGGGCTTCGTCATCGTGAACTTCATCGTCGACCTGCTCTACGCCGTTCTCGACCCCAGGATCCGCCATGGCCACGCTTGAACTCGATCTGGCCGAGGAGGCTGTCTCCCAGCCGGCGCGCAAAGGCAGGCGGCTCGGCGTGCTGTTCTGGGCGGCGATTGTCTGGATGATCTTCGTCTTTGCGGTGGCGATTTTCGCCACGGTGCTGCCGATTGCGGATCCAAGCGCCATGGACATGCTGGAGAAACGCGCGCCGTTTTCGGCGGCGCACTGGCTCGGCACGGACGGGCTTGGCCGCGACGAGCTCTCGCGCCTGATTTACGGCGCGCGCATATCGTTGCTCGTTGGCATCTGTGCGCCGTTGATCGGTCTGACCGTCGGTGGCGCACTCGGCATGCTCTCGGGTTACTTTCGCGGCCGGGCCGGAACCTTCGTCGTGGGCGCCATGGACGTGCTGCTCGCCTTTCCGCCGCTCATTCTCGTGCTGGCTGTCATCGCCTTCGTCGGGCAATCGATCTTGAATCTCACGCTCATCCTCGGCGTGCTCGGCATTCCCGCCTTCATGCGAGTGGCCCGCGCCACCACGCTGACGCTGTCGCGGCGTGAATTCGTCATTGCCGCTGAAGCGCTCGGCGCTTCGCATGCGCGCATCCTGCTCCGCGAACTGCTGCCGAACGTGATTCTGCCGCTGTTCGCCTTCTTCCTGCTCGGCGTTGCCGTCACCATCGTGGTCGAGGGCTCGCTGTCGTTCCTTGGCCTCGGCGTGCCGCCGCCGATCTCGAGCTGGGGCAGCATGATCGGGGAGGGCCGCGAGAGCCTCGACATTGCGCCGCGGCTCGCCTTCATGCCGGCGATTGCGATGTTCCTCACCGTGCTTTCCTTCAATCTCGTCGGCGACACCTTGCGGGCGCTGACCGATCCGCGGCAGGGCGCGCTCTGATGGACAAGGCGTTGCTTTCGGTCGAGGACGTCGCGGTTGACCTGCCGACCCCGCGCGGCAACCTGCGCGCGGTGGACCGGGTCAATCTCACGGTCGCGGCCGGGCAGACGCTCGGCGTGGTCGGCGAATCCGGCTGCGGCAAGACGATGCTGTCGCGCGCAATCCTGCAGCTGTTGCCCAAGAAGGCGAAGCTTTCCGGCCGCGTGATGTTCGACGGCCGGGACCTCGCCACCATCGATCGCGAAGCCCTGCGCAGGCTGCGCGGCCGTTCGCTGGCGGTCGTGTTCCAGGACCCCATGACCTCGCTCAATCCGGTGCTCACCATCGGCACCCAGCTGATCGAGACCTTGCAGGAACACCTCGAGCTCGATCTTGCCTCAGCGAGAAAGCGCAGCGTCGAACTGCTCACCGCGGTCGGCATTCCCGCGCCGGAGCAGCGGTTGACGCAGTATCCGCATCAGCTCTCCGGCGGCATGCGCCAGCGCGTGGCGATCGCGATAGCGCTGTCCTGCGAGCCGAAGCTCTTGATCGCGGACGAGCCGACCACGGCGCTCGACGTCACCATCCAGGCGCAGATCCTCGACCTGCTCGCGCGCGAGCAGCGCCGCCGCCACATGGCGATGATCCTGATCACCCACGACCTCGGCGTGGTCGCGGGCCGCACCGACGAGGTCGCGGTGATGTACGCCGGCCGCGTCGTGGAGCGGGCGCCGACGCCGGCGCTGTTCAAGAAAATGCGCATGCCCTACACCGAGGCGCTGCTGGCGGCGATCCCGAAGCTCGATGCCGCCCCGCACACCGTGCTGCCGGCGATCTCCGGCCGGCCGCCCGATCCGACCCGCCCGATCAAGGGTTGCTCCTTCTCGCCGCGCTGCCGCTATGCGGTCGCGCGCTGCCACCAGGAGAAGCCGGCGCTGACAGAGGCGGAAACGCCGGCGCATCAATTTGCCTGCTTCCACCCGATCGAAATGCCAGCCGCTGTTCCCGCATGATGCTGCAAGCCTCGCCCATGGCCGACCCGCTGCTCAAGGTCGAAAACCTCGTCGTCGAATATGCCGTCGGCGGCAAGACCGTCCATGCCGTCACCGACGTCAGCCTCGACATCGCGCGCGGCGAGACGCTCGGCCTTGTCGGCGAGTCCGGCTGCGGCAAGTCCACGCTCGGCCGCGCAGTGCTGCAGCTGCGCCATGCGCAATCCGGCAAGGTGCTGTTCGACGGCAACGAACTGACTGCGATGCGCGGCGATGCCTTGCGCAAGATGCGCCAGCGCGTGCAGCTGATCTTCCAGGATCCGATCGCCTCGCTCAATCCGCGGCGGCGGATCGGCGATATCGTTGCCGAGCCGCTGGTGATTGCCGGCATCAAGGATCCCGAGAAGCGCAAGCAGATGGTTTGCGACGTGCTCACTGCGGTCGGCCTCGATCCCGCGCTGGTGATGGGGCGGCTGCCGCATGAATTCTCCGGCGGCCAGTGCCAGCGCATCTGCATTGCCCGCGCGCTGGTGCTCAATCCCGATTTCATCATCTGCGACGAGCCGGTCTCCGCGCTCGACGTTTCGATCCGCGCGCAGATACTCAATTTGCTGGAGGAGATGAAGGCGCGCTACGGCTTGACGCTGCTCTTCATCGCCCACGACCTTGCGGTCGTGAAGGCGGTGAGCGACCGCGTCGCCGTGATGTATCTCGGCAGGCTTTGCGAGGTCGGTCCGTCCGAGCAGCTGTTTGCCAAACCGGCGCATCCCTACACCGCGCTGTTGATCGAGGCCATTCCGGTGCCCGATCCGGACATGCGCCCGGCGGAAAGCGTCGCGGTGGGCGAGCCGCCGTCGCCGATCGCGCCGCCCTCGGGCTGCCGCTTCCGTACCCGCTGCCCACGTGCGGACGCCAGATGCGCGGCCGAAGTGCCGGAATTGCGCGCGGTGGCGCCAGGCCAGTACGCCGCCTGCCATTACCCGCTGATCTGAATACCAGCCCCGCGCGAGCGCGTTTGTCCCGATCGGACGGACGTGGCAAGGTCCGGCCCAACAAGAAGCCATCTTGCGGGAGAGACGCCATGAAGAGTTTCCAGGTTGCCGATTTCAATGCGCCGCTGAAAGAGGTCGACCAGCCGACGCCGCAGCCGTCAGGCACGCAGGTGCTGATCAAGGTCAAGGCCGCCGGTGTCTGCCACAGCGACCTGCACATCTGGGAAGGCGGCTACGACCTCGGCCACGGCCGCAAGCCGCTGTCGCTGAAGGACCGCGGCGTCTCGCTGCCGCGGACCATGGGCCATGAGACCGTCGGCGAGATCGCCGCCTTCGGGCCCGATGTCACGGCGGCCGACAAGGGCGAGCTCAAGGTCGGCGACATCGCGCTGGTCTATCCCTGGCTCGGCTGCGGCAAGTGTCCGACCTGCCTCGGTGGCGAGGAGAACATGTGCGCGATCAAGCCGAACGCGCTAGGCGTCTATTGCGACGGCGGCTATGCCGATCACATGATCGTGCCGAACGCGAAGTATCTCATCAATCTGAAGGGGCTGGATCCCGTCACTGCAGCGCCATACGCCTGTTCCGGCGTTACCACCTACAGCGCGCTGAAGAAGGTCGACCTGAGCACGCCGATCGTGGTGTTCGGCGCCGGCGGTCTCGGGCTGATGCTGCTGTCGCTCTTGAAGGCGATGGGCGGAAGGGGCGCCATCGTCGTCGATATCGATGCGCGCAAGCGCGAGGCGGCGGAGGCGGCCGGTGCGCTTGCAACCGTCGACGGCAAGGCACCCGACGCGCTGGAGCAGTTGCAGAGGAAGGCGGGCGGGCCGATCCGCGCCGTGATCGATCTCGTCGGCAGCGCCCAGACCACGCAGCTCGGCTTCGATTGCCTCGCCAAAGGCGGCAAGCTCGTCATTGTCGGCCTGTTCGGCGGCGGTGCCACGTTCCCGCTGCCGTTGATCCCGATCAAGGCGGTGACGATTCAGGGCAGCTATGTCGGCAATCTCCGCGAGACGCAGGAATTGCTCGATCTCGTGCGCACGAAGAAGATTCCGCCGATCCCGGTGACCAAGCTGCCGCTGGCCAAGGCCAACGAAGCGCTGCTCGACCTCCAAAAGGGCAAGCTGGTCGGCCGCGCGGTGCTGACGCCGTAGTCTCCGTCATTCCGGGATGGTCCGAAGGACCAGACCCGGAATCTCGAGATTCCGGGTTCGATGCTTCGCATCGCCCCGGAATGACACTCTCAGTTGTTCTTACGAAGGAATCCCATGTCCGCCAACAACGCTTTCCACATCGCCGTGCTCGGCGGCGATGGCATCGGCCCGGAGGTGATGGCGCCGGCGCTGGAGATCCTGCGCAAGATCGAATCGAAATCGGACCTCGCATTCCGCTTCACCGAGGCGCCGGCCGGCGCCGGCCATTACCGCGAGACCGGCAAGTCGATGCCGGACTCCACCATCCGCCTGTGCGAAGAAGCCGACGCGATCCTGCTGGGTGCCTGTGGACTGCCGTCGGTGCGCTACCCCGACAACACCGAGATCGCGCCGCAGATCGAGCTGCGCTTTCACTTCGATCTCTACGCCGGCGTGCGCCCGGCGCGGCTCATTCCGGGCGTGCCGAGCCCGATCGTCGGCGCGGACCAACGCGGCATCGATCTCGTGCTGATCCGGGAATCCACCGAAGGCCTGTTCGCCTCGATGGGCAAGGGCGTCGTCACCGAATCCGAGGCGCGCGAGACGCTGATCATCACGCGCAATACCTCAGAACGCCTGTTCGAATTCTCCTTCCGCCTTGCCGAGCGCCGCAAGGCGCGCGGCCGGCCCGGCGCGCTCACCTGCGTCGACAAGGCGAACGTGTTCCGCGCCTTCGCCTTCTTCCGCCGGATTTTCGATGAGGCCGCCAAGCGCCATCCGAATGTCAAGGCCGACCACGTCTATGTCGATGCCTGCTCGGCCTTCCTGGTGAAGCGCCCCTGGGATTTCGACGTGCTGGTGACCGAGAACATGTTCGGCGACATCCTCTCCGATCTCACCGCCAGCCTGATCGGCGGCCTCGGCATGGCGCCCTCGGCCGATATCGGCGACAGCAATGCCATGTTCCAGCCCTGCCACGGCACCGCTCCCGACATCATGGGGCAGGGCAAGGCCAATCCCACCGCGATGATCCTCTCCACCGCGATGATGCTGGATTGGCTCGCCGACAAGCACGGCGTGGAAGGCGCAGCGGAAGCGGGCGAGCGCATCGAGAAGGCCGTGGACAAGGCCTATGCCGGCGGCATCAGGCCGACGGAGTTCGGCGGCAGCAACGGCACCGCCGATGTGACCAAGGCGGTGCTGGCGGCGTTGTAGATTCGTAGGACATCCTACTTTGCATGGGGTTGTTTTCGCGATTTGGTGTCCAACCCGTCCTGCGACCTACTTCCCCTCGAATCGCGGCTTGCGCTTTTCCATGAAGGCGGTGCGGCCCTCGCGAAAATCGTCGCTGTCCATGCAGGCATTGCCGATCGCCTTGATCGCCTCCATGTCGCGCCTGCGCTTTTCCGGATTGTTGAAGGTGATGACGCCGACGCCGTCATCTGCGCTTTGCAGAATCTTGCCGTCGGCGTGGGATTTTTGCGTGGTCTTGGGAGCGTCGAGCATCGCGGGCGACCTTCAGGCGGGAGCGTCCAGTGGCATTCGGCCACTCACTTCCGCATCGGAGCCCGGGTCGTCGCCGCTGCAGCGATGTTTATTTGCCGGGCCATCGTCCGAACAGCTCAGCGTTCGAACAGCTCGGCGTCGCGGCTGGATGTCGACCCTCCGGCCTCCACCAAGCCGGATGGTGACATCTTCGTGTTGTCGATTCCCGACCAACACGTGGCCAGGCGCAGCAACAGGCTACCCGCCGATTGTCTCGCGTTCATAAACCGGGTCCGCGGCGCTGCAAACCAGAGGCGCAGTAACGTCTAGTCTTCGTTGGCCGCGATCGATTCCATCAGGGACACCAGCTGCCGCTGCACGGTCTGGTCCTTGATCTTGCTGTAGGCCCGCAGCAGACGCAGGCTGAACGCGCTGTCGAGGAACAGGAGGCTCTCGACCTCACGCGCCTTGTTGTCGCCGTCGTAGAAGAACGTCACGGGCACATCGAGCGCATTGGCGATCTGCTGCAGACGCGCAGCGCCGACGCGATTGACGCCCTTCTCGTACTTCTGGACCTGCTGGAAGCTGACGCCGAGCTTTTCGCCGAGCTCCGCCTGCGAGATCTTCTGTTCGACCCGCCGCAACCGGATTCGCTTGCCAAGTTCGATGTCGGGCTTGCCCGCGCTACGTTGTTTCATTCTCTTTGCTGCTGATTTGTTCATTCGCTCCTACCGTCCTTCGGTCGAGAAGCCCCCGAAAAGATGGGTCAGGGACTCGCCCATATACACCGCCTTGAATTCTCCGGGATGGACGAACTCGTCCCTGAACCAGGGGAATTTGGCGGGATTGAAAGCCTCCACCAGCCAGTCGATCGTGCGGCGCACCCGCGGGATGCGGCCGCTGCCGGGATGGTAGGAGAGCCAGATGTCGAAAGGCCTGCGAAACTCGATATCGAGCGGCACGACGCCGCCGAGCGCGTAGGTGTAGGTCGGAAACACGCCGACGCCCGCGCCGTTGGCGACGGCCCAGTAGTTGGCGCTGCTGACGTTGGTGCGCATCGCCAGCAGGTCGCGCTGGGAAAAGCCCGGGAAGAAACTCTCGAACAATTCCTTGGTCGCGGTCTGGTCCGCGCTCTGCAGCACCATCCGGTGCCTGGTCAGGTCGGCGAACGATTTCGGTGCGCCGTGAGCGGCAATGTAGGCCTCGCTCGCGAAGAACATCAGGTGCATGCGGCCGAGCCGCACCAGCTTGGCGTCGAGCGAAGCCGGCTGCGACAGATGGATGGCGACGTCGGCTTCATGCCGGGAAACGTCGGCCGAACGCATCGCGCAGTGCAGGTCGACGAGAATGTTGGGATAGGAGCGCTGGAATTCGACCAGGCGCGGGGCAACCCAGAAGGTGCCGAGGCCCTCGGTGACGGCGACGCGGACTTCGCCGGAAATCGTGCTGTTGACGGAATTGCTCGCCCGCATCAGGTCGAACGCGGCCGTCTCCATGCGCTCCACGGCCGAGACCACCATCGCCCCCTCGTCGGTGAGGTGGGTGCCGTGAACGTCGCGGGTGAACAGGGTGGCGCCGACCTGCCGCTCGAAATCGTCGATCCGCCGGCGCACGACGTTGATCGACAAGTCGAGTCGTTCGGCCGCCGAGCGGAAGCTGCCGCAGCGCACCACCTCCAGGAATATGCGGGCCGCGTCCCAGTCGGTAAGACCGCCGAGAGACTTCCGGCGTTCTTCCTGTGGAACACCCCTTTCCAGTGTAAGCGACATACAGGGCCCTCTACCTCGGATAATCTTGGCAGAAGATGTCGAGCAGTACAACCAGGGCGGGTCTCGCGCCCCGATTATTCACGCCTAAAATTACCGCCCGGCCGCGAACTCCGGATTCTTACGGGGGTTTTGCGGTGCGGAGCGGATTTTGGGGTATCCGGATATGGCGGTTGATCATTTCGGGCTCAACCGGCGGAGCCGCCTCGGCCAGCCCAGCACAACTGAGCAGGCCTCCTGGCAACGCAAGGCACGCCTTGCTACCGGCCGGTGGCGCATTCTGGGACAGCATCCCCGCCGGCCACTTTCGTGAATTCGGGGGCGTGTGGAAATGGGCATGAAGCCGCCGATTGAACAACCTTCGATCTACCTTGCAAGTTCGATCGCGGCGGAAACGCTGGCGGCGAACTCGCAAGCAAAATTGCGGTCGCTCCTCGCGACGCTGGAACAATGCCGGTCCTCGCTGACCGACGAATCCGAGCACGAGACCGCGGACTTGTTGTCGGTGGCTATCCTGCAGCTTCGCATGAAGCTCAAGGGCGTGACCCATTCCGAGTTGAGGTTGCTGAGCGACGCGCAGGCGGCGGAAGAGCAGGTGCTGGCAGTGCGCGAGAAGGCGCCGCGGGGGCGGCGTCGCCGTGGCCGGCCTGACCTCAAACTGGTGACATAGCGACGGCTTGACTCAGTAGTACTAGCCCTCGCCCTCCAGCGCAACGGACACCGTGTAGACCACGCCGTGCGGCAGGAAGTCGACGGTCGCCTCGCCGCCGAGCTGGTCGCGCGCGCTGCGCTCGATCAGCCGCGAGCCGAAGCCACGTTGCACCGGCGCGGTCACCTGCGGGCCGCCGGCCTCGGTCCAGATCAGGCGCAGCTTCCGCGTGGCGTCCTCTTCGACGATTTCCCAGTCCAGGGTCACCGTGCCGCTGTCGTTCGACAGCGCGCCGTATTTGGCGGCGTTGGTGGCGATCTCATGCAGGATCATCGACAGCACTACGGCGAGCCGCGGCGCCAGCGGTACCTTCGGGCCGAACATCCGCACCCGGCGGGGATCGTTGATCGCGTAGGGCTGCAGCACGCGGTCGATCACGTCCTGCAAGTCCGAACCTTGCCACTTCTCGATGCTGAGCAGATTGTGTGCTTCGGCCAGCGCGCGCAGGCGGCCCTCGAACTTCTCCCGCTCGGTGCGGCTGGCGCTGCGGAAGGTCTGCGCTGCGATCGATTGCAGGATGGCGAGCGTGTTCTTGACGCGATGGTTCAGCTCCTCGACCAGCAGCTCCTGCAGCATCTCGCCGCGCGCGATCGTGGTAGCCATCCGCACCGCGAAGGCGAGCCCGATCAGCAGCAGCAGGCCGCCGATCGCGCTGGTGATGGCCAAATTGCGCCATAGCGGGCTGATCAGCGAACTCTCGGCGATGCCGCCGGCGACGGTCCAGCCCGTCAGTGACGAGCGGGTGAAGCTGGTGATCAGCGGCACGCCTTCAAGCGATACCGTCGCCAGCGTCGCCTCGTCGGCGCGGAATAGCTCCGCATAGAGCGAGGGCGAAGCGCGTTTGCCGATCGTGTCCTGCGGATTGGGCACGCGGGCGAAATTGGTGCCTTCGCCGTCGAATATCGAAATGGTCCAGTCCCGGCTCGGCCGCTGCTTTTCGATGATGGCTTGAAATATGTCGAGCGGCGGGCTGAAGGAGATTGCGTAGAGTACTTCGCCATCCTTGATGACCGGTATCTCCACCGTGATGATCAGCTTCTTCTTGACGATACCGACGAACAGATTCGAATAGGCCGGCTGCCTGCTCGTAAACACCTTCTCGACCATGGCGAGGTTGGTGCGCGGCGGCAGGTTTGCGACATCGGCGCTGACCGAGGAGAATACCTGCCGGCCCTGGCGGTTGGAAACCAGTACCACGCCGTCCCTGCCATATTGCTCGAGGAAGCCGTGCACGATGGGCCTGAAGGCATCGTAGTCGCCGGCGCGTAGCGCGGAGGTGAGTGCGAGAACCTGCAAGCCGCCGGTCATCCGCTGCACCTCCGCGTCTAGCACGAGGCGGATCGATCGCACGGTCTCGAGCACGCGCTGGGTGGCGTCCCTGCGATCCTGCTTGTAGTTGTAAAAGACGATGCCGGCCGCGAACACGATCAGCGGCAGCGTGGTACCCGCCACCAGAAGAGCGAGACGCACTGGCAAGGACGGTTTTGGCACTTCTGACCCGGAACAACGCCCAACTGCGCCGAGCATAGGGAAGCACGGACGCCGTGCCAAGGAATTCGGCTGAAGCGACGCCGCAACGCACGCAAGTGCGCCGCGGAATCCGCTTCAATTTTCACAGATTGCTGTCCGTGATCGCTGCATTGATCATCGTGCGCAGCTCGCGGCGGATCGGGTAGGCGGTCGACGGCATCACCTGGGTCATGAAGATCGTGACCAGCTCCTCGGCGGGGTCGATCCAGAACGCGGTTGCGGCTGCTCCGCCCCAGAAATATTCGCCGGGGCTGCCGGCGACCAACGTCTGCGCCGGATCCATGGTGACGGCAAAGCCGAGGCCGAAGCCGATCCCGTTATTGGTCGCCTCGGAGAACATCGAGCGCGACAGCGCCGGAAGATCGCGCCCGCCGGGCAGGTGGTTGGTGGTCATCAGGGCAAGCGTCTTCGGCCCCAGCAGGCGGATGCCGCCGAGCTCGCCGCGGTTGAGCAGTGCGCGGCAGAAGGTGAGGTAGTCGGCCGACGTCGAGCACAAGCCGCCGCCGCCGGAGAAGAAGGTCGGCGGCGTGAGATACGGGCTTTTCTTCGGATCGTCCTGCAAGGTCAGCATGGCCTTGCGTTCGGCGGCGTGGAATTTGAGCTCGCCCGGCGGATCGGCCGAGTAGCAGGCGGCGAAGCGGTGCGCCTTGTCGGCGGGCACGTGGAAGTCGGTGTCGTTCATCCCGAGCGGCTTGAAGATGCGCTCCTTCAGGAACTGCTCGAACGGCACGCCCGAGATCTTGCCGACGAGGTAGCCGATCACGTCGGTCGAAAGCGAATAGTTCCAGGCCTCGCCCGGCGAGAACTCCAGCGGCATCTTCGAAAGGTCCGCGATCATCGAATCCAGGGTGCCCGACGTCACGACCTCGCCGAGCTTCCTTTCGCGGTAGCCGGCATCGACATTGGAGCGCTGCTGGAAGCCGTAGGTGAGGCCCGAGGTGTGGCGGAGCAGGTCGACGATCTGCATCGGCCGTTCCGGCGGCTTCGTCAGATAGCCGGGATTGCTGCCGGCGACGAACACGCCGAGATTCTTCCATTCCGGAATGTATTTGTGAACGGGCTCGTCGATAGCGACGCGCCCTTCCTCGACCAGCATCATGAAGGCGACCGAGGTGATCGGCTTGGTCATGGAATAGATGCGGAAGATGGTGTCGTCCGTGACCGGCACCTTGCGCTCGAGATCGGCATAGCCCTGCACGGACGAGTGCACGATCTTGCCGCGGCGGTAGACCGTTAGTTGTGCCCCCGGGTAGCGGCCGGCGTCGATGTAGCGCTCTTTCAGGTGTCGATCGACGCGGGCGAGCGCCGTGCTCGACATGCCGGCGGATTCGGGGGAGGCGGGGGTCGGGGCGAGCATCGGACGGGTCTCCGGAACTGGCAGGGAGGGGTTTGATAGCCGAAACCGTGTCCCGTTCCAATCGCTTGTGCCTACGCAGGACCGGTACGCTGGTGTAGGCTGACGGTCTTCCCGTCGCGTCATCCGCAGGACAGCCCAAAAATGACCCAATTCAGCGAAACCGAACTGACTGCCGCCGCCATCAGCAGCTTCAACGATACGCCGGACCCGCGGGTCAAATTCCTGCTGCAGGAGCTGGTGAAGTCGCTGCACGACTATGTCCGCAAGACCGACCTGACCTTCGAGGAATGGGAGTTCGCCATCGATTTCCTGACCCGCACGGGACAGAAGTGTACGCCGATCCGCCAGGAATTCATCCTGCTCTCCGATGTGCTCGGCGTCTCCATGCTGGTGGATGCGGTCAATCATCGCGAGCGCGAAGGCGCGACCGAGACCACGGTGCTCGGGCCCTTCTATGTCGGTGAGCACAAGGTAACGCCGCACGGCACCGACATTTCCGAGAAGCTTGCGGGCGAGCGGATGTTCGTGCAGAGCCGGGTCACCGACCTCAATGGCAACCCGCTGCCGGGCGTTCCCGTTGACGTCTGGCATGCCGACGATGACGGATTCTACGACTCGCAGAAGCCGAGCTATCAAACGCAGGGCCCTTCGTCGCGAGCGCGCTTCATCACCGATGCCGACGGCCGCTTTTTCTTCCGCTCCATCGTGCCGTGCAGCTATCCCATTCCCGTGGATGGACCCGTCGGCGAGATGATCCGCTACACCAGGCGCCCCGAGCTGCGGCCGGCGCATGTGCATTTCCTGGTCGCAGCTCCAGGCTACGAACCGCTGGTCACGCATGTCTTCATCGGCGGCGATCCCAACCTCGATTGCGACGTCGTGTTCGGCGTCAAGGACGAACTGATAGCCACCATCGAAAAGCGCACCGACGCCACGATGCCCGACGGCAAGCCGGCGACCTCGCCCTGGCACCTGATGACCTACGAATTCAGGATGAAGCCGGGCGGCGGAGCTGCACCGAAGCCACTCGCGGCGAAGGCGATGGAAGAGGCCTGAGAGTAAAAGGGCGGCGCCTGCCCAATCCTTGTGCGTCGCACAAGAATTGGGCGAACAGCCCACAAGATTTGAGCGAATCGCAAATTTTCAAAGCGCGCGAAAGTTAACGGGCGTAAGTCGTCCATGCGCATAAGCTTCTGTAATTCATAGCGTTATTGCGCTGCGGCAGGGTTGGCACACCGCTTGAATAGTGGGTGCCGACGCCATTGATGCCGTCCCTCGAGACCAACCCATCCGAATTGTGACGCAGCCATCTGGGGTTTCCCCAGAACGCGCCTTCATGCGCCTCGTGCAGCGTCATCGGAACGGCACTCGACGCACCGACGCACCACTCAACGCAACGACGCAAAGGACTATACGACCGATGACCAAGCGCACCGACAAGACCTCCGCAGGCCTCGAGGCCGCCGTCCGAACGGCGTCGCTTCCGGGTCTGGATCGCCGCGCCTTCCTGGCCGCGGGCACTGCCGCCGCCGCACTGGCGTTGGCGCCCTGGCGCGCCCGCGCCGCCGCCCTGAAGCCCGAGAAGGAAGAGTTGAAACTCGGCTTCATCAAGCTAACTGACATGGCGCCGCTCGCGGTTGCCAAGGAGAACGGCTATTTCGAGGACGAAGGTCTTTTCGTCACAGTCGAAGCGCAGGCCAACTGGAAGGTCCTGCTCGACCGTGTGATCAGCGGCGAACTCGACGGCGCGCACATGCTTGCAGGCCAGCCGCTCGCCGCAACGATCGGATTCGGCACGAAGGCGCACATCATCACGCCGTTCTCCATGGATCTGAACGGCAACGCCATCACGGTTTCGAACGAGATATTCGCGATGATGAAGCCAAACATCCCCAAGGATGCGAGCGGCAAGCTTGTGCATCCGATCAAGGCAGACACGCTGCGCCCAGTGATCGACAAGATGAGGGCTGACGGCAAGTCTTTCAAGATGGGCATGGTGTTCCCTGTTTCGACACACAATTACGAGCTGCGCTATTGGCTCGCGTCGGGAGGCATCAACCCTGGCTACTATTCTGCCGAAGACGTGACCGGAACGGTCGGGGCCGACGCGCTGTTGTCGGTAACACCGCCGCCGCAGATGCCGGCCACGCTCGAGGCCGGTACCATCAACGGCTATTGCGTGGGCGAGCCCTGGAACCAGGCGGCCGTATTCAAGGGCATCGGTGTGCCCGTGATCACGGACTACGAGATTTGGAAGAACAATCCGGAGAAGGTTTTCGGGATCACTGCGGCCTTTGCCGAGAAGAATCCGAATACCGTGCTCGCGTTGACCAAAGCGCTGATCCGAGCTGCGATGTGGCTGGACGAAAATGCCAACGCCAACCGCGGCAAAGCCGTCGAGATGCTGTCGAAGCCCGAATATGTAGGCGCTGACAAGGCGGTCATCGCGAATTCGATGACGGGTACCTTTGAGTACGAGAAGGGCGACAAGCGCGCCATTCCCGACTTCAACGTTTTCTTCCGCTACTTCGCGACCTATCCCTATTACTCCGATGCGGTCTGGTATTTGTCCCAGATGCGGCGCTGGGGGCAGATCGCCGAGACCAAGGACGACGCGTGGTACCACAGCACAGCAAAGAGCGTGTACCGACCTGATCTCTACTTGGCCGCCGCAAAGCTTCTCGTTGCCGACGGCAAGGCGAAGAAAGAAGACTTCCCCTGGGAAACCGACGGCTATCGTGCGCCGACGTCGGAGGTCATCGACGGCATCGTCTATGACGGCCGCAAGCCGAATGCCTACATCGACAGCCTGAAGATCGGTCTCAAAAGCAAGCAGAAGGTCAGCGGCGCGAAGGTTGTGGACGGCTGACCATCACCTGCCGGGCCGCCATCGCGGCGACCCCGGCCCCCTTTACACGAATCCGGCGATAAAGGCTGAAGGAAGAAATTATGGCATTGGTCAGCGGCTATCTCGACGCCAGCACGGATGAGCGCAAGCGCCTGCGGCGGGAGCGGATTCTCGCGCGTATCAACGCGGCGGCGATTTACCTCAACATCCTCGGGCTGGGATGGCTCGCGCCGCTGGCTCGCATCGCGGCGGGCGATAGCGTCAAGCCGCAACTCAAGGATCTCCGCCAAGGACTGCTGGTTCCGCTCATCGGTGTCTGTGTCTTTCTCCTGGCATGGGCTTGGGCTGCTCCCCAGGTCAAGACGTCGCTCGGCGCGATACCGGGGCCGGCTGAGGTCTGGGTGCAGGCCAAGAACCTGTACGCTGACCATATGGCCGAGCGCGCCAAGAAGTCGGCATTTTACGATCGCCAGGACGCGCGCAACGCCAAGGCAGTGGCCGACGGCCGTCCCGAGGATGTCAAACACCGTAGTTATGCCGGTAAGCCGACCTATCTTGATCAGATACTCACGAGCCTCATGACCGTCGCGCTCGGGTTTGCGGTGGCGACGCTGGTCGCCGTACCGCTTGGAATCGTTTGCGGCCTTTCCAATACCATGAACAGCGCACTCAACCCGCTGATCCAGATCTTCAAGCCGGTATCTCCGCTCGCCTGGCTGCCGATCGTCACCATGGTCGTCTCCGCGCTTTATGCGAACCCCTCAGAGGTTCTGCCAAAATCACTGGTCATTTCGGCCATCACAGTGACCTTGTGCTCGCTGTGGCCCACTTTGATCAACACGGCGCTTGGCGTTTCCTCGATCGACAAGGATCTGCTCAATGTCGGGCGTGTCCTCCAGTTGCCGACGAGGCGCACCATTACCAAGCTGGTGCTGCCGAGTGCGCTACCGCTGATCTTTACCGGGCTGCGGCTCTCGCTCGGCGTCGGCTGGATGGTTCTCATCGCGGCCGAAATGCTCGCGCAGAATCCGGGCCTCGGAAAGTTCGTGTGGGATGAATTCCAGAATGGCTCGTCGCAGTCGCTGGCACGCATCATTTTCGCGGTACTGACCATCGGCATCATCGGCTTCCTGCTCGATCGCGTCATGTTCGCGCTGCAGTCTGCCTTTACCTTCTCGAGCCAGCGCTGAGGCCCCGGATGTCGTTCTTGTCGCTGAAGGGTGTCACCAAGTATTACGGCGTCGGCGCCAGACGCGCCAACGTGCTTGCCAATCTCAGCCTGGATGTGGCGGAAGGCGAGTTCGTCGCTATCGTTGGTTTTTCGGGAAGCGGCAAGACGACACTGATCTCGGCGATCGCCGGGCTGATACAACTGGATGCGGGCGAGATCACGCTCAAGGGCAAGCCCGTAACCGGGCCGGGCCCCGATCGAGGCGTCGTGTTTCAGTCCTATTCGCTGTTGCCCTGGCTCACGGTGCGCGGCAACGTTGCGTTAGCGGTGGACGAGGTGTTTGCGCGCGAAAGCCGTGCCGAGCGGACCGCTCGCGTCGACCGCTACGTCTCCATGGTCGGATTGGCGCACGCCGCGGAGCGGCTTCCGTCCGAGCTTTCGGGCGGGATGCGCCAGCGTGTTGCAGTAGCCCGGGCGCTCGCCACCAGTCCCGAGATCCTCCTCCTCGACGAGCCGCTCTCGGCGCTCGATGCGCTAACTCGTGCCAAGCTTCAGGACGAGATTGTCGAGATTTGGACGCGCGACAAGCGCACGGTGGTCATGATCACCAACGACGTCGATGAGGCCATCCTGCTTGCCGATCGCATCATCCCGCTTCTGCCCGGTCCAAATGCGACGCTCGGCAAGGAGTTCAAGGTCGATATCGAGCGTCCGCGCGAGCGTTCTTCGGTCAACGAGGACGGCAGATTCAAGCGGCTGCGCCAGGCAATTACAGGCTATCTTGTAGACGTGGCCGCCGAGCGGTCGGCGTCAAAGCCAGCGACGGTTCGCGTGCTTCCCAACGTAACGGCGATCACCCAGACGGAGGGACCGCCAGCCGCCTATCGCGCCGCCGCCCAGTCCGCCACGCGCAACCTGGACCGCTACCTGGAGTACTCGCAGCTGTCCAAGATCTATCCTACCCCCACCGGGCCGTTGACCGTCGTCGACAATTTCGACCTCAAGGTTCGCAAGGGTGAGTTCATCTCGGTCATCGGTCATTCGGGCTGCGGCAAGTCGACGGTGCTGTCGATGACTGCCGGCCTCAACGAGGTGTCGTACGGCGGCATCATCCTGGACGGACGCGAGGTCGCGGCGGCCGGTCCGGACCGCGCCGTGGTGTTTCAGGCACCGTCGCTGTTTCCATGGCTTACCGCGCGCGAGAACGTCGCGCTCGGCGTGGATCGCGTCTATCCGCGCGCCTCGCGTCGCGAACGCGACCAGATTGTCGACTACTATCTCGAACGCGTCGGGCTGTCCGATTCGTTCGACAAGCTCGCTGCGTCGATGTCTAACGGCATGCGCCAGCGCGTCGGTATCGCCCGCGCGTTCGCGCTCTCGCCCAAGCTGCTTCTGCTCGACGAGCCGTTCGGCATGCTCGACAGCCTGACGCGCTGGGACCTGCAGGAGGTCTTGATGGAGGTCTGGACGCGCACGCAGGTCACCGCGCTTTGCGTCACCCATGATGTCGACGAGGCGATCCTGCTGGCCGATCGGGTCGTGATGATGACAAACGGACCGAATGCGCGCATTGGCCACATTATGGAAATCGATATCCCGCGGCCACGTACCCGGAAAGCGCTGCTCGAGCATCCCAGCTATTACCGCTATCGCCGTGAGCTGCTCGATTTCCTGGAGGCTTATGAGCACGGTGCGGGACCTAAGCCGGCGGCAACTGTAGCCAGCCCGGAGGCAGCCTGAACTGAACGTTACGCGCGGCGGCGAGCCACTGGTCGCGGGTTCTTCATCTGCGGCAGCCGGGGTCGTCTGGCGTGAATCGCGAACAAATGACCGACACACGGATGCACGCGGCGATCCCGGCACGATGGCCGGCAAGGCCGTGTCAGAGCCCGCCAATTACCTAGCCCGCCCAATCCTTGTGCCGCGCACAAGGATTGGGCGGGCGGCACATAAGAATTGAGCGAATCGCAAATTTTAGGAGCGTGCGAGAGTCAACGGCCATTCACGAGCCGAACGTGTAAGCCGCTGTAATTCATAGGCTTATTGCGTTGCGGCAAGGTTGGCACACCGCTTGAATAGCAGGTGGTGACGCCATTGATGCCGTCCCTCGAGACCATCGATCCGAATTGTGACGCCGCCAATTCTGGGGCCTCCCCAGAGCGCGCCTTCATGCGCTCCTCGCGCAGCGTCTATCGGGCGGCACTCGATGCACAGACGCAGCACCCACCGCAACGACGCAAAGGACCATACGACCGATGACCAAGCGCACCGACAAGACCTCAGGCCTTAGCCGCCGCCAGCTCCTGAAAGCCGCGAGCGGCACTGCCGCTCTGCTTGCAGCTGCCAAGCTGAACTTTCCCGCCGGCGCGTTCGCGCAAGGCGCAGGCCCCGAAGTGAAGGGCGCCAAGCTCGGCTTCATCGCGCTGAGCGATGCCGGTCCGCTGTTCGTCGCCAAGGACAAGGGCTTCTTCGCCAAATACGGCATGCCCGACGTCGACGTGCAGAAGCAGGCTTCCTGGGGCACCACGCGCGATAACCTCGTGCTCGGCTCGGAGGGCAACGGCATCGACGGCGCGCATATCCTCACCCCGATGCCGTACCTGATCTCGGCCGGCAAGGTGACGCAGAACAACCAGCCGACGCCGATGTACATCATGGCGCGTCTCAATCTCGACAGTCAGTGCATCTCGGTCGCGAAGGAATATGCCGACCTGAAACTCTCGGTCGACGCATCGCCGTTCAAGGCGGCGCTGGAGAAGAAGAAGGCCTCCGGCAAGGCGATCAAGGCCGCGATGACCTTCCCCGGCGGAACCCACGATCTCTGGATCCGCTACTGGCTCGCCGCCGGCGGCATCGATCCCGACAAGGACATCGAGACCATCGTCGTGCCGCCGCCGCAGATGGTCGCCAACATGAAGGTCGGCACGATGGACTGCTTCTGCGTCGGCGAGCCGTGGAACCTGCAGCTCATCAATCAGGGCATCGGCTATACCGCGGTCAACACCGGCGAGCTCTGGAACAAGCATCCGGAGAAGTCGTTCGCGCTGCGCGCCGCCTGGGTCGACAAGTATCCGAAGGCGGCGAAAGCCCTGACGATGGCTGTCATGGAAGCCCAGCAGTGGTCCGACAAGGCCGAGAACAAGAAGGAACTCGCCACCATCATGGGCAAGCGGCAGTGGATGAACTGCCCGGTCGAGGACGTCTATGACCGCTCCGCCGGCAAGTTCGACTACGGCATCCCGGGCAAGGTGGTCGAGAACTCGCCGCATATCATGAAGTACTGGCGCGATTTCGCCTCCTATCCGTTCCAGAGCCACGATCTCTGGTTCCTCACCGAGGACATCCGCTGGGGCAAGTTCGAGCCGACGGTCGATACCAAGGCACTGATCGCCAAGGTCAACCGCGAGGACATCTGGCGTGAGGCTGCCAAGGATATGGGCGTGCCGGCTTCGGAGATTCCAACGTCGAAGTCGCGCGGCAAGGAGACCTTCTTCGACGGCAAGGTCTTCGATCCGGAGAATCCGTCCGCCTACCTGAAGTCGTTGTCCATCAAGCGCGTCGAGGTTTGATCGCAGCGGGCCGCGCGCGACGCGCGGCCCGTCCATCCAATCACGGAGACACTTTCCAGATGTCGATGCCTGCCATGAAATCTGAAGCCGCCGTGGCCGCTCCGGCCGCCTCTGCTCCGGCGGAAATCGTGACGATGACGCCCAAGCGGGCACCGGTCACGGAGAAGTACGCCAAAATGGCCAAGGACGCAGCGGTGCGCGTGATTCCGCCGCTGGTCGTGCTTGCGCTGCTGCTGCTGTTCTGGGAACTGGCCTGCCGCCGCGCCGGCTCGGCCCTCCCGCCGCCTTCGCGCGTCTTCAGCGACACCAAGGAACTGATCTTCGATCCGTTCTTCGACCACGGCGGCATCGACAAGGGCCTGTTCTGGCACCTGTCGGCCTCGCTGCAGCGGGTCGCGCTCGGTTACTCGCTCGCGGCCATCGCCGGTGTTGCACTCGGCACTCTGGTCGGCCAGTCGGTCTGGGCGATGCGCGGGCTCGATCCCCTGTTCCAGGTGCTGCGCACCATCCCGCCGCTGGCCTGGTTGCCGTTGTCGCTCGCGGCGTTCCGCGACGGGCAGCCATCGGCGATCTTCGTGATCTTCATCACCTCGATCTGGCCGATCATCATCAACACCGCGGTCGGCATCCGCAACATCCCGCAGGATTACCGCAACGTCGCCGCCGTGGTGCAGCTCAATCCGCTGGAGTTCTTCGGCAAGATCATGATCCCGGCCGCGGCGCCCTATATCTTCACGGGCCTGCGCATCGGCATCGGCCTGTCGTGGCTCGCGATCGTCGCCGCTGAAATGCTGATCGGCGGCGTCGGTATCGGCTTCTTCATCTGGGACGCGTGGAATTCCTCGCACATCAGCGAAATCGTGCTGGCGCTGTTCTATGTCGGCATCATCGGCTTCCTGCTCGATCGCATGATCGCGATGGTCGGCAAGTTCGTGACCCGCGGCACCGCGGCGAACTAAGGAAAGGTTCAGTCATGCCCTATCTGAAGCTCGACCACATCGACAAGACCTACACCCGCGGCAATGCCACGACGGAGGTCCTGAAGGACATCAACCTGGCGATCGAGAAGGGACAATACGTCTCGATTATCGGCCATTCCGGCTGCGGCAAGTCCACGCTGCTCAACATCGTCGCCGGTTTGACCAATGCGACGCAGGGCGGCGTGCTGCTGGAGAACCGCGAGGTCAACTCGCCCGGTCCCGATCGCGCCGTGGTGTTCCAGAACCACAGCCTGCTGCCGTGGCTCACCGTCTACGAGAACGTCAAGCTCGGCGTCGACAAGGTGTTCGCCTCCAGCAAGACCCGCGCCGAGCGCGACGCCTGGGTGATGCACAACCTCAACCTCGTGCAGATGGCCCACGCCAAGGACAAGCGACCGTCGGAAATCTCCGGCGGCATGAAGCAGCGCGTCGGCATTGCGCGCGCACTCGCCATGGAGCCGAAGGTGCTGCTGCTCGACGAGCCGTTCGGCGCGCTCGACGCGCTGACCCGGGCGCACCTGCAGGACTCCGTGATGGCGCTGCACCAGAAGCTCGGCAACACCATCCTGATGATCACCCACGACGTGGATGAAGCCGTTCTGCTCTCCGACCGCATCGTGATGATGACCAACGGCCCGAGCGCGCGGATCGGCGAGGTGCTTGAGGTGCCGCTGGCGCGGCCGCGCAAGCGGCTCGAGCTTGCGACCAATGCCGCCTACCTGAAATGCCGGCAGCGCGTGCTGGAATTCCTCTACGAGCGGCACCGCTTCGTCGAGGCAGCCTAGGACCGTAGCCCGACCCGAAGGGTCGCTCTGGCGCAAAGTCGGAGCTGATCAGACAGTAAGACGGCTCTTGCCCTCGGCTCATCTTCACCTCGCCGCAACGGTGCGGCGAGGGAGGCAACGTGCAAGGAGGCACGGATGACACCGGAACAGGTCAAACTCGTCCAGCAAAGTTTTTCCAAGGTTGCGCCGATCTCGGAACAGGCCGCGGTGATTTTCTACGACCGCCTGTTCGATGTCGCTCCCGGCGTGAGGGCGATGTTTCCGGCCGACATGACCGAGCAGCGCAAGAAGCTGATGGCGACGCTCGCTGCCGTCGTGAACGGCCTCTCCAACCTCGAATCCATCCTGCCGGCGGCGAGCGCGCTTGCTGTCCGCCATGTCAGCTATGGCGCCAGGCCCGAACACTATCCGGTGGTCGGCGGCGCGCTGCTGTGGACGCTGGAGAAGGGGCTCGGTGCAGCCTGGACGCCCGAGCTCGCCTCCGCCTGGACTGCGGCTTACAACACGCTTTCCGGCTACATGATCGCCGAAGCGTACGGCAAGGCGCAGGCGGCTGAGTGAAATGGCTTGTCATGCCCCGCCTTGAGCGGGGCATCCAGTAGGCCGCGGGCCTCTCGTTTGGTCACCACCGTCTCTGGAATACTGGACGGATTCAACCGGTCAAGCCGGGCGATGACAACTGGTGGCATGGTTCCAACGTCGCTCTACGTCTTCCGGTTCTTCGCGTTCACTGCGATCGCCGCCGCGGCGGTGCGATTCTCGACGCCGAGCTTGGCGTAGATCTGCTCCAGATGCTTGTCGACCGTCCGTGGCGACAGGCCCAGGATCTGCGCGATGTCGCGGTTGGTCTTGCCCTTGGACAGCCATGACAGGACCTCGCCCTCGCGCGTGGTCAGGCCGAGCTCGCTGGAGAATTCGGCCGGCGTGTCGGCGGCCTCCTTGGCGAGCCGGAGCAGGAATTCGTTGGCTCCGAGCTTGCCCATGAATTGCAGGCGAAGCGTCATGTTGCCGGGAAACGAGGCCATCGACGCTGCCTTCGTTCCCGCCTTGCCCTTCTGCACCTGCTCCAGCCATTGTGGCATCGGATCGGGCAGGGCGAATTCGTCGTCGGCATTGAGCGTCGCCGACAGCAGCTTTTGCGCCTGCGGCGTCGCCCACAGAACCTTGCCCTGCCGGCTCACCGCCAGCAGATAGCGGCCGGAAACGTCGAGCGCGGCACGCGCGCTCTGCGTCAGCCGGGCATTGGCAAGATGCACGCGGATGCGCGCCAGCATCTCCTCGACCACGATCGGCTTGGTCACATAGTCGACGCCGCCGGCTTCCAGTCCGCGCACGATGTGCTCGGTTTCCGCCAGCCCTGTCATGAAGATGATCGGCACGTTGCCTAGTCCCGCATCGTGCTTCAGCCGCCTGCAGGTCTCGAACCCGTCCATTCCCGGCATGACTGCGTCGAGCAGTATGACGTCGGGCGTGATCTGATCGACGATGCGCATGGCGCCGGCGCCGTCGAGCGCGACCATCACGGTCATGCCGGCGCCGTCGAGCGCGTCGGTCAGCAGCCGCAGGGTCTCCGGGGAGTCATCGACGACGAGCGCAACGTCGCGCTTCCTGGTTTCAGTGATCATGGCTGTGCAGCGTCTTCAGGGTCGCCATGTACTGGTCGAGATCGAAGCGGTCGATCAGCGCGCGCATCTCGGCCACGAATCCGGCATGCTCCGGAAGGTCGTTGCCGATCTCGTCGAGCTTGACCCGGATGCCCTTGATGTAGCCGAGTTGACCGAGCCCGATCAGCTCCTCGACATGCCGGACCGGCGGCCGCGGGCCGGTGTGCGGCCTCCACTGCGGCACGGGAAGCGGCGCCGCAGCATATTGCCATTCCAGCTTGAGCAATTGGCGGATGGCTTCGAGCAGGCGGGGAATGTCGATCGGTTTCATCAGGTAGCCGTCATGATAGGGCTGCGCCAGCGGCGCGCCGTGGGCCTCCAGAGCGCTCGCCGACACCATCAGGATCCGCGCCTGATGATGCCCCGTTGCGCGCAAGGTCTCCGCCACCGTCCAGCCGTCCATTCCCGCCATGGAAATATCGAGCAGGAACAGATCGGGCCGGCAGTGCTGCGCCATCGCCAGACATCCGGGGCCGTCCGGCGCGCTGAGCAGGATGAAGCCGAGCGGGGCGAGCACCTCGCGCAGGAGATCGCGATGTGTGGGGTCGTCATCCGTGATCAGGACGGTCTTGCGCGGGCCGAGATAGCCGGAGACCGGTGCATCCACTGGCGCAATCCGGGTCGGGTTGGCGACTTCGGAGAGCAGAAGCTTGACGCGGAAATTGCTGCCGCTGCCGACCGTCGAACTCACCCTGATGTCGCCGCCCATCACGCCGGCCAGCAGCCGGCTGATCGTCAGCCCGAGCCCGGTGCCGGTCTGTGGTTGCGCCACGCCGAGCGCGCCGCGCTCGAACGGCGCAAAGATGCGTTCGAGATCGCCCGGCTGGATACCGGGACCGGTGTCGATTACCTCGAATTCGGCGACTGGGCTGCGGTAGTGCACCACGAATTGCACGCTGCCGCGTTGGGTGAATTTGATGGCATTGGACAGGAGGTTGATCAGAACTTGCCTAAGCCGCTTTTCATCGGCATAGACCACGACCGGTAGTACCGCCGGACGCAGGAATACGAATTCGACGCCTTTGGCCGCGGCCTGAACGCGGAACATGCCGACGAGCTGGTTGAGGAATTCGCCGAGCCGCACTTCGTCGCGCGACAGGTAGAGCCGGCCAGCCTCGATCTTGGAAATATCCAGAATGCCGTCGATCAGGCCGGAGAGATGGTCGGCGCTGCGGCGGACCACATGCACCTGTTCGCGCGGCCGGTCGTGCAGGCTTGCATCCTGCTCGAGTAGCTGCGCGTAGCCGGAGATCGCATTCAGCGGCGAGCGCAGCTCGTGACTGAGGCCCACCACGTAACGGCTCTTGGCGAGGTTGGCGGATTCGGCGACCTCCTTGGCGCGCTGCAATGCGGCGTCGGTGCGCTTGTGCGCGTCGATTTCCTGGATCAGGAGCGTGGTCTGCCGCCGCGTCTCCGCTTCGGCCGCGCGCCGGCTCTGCTGCGCCAGCACGAACAGCCAGGCCACCACGCCGATGATGATGGTGAGCGCGAAAAAGACCTTCCACAGCACGTCGGACAGCAGCTGCGTATCGAGTTGTGCGGAGGACGACGTCTCCAGATAGATCAGCCCGAGCACCAGCGCGACGAGCCCGGCGGAGACCGCGAACACGCCGAGATAGTGACCGAGCTGCGAATTGATGCGGTCATAGATCGGTTGCGGTAGCAGTTTGCCCAGCGTCTCCGATACCTGGGCCTGGATGCGCGCATGCGGCTTGCAGAGATCATGGCAGCGTGCATCGAGCGAGCAACACAGCGAGCAGATCGGCCCGGCATAGGCGGGGCAGGAGGCCATGTCCTCCGGCTCGAAGGAATGCTCGCAGATGCAGCACTGGATCTGCTCGATGTTCTGCCAGCTCCGCTTCGGCTTGCGTGCGATGTAGTACTTGCCGCCGGTGGCCCAGGCGATCAGCGGCGCGGCGGCGAAGGCGACCGTCAGCGCCACGAACGCCGACAGTGCCTTCGCGACCGGACCGAACAGCCCGTAGAACGCGCTGATCGACACCACGGTCGCGATCAGCATGGCGCCGACGCCGACCGGGTTGATGTCGCAGAGATGCGCTCGCTTGAACTCGATATGCTGCGGCCGCAGGCCCAGCGGCTTGTTGACGACGAGATCGGCCACCAGTGCGCCCACCCAGGCGATCGCCACGTTGGAATAGAGCGCCAGCGTCTGCTCCAGCGCCTTGTAGACGCCGATCTCCATGAGCAGCAGCGCGACCAGGACGTTGAACACCAGCCAGACCACACGGCCGGGATGGCTGTGGGTCAGCCGCGAGAAGAAGTTCGACCATGCGATCGAGCCGGCATAGGCGTTGGTGACGTTGATCTTGATCTGCGACAGGACGACGAAGACGCCAGTGAGCGCCAGCGCCATGTCGGGCTGCGACAGCACGTAGCGGAATGCCTCGAGATACATGTGGGCGGGTTCGGCGGCCTGTTCGCCGGTGAGGCCGTGGCTCAGGGCAAAGAAGGCCAGGAACGAGCCCAGCAGCAGTTTGAGCGCGCCGAAAATGATCCAGCCGGGACCTGCGGTCAGCAACGCGATCCACCACGAGGTCCGCGAGGTGCGGCGGTCCCGCGGCAGGAAGCGCAGGAAGTCGACCTGTTCGCCGATCTGCGCCATCAGCGAGAACACCACCGAGGCTGCGGTTCCGAACAGCAGCAGATCGAGATGGCCGGCGGGATCGCCGTGCTCGCCTGCGTATTTCCGCCATTCCGTGAACGAGTGCGGACTGGCCCATGCGATCGCCGCAAACGGCAGGACGTGGAGGACGATCCACAGCGGCTGCGTCCACAGCTGGAAGCGGCTGATCAGCGTGATGCCGTGCGTCACCAGCGGGATGATGACCACCGCGCTGATGAGATAGCCGACCGGCCGCGGAATTCCGAAACACATCTCGAGCGCGCTGGCGAGGATCACCGCCTCGATCGCAAAGAAGATGAAGGTGAAGGACGCGTAGATCAGCGAGGTGATGGTCGAGCCGATGTAGCCAAATCCGGCGCCGCGCGTGAGCAGGTCGATGTCGATGCCGCACTTGGCCGCCTGATAGGCAATCGGCAATCCGCAAAAGAAGATGATGACGCTGACGACGAGGATCGCGGCCGCCGAGTTGGCGAAGCCGTAATTAAGGGCAATCGTGCCGCCGATCGCCTCCAGCGCCAGGAAGGAGATCGCGCCGAGCGCGGTATTGGCGACGCGCCCGGCGGACCACCGCCGCGCGCTCTTGGCTGTGAAGCGCAGCGCGTAGTCTTCCAGCGTCTGGTTGGCAACCCATTGATTATATTGGCGCCTGACGCGGTCTATGCGCTGCCGCCCTGCCACTTCCGACAACTCCCGAGCCTCTAGGTCCGACGCCCAAACCTACGTCGCTATTTTGCGGTGCAATATACGCGATCCCACGTATCTGTGCACTGCACAATCCGCGCCATCCTCGCCTGACCAAAGCCAAGTCCTTGCCAAGTCCTCGAACCAAATGGGGTGCTCATGTCAGACGAAACCAAACAGGGCCTGCAATCTCCGTTCCGGCGCAAACTGCTGATGGGCATGGCTGCCCTGCCGGCAATCGCGATGCTGCCGCGTCCGTCCTTCGGCGCGGGACCGGCAACATCGGCCGTCAACACCACCGGCCTTGCGGTGACCGACACCGAGGTGACGGTCGGCATCCTGCATTCGGCCACCGGCACGATGGCGATCTCCGAGACCGGTTCTATCGAAGCCGAAAAGCTGGCGATCGAGCAGATCAATGCCGCCGGCGGCGTGCTCGGCCGCAAGATCAAGTTCATCCAGGAAGACGGCGCCTCGGACTGGCCGACCTTCGCCGAGAAGGCCAAGAAGCTTCTCGTCAACGACAAGGTCGCGTCCATCATGGGCTGCTGGACCTCGGCCTCGCGCAAGGCGGTTCTGCCGGTCGTCGAGCAGTATAACGGCATGCTCTATTATCCGACCTTCTACGAGGGCCTCGAGCAGTCCAAGAACGTCATCTACACCGGCCAGGAAGCCACCCAGCAGATTCTCGCCGGCCTCAACTGGATCGCCAAGGAGAAGGGCGCGAAGACCTTCTTCTTCATCGGCTCGGACTACATCTGGCCGCGCACCTCGAACAAGATCGCGCGCAAGCACGTCGAGAACGTGCTCAAGGGCAAGGTCGTGGGCGAGGAGTACTATGCGCTCGGCAGCACCCAGTTCAACTCGGTCATCAACAAGATCAAGCTGACCAAGCCCGACGTGATCTTCACCGACGTCGTCGGCGGCTCGAACGTTGCCTTCTACAAGCAGCTCAAGGCCGCCGGCATCGACCTCGCCAAGCAGGCGTTGCTGACGATCTCCGTGACCGAGGACGAGATTGACGGTATCGGCGGCGAGAACATCGCGGGCGCCTATGCCTGCATGAAGTACTTCCAGTCGCTCGACAATGCCAACAACAAGACCTTCGTGCCCGCCTTCCAGAAGATGTGGGGCGAGAAGACCGTGATCGGCGACGTTACCCAGGCCGCCTATCTCGGCCCGTGGTTGTGGAAGCTGACCTGCGAGAAGGCGGGCAGCTTCGACGTCGACAAGATCGCCGCTGCGTCGCCCGGCGTGGAATTCAAGGGCGCGCCCGAAGGCTACGTGCGCATCCACGAAAACCATCACCTCTGGTCCAAGACCCGCGTCGGCCGCGCCAAGCTCGACGGTCAGTTCGAGCTGATCTTCGAGACGGCCGATCTGGTCGAACCCGATCCGTTCCCGAAGGGCTACCAGTAAGCGCGCAGCTCCCGCGCCTCCAACCAGCAGCTCCCTGGCGTGGACCGTCAATCCACGCTGAACGGCCCGCGTCGCGAGGGTGCGCGCGACGCGGGCATCCTTCCCGATGGAGAACATTGATGTTCGGCGACTATTCGATTGGCGATCTCGGCTCCATCTTCGTGATGCAGGGTTTTGCGGGGCTGATCTTGTTTTCCGTCTACGTGCTGATGGCGCTCGGACTTGCGATCATCTTCGGCCAGATGGGCGTCATCAACATGGCCCATGGCGAGTTCATGATCCTGGGCGCCTACGTCACCTGGATGACGTCGAACGCCTTCCAGCATTTCCTGCCGGCACTGTTTCCCGGCTACTTTTTCCTCGCCATGGTCCTGGCGTTCATCGCCTCGGGCGCGCTCGGCATGCTGGTGGAGTGGGGGCTGATACGCCACCTCTACAAGCGCCCGCTCGACACGCTGCTCGCCACATGGGGGCTCAGCCTCATCTTGCAGCAGGCCTACCGCTCCATCTTCGGCGCGCGCGAAGTCGGCGTCGAGCTGCCGCAATGGATGCTGGGTTCGCTCAAGGTCACCGACAGCATCGAGGTTCCGATCAACGGCATCTTCGTGATGGGCCTGACCGTGCTGATCACCCTGGCCGTGTCCTATGTGCTGTTCCTCTCGCGCTGGGGCCGCCAGGTGCGCGCCGTCGTGCAGAACCGCGTGATGGCCGGCGCCGTCGGCATCAACACCGAGAAGGTCGACCGCTTCACCTTTGGCCTCGGCTGCGGCATCGCCGGCATCGCGGGCTCAGCCTTCACCATGATCGGCTCGACCGGGCCGACCTCGGGTCAGCTCTACATCGTCGACACCTTCCTCGTAGTCGTGTTCGGCGGCGCCGCCAGCCTGCTCGGCACCATCGCCTCCGCTTTCTCGATCTCGCAGACCCAGTCGACGCTGGAGTTCTTCATGTCGGGCTCGATGGCCAAGGTACTCACGCTGCTCGCCGTCGTCGGAATCCTGATGCTGCGGCCGCAGGGTCTGTTCGCCCTCAAGGTCCGCAAATAACGGAGGCAGGCACGGTCATGATCATCAACTCGCGCTTCTTCAATCGATCCGAGCTCATCGGCTTCATCGCGCTGGCCGCGATCCTGTTCGTGATCCTGCCGCTGTCGCTGGATGTGTTCCGCCTCAACCTGGTCGCGAAGTACCTGACCTACGCCTTCGTCGCGATCGGGCTCGTGCTGTGCTGGGGCTATGGCGGCATTCTGAGCCTGGGGCAGGGCGTGTTCTTCGGCCTCGGCGGCTACTGCATGGCGATGTTCCTCAAGCTGGAGGCTTCCAGCGTCGAGAACACCAAGATCCAGTCGACGCCGGGCATTCCCGATTTCATGGACTGGAATCAGATCACCGCGCTGCCGCTGTTCTGGCAACCGTTCCACAGCCTCACTTTCACTATTCTAGCCATCATCCTGGTGCCCGGCCTGTTCGCGCTCATCATCGGTACCGCCATGTTCAAGCGCCGCGTCGGCGGCACCTATTTCGCCATCATCACCCAGGCCGTCGCTGCGATCCTGACCATCCTGATCGTGGGGCAGCAGGGCTATACCGGCGGCATCAACGGCATGACCGATCTGCGCACCCTCAAGGGATGGGATATCCGGCCCGACCATGCCAAGGTCATCCTGTACTTCGTCGAGGTCGCGCTGCTGTTCGGCTGCATCCTGATCGCGCAGTTCATCCGCCTGACCAAGCTCGGCCGCATCCTGGTGGCGATGCGCGAGCAGGAGGACCGCGTCCGCTTCTCCGGCTACAGCGTCGCCAACTTCAAGATCTTCGCCTTCTGCATGGCCGCGATGTTCGCCGCGATCGGCGGGGCCATGTTCGCGCTCAACGTCGGTTTCATGTCGCCATCCTTTGTCGGCATCGTCCCCTCGATCGAGATGGTGATCTACACCGCGGTCGGCGGCCGCATGTCGATCTTCGGCGCGGTGTGGGGCTCGCTGCTGGTCAATTTCGCCAAGACGTCGTTGTCGGAATCCTTCCCGCAGCTCTGGCTGTTCGGCCTCGGCGCGCTGTTCATCGCGGTGGTGCTGGCGTTCCCGAACGGCTTGTCCGGCATCTGGGCCGACCACGTGCAACCGCGCATCGACCGGCTATGGGCCTCGCGCAAATCGAGGCCATCGAGCGCCCCGGCCGACAGTTCCATAGCCGCCGGCGCGCCGGCGGAGTGAGGAGATCATCATGCTCATCGGTCATCCCCGGTGCCGATGCCCGGCTTTCGGAATGAGGAGATAGATCATGCTCATCGGTCACCAGCCCAAGGAATTCCTGCTCGCAGTCGAGGCGCTCACGGTCTCCTTTGACGGCTTCAAGGCGGTCAACGATCTCTCCTTCTATGTCGAGGAGAACGAGATCCGCGTCATCATCGGCCCGAACGGCGCCGGCAAGACCACGGTGCTCGATCTGATCTGCGGCAAGACCAGGGCCACGTCCGGCTCGATCCAGTTTCGCGGCAAGGAGCTGACGAGGCTGAAGGAGAACGAGATCGTGCAGGCCGGTGTCGGGCGCAAGTTCCAGACGCCGTCGGTGTTCGAGGACCTCACCGTGTTCGAGAACCTGGAGATTTCGTTCCCGCGCGGCCGCACCGTGTTCGGCTCGCTCGCGTTCCAGCGCGACGCCTCGGTGAAGGATCGGGTCGAGGAGGTCGCCGTGATGATCTTCCTGAAGGATCGCCTCGATACCTATGCCGACCAGCTCAGCCACGGGCAGAAGCAGTGGCTCGAGATCGGCATGCTGCTGATTCAGGACCCGGACCTGCTGATGCTCGACGAGCCGGTCGCCGGCATGAGCGTCTCGGAGCGGGCAAAGACCGCCGAATTGCTGAATCGCATCATTAGGGATCGCTCGGTGCTGGTGATCGAGCACGACATGAAGTTCGTCGAGGACATCGCCCACAAGGTCACCGTGCTGCACCAGGGCCAGATCCTGTCCGAGGGGACGATGGAGAAGGTCAAGAACGACCCCAAGGTCATTGAAGTCTACTTGGGCCACTGAGGAGAGGGCGATGCTGTCGATTTCCAACCTTCACGTCGCCTACGGCCAGAGCGAGGTGCTGCACGGTCTCAACGTCTCCGTCGCGCCGAACGAGATCGTCGCGATCATGGGCCGCAACGGCATGGGCAAGACCACGCTGATGAAGTCGCTGATGGGTATCCTGCCGGCGAAGAGCGGCTCGATGACCATGGACGGCACCGAGCTTTCGCCGCTCAAGAGTTTTGAGCGCGTCGCCAAGGGGCTGGCCTACGTGCCGCAGGGCCGCATGATCTTCTCCACCATGACGGTGAAGGAGAACATCGAGACCGGGCTCGTGGTGGCAGGCGAGTCCGAAGTGCCCGGGAGCATCTACGAGCTCTTCCCCGTGTTGCTGGAAATGAAGAACCGGCGGGGCGGCAATCTCTCCGGCGGCCAGCAGCAGCAGCTTGCCATTGCGCGGGCGCTCGCCACCAAACCGAAGGTGCTGCTGCTGGACGAGCCGACCGAAGGCATCCAGCCCTCCATCATCAAGGAGATGGCGCGGACCCTGAAGCGCATCCGCGACCAGCGCGGGCTGTCGATCGTGGTGTCCGAGCAGGTGCTGAGCTTTGCGCTCGATGTCGCCGACCGCGTGCTCGTCATCGAGAACGGCGAAATCGTCCGCGACGATCCGCGCGAGGGCGTCGACGCCGCGCAGATCTCGAAATACCTGTCCGTCTAGTTCTTTACGTTGCAACCACGGGAGCTTGCCATGCAAGAGTCACTGCTCAGGGCCGATACCATGAAGCCGGTCTACAGATCCGCGCCGGAGACGATCATCAAGGTCGATCTCGGCAAGTCGGCCTATGAAAACGACATGGTGCACAACCGCTGGCATCCGGACATCCCGATGGTGGCCTGGGTCAAGCCGGGCGACGATTTCATCATCGAGACCTATGACTGGACCGGCGGCTTCATCAAGAACAACGATTCTGCCGACGACGTGCGCGACATCGATCTGTCGATCGTGCACTTCCTGTCCGGCCCGGTCGGCGTCAAGGGCGCCGAGCCCGGCGACCTCCTGGTGGTCGATCTTCTCGACGTCGGGCCGTTGAAGGAGAGCCTGTGGGGCTTCAACGGCTTCTTCTCCAAGAAGAACGGCGGCGGCTTCCTCACCGATCACTTTCCGCTGGCGCAGAAATCGATCTGGGACATCCAGGGCCTCTACACATCCTCGCGCCACGTGCCGGGCGTCAGTTTCGCCGGCCTGATCCATCCCGGTCTGATTGGCTGCCTGCCCGATCCAAAACTGCTGGCAAAATGGAACGAGCGCGAGACCGCGCTGATCGCGACCAATCCGACACGGGTGCCGGGTCTCGCCAATCCGCCGTTCGCGCCGACCGCACATGCCGGTCGCGCCAAAGGTGACGCCAAGGCAAAAATCGGGGCGGAAGGTGCGCGCACCGTGCCGCCGCGCGAGCATGGCGGCAATTGCGACATCAAGGACCTGTCGCGCGGCTCGAAGATCTACTTCCCGGTCTACGTGCCCGGCGGCGGCCTCTCGATGGGCGATCTCCACTTCAGCCAGGGCGATGGCGAGATCACCTTTTGCGGCGCCATCGAGATGGCCGGCTGGCTGCATCTCAAGGTCGACATCATCAAGGACGGCGTTGCCAAATACGGCATCAAGAATCCCGTGTTCAAGCCGTCGCCGATCACGCCGAACTACAAGGACTACCTGATCTTCGAGGGCATCTCGGTCGACGAGGAGGGCAAGCAGCACTACCTCGACGTCCACATCGCCTATCGTCAGGCGTGCCTCAACGCGATCGAATACCTGAAGAAGTTTGGCTATTCCGGTGCGCAGGCCTATTCGATCCTCGGCACCGCGCCGTGCCAGGGCCACATCTCGGGCGTCGTCGACGTGCCCAACGCCTGCGCCACCCTGTGGCTGCCGACCGAGATCTTCGATTTCGACGTCATGCCGTCGGCGGCAGGACCCATCAAGCACATCAAGGGCGACGTCCAGATGCCGCTCTCGCCGGACAAGTGATCCCTGCGCGACGGGGTGCGGGACGGCGCCGTCTTGCCGCCCCGCACCCGCCTTTCAACTCACACCGCGCAAGGAAACGACATGCCTGTCTACGAATATCTCTGCAACGATTGCGGCCCGTTCACCGACATCCGGCCGATGGCGGAATGCGACCTGCCGCATGACTGTCCGCAATGCGAGATGTCCTCGCCGCGCGTCATCCTCACCGCGCCGAACTTCTTCTGCATGCCGTCGGAGCGGCGCAAGGCGCACGCCACCAACGAGCGAAGCCGTCACGCTCCACGGACTTCGGCCGAGTACAAGGCTTCGCACGGCCCCGGCTGCGGCTGCTGCTCCGGCAACAAGCCGGCGCGCCTGATGACGAAGACCAAAGGCGGCGCCAAGGGCTTTCCGACTGCGCGGCCGTGGATGATCAGCCACTGAGGCAACCAGGAAACAACAGGAGACGATCGCAATGCTTCACGGTGACATTTCCTCGAGCCACGATGCCGTCGGCGTTGCCGTCGTCAATTACAAGATGCCGCGCCTGCATAGCAGGGCGGAGGTGTTGGCCAACGCCCGCAAGATCGCCGACATGATCGTGGGCATGAAGGTCGGCCTGCCCGGCATGGACCTCGTGATCTTCCCGGAATATTCCACTCACGGCATCATGTACGACTCCAAGGAGATGTACGAGACCGCCTCGACGGTGCCGGGTGCCGAGACCGAGATCTTCGCCGAGGCGTGCCGCAAGGCGAAAGTCTGGGGCGTGTTCTCGCTCACCGGCGAACGCCACGAGGAGCATCCGAACAAGGCGCCCTACAACACGCTGATCCTGATGAACGACAGGGGCGAGATCGTGCAGAAGTACCGCAAGATCATGCCGTGGGTGCCGATCGAAGGCTGGTATCCCGGCAATTGCACCTACGTCTCCGACGGACCGAAGGGCCTGAAGGTCAGCCTGATCATCTGCGACGACGGTAATTATCCGGAGATCTGGCGCGACTGCGCCATGAAGGGCGCCGAGCTGATCGTGCGCTGCCAGGGCTACATGTATCCGGCCAAGGAGCAGCAGGTCATGATTTCAAAGGCGATGGCCTGGGCCAACAATGTCTATGTCGCGGTCGCCAATGCCGCAGGCTTCGACGGCGTCTATTCGTACTTCGGTCACTCCGCCATCATCGGCTTCGACGGCCGGACCCTCGGCGAAACCGGCGAGGAGGAATATGGCATCCAGTACGCGGCGCTGTCGAAACACCTGATCCGCGATGCGCGGCGCAACAACCAGTCGCAGAACCATCTCTACAAGCTCTTGCATCGCGGTTACACCGGAATGATCAATTCCGGCGAAAGCGCGCGCGGCCTTGCGGCCTGTCCCTACGACTTCTATTCGAAGTGGATCGCCGATCCCGAGGGCACGCGCGAGATGGTCGAGGCCATGACCCGCTCGACGGCGGGCACCGACGAATGCCCGATCGACGGTATACCGAACGAGCTGACTGCGACCAATTATTAGATCCGTGCTCGCGCGTCACACAAAGCCGTCGTCCCGGCGTTGAGCCGGGACCCATACGCCGCGGCCATTGTCATCCTACGTGATTGCCAAAGACTGTCATCGCCCGGCTCGACCGGGCGATCCAGTACGCCGGGACCTTTCGATTCAATTTCAGGCGTCTCTGGATACTGGATCACCCGCATTCGCGGGTGACGACGAGTGGGGGGACATTCGCACGTCGTTCGTTTATGGTCCGCCGCACTTCGGACAGCGGACGAGGACGATCGTGCGACAACAACCCTTCGGCACAGGCGGCCCGCAAGTTCCCGTGATCGGGCAGGGCACCTGGTATCTCGACCGCGGTGATCGCAGGCGCGCGATCGCGGCGCTTCAGCGCGGCATCGACGCCGGCATGACCCATATCGACACCGCCGAGATGTACGGCGATGCCGAGCTCGTCATCGCCGATGCCATTTCGGGAAGGCGCGACGGCGTGTTCCTGGTCTCGAAGGTGCTGCCCAGCAACGCCTCGCACCGCGGCACCATCACGGCCTGCGAGCGTTCGCTGCAGCGGCTGAAGACCGATTATCTCGATTGCTATCTGCTGCACTGGCGCGGTTCCTATCCGCTGGAGGACACCGTCGCCGCGTTCGAGGAGCTGGTCGCGGCGGGAAAGATCCGGTCGTGGGGCGTCAGCAATTTTGACAACCACGATCTCGACGAACTGCTCGCGGTCTCGGGCAAAGGCAGGATCGCCTGCAACCAGGTGCTCTATCACCTGCAGGAGCGGGCCATCGAGCATGCCGTGATTCCCTGGTGCGAGAAGTACGGCGTTGCCGTCGTCGCCTATTCGCCCTTCGGTCACGACGAGTTTCCGTCGCCGCGGAGCGCGGGTGGCGAATTGCTGCAGTCGATTGCAGACGGCCACAAGGCAACGCCGCGGCAGGTTACGCTGAGCTTCCTTGCGCGAGCGCCGGGCGTGTTTCCGATTCCCAAGGCGTCGTCCGCGGACCACGCCGCCGAGAATGCGGGCGCTGGAAACCTGACGCTCAGCGCCGGCGAAATTTCCGCCATCGACAAAGCGTTCCGGCGCGGGCCAAAGCCGCACGGGCTGCCGATGTTGTGAGCATGATCGCGATCATCGCGGTGTCATACTGTTAACAAAACGTTACTTTTGCCGCCCGTCCCGCACAGCGCATATCGGCTTCCCGCTATCGCGCCTTGTGGATCGGCGCCGTCTGGCGTTTTCTAGGGCGCACTAGATTCGTTTTTCCACCGCCAGAGCCCGCCGTGAATCCGTCCCCCGCCGCAGCCGCAAGGCTCGACAGCGCTCCCGTAACCTTGCCCGAACGCACGCCTGCCATGCCGAAGGCGCCGGCGCGCGCCGACCGGCCGTTCAAGGGCATCGCGCTGATCCTCGCCTCAACCATCTTCCTCGGCCTGTCGGACGTCACCGCAAAGTATCTTTCCTCGTCGCTGCCTTCGATCGAGATCACCTGGATCAGGTTCCTGGTCTTCTTCCTGATCATGACGCCGGCGATGATTCCGGGCTCGCCACTCTACGCTCTGAAGACCAACCGTCGCGGGCTGCAGTTCATGCGCGGCGCCACCGTGCTCGGCTCGTCGCTGTTCTTCATTACCGGGCTGGGTTTCCTGCCGATCGCGGAAGCCTCGGCCACCGGCTTTGTCGCGCCGCTATTCGTCACCGCATTGTCGATCGTCTTCCTGAACGAGGTCGTCGGCCTGCGCCGCTGGCTTGCGACGGGCGTCGGCCTGCTCGGCGTCCTCATCATCCTGCGGCCCGGCACATCGGCATTCGATGTCGCCGCCTTCTTTCCGCTGGTTTCGGCGCTGTGCTGGGCGTGCACGCTGATCATGACGCGCATGCTGAGCGGCACCGAGCGCGCCATAACCACAATGACCTATTCGTCGATTGCCGGCCTCCTGATCCTGTCGGCGCTGGTGCCGTTCGTATGGGTCACGCCTACTTGGCAGGCGGTCGCCTTCGGCATCTTCATCGGCATCGCCTCCACCGCGGGGCAGTGGATCGTCGTGCTCGCCTTCCGCTATGCCGACGCCTCGGTGCTGGCGCCGTTCTCCTACACCCAGCTGCTCTGGGTCAGCGCCCTCGGCTTCTTCGTCTTCGGCGAGATTCCCGACGCCTGGACCGTGGTCGGCGCCGGCTTCATCGTGGCGAGCGGTCTCTACACCGCCCATCGCGAGCGGGTACGGCATTCGCAGCTGCTGGTACCGGCTGAACGGTCGCCCAACGCCTGATGGTGTGTATCCCTTTGGCCACAGCCGGGCCGGCGTTCCAGACGCTGCCGGGCACGTCGTTCGTCGTCTATGGCGCGGCGCAGCCGCAGAACTCCGCCCTGACCACCGCCTCCGCCGACGTAAGGTGGATCAACGGCTGGTCTGCTGCTGCCACCTTCGAAGGCCAGTTCTCCGACGTCAATCGCTCCTACGCCGGCAAGGGCGTGCTGCGCCGTTCCTGGTAAGCGCATGCCGCAAGGCCGCGCACGTCACGCCGGCTATCGGCGCGACGGCTTTGCCGGTGGACTGCGCAGCAGCGACACCGCGGTGCGGAGCGCCTTGTCGTTCTTTGGATCCGGTGGAACGTAGGATTGCGACGCGACCTGCTCGATGCCCTGGCCGGGCAGATGCCGGTTCAGCGTGGCTTCGCCCCCTGGCGCGCCCTTTTTCTTCACGTCGTCTGGCTCGTCCTGCAGAACCTCGACATCCGGGGTAATGCCCCTGGCCTGGATCGAGGTTCCGGACGGGGTGAAGAAACGGTGGGTCGTCAGCCGCAGGGCGCCATTGTCGCCGCCGAGCGGGAAGATCGTCTGGGTCGATCCTTTGCCGAATGAGCGCGTGCCGACCACCGTGCCGCGCTTGTTGTCCTGCAGCGCGCCGGCCAGGATTTCCGATCCGGACGCGGTACCGCCGTTGATCAGGACGATGATGCGCTTGCCCCTGGACAGATCGCCCGGCTTTGCGTTGAACCGTTGCGTGTCTTCCGGATTGCGCCCGCGCGTCGAGACGATTTCGCCGCGCTCCAGGAGCCCGTCCGTCAGCGACACCACTTCGTTCAGCAATCCACCCGGGTTGTTGCGCAAGTCGATGACGTAGCCCTTCATATTGTCGTTGGCGACCTGCTTGCTGATTTCGGCGATCGCCTGCTTGAAGCCGTCGTTGGTTTGCGCGTTGAAAGTCGTGATCCTGACATAGCCGACGTCGTTGTCCTCGACGCGCCACCGGACCGCGCGCACGCGAATGGTGTCGCGCACGATCGTGAAATCGATCGGCTTGTCCTGCCTGGGACGGATCACCTTCAGTCGCACCTTGCTGCCCACCGGGCCGCGCATCTTCGAGACCGCCTGACTGAGGCTGAGTCCCTGGGCCGATTCATCGTCGATGTTGACGATGACGTCGCCTGCCAGGATGCCGGCCTTGTCGGCCGGGGTGCCTTCGATTGGCGAAACGACCTTCAGCAGGCCACTTTCCAGGGACACTTCGAGGCCGACGCCGCCGAACGAGCCGCGTGCCTGCACCTGCATGTCGCGGTACTCGCTCGCGTTCATGTAGCTGGAATGCGGGTCGAGCGAGGCCAGCGCGCCGTTGATGGCAGTGGCAACGATGCGGCGATCTTCACTGCCGGACGGCTGTTCGTTCATGATAGCCATCGCCGTGTCGTATACCGTATCGCTGGCGCCGCCGGAGCGCCGTTCGGGCTGTCCCGCGCTTGCAACCTGTTGCAGGGGAGGGAAGGCCCTCCGCAGCGCGGCATTGGCGGCAGCCATCAATTCCCTGTCGTCACGCTTGTCGATATAGCTCTTGCGCACCTTGGTGAGCGCCTCGTTGAACGGCTCGAACAGCTTGATCACGTCGCCGCGCGTCAGCCGCGGCGCGGCCGGCTTTGCCGGTGGTGTCTTCGGTGTTGCCAGCGCCACCTGGCTCTTGCTGAGTTCTTCGCGGCGTGCGCGAGCAAAAGGCCCGTAGAGGGTGTCGCCATATTGCCGGATGAACGTATCCAGGACGGCGATGCTGTTGCTGTCGCGGGTTGCGGCCCAGGCTTGGGCTGCATTGTCGGTTGCCGCCGGCGCCGGCGCCGGCGGCGTCGCTGCCGCGGGTTGCGGCGGCACGAAGTAGAAACTCCCGTCGATCGGTGAGCTCGAGACCCACGGTTGCTGCGAGCCGCCGGTCGCGCGCTTCACCGCAAGTCCTACCTCGTTGAAGGTCTGGAAGATATCTAGCCCGCTCTTGCGGATCGTCGCTGCAAGCGCCCTGGTATAGGGGCTGTTGCCTTCGCCGTCCTGCGCAACATTGCCTGGCTGGGTCGCGAAGGAAATCAGCGTGCCCTCGGGCGCGCGCATCTGCGCCAGGCCGCCGTCGGCCGCGCGCAACCCGCGCCCGCTGAACGGATTGTTGCGGCAGGCATCGAGCACGACCATGTTCAGCTTGGTGCCGGCGCCTTCCATTTGCCGCAGCACCAGATTAACATCGACCATCTGGAAGTCGACGTCCGCCTCGCGGGTCGGATTGGCGCCGACCGGGACCAGAAAGTTCGACCCGCGTACCTGAACGCCGTGGCCGGCATAATAGAACATGCCGACGTCAGCACCCTGCAGCGACGAACCGAACTTCTGCACGGCAAGGTCGAGGTTGGCCTTGTCGAGATCGAGCTGCGGTCCGTCACCGATCAGGGCGAAGCCCAGACTGCGCAACGTCGTTGCCATCAAGGTGGCGTCGTTCTTCGGATTATCGAGCCGGGCTACATTTTGATAGGCCGAGTTGCCAATCACGAGCGCAATGCGCTTGTCGGCCAAACCGGGACGCGCGCCGCCCGCGATCGCAAAAATCATGACTGCCAGTATGAGGATGCGACGGAGCATCGCCGGCCCCTTGCCTATTGGTCATGAATATCGAACAAGCTTCGCGTTTTTCGCGCCCTCCTGCAAGTCATCCGGAATTGTAACGGGCAGAATTTCCGTCGCCCGAAATCCCCTGCCGACGGCGACGAGGCTCCCCTCGGTCGTCGGCGGCGGCCCGGTCGGGCCGTCGGCGCTGCGCCGTTCCTAGTGAGCGTGGATCAAGCCGAGCGTAGCCGGCGCTCGCCGCCGGTTTCTGCCGCGACCGCCGCCACGATCGCGTCCAGCTCCATCCGCCGCCGGTAATCCGGATCGATGTAGCGTGCCTTGACGAGGCCATCGCGGCCGACCACGAAGGTCGCGGGCACCGGTAGCATCCAGGTGTCGTTGCCGTTGTAGGGCTCGATGTCGAAGCCGCTGTCTTTCATGGCCTCGCGCTTCTCGTCGCCGACCCAGAACGCGAGGTTGAGCGAGAGGGCATAGCCGTTGTCGAGATCGGTCAGCATCGGAAACGGCGCGCCGGCATAGTCGCGCAGGGTCGAGCCATACTGATGCGTCTCCGGCGAGATCGCGACGATCTCGCCGCCGAGTCGCCGGACCTCGGGCGCGATCTCGGCAAGCCCGTCGGCGTTGAGCTTGCAGTAGGGGCACCAGTGCCCGCGGTTGAACGACATGACCACCGGCCCGCGTTCGAGCAGTTCGCCGAGGCGGACCAGCCTGGCGTCCTGGTCGGGCAGGATGAAATCCGGCATCGGCTCGCCGATCTCCGGCGCGCTCTGGCCGACCTGATGGGCTTCCAGCCGCGCCACCATCCGGTCCACGACGGCGGTGAACTCCGGCCGCAGCCGGCGCACGGCATCCGCGACCGCCTGCAGCCGTACGCTGAGCGGCGCATCCATCGTGCGGCTGTCTTCGGTCGTCTCTTGCAGGAGTTCGGCGATAGTCTTCTCGGCCATTGTCGTTTTTCCGGGGTCAGGCGGCGATGATGGATAGAGGGGGATTCGCGTCCTTCGGCGGCGCGGCCGGCCGCTGCGTGAAGACCTGCCAGTCCGCGCTGCGCAGCATCTTCATCACGGCGGACGCCACTGCCGTCCGCTCGCGTCCGGCGACGCCGTAGAGCTGCACGGTGCGTTTGACATCGAGGCCTTCGATCTCGGCGCGCTGCAGGGTCTGCGGCGTGGAGGCGCTGCGCGGCATGATCGCTATGCCGATGTCGGCCTCCAGCAGCTCGATCAGGTCGCGCTCGCTAGATACGTCATGGCTGCCGCCTAAATCGACGTCGCCGGCGCGCAGTGCGGCACTGAGTTGCCCGGCACATTCGCAGTAGCTGCGCGACAGCAACTGTTGCTGCTTCAGCTCCTCGAGTTCGACCTGGCCCTTGTCCGCAAGCGGGTGGCAGCGGTTGACGACGAGCTGAAAGCCTTCGGTGAACAGCGGCCAGCTGTTGAGGCGGTCCCAATCGCGGTCGATTTCGACGGCAATGCCGAGCTCGGCCTCGCCGTTCTTCAGATATTCGCCGATTTCCCTGCCGTTGCCGCGCAGCAGCTTGAATTCCAGCGTGCTGAACATCCGCTTCAGCTGGTTGAGATGCGGAATCAGCAGTGTGATGTCCACCGCGTCGGCAATGGCGATCCGCAAGGTGCCGATCTTGCCGCCCTTGAAGGAAGTCGCGAGCGAGCGGGCGCCGACCGCGGCGTCATAGCATTGCTTCAGGAGCGGATGCATGCGCTGGCCGAGTTCGGTGAGCTGCGCTGCCGGGCGCTCGCGGCGAAACAGGTCGCCGCCGAGTTCGGCCTCGAGCTGCTTGATGGCGCGGGTCAGTGACGGCTGGGCGACGTTGCACTCCTCGGCGGCCCGGGTGAAATTCAGGGTGCGGCTGACCGCGAGGAAGTAGCGGATCTGGTGCATCTCCATGAAGTCTGCCCCTTCGGAAATCGAAATGCGCATGGGCAGTCTAGCGGAAGCGTTCGCGAATGGTTCGAAAACCGCCATAGCTTTGGTCTATCGATGCGAAAGCCGGCGGGCATGGCGTCCTGCTTTCGTTCTTCCCTTCCTCCACCGGCTGTGACAAAGGAACTGGCAAATGGGAGGACAAGTCCAGATGCGCGCTGCCGTTTTCCGCAACGGCCAGATCGTGGCCGACCGCTGGCCGGACCCGAAGCCTGCGAGCGGCCAGGTGCTGGTCAAGACGCTCGCCTGCGGCATCTGCGGCTCTGACCTGCATGCGCGCCAGCATGCTCACCGCATGGTCGAGCTGGCCAGGCACATTCCCCACCGCAAGCCGATGGATCTGTCGCGTGACATCGTGTTCGGCCACGAATTCTGCTGCGAGGTGCTGGATTACGGTCCGGGCACGGAGCGCAAGCTGAAGCCCGGAGCCAGGGTGTGCTCGCTTCCGGCGCTGCTGACGCCCACGGGAATCGAGGGCATCGGCTATTCCAACGACAATGTCGGCGGTTACGCGGAGCGCATGCTGCTCAGCGAACCGCTGCTGCTGGAAGTGCCGAACGGACTGCCGGCGCAGCATGCGGCGCTGACCGAGCCGCTCGCCGTCGGCGTTCATGCGGTGGCGAAGGCCAACATTGCAGGCGGCGAGGTGCCGCTGGTGATCGGCTGCGGCCCGGTCGGGCTAGCGGTGATCGCGGCGCTGAAGCTCAGGGGTCTGCATCCGATCGTCGCCGCCGATTATTCGCCGATGCGCCGCAAGCTCGCGGAGAAGATGGGCGCCGACATCGTCGTCGATCCCGCGCGCAGCCAGCCCTATGCGACATGGGCCGAGCACGCCCAGATGTCGCCGGAGCAGAAGGCGGCGCGTCCCCCGCTGCAGGCGATGCTGCCGGCGCTGAAGCCCGCGCTGATCTTCGAATGCGTCGGCGTGCCGGGCCTGTTGCAGCAGGTGTTCGAGGGCGCGCCGCGCGATGCCAGGATCGTCGTGGTCGGCGTTTGCATGGAGAGCGACCGCTCCGAGCCGATGCTCGGCATCCTGAAGGAGCTCAACGTCCAGTACGTGCTGGGCTACACGCCGGAGGAATTCGCCTATTCGCTGCGCCTGATCGCCGAAGGCTCGGTCGATGCGGCTTCGCTGGTCACCGGCAGCGTCGGCATCGATGGCGTGGCCCGGGCTTTCGCCGACCTCGCCAATCCCGAAGCCCACACCAAGATCATCGTCGAGCCGTGGCGGTGATCGCCGGCTGACAACAATAACAAGGGGAGAACACATGATCGCGCTCACGGCAAGAGACGTTCTGCCACAGGACGGTACATCGGGCACGCTGGTCGGCCGCGTCTGGCTGCCGGAGGCCGCGGGGCCTGCGGTCGTCGCGGTGCGCGGCGACGGCGTATTCGACGTCACGCCGAGTTTTTCGACCGTCAGCGCGCTGTGCGAGCAGGACGAGCCGGCCGTCGCGCTCGCTTCAGCGAAAGGCGCGCGGATCGGCGATCTCGATTCCATCCTCGCCAACACCCCGCCCGACCGCCGCGACCGCACCAAGCCATGGCTGCTGGCGCCGGTCGACCTTCAGGTGCTGAAGGCCGCCGGCGTCACCTTCGCGATCTCCATGCTGGAGCGCGTGATCGAGGAGCGCGCCCGCGGCAATCCGGCTTCGGCCGAAGCGATCCGCAAGGAGGTGGTGCGCCTCGTCGGCGACGATCTTTCCAAACTGAAGCCCGGCTCGGCGGAGGCGATGAAGCTGAAGCAGGTGCTGGTCGATCAGAACGCCTGGAGCCAGTACCTCGAGGTCGGCATCGGTCCCGACGCGGAAGTCTTCACCAAGGCGCCGGTGCTTTCTTCCGTCGGCACCGGCATGGACGCGGGCCTGCATCCGAAATCGACCTGGAACAATCCGGAGCCGGAAGTGGTGATGGTGGTGTCGAGCCGCGGCAGGATCGTCGGCGCCGCGCTCGGCAACGACGTCAACCTGCGCGATTTCGAGGGCCGCTCGGCGCTGCTGCTCTCGAAGGCCAAGGACAACAACGCCTCCTGCGCCATCGGACCGCTGCTGCGCCTGTTCGACCGGACGTTCTCCCTCGACGACGTCAGGAGGATGGATGTCGGCCTCACCGTGAAGGGCGCCGACGGCTTCGTGCTCGACGGCCATTCCTCGATCGGCAAGATCAGCCGCGATCCCACCGACCTCGTGGCGCAGACCATCGGCAGCGTTCATCAATATCCCGACGGCTTTGCGTTGTTCCTCGGCACCATGTTCGCGCCGGTCAAGGACCGCGATGCGCCGGGGCAGGGGTTCACGCACAAGCGCGACGACATCGTCACGATATCGGCGCCCCAGCTCGGGCAGCTCGTCAACCGCATGCGCAGCAGCGACGAGTGCGAGCCGTGGACATTCGGCATCGGCGAGTTGATGCGTAACCTGGCGAAGCGGAGGATTCTCTAACCGGTATTACCCGGAACGGCGTATCGGCAGTCGCGTTGACTCCCAAAAGGGAGTTTTCGCATGCGCATGTCATGTTCGCTCATGGTCGCCAGCGTGCTGCTGCTTCCCCTTCAGGCGTCGGCGCAAAGCGGCGGCGCGGCCGGTGCGACCACCGGAACCGCCGGCGGCACCGCAACGCCTCCGGGCACCACGACCTCACCGACGGGTTCGCCGAGCGCCACGATGCCCGGCCCGCCCGGCACCAACTCGCTGGGAACGGCGCAATCCTCCGGACGGGGCGCCACAATCGGCTCGGCAGGCGGCCCCACGGCGGAAGACAAAAAGATTGATGACGAGAACCGCGACGTCGAGCGAAAGCTCAGGGGCATCTGCAAAGGCTGTTGATCGGTCAAGGATGCTAACCCGAACCGGGCTCGACACCGCGTGACCGGCTAATCCGTTTCCGGCTTCGCCTCGCGATGGCCGTCCTCACGATGGCCGCCCTCGCGATGGCCGCCCTCGCGATGGCCGTCGGGTCCGCGCTTGAACACACCGTAATCGCTCGACTTCACGCCGGCCCCGGCATCGATGCCGATGGCCGCCAGGCCATGCTTCAACAGTTCGCGCACGGCGGCGGCCCGCGTCGGCATGCGGTGCCTGAAACGGAAATCGTCAACGGCTGCGAGCTCTTCGGGCGAGAGCATCACCTGAAGCCTTTCCCCGCGCACCTCGCTCATTCAAATCCCCCGCGATCGAGATTGAGTAGCTTACTCAACTTGCTAAGTTTGTTTCGGTTCCAGCGATTATATGCCCAACGCCGATTGAGTAAAATAGTGCAATAAAATCAATATTTTACATATTAATCGATTGCGTTAACATGACGGGCAACAGGGCGAGTGGAGGCGCTCGTCATGACGGACCGGAACGACAGGGTCGAACCACCGCGCAAATCCTGGGAGCCGCCGCCACGGCGCCCGAGCTATGATCGCATTGCCGAGAACATCGAAAAATGGGTCAACAGCAGCGGACTTCAGAAGCCGACCTGAAGTCCTTGACGCACCGCGATGACCATTCACCGTTTATTGTTATTGCAGAACATTCCTCTGTCCCCCGAGGACATCGGCCGGCTCGTGACGGCGTATGAAACAACGCTGAAATCGCTGGAGCTCACCAGCCGCAGCGATCCGATCACGGAAATCGTCGCGCGGAAGGTCATCGAGATCGGGCAGACCGGCGTGCGGGACCCCCTCCAGATCTCAAAACTGGCGATAAGGGCCCTCGGTCAGACCGTGCGATGAAGGCCGTCGTGTGCCTCGCTGGAAGGCGCAGACTCCGGACGATGTCACTCGATCGTCATCCGCCATGCAGCTGATGTGGCTCGCGTTTGGAACGGTCGCTCTGACATGGCGTTTCCACAGGGGGCAGGATCTAGGAGTGGCCCACCATGTGTGATTACAGCTTGCACGCCGTGGCATCGCGGGCAGCCAAAGCCGGTGAGACTTTGGTCGTGAGCGGATTCTACGGAACTTCATCCCGCGGGTTTGCCTCGCCCGCGGCGCCCGACGTCGCGATCTGCCTGCGCCCGGGTACGGAAATCGCGTTCGAGGAAGAGGCCTTCAGGGAAGGCGTGCTTTTCCGCAGGAAGACGGGCGACCGCGTGGCGCGATTCCGCCATGTCGACGTCGACAACCCGACCACGCACCATGACGCGCTGGAATTTCCCGACGGCACCGTCGTGAAGCTGAACGAGCTGATCGTCGGCCAGCGGGCACGCATCGTGCAACTGCCGGCCGAGCCGAAACCGGCAGCGCCGAAGCCGCAGCCGGCGGCGCAGGCAACAGTCGAGGCGCCGGAAATCGTGACCGCCTGAGGCGGACGGCCTTTACAGATCGGGTCGGCGGCCGAGTCTGCCGGACCGCGCAACGCAACCATGCCTGCCGCACGGCGTTGCTGGAAGCAGGCATGGCTGGCGCCGGCGCTGGCCGGCAAGGGCATCCGGGTCAATGCCGTGGCGCCAGGTCCGGTCTGGACTCCCCCGATACCCTCGACCATGCCGGACGATGCGATCAAGAGTTTCGGCGAGCAGACGCCGATGAAGCGGCCAGGGCAACCGGCCGAGCTCGCCACCGCCCATGTCATGCTCGCCGATCCGCTGTCGAGCTACACGTCAGGCACCACCATCGCGGTCACGGGCGGCAAGCCGTTCCTGTAGCGCCGCGATTATCTCGTATTGGCCAGGCTCGGCCGAGATGTGCTCCAGCGCACATTGCGCCGCGCCGGGATTTGCTACCGTCGCAGGATGTCGCAGGAAAAAGTCGCTTCGTTCTCGATCCTTCTCGGCATCGGCCTCATTGTGGCGGCCGTGCTCGTGCTTGCCCTCGCCTTTGTCTGAGCGGGCGGATCGCGTGTTACGAGAAGGCGATCGGCTCCTGCCGGAAATCCGGCCTCGCCCATGCGGCACCGCGTCAAGGCATTGTTAACCTGAACGGCCAAAACGGCCGAAAGCCGATTGCAGCGGGCTCCGCATTCGGCATTGATTCAAACAGTGCTGCTTTGCTGGCCGAACTGAGGGCCGGCATTCCGTCGCCGGCCGGATTTTGGGATTGCAGGATGTTCGACGATTCCGTTCAGGTCCGGTGCCGGCGCTGCCGGAGCGTGTTCCGCGAACGCGCTCGCCGTCTTCAGAACGGCTATTCGCGTCAATGTCCGACCTGCGAGGTCGTGCTGTTCTTTGATGAGGACTCGCACGATCAAATCATCCGCCGTGCCATGAAATCCGCCCGGCAAGTTCGCGCTGCGCTGCGCGAGGCCGAGATGGAGCAGCCCCGCAGAAAGCGGGTGCTTCGCGGCGGGCGCGGCACTGGCAGCCGCGGCGGCTCCTACGAGGCGGAAGACAGCGCGTAAGAGACAACGCGTAGGATGGGTAGAGCGGAAGCGAAACCCATCGCGTCTCCACAACGGGAATGATGGGTTTCGCTTGCGCTCTACCCATCCTTACGGCCCTCCCGTCACACCGGAAGCGTGATCGAGTATTTCACCTGACTGAGCGCAAATCTCGACTCGATCGAGGCGATGCCGCGTATCATTCGTAGGCAAATTGGCAGCGACGACTCCGAGGAGAATGGGCGCAATTGCCGGTCTTCGGATAGAATCACGGTCTCATACAGATTCCAAAGGCAAGACTGATGGACCAATTCAAGCAATTTAGTCTGCGTGATCTCGCGGCAGATTTCGCAACGCGAGATCCAAGCTTCCGATACTTTCATGGGAAGCTTTACAGTTTTATTCCGCCCGAGCCCCAGCGCTTTGTGGACTTTATTAGGGCGAATTCGTTCAACAAAGAGCAATTTCCGAATGCCCACCCTGCAACGCTCATTTTCGGCAAGCTGGGTCCCCTAATTAGTAATCAATTGACCCAAGTTGTGGGAGTCGACGAAGAAAAGAACCTGAAGATGGTTGGGCGCATAGATAAATTGGAACTGCCTGATCTTAACTACCTTGCGATCATCGCTCCCGCAAACCGGACCAAGAATGGCGAAACCTCCTACGAGCTTGCATTTGAATCGATAAACTTCTTGAGGTCTTTCATCTCCTTGAGCTTTGGAAAGTTGCCCTTTTACAAATGGATCTCAAATTTTGATTTCGATGAGAAAGGAGTTGTTTCGCTCTCAGGCGAGGCCTTCAGAATGCCGTTGTTCTCCGACAATTTTAAGTTCGTTGATCTGCGATTGGCCAAGGAACTCTCTGAGAGACTGGCTAAACAACTAGCAGACTACCGGAAGCGTTTGCAAAGAGCGTGCAATTTCTTTGATATGGCCCTCGACCAAGTCGATGAGGCCTTTCGATTCTCTTCGTATTGGATTGCTCTGGAAATCATTGTCGGAGGTAAGAGCGATGCAATTCGCTCTAAGTTGGCTGCCGCTTATGGACAGAAGGACAAATCGTTCATTGATGAGAAGCTGCGCTTTCGTGAGATCAATCAAAAACGTCATGATTTGATGCACAAAGGTGAATTTGCTGGATTCGCTGCCTATCAGGAGCGGCTGATGCAGCTGTATTTTTGGGATATCGTGATTCACCAAATTGGACTTAGGTCGCGTCATTTGGCGCTTTCCTTAACCGACAGCGGTCTCGTCGAAGAAGAGAAGAGGAGAATGAGACATTCATCATGAGGGTAAGAATGAAAGTATTCGGTGCGGAGTCACACCGGCAGCGCGATCGAATATTTCACCTGACTCAGCGCAAAGCTCGACTCGATCGAGGCGATGCCGTCGAGTCGCGTCAGCTTGTTCTTCAGGAAGGCTTCGTAGGACGACAGGTCCGCAGCGACGACGCGCAGCAGATAATCGCGGTTTCCCGTCATCAGGTAGCATTCCAGCACCTCGTCCCACTTCGAGATGGCGCGGGCGAAACGGTTGAGATCCTCCTCCTTCTGCCGCGCCAGCTTGATCGAGATGAAGACGCTGACATGCAGGCCGAGTGCCTTCTGGTCGACGGTCGCGACATAGCGCGAGATCACGCCGCGCCCCTCCAGCAGTTTCACGCGGCGGTGGCAGGGCGACACCGACAGCCCGACCTTGTCGGCGAGCTCCTGCATCGTCATCCGGCCGTCGGTCTGCAGATGCCCGAGGATCTTGCGGTCGATGGCGTCGAGGGAAGTCATTGGGATGAACTCACGTTCTGATGTTCGATCTTGGGAATTTATCCCAATTTGGCCGGGTATGTCGCCAAGAATTGAGATTTTCGGTCGGCCCGCCAGGACTAAGATCGGTCAATTCGCCATCGCAGGAAACGCCGCCAAGGGAATTGAGATGGGAATCGATCCCGCACGCCTGGAAATGCTGACCGCGCTGAACCGCAAGGTGCTGTGGCTGTCGTCGTGGACCATCCACCATGCCAACCATGTCCGCCCCAACGCCGACGGCTTGAAGGTCGGCGGCCATCAGGCATCCTCCGCCTCGCTCGCCAACATCATGTCGGCGCTCTATTTCTCGGTGCTGCGCCCGCAGGACCGCGTCGCGGTCAAGCCGCATGCCAGCCCCGTGTTCCACGCCATCCAGTACCTTTTCGGCCACCAGACCCGCGACAAGCTGGAGAATTTCCGCGGCTACAAGGGCGCGCAGTCCTATCCCTCGCGAACCAAGGACACCGACGACGTCGATTTCTCCACCGGTTCGGTCGGCCTTGGCGTCGCGCAGACGCTGTTCTCCTCGCTGGTGCAGGACTATGTGAAGGCGCACGGCTGGATGAAGGACCGTCCCGAAGGGCGCATGATCGCGCTGGTCGGCGACGCCGAGATGGACGAGGGCAACATCTTCGAGGCGCTGCTCGAAGGCTGGAAGCAGAGCCTGCGCAACACCTGGTGGGTGGTCGACTACAACCGCCAGAGCCTCGATGCGGTCGTGCGCGAAGGGCTGTGGGCGAAGTTCGAATCCATGTTCCGCAATTTCGGCTGGGATGTGGTGATCGTGAAATACGGCAAGCTGATGCTCGAGGCCTTTGCCGAACCCGGCGGCGAGGCGTTGCGGCGCTGGATCGACAACTGCCCGAACCAGATGTACGCCGCGCTGTGCTTCCAGGGCGGCGCCGCTTTTCGCAAGCACCTGCAGGACGACATCGGCGACCAGGGGCCGGTGTCGCAACTGATCGATCGCCGCAGCGACGAGGAATTGCTGGCGCTGATGTCCAATTTGGGCGGACACGACATGGCCAGCATGATCGAGGCCTTCGAAGCCATCGATCACGACCGCCCGGTCTGCTTCATCGCCTACACCATCAAGGGCGTCGGCCTGCCGATGCAGGGCCACAAGGACAACCACGCCGGCCTGATGACGGTGGCGCAGATGGAGAAGTGGCGTGCCGCGCAGAGCATCCGGCCCGGCCATGAGTGGGACAAGTTCGAGGGCCTGGCGCAGGATCCGGCGAAACTGGAGGCGTTCCTCGCGGCGGCGCCATTCAACGCAGAAGGCCGCCGGCGTTTGACCGCGCCCGAGATCGAGGTGCCGCACGAGCTCGCCTTCAAGCCGTCGGCGCAGATGTCGACGCAGCAGGGCTTTGGCCTGATCCTCAACGAGCTCGCGCGCGGCGACAGCGCGCTTGCCTCGCGTATCGTCACGACCTCGCCCGACGTCACCGTCTCGACCAATCTCGGCGCATGGGTGAACCGGCGAGGGCTGTTTGCCAAGGCCGAGAACCACGACCTGTTCAGGCAGGAGAAGATTCCTTCCGCCTTCACCTGGGAATTCTCCCCCAAGGGGCAGCACATCGAGCTCGGCATTGCCGAGATGAACCTGTTCATCATGCTGTCCGCGCTCGGGCTGTCGCATTCCATCAACGGCGAGCGGCTGCTGCCGGTCGGCACGCTCTACGATCCCTTCATCGAGCGCGGCCTCGATGCGCTGAACTATGCCTGTTACCAGGATGCGCGCTTCATGGTGGCGGCGACGCCGTCCGGCATTACGCTCGCGCCGGAAGGCGGCGCGCATCAGTCGATCGCAACGCCGCTGATCGGCATGGCGCAGGATGGGCTTGCCTCCTTCGAGCCGGCCTTTGTCGACGAGCTCGCTGCGATCATGCGCTGGGGTTTTGGCCACATGCAGCGCGAAGGCGGCCAAGGGGAAGAAGGCGGCGGTTCGGTTTACTTGCGCCTGTCCACCCGCACCATCGAGCAACCGCAGCGGCCGATGAGCGCTGTGCTCGGTCACGAGATCACCGAAGGCGCCTACTGGCTGCGCAAGCCCGGGCCGAATTGCGACATCGTGATCGCCTATACCGGCGCGGTGGCGCCGGAGTCGATCGAGGCCGTCGGCTTCATCGGCGAGAGCCATCGCGATGTCGGTCTGCTTGCCATCACCTCCGCCGATCGTCTTCACGCCGGGTGGACCGCCGCACGGAAATTGCGCCGCGAGCGCCGCGGCGTGCAGTATCTCAGCCACATCGAGAACCTGCTGGCGCCGTTGTCGCGCGATTGCGGCATCGTCACCGTGATCGACGGCCATCCGGCGGCCCTGGGCTGGCTCGGCAGCGTCCGCGGCAACCGCGTCGAGGCGCTCGGCGTCGAGCATTTCGGCCAGACCGGCACCATCGGCGACCTCTACCGCCACCACGGCCTCGACGCCAACGCCATCATCGACGCGGCGGAAGCCGTAACCGTCGGCGCGCCGATCAGGCACAGGAAGATGGCGGTGTGAGCGGCGATTGAAGCTGTCGTCCCATGGAAAGCAGGGACCCCGACGGCCCGGGGACGAGTGGGTTTAAATCAGGTGGGCGACCTGCGAAACGTCGACCGGTGGTGGGTTTGGGTCCCGGGGGTAGC
>NZ_JBQTHN010000081.1:0-4313 GCF_052389815.1 Bradyrhizobium sp. | reverse complement strand
TGGCGGCACCGGCGCCTTGCCCTGCTGGATCAGCGTGGCCTTTTGCGCGACCGAAGGCGGCAGCGCCGGGGTGGCCGCACCGGGAGCAGCAACCGGAATGGCTCCCTTGGCTCCGAACGGGGTTCTGGCCGAGTCGGGCACCACCGGCGCGCCGCCGGGCGGCGGCGCCGGCGGCCGGTTGATCACGGTATTGATGACCCGGGTGTTGTGGATGTTGGAGAAGATGATGTTGTTCGGCGGCGGCGCGACGTAGCGGGGCGCGCGGACATACACCGGTATAGGCACGAACACCGGCTGCGGCAGGATGAACAGCCCGATCGGCGGTGGTGGCGGCGCGAGGACGACGAATTCTGGCGGCGGCGGCGGCAGGAAATACACCGGCGGTGGCGGCGGCGGTGCGAAATCGTAGTAGGGATCGCTGAACACCACCACGGGCCGATCGATATAGACGATCTCTTCCGGAGGCGGCGGCGGCACGTCGTAATCCATCACCACGAAAGTGGGCGGCGGCTCGAACGGTGCGGTCAGGATGGCAAGCCGGCGCCGCGCGTCGGCCGCGTGCGGCCCGTTCGGGTAGCGGCGCAGATAGGACCAATAGGCCTGCGGCGTATCGGCGCGATAGGTCCGCATCCAGGTGATCGCCTCGCGGCGGGCGGCGGCGAGCGCCCGCACGCGCCTGGCCAGCGGATCGCCGGGGTAAGCCGCAATGAACTCGTCATAGCCTTGCAGCGTGTCGCGCTCGAGCGCGGCCGCATAGGCATCCCTGGCGCCGAGGTCGCGGATTGGCCTGTTCCTGACGTCGGCGACCTGATCGGCTGGCGGCGGCGCCGGTGCATCGGGCGCCCGGTCGAAGAACACGAAATCGGTGTCGAGCTTGTGCGCGTGCCAGGGCACCTCGGCACCCTTGCTGTTCTCATTGACGCGCAGCCTGACGCGATCGAACAGCTCGGGCAGCGGCAGCCCGCCGGTGCGGATCATCTCCGCAAGCGACTGCGCATAAGCTCCGTACGGCCCCTGCCCGACCGGCGCGACGGTACCCGGCGCCGCATTGAAGGCGATCAGCATGCGCGGCTCGGGTTCGACCAGCGCAAGCCCGCTGGCGATGGGTTGTCCGCCCTCGACGAAGGGTTGCTGGCGGGCAGCATCCAGGACCACGATGCTCGCCTTCATCGGCAGCGACCCAAGACGGCGAACATAGTCGCCGATCCGCAGGGCTTCTGTCGGGATATCGGTCTCCCGGCCGATGCCGGAATCGACGGGCACGAAGTAATTCTCGCCTGCGAGCTGCAAGCCGTAGCCGGCCAGATAGATCATCGCGACGGTATCGGAGCCGGAGGTCTCGGCCTTCTGGATGAAGTCGCGCAGGGTCCGGCGCAGCGTGTCGCCGTCGAGGTCGCGGGCGCCGACCACATCGAAGCCGGCAGCCTGCAGCGTTTGCGCGATCAGCCCGGCGTCATTGGCCGCGGTCGCCAGCGGCGACTTGCCGTAGGCGCTGTTGCCCACGACCAGCGCAATGCGCTTTTCCTGTTGCTGGGCGGAGGCCGGCGCGAGAAGGCCGAGGCCGAATGCGAGCGCAAGGCACAGCGCGGGTGCGATAAGTCTTCTGCCGAGGTCCATCTGGTCCATCCCCGCCGCTGGTTACGGGTTCCTCGCGGCCACATAGCGCGCGCGAACCTGAACAGCATTTGAACAAACAAGGGTGCCAATAAGGCGGACGGCGGGAAAACGCAGACGCGATCTACAGAGTCTGTACGTCCACCACGCCTGCGACCGCCTTCAGGGCACCGGCGATCTGCGGCGAGACCTTGAAGCGGCCGGGCAGCTTCATTTCCACCTCGGTTTCGAGATCGAGCATCAGCACCAGCGAGACGTCGCCATCGGCGCCGCCGACGGGTGCCGGCGCGAGCTTTGCCTGCGACGGGCGCGCAGGACCGCCATTGGTAGCGGCAGCCTCCGGCATGCTGAGACGTCGCGCGATGGATTCGAGCGGCTTGGTGTCGCGCAGGAAGATTCGAAGGCCCTTCTGCGTCTTGGCGGCGGCGTCATCCAGCGGCTCGGCATGCAGCACGCGGGCGCGGACGTCCTCGCCCTGCAACTCGGCGCCGAGTTGCAGCAGCACGGCGGCGCCCGGCTCCAACACCTCGCGATATTGCGCCAGCCCCTCGGAGAACAGCACGGCCTCGAAATGGCCCGTCGGATCGGACAAGCCCATGATGCCCATCTTGTTGCCGGTCTTGGTGCGGCGCTCCATGCGCGAGACGACGGTGGCCGCCACCTTTCCCGCGGTCGCGCCGGTCTTCACCGCACGCGAGAACTCGGCCCAGCTCTGCACCCGCAGGCGCTTGAGCACGGTCGCGTAGTCGTCGAGCGGATGACCGGACAGGAAGAAGCCGACCGCGTCATATTCGCGCCGCAGCCGCTCCGCCGGCAGCCACGGCTCGATCTGCGGCAGCACGATGGAGGGCGCATCGGCCGCGCTGCCGAACATGTCGTTCTGCCCGGAGGTAGCCGCCTCATGGCTGCGCTGGCAGGCGGCGAGCATCGCGTCGGCGCCGGCAAAGACGCGCGCCCGGTTCGGCTCGATCGTGTCGAACGCGCCGGCTGCCGCAAGGCTTTCGATGACGCGCTTGTTGATGGCGCGCGGATTGACGCGCGCGGCGAAGTCGGCGAGCGAGGTGAAGGCGCCCTTCTTGCGCTCTTCCACGATCATCTCGACCGCCTGGGGACCTACGCCCTTCAACGCTGCGAGCGCGTAGTAGATCGTGCCCTCGCCGACCTCGAAGGTGACGCCGGAGCGGTTGATGTTGGGCGCCTCGACCTTGATTCCGAGCCGCTGCGCTTCGGAGCGGAATTCGCTGAGCTTGTCGGTATTGTTGAGATCGAGCGTCATAGACGCTGCGATGAACTCGACCGGGTAATGCGCCTTCATGTAGGCGGTGTGGTAGGACACCAGCGCATAGGCCGCGGCGTGGCTCTTGTTGAAGCCGTAATCGGCGAACTTCGCCAGCAGCTCGAAGATGGTTTCCGCCTGGCCCTTCGGCACGTTGTTCTTGACCGCGCCCGCAACGAAGACCGCGCGCTGCTTCTCCATCTCGGCGCGGATTTTCTTGCCCATGGCGCGGCGCAGGAGATCGGCGTCGCCGAGCGAATAGCCGGCCATCACCTGCGCGATCTGCATCACCTGTTCCTGGTAGATGATGACGCCGAAGGTCTCCTTCAGGATCGGCTCCAGCGTCGGATGCAGGTATTCCGGCTCCTCGTCGCCATGCTTGCGCGCGCAGTAAGTCGGGATGTTCGCCATCGGGCCCGGCCGATACAGCGCCACCAGCGCGATGATGTCCTCGAAACGGTCCGGCCGCATGTCGACCAGGGCGCGGCGCATGCCCTGGCTTTCAACCTGGAACACGCCGACCACATCGCCGCGCGCCAATATCTGGTAGCTCTTGGCATCGTCGAGCGGCAATGTCGCGAGATCGACATGGATGTCGCGCTGCTTGAGCAATTTTACTGCGACATCCAGCACCGTCAGCGTCTTCAACCCCAGGAAGTCGAACTTCACGAGGCCGGCCGGCTCCACCCATTTCATGTTGAACTGGGTGACCGGCATGTCCGACTTGGGATCGCGATAGAGCGGCACCAGCTCGCTGAGCGGCCGGTCGCCGATCACGATGCCGGCGGCGTGGGTCGAGGCGTGGCGAGTCAGGCCTTCGAGGCGCTGGGCGATGTCGAAGGCGCGCGCCACCACGGGATCCTCGTCGCGAAACGCCTGCAGCTTCGGCTCGCCCGCGATAGCGGCAGCGAGCGTCACCGGTGCGGCCGGGTTCTGCGGCACCAGCTTGGTCAGCTTGTCGACCTGCCCATAGGGCATCTGCAGCACGCGGCCGACGTCGCGCAGCACGCCGCGCGCCTGCAAGGTGCCGAAGGTGATGATCTGCGCGACCTGGTCGCGGCCGTAGCGCTCCTGCACATAGGAGATGACCTCGCCGCGGCGATCCTGGCAGAAGTCGATGTCGAAGTCCGGCATCGACACGCGCTCGGGATTGAGAAACCGCTCGAACAGCAGGCCGAAGCGCAAGGGATCGAGATCGGTGATGGTGAGCGCCCAGGCGACCACCGAGCCGGCGCCCGAGCCGCGGCCCGGCCCGACCGGGATGTCGCGCGACTTCGCCCACTTGATGAAGTCGGCGACGATCAGGAAGTAGCCGGGAAACCTCATCCGGCCGATGACGCCGATCTCGTAGGCGAGCCGCTTGTCGTAGTCGTCACGCGAGAACCCGGGCGCGAGCGGCTTGGAGCGAAGCCGCGCCTCGAGC
>NZ_JBQTHN010000080.1:0-20370 GCF_052389815.1 Bradyrhizobium sp. | reverse complement strand
GTAGAAATCCATTCGCAGTCCGACGCCATAGCGCCGAAAATATTCTGTTGCCGTCATTGCGCAAGCAGTGCAGAGAATGAACTTTCTACGAGTTGACAGGCCTTCCGAATACTTGCCCAGCCTCTTCGCTCTACCCACAGCCTGTCGCTCCGGCCTGCGCCGGGACGACAGCGAGTGTGACGAAACAGCGGAAGCGCGTCAGCGCGGCCGCCCGGGATGCGACAGGGGTGCGATCTCTCCTGCCTTGCGCGATGGGCCTGCCGGTGACATCACGATCCAGGCCTCGCCGGCATCCACGAGACACGACCGGCCGTCAGGTTGCGACAACAGGATGCTCCAGCTTCCGTCCGGCGAAACGAACATCTCCACGAGATGGCCTCGATTGGACAAGCCGTAGCCCGTTTCAAGCTCGCCGAAATTGTCCTTGAGGAAAGCGACGAAATCCGGCCGGGAAGCACAGGGTCCCGCGCTGGCCGCGGTCGACGTAAAAATGACGGTCAGAGCAATTGCCGTAAAGACAACGTATCGCAACATGGCGCCCTCCTTTGCGGGGCCACGCGCGACCATCGACAAATCCGGTGCAATGCGTATGGCGACCTTCGCAAGATCGACGGTCGCGTCAAAACCTTACGTAGTGATCGCGTTTGGCGATATCAAGAGCCTTGGCACAGACCGCTCCCATCAGCCGCCCCCCAGCGGATGGAAAGAGAGCGTCGGCTTCCCTCAAGCCCACACCCGGCGCTTCGCGCCGACCTCTCCCAACGGGAGAGGTGATTCCCGATGCCGCTGCCGCTCACACTAATCTCATAGCGCGCGAGCCTATTTCTTGACGGCGACGATCTCGGCGTCCTTGGCGTCGAGGCCGAAGCGGAATTCGAGGCTGACGTGGTGGAAGCGCGCCGACGTATAGTCGTCGTGCAGCGCGATGCCCATGGTGTAGAGCTGGCCCGGCTCGAACGAGATGTCGCCCGGCTTGTCCGACTTCAGCTTGCGGCTCATCACCACGGTCCAGGTGTCGCCGTCGAGCTTGCCTTCGGCCTTCACCGTGGCGCCGCCGCTCATGACGCGCTGCGCGGCGACGTGGCCGTTCTCGGCATCGCCTCCGGAGCGGTAGCGCAACAGATCCATGTAGGCGCCCTTGCCGAGCTGGGCGGCGAGATCGTCCTTGCCCTTGAGCTTGTCGCCGCCGCCGCGGGCCACGCCGTCGCCGCCCTTCAGCTCGACCGCGCTGCGGGTCTCGGCGAGGTACTTGGTCAACCCTTGCGACAGGTCGAGGTCGCCGGCCGCGGGACTCGAAGCAAGCTGCTCCTTCTTCGGCGAGTCCGGCATGTAGCGGCCGTCATGATGGCAGGTGACCCAGCAGCCGGCCTGCTCGCCGCGCTCCACGTCCTTGCCCACGAACATGATCGCGAGCTTGGCGGCGTTGGCAGGGTCCATCTTGCCGCCGTCGGCGAACGGCACCGGTTTGTGCGCGGTGTTCTGCCACTGGACGCGGAAGTAGACGTCGTCGGCGGTGTAGGCGGCCTGCACCTGGACGTCGACGAACGCCCGCTTGCCGGGTATCGGCGTCGCTTCGGCCTTGTCGCCCGAAACGATCTTGGCGCCCATGTCCTTTACTTCCTTGGCATGGCATTCGGAGCAACGCTCGCCCTTGTTGAAGGGACGCGCGCCGCCATGATCCTTGCCGGTCTGGATCCACTCGAACGAGGCCTGGCCGGGATAGAACAGCGTCACGGTCCTGGCCGGAATGCCGCTCCAGTCCAGCCCGCCGCCGGAAGCAGCAGCTGAAGGCGCCGCGCCTGCGGCGGGCTTCGCGGCCTCCTGGCCGGAAGCTGCTGCCGGCGCCGGGGCTGCCGCGCTCTTGCCGGCAGCGGCGATCTTCTCGGCGGCGAGCGCCTGCGCGGCGGCCTCGATTTCGGCCTTTCGCGCCACGGCCTGCTCGGCCTCGCGCTTTTCGACGCGGGCAAGGCCCGCAAGATAGCTCTGGGGAATCTCGCGCACATAGCTCGCCAGCGGCGCTTCCAGCTGCTCGAGCGTCTTCTCGTCGAGCTGGTTGCGAACGTTCTTGTGCGCGATGCCCTTGTGGCAGTCGATGCAGGTGTTGCCGGACTTCATTGCCTCGAGGTGCTGCTTGCGCGCACGCGGACGCTGGAATTCCGGGTTCATCGATTCCAGGACATGGCAGTTGCGGCACTCGCGGCTGTCCGTCTTCTTCATCGAGGTCCAGACGTTCTTGGCGAGCGTCAGCCGCTTCTTGTCGAACTTCTCCGGCGTGTCGATGGTGCCGATGAAATGGTGCAGCAGCTCGTTCGACGCCTCGATCTTGCGGACGAACTTGTGCACCCAGTCCTTCGGAACGTGGCAGTCCGAGCATGCCGCACTGACGCCGGTGCGGTTCTGGTAGTGGATGGTGGTCTGATATTCCTTGAAGACGTTGTCCCGCATCTCGTGACACGAGGTGCAGAACGGCATCGTGTTGGTCGCCTCCATGGCGGTGTTGAAGCCGCCCCAGGCGATGACGCCGCCTATGCCGCCGACCGCGAGCAGCGTGAGCGCGGAATATTTCACGCTGGGCCGGCGCAGCGTTCGCCAGATATTGGCCAGCCATCCGACGGGCGACGAGACCTTGTTGTCGTCGTTGCGCTCTGCTGACATCGGGTTCTCCATGCGAAACCGGGCGTGTGGGGAGGTCTGCGTTCACAGGCCGACGGGACACAGATACCCGAAGGCCCGGCCGAGAAGCCGGGCGATCGAGGTACCAGACAGGGCCCCGAGGGAGCCCTGCCTGTCTTCCGCGTCAGTAGATGTCGTGCTGGGTGTTGTGCACGTTGAACTTGCCGGTGGGCGTGATCATCTTCGGATCCTTGATCACGGTCTTCACCTTGCGGGTCTTGTCGTCGAACACGACGATCGCCGAAGGCTCGGTCTTGCCGGCCCAGAGCGACACCCAGACCTCGCCGCCCTTCTCGTCGTATTCCGGGTGCACGACACGCTTGGTCGCCTTGGACTCCGGCAATCCCGCCGCCTTGGCGACGTTGATCTGCTCCGGCTTCTTCGACAGGTCGTTGATGTCGTAGACGTAGACGGATTCGGCGACCTCCTTCTCCGGGTTCTGCGGCAGGTCGACCCACAGGTTCTTCGACTTCGGGTGCGTCTTCACGAACAGGTTGCCCGCGCCCGGCGTCTTGAGCTCCTCGACGACCTTCCAGGCATACTGCTTGTACTTGGGATCGTCGGGCGCCGTGCCGATCAGGGTGACGACGTCGTCGCCGAGGTGCCCGGTGGCCCAGACCGGACCGTATTTGGGATGCACGAAGTTGGCGCCGCGTCCCGGATGCGGGATCTTCTTGGTGTCGACCAGGGCGGCGAGCTTGCCTTCCTTGGTGTCGACGACGGCGATCTTGTGCGAGGCGTTGGCCGCGACCAGGAAGTAGCGCTTGGAGGCGTCCCAGCCGCCGTCATGCAGGAATTTCGCCGACTCGACCGTGGTCGTCTTCAGGTTCTTGATGTCGGAATAGTCGACGAGCAGTATCTGGCCGGTCTCCTTGATGTTGACCACCCATTCCGGCTTGATCTGCGAGGACACGATCGAGGCCACGCGCGGCTCCGGGTGATATTCACCGTCGACCGTGATGCCGCGGGTCGAGACGATCTTGAGCGGCTTCAGCGTGTCGCCGTCCATGATCACGTATTGCGGCGGCCAGTAGGAGCCGGCGATCACGTACTTGTCCTCGAAGCCCTTGAACTTCGAAGTGTCGACCGAGCGGGCGTCGAGGCCGGTCTTGATCTCGGCGACCACGGCCGGCTCCGCCATCCAGAGGTCGATCAGGCTGAGCAGGCCGTCGCGGCCGATCACGTAGACGTAGCGGCCGGACGCCGACAGGCGCGAGATGTGCACCGCGTAGCCGGTCTTGACGCGGGAGATGATCTTCTTGGTGTCGCCGTCGATCAGCGCCACCTCGCCGGCGTCGCGCAGCGTGACGGAGAACACGTTCTGGAGGTTGATCTTGTTCTCCTGCTTGGTCGGACGCTTGGCAACCGGCACGATCTCCTTCCAGGAGCCCACCATGTCCTTCATGCCCCACTCCGGCGGGGTGTCCGGCGGCATCATGATGTAGGTGGCAAGCTGCCTGATCTCGTCCTTCGACAGGATGTCGTCGAAGTTGACCATGCCGCCGTCGGTGCCGTTGGCGATGATCTTCTCCAGACGCCCCTGGCCGAGCTTGAGGGTGCCGCCTTCGGTCACCTTGCCGTCCTTGGCCGTCTGCTTCCATTCGGGCTCCAGGTTCTTGCCGGTCGCGCCCTTGCGCAGCACGCCATGACAGCCGGCGCAGCGCTGGAAGTAAACGTTCTTGGCGTGATCCTTCTCTTCCTTGGAGAGTGTCGGGGCCTGGCCATGAGCGACGCCGGTCAATGCCGCCATCGCAACTCCGACCAGGAGCCCCATTGCTGAATTGCTGATCGTCGGCTTCGTCATGGTGCGAGTCCCTTCTCTTCGTTGAGATGGCGCGCAAGGTAGTTGTCTGCGCGCTGCGTTCCTTAACCGCGGTCAAGCAGAATCGCGCTTACGTCGCTTTTTTCGGGAGGCGGGCGTTGCACTTTCGTCATGCGGATCAGCAACAGGATAGATAATGCACGTTCGCGATCGCGCGGCTTCGCCGGCCGTGTCCGCGGACGGCATCAACAATTTCCGATTTGCAGTCGACCAATTCGCTTAAGCGGAATAGTCCTGGATTTGCCCGGCGAGCGCATTTGTCGTTAGGATCGGCGAAAGGGAGTGAACCGATGCAAGAGACCGCAGCCGCCCGCGCCGCCGAAACGCTGGTCGCCGAACACAAGGCCAATACGCGCTTCAGGACGCTCGCGCCGCCCGACGGGCCGGCCACGATTGTCGATGCCTATGACATCCAGGACAGATACGTCGCGCTGCTCGGCAGTGAGCATGGCGAAGCCGTCGGCTACAAGGTCGGGCTGACCTCGGCCACGATGCAGACATTTTGCGGCATCGATCATCCGATTGGAGGCGTCGTGCTGGCAAGCCGCGTGCATCGGTCGGGCGCCACGGTGCGGCGGACGGATTTCGGCCGGATCGGCCTCGAATTCGAGATCGCCGTCCGCATCGGGTCGGACGTGCCGCGCGGGCCATGCACCGCCGCGACCATTGCGCCCCATATCGACGGCGTCTGCGCGGCGATCGAGATCGTCGACGACCGCAGCGCCGATTATTCCAGCCTCGACGTGCGTTCGCTGGTGGCGGACAATTCCTGGAATGCCGGCATCGTGCTGTCGGAATTTTCGCTCGCGTGGCCCGATCTGGAAGCCGTACTCGGGCGCGCCAGCAAGGACGGAGCAGTGTTCGGCGAAGGCCACGGCCGCGACATCCTCGGCCACCCCTTCAACTCGGCCGCATGGCTGGCGACGCAACTGGCCTCGCGCGGCCGAGCCCTGAAAGCCGGCCAGGTGGTGATGACCGGCAGCGTGATGAAGACGGTGTTCCCGGAAGAAGCGGCGAACTATCGCTTCGACCTTGAGGGAATCGGAGCGGTCGCGGTAGAGGTGCGGTAGGCATAGACTGCAAGTACCGGGATTCGGGGATCAATGAAGTTTTCCAAGGCGCATTTCATCGGCATCGCCGGGAAAGGCATGAGCGCGACCGCGCTCCTCCTGAGACAGATGGGCGTGCGGATCACCGGATCCGACGAAGGGTTCTATCCGCCGGTCAGCGATTACCTGAAGCACGAGAACATTCCCTTCGCATCGGGCTATCGCAAGGAGAACCTTCCCGACGATGCCGACGTCGTCGTGATCGGCAAGAACGCGAAGCTCACACCTGACAGCAACGAGGAAGTCCGCGCCGCGATGGAAGGCGGCAAGCGGGTCTGCTCGTTCGCCGAACTGCTGCAGGAGATGACGGCCGATTCTGACAACATCGTCGTGGCGGGAAGCTACGGCAAGTCGACCTGCACTGCCCTGCTCGCGTGGTGCCTGAAGGTGGCCAACAAGGACCCGAGCTATTTCATCGGCGAGATCACCAATGGGCTCGAGCGGCACGCCCATCGCGGCCGGGGTGCGACCTTCGTGCTGGAAGGCGACGAGTACCCGGCGTCGAACTGGGACGACCGCTCGAAATTCCTGCTCTACAACGCCGGCAGCGTCCTGCTCACCTCGGCGACGCACGACCACATCAACGTGTTTCCGACGCATGCGGAGTATCTCGCCCCGTTCCGCAGCCTGCTCGGCGCATTGCCGGCCGACGGGCTCGTGGTCGTCAGCAGCGAGCCTCACGCGCGGGCGCTTACCACGGGCCTGTCATGCGCCACCGTCACCTACGGACTGGACGACAAGGCGAGCTGGCATGCCGAAAACATCGCGCGCGGCGCGGAGACGAGCTTTGACCTGATGCGGGGCGGCGAGAAGATCGTCCGGCTCTCGACCCGGATGCTCGGCGACCACAACATCGAGAACATGGTCGGCGTCGCTGCGATGCTGCTGGAGAGGCAACTGCTGTCGCCGGAAGAGCTGAGCGCCGGCATGCGCACCTTCCAGGGCGTGAAGCGCCGCATGGAGCTGCTCTCGCCCGCCTCGAAGGTGCCGGTCTACGAAGGTTTCGGATCGTCCTATGAGAAGGCGCGCAGCGCCATTGCCGCCACGAAACTACATTTTCCCGAGCGGCGGCTGATCGTGGTGTTCGAGCCGCATACCTTCACCTGGCGCAACCGCGCGGCGATTGCGGCCTATGACGACGTGTTTGAGGGGGCGTCCAGGATCTTCATCTTCGAGCCGGCTTCTCAAGGCGCCGCCGGCCATGCGCAATTGACCCAGGACGAGATCGTCGCGCGCACCAGAGCTGCGAACTACGACGCCGAGGCGATCAACGACCCGGACGAGGCCTTGCAGCGACTGGGCGATTTGTTGCGGGCGGACGACGTGGTGCTGCTATTGACGTCCGGCGAGCTTGGCGGGCTGATCCGGAGAATTCCGCTGCTGGTTGAGATGAAGTTTCCGCATCAGGCATCGTAGGCCGGCTAGACTAGAAAACATTCGTGATTCCGGGGCTTGGCATGATTTCCGTCAATCGGAACCGATTTGCCGTCGAGCCGGCCTGCCGCAGTCGCCGCTCTTCCTGCCCCTTGCCCGCTCACGCCGGCGGCGGCACGAGCTGCAACAGGTTGCGGTAGAAATCCGGGATCGGCTTGTTCACCGCCTCCATGGCATATTGACCGGCATTGGTCGGATAGGGGTCGTTCACCAGATAGAACGAAGTCGTCAGGAATGGCCGCCCGCTATTCGGATCCAGAAAGATGTATTCGCGCCAACCGCGCATCAGGCGGGCATGGCCATAGATGCCCGATTTGCCGGGCACGAATCCGGCGAGGTATTGCGCCGTCTTGTCGGCCGTCGGGTCTTCGTCGAGCGTGGCGGACCAGCGACCGGCGGTCAGCGTCGCCAGGCCCGCGATCATGTCTTCATTCAAGGTGCCGCGCGAGGTGGTGCGGAAGGCCGTCGCGATTTGCTGCTGGGTGAGGCCCGTCACACCGATATAGTTGAGGATCATCTGGCCTGTTGCGACCGCGCAATAGACCGGCGTCTCCTGGCCGATCAGGGGTATCGGCAGCGTGATGCCGCGCATGGCAGGTTTGCGGTCGGCCGGTGAGACTGCCTCAGCGCGCATCGCCGCGACGGCATCCCCGAACTCCAGGCGCGAAGAGGGCCGGAAGCCACCGGGCGTGCTCCGCGAGATCAGGCGAATGTAATCGAGCGCGCGTCCCCATTGCGGCGCAAACTCGGCCCCGCCGCCCGCTTCGGGCAGGCGCGCGCTGTAGGAATAGAACGGCTCCCCCTCGACATTTGCCGCCGCAAAGCCGGCCTCGGCAGGCGGGGCGGCGCCGCGGATTTCGCGCACCATCGATGCCATGTGGGCGTCGTAAACGACGTCGAAAGGCGCCCCACCGCCGCTGCCGGTCACGGTCAGCCTGACCCCGACACGCGGATAGCCGTAACAGACGAGTCCCTTGCTGGCGAAGGTCGCGCCCGGATAATCGACGCCCGCCTTTGCAATCACGCCAGCTTCCACCGTGCGCTCGTCATAGAGCAACCTGCCGACGAAGATCGCATCGATCAGCGGCAGCTGGGCGCCGACCCCCGAGCTGCGGACGAGGCCGATTTTGGCGCCGTTGCTGTCAACGATCGCGTAGTCGCGAAATAGCGCCTTGCCATTGAGATCGCGGATATCGGAGGTCTGGTCCTGCGAAACACGGGTATTTGCGAGATTGAGCCCGCTCATCAAGGCGACGTCATCGCGAAAGCTCTGATAGTAGAAGTCCAAAACATCCGCCACGTCACGGGTGTCGAAATCGGCCATTGCGAACACCTAGATCTTGGGTGTCTGCGTGCAGGACGAGCAGCCGGCGCCCCCGCCCTTGCGCGCGATCGCGGCCTCCTGCAGCGTTGCCACCAGGTCCGTGCGGTGCTTGGCCGCGTATTCAAGCACCAAGGTCTCCTCGGCGCTGTAGCGGATCTGGTTGCACGTATGCTCTTCCGGCGCACCGTAGACATGGCGATGCGGGCAGCCGCCGAAGCAAAGCGGCAGCACGTGGCAATCCACGCAGGGCTGATTGCGTGTCGGATCGAAGCGAAGCCAGCGCAGGACATTGTCGGTCGTCATGTCGAGCGGCCGTGAAATGTGGCCGATGCGCTTGTCGTCCTCGCCGACCTCGATCCAGCAGCGCTGCAGGCTGCCATCCGGCTCGATGACCAGGGAGGTGGCGCTGACGGCCTGGCAGGACTGCAACCAGGGACCGCCGAACCAGTCACGGCCGGAAAAGCCGAGCTTCTGGGCATGGGCGCGCAATGCAAGATCGATTGGCGCGAAATCCTTGTTGGAGCCGACCGAAACCTCGTCGCGCTCGGCAATGTCGCGGCATCCTTCGCCGAACGGGTGGATGTTGGCGAAATACACCCTGATCTTGCCCACCAGATCCATCGCGGCAAACGTCTCGAGCAGTTCGTGACAATGCTCGGGATTCTGCTTGTCGACGTTCATCCGGATCAGCATCGGCAGCTTGCCCGCGGCATAGCCGAGATTGCGCAGGATGCGATCGAAGGTGGGTTGGCCGCCTCGCGCCGGCCGCTTGCGATTGTGGCTTTCCCGGTGTCCGTCGATGGTGAACTGCACGGCGCGCCAACCCGGGAAGCCGGCCAGGCGATCGGCGACCTCCGGCGCCAGCAACAGGCCGTTCGTGACCATGAACGCCTCGTATTTCGCATTGTGCTCCCTGCAAATCGCCACGAACTGCTCGGAAAGCCGATACACCGCGTCCTTGCACATCAACGGCTCGCCGCCATACCAGGTGACTGTGAGGCTGTTGCGGCCGGGCATCGCCTTGCATACGAAGTCGGCGATCTGGGCTTCGACTTCCGGCGTGATGCGGCCGGGCCGCTTGTTCTCGTAGCAATAGACGCAGGCGAGATTGCAGTCGATCGTCGGCGCGATGGTCAGGCCGAGCTTGCCGAGCGAGTAGCGGCTGGCGTCGTAGCGTGACGAGATGAATCCGGCCTCGTCGAGGTCCGCCGCGATCAGCATCTTGTTCTCGATCAACCGGTTGAGCAGGTCGCCATTGGCATCGCGCTCGTTGGCTCCGCCCTGGTCCACCGACCTGATGATGTTGCGCGCCGTCATGGCTTCGGACGCGTCCAGTTCCAGATAGGTGCGCCACAGCAGGTTGGCGAACAGCACCCTGCCGTCCGGCAAGGTAAAGTCCTTGGTGTAACGGGAGCGCCTGAGTGCGGTTATTGCGAGCATGACAATACCCCTCCAAGGGTTCGCGATCGGGAAAAGCAATGCCGACAGGTAGTGCAAATGTCGTTGAACTCGAACTGGTCCGGCGCGGCAAAAGCGGGGTTGCGGGCATGTTCGAGCATGGCGGCGCGCAGCGGCCCGGACGAGCAAATGTCGGCGAATACCGGATCATTGCGAAAATGCTCGAACAGAAGCTGCAGGCTCTCGTGCCGGGCGTTGCCTATACAAAGCCGCGAGGAAGCATCCGCGTCGACCGAACCGGCGCAGCAGCAATAGATCGAGCCGTCCGCCACCGCGGAAAGCTCGCCGATGATGCCGCAGGCGCGGTCGTGAATGCCGCGGCCAAACATGGATTGCGGGAGCCGGCTCGCCCGGCCTGTCGCCGAGAGCCCATGTACCTTGACCGCAAGGCGCGGGATGGCCTTGAGCCGGGTCACCTGCGCCGGGCTGGCATCGTCGCCGGCGGGTGTCGGCACGGCCACCTCGCAATGCAGCCCGGCATCGAGCGCGGCGCGCGCGGCATGCTCCACCCGTTCCGCAGGCACATAAGGGTGGTGGAACCGATCGGTGCTCATTAGAAGCGTGTTGACACCGGCGCGCGCCAGTTCGGAAACGATCTGCTGTGCTACCGTCGCATCGCGCGCCCAATAAGCGTTCGAATAGACGGCAACCGAAGGCACGCGGCGCGATACCCGTCGCGCAATCGCCAGCACCAGCGGCTTGCGCAACATCGGCTCCCCGCCCGAAAGGACCAGCGACACGCCGCAACCGGCAGCCTGCTCGGCAAGTGAGAAGGCGAGAGCGGCATCCATCTCCTGCCGCCTTGCCGGCGAAGAGAAAGTCGCGCAGTGGTCGCACGCTGCCGGGCATCGCAGGGTCAGGATCAGGGTCAGGCTGCGGATGGCCAAACGGCGGTGGTCGGCGCGCGCATCGCGTGCGCCGCCGTCCGCATCCGGTACCGCGGCGGCATGCGGCGTTGCGGCAGACCAACAGCTCCCGACCTCACCCGACATCGAACCGACTCCTCGCGCGAAGAAAGCTCCCCGGTGAACGCGTAGCGTTCACCGGCAGTGCATCGCGCAAATCAGTTGAAGGCCGGACTAGAGCTGGGCGCCGCAGCCGCCGATGCACCAGGAGCCTTCCGGCTCGCCCGGACCGGCTTCGCGAGATTGCAGCTTCGCAAAGGCCGTCACCATCTCCAGGACTTCCGGCGGAACGGCCTGGCCGGGACGAACGCTCAGCCCGTCGGGCAACGTAATCTGAATAGTCGAATTATTGACCGCCGTGACAACTACTTTCTTGGCCATCGGACCCTCCTCCGATTATGGGACACGGGATGAAACGATCGAGCAGGTGGCTGCACATGGAGTATGCAACTGGTACGCAATACAATAAGAAAGTGCTTTAGCATGATTTACAACCTTTACGCAACGGCCGGAGGGCGCGCGCTCGTTGCGACAGAAGGTATCGCAGCGCCAACCTTCAGATGCGACGCACGGAAAGGAGCCGCAGCGATCCGGCGCCGCAATGTCCGTCCATCCCCGGGCCGAGCAGCGCCCCTCCCCATGAACATGGGTGTCGCAAAATCCGCGCCCGCAGCTAGACTGCCCCCGGCTGCGGGAACGGGGCGGCCGGAGCAGCCTTGATGAATGCGTTGAACGATGAGCAGCCTGCCCAGGCGATTACCATCCTGCTGGTGGAGGACGACGCGCCGACGTCGTGGCGGCTGCAGGATGCGCTGAACAAGGCCGGATACCGGGTGCGGGCCGCGGGCACGCTGGCCGAGGCGCGCGCCGCGCTTTCGGAAGCAGCGCCGAAGGTGCTGCTCACCGACCTGCAATTGCCCGACGGGCACGGCGTCGACCTGATCCGCGAGACGCGGGCGCGCCTGCCCGAGACCGAGATCATGGTGATCTCGATCCTCGGCGACGAGGAGAGCGTGATCTCGGCCATCACCGTCGGCGCCACCGGCTACCTCCTGAAGGACGCCTTCCCGACCGACATCGCCGCCACCGTGCGCGACCTCGTCGCCGGCCACTCGCCGATCTCGGCCTCGATCGCGCGCTTCATCGTGCGACGGACGCAAGTTTCGGTCGAGCCGCCGCCCGGCCCGCCGCTCAACACCGCGAAACTGACGCCGCGCGAGATCGACATCCTCTGGGGCATCGCCAAGGGATTTTCCTACGCCGAGATCGCGGGCCATCTCGGCCTGTCGCGGCAGACCGTGCCGGGACACATCAAGAGCATCTATCGCAAGCTCGAGGTGCACACCCGAGGCGAAGCGGTGTTCGAGGCGCTGCAGCAGGGCCTGATCAAGCTGTGAACGAGGCGCGCGCATCTGCCGGCTTGCCGGTGCGGCGGCGATGGCGCGCCACGCGCGTCGTCAATTACCTGCTGCTGCAGGCGCTGATCGCGGCGCTATGCGTGCTCGGCCTGATGCAGTCGCTGCCGCAGCCGCCGGCGGAATATCGCCTCACGCAGTTCACCATGACGGAGGGCGGCACCGGGCGCGCGGTGACGCTGCCGCACTTCGCCGCGCCGCGCTATCCGGCCGACGCCTCGCCGCGCTTCTCCGCGCCGTTCGTCCGGCCGGCAAGCGAAGGCGGACGGACCTGGTCGGTGTTCGTGCCGCGCTTCACCAACGGCGTGGAGATCTCGGTCAACGGCGTCGTGATCGAGGATTCGAGGCGCAATCCGGCCGCCAACCGGCCCGACCGCAACACGCCTGACATCGCCGACATTCCCGCGCCGCTGCTGCGCGACGGCGTCAACGATCTCGCCATCCGCCTGTTCGTGTGGGGACCGATCCCCGGCTTCCTCGACCGCGTCTGGGTCGGGCCCGACGCGGCGCTGCGGTCGTATTACGATTTGCGGACCCAGCTGTTCGTGATGCTGCCGGTGGTGTTCTCGGCCTGGCAGGCCATCCTCGCCGTGATCCTCGGCATCATGTGGGTGATGCGGCGGCACGAGCCGGCCTATGGCGTGCTGGCGGCGGCGATGGCGACGGGTTTTCTGCAAGCCTTCCTGCAGACGCCGATGGGCGAGACGCCGCTGTCGCGGCTGAGCGTGATCCTGATCTCGTCGGCGCCGCTGGAGAGCGCGCTGGTGCTGACCTTCACGCTGCTGCTGGCCGGATTGCGCTGGCAGCGCTGGTGGCTGGTGATCTTCGTGCCCGCAATCCTGCTGGCGCTGGGCAGCCTGATCGGCGGCCAGGCATGGTCGCGCGCGCTGTTTCCCGTTCTCGCGGTGCCGACGGTCGGGCTGTCGCTCGCGATCATGGCCGTGGTCTCGGCGCGCTCGGCGCTGCGCCAGCGCAATGTCGCCAGTTTTCTGCTCGGCTGTGCGGTCACGATCATGCTGAGCTGCTGGATCGTCGACCTGCTCTCGGTGTTCCAGGTGGTGCCCAACCGCATCTTCATCGCGCGGCTGTCCTATTCGGCGATGCTGGTGGCGATCGGCGCCGGGCTGACCTGGCGCTTCGCCCGCGCGCTCAACCAGGTCGACGGCTTTGCCGGCAAGTTGGTGGCGCGGGTAGCGGAGGCCGAGGAGAAGCTGAAGGCGAGCTTCGCGCGCGAGGAGGAACGGGCGCGCGCCGCGGCGCTGGCGCGCGAGCGGGCGCGGCTGATGCGCGACCTGCACGACGGCCTCGGCGGCCAGCTCGTCAGCATCGTGGCGCTCAGCGAGCGCGGCAACGGCAGCGCCGGCATCGGGGAAGCGGCCCGCGCGGCGCTGAAGGACCTGCGCCTCGTCATCGATTCCATGGACGACATCGGCGGCGACCTGATGCTGGCGCTCGGCTCCTGGCGCGAGCGCGCGATGGCGCAGCTGCGGCCGCACGGCATTGCGCTGGACTGGCAGATCGCATCCGCGGAAGGACTGCCGGTGCACCCGGAGCTGCGGCCGTGGCACGTGATCCAGATCGTGCGCATACTCGACGAGGCGCTGACCAATGCGGTCAAGCATGCGCGGGCGAGCAGGATCACGGTGCGGATCGAGACCATCGCCGGCGAGGACGGTATCGCGCGCGGCCAGATCAGCGTCGCCGACGACGGCAGGGGATTCGAGCTTGCTGGCTCCAAACTTGCTGCCGATGGCGGGGGCACCATCGGCAGCAAGGCGGCGCGGGGCTTGCGCAATATGCAGACCCGCGCCGCGCGTTGCGGCGCCGAGCTTGGGCTGAGCTCTGCTGCCGACGGGACGCGCGTGAGGCTGCAATTGCCTCACCGCTTTCCCGACAGCGACGCCGCGACTTCTTGAATGGATCAGCGCACGCCGACGCGGTTGACGGGGCCGCCGCGATTCATCGGCGTGCCGGCGCGGACGCCGACACCGGGCGCGCCGACGCCCGGCGTCGCCACCACGGCGGCGGCGGGCGCAACCACCACGGCCGCGGTCGGCCGCACGACGCAGCCCTTGGGCACGCCGACGGTCTTGCAGTAGACCACCGCATGCGCCGGGCCTGCACCCAGCGACATCGCCGCGAGTGCCGCGCCGGCCACCAGCCATCCAGATTTTCCTGACATGAATCTCTCCCGTTGTTCGCACGTCGCGATTTGCAGGCGACCGACCCCGGTCGCCGCAGCCGACGTGGGAGCTAGATGGCGCAAGCGCGCGCGCCGAAACATGCCATGAAGATGGGATGCGACTTCAGGGGGCGCCGCGCCCGCCATGAACATGGCATGGACCGCAAACCGCGGCGCGACGATGGTCGCCCCGCTCGTTCGAGCCGCACATCCATTCACCGTCAGAGGCGCATCCCATGAAGATCTCGAACTATCTCGCGTCCGTCACGCTTTCCCTGGTCATCCTCACCGCAGGCGCCTTGCTGCCCGCCTCCGCGCAGTCCGGGCCGTCGCCGCAGGAGCAGATGGCCTGCCGGGGCGATGCCGGGAAATATTGCGCCGAGCATGTCGGCAAGCCGCCGCAGATGAACGCCTGCCTGAAGGCCAACAAGGCCAAGCTGTCGGACGGCTGCCGCAAGGTGGTGGAAGCGCGCGGCGGCTAGAGCGTTTTCAAGCGAAGTGGACCCGGTTCGCGTGAAGAAAACGCGTCAAATCAAGAATCCAGAGCTTCGGTTCTGATTCAATCAGAACCGAAGCTCTAGGCGCCGCTCGCACCGGGAATGCGAAGGCCGCCCGATCGGGCGGCCTTCGTCGATTCACGCCAACCGGCGATCAGCAGCGCCCCTGCTTCCACAGGCCGGGCGGGCAGCCATAGCCGCGCCAGCCGACTTTCCTGCCCCGGCTCCAGCCGAACGCGCGGCCGTGGCCGTGACCGCGGCCCCAGCCGTGGCCATGGCCATGGCCGCCCTTGACCTCGACCACATCGTGCAAGGCGTGTTGGTGGTCCGTGACCAAGGGCCGGGCGGGAAACGCCAGAGCCGGCGTTGCGAGGGTTGCGAAGAGAATTCCAAAGGCCAGTTTGCGCATCGTAAGACGATCCCCAATTCGTTGCATTCACCGCCTGGCGCTCAAGCGGTTCCCGTGAATCGAATCGTGGAAGCGGCGACGCTGTGCGGAGGCCATCCTCTGGACCGCGATCAAGGCGTCATTGCGGTCGCCGCGAAGCGCCGCGTCGCGCAGCTCACATCTAGTCGAAATCGAACGGGGAGAAGCTGCGGCCGAAGCCCGGCTCCGGGCCGAACATCGGGCGCGGCTCGCCGCGGTCGAAGCGCGCCTCGCGCCTGCCGAAGAACGGCCGGCGCTCGCTGTCTTCCCGCACGCCCGCTTCGACCTCCCTCATCTCCTCGTCCTGACGCTGGCGCCATTTGCGCTTGTCGGTCCATTGCTGGCGGCGCTCGTATTTGCGCTTGTCTTCGGCGCGGCGGGCCTCGCGCTTCAAATCGGCGTCACGCGCCTTGGCGAAGGAATCCTCCGGCGCGGCGCGCTGTTCGTTGCCTGCGTTCGCAGGCGCTGCGACGGCCGTGGCTTGCGCCTGGGTATTCTGCTGGACCTGCGGCGACTGCGTTTGCTGCGAGGGCTGCGGTGGTTGGGGCTGCGCCTGTTGCGGTTGCGCCGGCTGCGGCGGCTCGGCCGCAGTGTTGGCGGCTTGACCGGTCGCTCGGTCGGGAACCGGCTGTGCGGCATCGTTGGTCGCCGGAATCGGCTGCGGCGAGGCGCGCTGCTCCAGCCGCGTCACCTCGCTGCTTTGATGTTTCGGCTGCTGCGGGCTCATGATGTCGCCGAGCAATAGCCCGCCCCCAAGTCCTGCGGCGATCGCCACGGCTACGGTTCCTACGCCGGCGAAATAGGCGGTGACTGTACGCATCGTTCGTCTCCCTCCGACGCGGCAACGTGCGGCGGAAAACGATGTTCCGGCGACATGAGCGAAGTGAAGAAGGGAACGCTTATTTTGTTTTGCACGTGATCTGGTCCGAAAACCGGTTCCCACTTTTCGGGATCATGCGCAGCGAACCCGGCTTTTGGCGTCAGATCATCGAGGCGACGCGTTCGAGGCCAATGACGCGGGCGAGCGCGCGGACTTCCCTCTTCTGGTCCTCGCGCAGCTGGAACAACAGCGGCATCGCCGCCGATTTGAGCTGCGCGACTTCCTCGGAGTCAGGATCGATCGGGGGAGCGCCGGCGGCGGGATCGGCCTGCTTGGTCGAATGCATCTTGCGGGCGATGGCGCGCAGCGCCTTCTCGACGTCGGGCCAGTAGGACTCCTGGTCGGGCGAGAGCTTCAGCCGTTCCTTGATGCCGGCGATCTGCACGTCGGAGAGCAGCGTGTAGTTCTTCTGAACGGGCGGCTTGGCGGCGGCCGGCTTCGGCTTCGGAGCCGCCGGCGGCGCGGTGACGTTCGGCACGGTGAGATCGGCAGGCGCGGCCGCGGCATAGGCCTGGCGCAGCGGCTCGGGGAATTGCGGAATGGCCTGCTGCGGCTGGACCGCGGCGGTGGCGAGCGCCACGACGGCGAGCTTGTCGGCCTTGGCCTGTTTGTTGGAGACGACGGGGAGCTTGGCCGACGGAGCGGCATAGTCGGCGCTGGCGGCCGGCACGCTATCCCGCCCGAGGATGGAGGTGGCGGCCGCACCGACCACGAGAATGCAGGTCAGCGCGACAATCGTGATGGCCCGGGTCAAGAACGTCTCCATTTCCGCCGATCGCCTGTCGCAATTTCCCGAAAAGTGAGGGTGAATTAAGGCTTAACGGAGCCGTCCGAAGATTTGGTAAACAGGAAAAAATTCCGGAAACGGGGCCGAATCGGCCGGGAATCGGCGCGAATCAGGCCGCAGCGGCCAGCTCGTAGGCTTCCTGGATGTCGGCGACGATCTCATGAGCCTCGAACAGGGCGTCCGAACGCACCGATTTCAGGCTGACCGTCCAGTTGCCGCGGCGGGTCCGGGGCATGGAGATGACCTCGAACTGCACGTCCCGGCAGAGCGGATGCCGGGCCAGCGCGTTGCTCACCCGCCAGCGGATCTCCTCGATGGTGGCAGGCCGCTTTGCCCAAATCGCTTCGAGGTCCATATCCATCCCTCATCCAGCGGCGGCCCGAGTGTGGCGGCGGGCCGTCATCCCGGACTATTGTTGGGACGGACATGGTTAACGGCGGGTTAAGCCGGGAATTGCAGGACGCATTGCAGGACACACGCCCCGCGATGGCAGGAACGCAGACGACCACCGAAGCGCCGGCGCCTTCGGTGCGCGCGGGCGTGCTGGCGGCCGTCATCGTCTCGCTGGTGACGCTCTCGATTGCGACCTTCGAACTGTCGATGGGCGATCTTCCGTCGGCGCTGGTGCTGATGGGAATCCTGCCGCTGACGGCGCTGTTGTTCTTCGCGTGCCTGCTCTGGTCGGCATCGCAGTTGCTGCGCGTCCGGAAAGACGGCGCCAGGTTCGCGGCTCCCTTTGCCATCTGCGTGGCGGCGCTGCTCGCGCTGGTATACGCCCCGCTCTCGCAGATCTACCTCAGCCAGAATTTCTGGCGCTACCGCGCCGACCGCGAGAAGATCGTGGCACGGGTCGAGAGCGGCGAGCTGTTGCCCAATGTCGATTACAACAAGCAGATGATCGCGCTGCCCCGCCGCGATGCCCACGTCTCGGCCGGCGGCGACATCGTCATCGAGGACGTCGATGAAGGCGTCTATGTGCTGTTCCCGATGTCGCGCGGGCTGAAGCACTATTTCACCGGCTTCCTGCGCGTGCCGCCGAACGGCGACCCCAAAAAGTTCTTCGAGTTCGCCGACAAGCCGCCGACGCGGCTCGAGCGCTACGACAAGGAATGGTGGTTCGTGGGGAATTAGTACAGCTGTCGTCGCCCGGCTCGCCCGGGCGACCCAGTATTCCAGAGACAGTCGTTGATGAGCCGAGAAGCCGCGGCGTACTGGATCACCCGCTTTCGCGGGGTGATGACAGTGGAGGACGTGGCTACGGCAGCACAATTCGCGCCGCCGCCGCGCGATATTCCTCTCGCGTTCGCGCCACCAGCTTGTCCACCGACAGCACCGCATCCACGCCCGAAACGGCATGCCCGGCGCTCCAGATGTCCTTCCAGCGTTTGGGGCGCGCGTCGCGGGCGCCGATGTCGATGTCCTTGCCGATGTCGATGGCGCCGCGGGCCGGCAGATTGTCGGGATCGAGGCCGGCGGCTTCGATCGAGGGGCGCAGCATGTTGGTCTGCAATCCCGTGAAGGCCGTGGTCAGCAGGATGTCGTCGGCGCTGCTGCCGACCAGCATCTCTTTATACCTCGCATCCGCCATGCTCTCACGCGTGGCGATGAACTTGGTGCCCATGTAGGCGAGATCGCAGCCGAGCGCCTCGGCGGCGCGCAGCGCGTGGCCGTCACTGACGCCGCCGGCGAGCACGATCGGGCCGTCGAAGAAGGCGCGCACCGCACGCACAAACGCGAAGGGGTTGAGCCAGCCGGTCTGGCCGCCAGCGCCCGCGGTGAGCAGCACGAGGCCGTCGGCTCCGGCGGCGACCGCGCGCTCGGCGTGGCGGATGCTGGCGACGTCGGCAAACACCAGCGCGCCGGCGTCGTGCAGTGGCTCGAGCACCGGCGCGGGCGAGCCGACGGAGGTGATCACCATCTCGGGCCGGTGACGCAGCAGGATCTTCACGTCTTCTTCCAGCCGCGCGTTGGAGCGGTGCACGATCAGGTTCGGGCAGATCGGTGCAGACTGCCTGCCGCTCTCGTCGGCGTGCCGTTGCAGGCGCTCGCCGATCTCGCCCAGCCAGGCATCGAGTTGTTCCGCCCCGCGGCAATTCACCGTCGGAAACGAGCCGATCACGCCGTTGCGGCAGGCGGCTACCACCAGCTCGACGCCGGAGACGAGGAACATCGGGGCGGCGATCAGTGGGAGAGCGAGACGGTCGCGGAAGCGCGCGAGTGGATCGGCTGTTTGCAAAAGATCGGGCCCTTGCTAGCGTTGCCGGCAAACATTGGCATGAGAGAAGCCAAAGACAAACACCGTCATTCCGGGGCGGTCCGCAGGACCGAACCCGGAATCTCGAGATTCCGGGTTCACGCTTCGCGTGCCCCGGAATGACAGCGGTGAAGTAAGGGAGCACACCCATGAGCCATCCGCTCTACGCATGTCCTGTCGTCGGCGAGCAGACCTTGCGGGCGCTGGCGCGCTACCCGTCGCGCACGGCGTTCTCCTGGCCGGGCGGCTCGATGACCTATCGGGCGGCGACCGACATGATCGGGCGGATGCAGGGCGTATTCGCCAAGCTCGGCTTCGCGCCGGGCACGCGCGTCGCCTTCCTCACCGCCAACCGCGCCGACACCTGGTGCGCGGGCGCCGCCGCCCAGCTGTCGCGGCTCGCCATCACCTGGCTGCATCCGCTGGGCTCGCTCGACGACCAGCTGTTTCAGCTTGAGGATTCGGAAGCCGAGATGCTGATCGTCGATGCAGTTGCCTTCCGCGACCGCGGCGGCGACCTCGCTGCCCGGGCCAAGGGCCTGAAGACGGTGTTCACGATGGGGCCTGCCGGCTATGGCGCCGATCTGTTGCAGGCAATCGAGGCTGCCGGCAGCGCGACGGCGCGCTGTCTCGCCGGGCCGGACGATCTGGCGACGCTGAACTACACGGGCGGTACGACGGGCAAGTCCAAGGGCGCGCTGCGCTATCACCACCAGCTCTCTGGCTTTGCCAGCGCCATCCTCGCCGATTTCGAGATCCCGGACACGCCGAGCTACCTGACGGTGGCGCCGATCAGCCATGTCGCCGGCACCAAGGTGTTGCCGACGCTGATGCGCGGCGGCACCGTGCACATGCTCAGGGGATTCGATCCCGAAGCGGTGCTTTCCACCATCCAGCGCGAGCGCATCAATTTCACGCTGCTGGTGCCGACCATGATCTATGTGCTGCTCGATCATCCGGCGCTGGCGAAAACCGATCTCTCCTCGCTGGAGCTCCTGCTCTACGGAGCGTCAGCGATGTCGCCGAGCCGGCTGGTCGAAGGCATCGAGCGGATCGGCCCGGTGTTCTCGCAGCTGTACGGGCAGACCGAATGCTATCCGGTTTCCGTGCTGCGCAAGGCCGACCACGATGCCAGGACGCCCGAGCTGTTCCTGTCCTGCGGCTTCCCGATCGCGGCGTGCGAGGTGAAGATCCTCGACGACA
>NZ_JBQTHN010000079.1:0-14093 GCF_052389815.1 Bradyrhizobium sp. | reverse complement strand
AAAATCGCATCCGTCGTACACCCTCGTGAATGGATGCCGTGCCCATCGTGCCCCCTTTGTTCTGGGGCACCAAAAACACGACACTTCACGAGCTACAAACAGGCGACAGATCACGCGCTACCGACAGTCCACAAACCAGCGGCTTGGTGGCCCGTAAAGGGCAGGGTATGCTACCGGGACAGCGGCGCTCCCGGTCCGACGGCGAGGGGGATCGCGATTGGGGGAGTTTGAATGCTGACGCCGGCGGAGCTGGTCTGGCTGATTGCGGCGGTTGCGAAGGGGGATGAGGCTGCTTTCGAGCGGCTTTACGCCGCCACGCGCGCGAAACTCTTCGGAGTGGTGCTCCGTATCTTGCGGCGACAGGATCTCGCCGAGGAGGTCATCCAGGAGGCTTACGTCAAGATCTGGCACAGCGCCGGCCAGTTCAATCCCGCGCTGTCGTCGCCGATCACCTGGATGGCTTCGATCGCCCGCAACCGCGCCATCGACGTCGTGCGCAAGCGGAGCGAAGCTTCCATTGAGGAAGAGCCCTCGGCCATGGAAGTGGCGGCCGACTCTCCCGACCCGCTGGCGCGGCGGGAGATGACGGAGGAGTTGAAGCGGCTGCTCGAATGCGTCGGCCGGCTCGAGCCCGATCGCCAGAAGCTCGTGCTCCTTGCGTATTACAACGGCTGGAGCCGCGAGCAGCTGGCCGCGAAATTCGAGACGCCGGTGAATACGGTGAAGACGTGGCTGCGCCGCAGCATGATGGATATCCGGGAGTGTCTTGGACTCTAGGGAGAATTCGACTTTCGGACTTGAACATCGGGGTTTGGGGTTTGGACTTTGGACTGTGACTGATGGCCTATAGCGAAGACCATATCGCGCTCGCGGCGGAATATGCGCTCGGCACCCTCGATGCCGACGAGCGCTCGCAGGTCGAGACCATGATGGCCGTCGACAACGAATTTGCCGCGATCGTGCAGGCCTGGGAATTTCGCCTCGGCGTGCTCAACCAGATGGTCGGCTCGGTGGAGCCGCGCCCGCTGGTCTGGGACAACATCCGCCGCGCCATCGGCCATGGCGGCGAGCAGGCGCCGCTGGTGCTACCCGACGCGCCGCCGCCCACGGCTCCCGCCGCGCCGCCCGAGATCGTGCCGGAAGCCAACGACAATCAACCCACTGCCGCACCGCCGCCGCCCGCTGTCGCCGCCGGCGCGAACGTCATCCAGCTCACTGGTCGAATCCGGCGCTGGCGCAATGTCGCAAGCGTTGCGTCTGCGATCGCTGCGGCGCTGCTGGTGATGGTGGGCCTGCAGGTCTATCAGCCCGACGCCCTGCCGGACAGCATCCGCCCGAAGCCGCGAACGCAGGTGGTGGAAGTGAAGACACCGCCGCCACCGGCCGCCGCGCAATATGTTGCGCTGCTGCAGGGCAATGGAAACGCGCCGGCCTTCATCCTCACGGTCGACGCCGCGACCAGGAATTTCACCGTGCGCAAGGTCGGCGCCCAGCCGGATGCCGGCAAGAGCTACGAGCTCTGGATCGTCTCCGACAAGCTGCAGCGGCCGCGCTCGCTCGGCGTGATCGGCAACGAGGATTTCACCGCGCGCCCGGTACTTTCGGGCTATGACGCCGAGATCGTCAACCAGGCGACCTATGCGGTGAGCATCGAGCCGCAGGGCGGCTCGACCACGGGCGCGCCGACCGGTCCGGTCGTGTTCGCCGGCAAGCTGATCGAAACGGTGCCGCCGGCGGCGCCTGCGCGCTGACGCCGGAATTTTCGCAAGCCGCAAAAATGGAAAACGCCCGTGGGGAGCGGGCGTTTTCCGGTCGTCAACTTGGGGTAGTTGGGGTCTTCTAACATCCACGCAGCGACTTTGGGGGGCTGGTAAAGAGCTACGTGAATTCCGTGAATTTCTCCGTTAGCGGACGAGCGATGCTCCCGAGCTGGTGACGGCGACCGGCTTGCCGGCCTTCATCACGCGCGCGGTCTGCACGCCGTCGTCCGAGCTTGTGACTCGCGTCGAGATGCCGAGCCCGGCGACCAGGATACCCGCCACAAGGGCCACGACCACGATCTTGAGATGGGTCGTGCGATCTGCGCTGTAGATCGAGTGGTTCATGGAAGTCTCCTGCCGCCTTCCTTCTCTGTTGGATTGGTGTGCTCCGCTCAGAGATCGGTTCAACGTCTCGCGTTTCCAAAACGTAGGAATCGCGTTTGGCGTTCCCCAGAGGCGATCACAAGGCGGTGATAAGACTTGAAAACGCGCGATTGGAGTTGCCGCGCCGATAAGGCGCGTCGACTAATTATGACGTTATTACAATGACTTATGGAGGTTTTTGTCGTCGATCTGCCGATCCGGCGGACGGAACCGGTTACCCGACAAACCAGTTGCCTGTGGCGAAAATGCTTCGCCGCTCTTGCAGCTGATTTGCGCGCGCTCGGTTCAGCTCAGCTTCTGGTCGACCGTCCAGCGATAGCCGGGCTGGCCGTGGAGGAAGCCGTTCGAGAACGGCGCTCCGAGTTGCAGCGTATCGAGCCGGGCAAGCGCCTCGGAAGGGGCGATCTTGCCGTCGAGGAGATCGCGGAAGCTGGAGGCGACCAGCACCATGTCGCACCCGTGCGGCGACAGGCGAAAGCGGCGGACGCCCGCGGCCGTCAGCGCGGGGATTTCCTGTGCGAGGTTCACGTACTCGTAGCTCAGGGTCTGGATGCCGTTGATGACCAGAAACGGCTTGCCGTCCAGCGTGGTCAGCGGAAGTCCGTCGGCGTCGTTCTCGCAGACGAAGCGGCAGGTGTCCTTGGTGCGGCCATGCGCGCGGGCGTGATAGCAGCGCGCCGAGAGCGCCAGCGACTGCCGTCCGAACACCTGCACCTCGATCGTTACGCCCTCGGCGGTAGCCGCGGTGCAAAGCACGCCGACGGACGCGAACGGCAGCTCGGCCGGCAGGCAGATGTTGCGCGCGCCCTTGGCGGCGAGGAAGCGCAGGGTCTCCTCGTTGTAGACGTTCATCAGCGGGCCGATGCAATGCGGCCGCCCGCGCAAATGCCAGGCTGCCGAAGAGTCATTGGCTTCCACGAGGTCGCTGACGCGCTGGCAGACATCGCTGACCAGCCGGCGGTCGACCTGCGATGCCGTCTCGCCGAGCGTCGAGTGCACCACCGTCTTTCCCGCCGCGCGAAGCCGCCCGGCGACCGCCTCATAATGCTCGTCGAACAGCGGCGCGCGCTTGGAGCAGATGGTCTCGCCGAGATAGACCGTCGCCACCGGCGCCTCGTCGGCGATGCGGAAATAGAAGTCGCGCCATTGCTCCGGCGCCCAGTTGAAGAGATTTGGGCCGAGCGTCAGCTCGAAACGCGCCTCGTCCATGACCCTGCTATCTCCAGCTCTTGCTGCGGAAGGCGCCCTGCGTTTCCTTGTGGCCTTCGGTCAGCGCGATCAGGTTGGCGAGCGATGCTTCCTTGCCGGCCATGATCTCATCGACGGCGCGGCGGAACGCGCCCACCACTTCCTTGACATAGGCGCGGCTGCGCTGGCGGCCCTCGATCTTCAGCGCAGTGACGCCGGCGCGCATCAGTTCGGGCAGCAGCCCCGACAAATTGAGCGAGCGCGGCTCCTCGAAGGCGTAATAGGGCTCCGCGTGTGCCGAGCAGGAATAGCGGCCCTTGCAGATGGTCGGATAGCCGCCGCTCTCGCCGCAGGCGTAGCGGTCGATCACGAACGCGCCGAGCCGGCTGGTCAGCGCCCCGTCGGCTTCCTCCTCGAAGCGGACGTCGGCGGCCGGCGAGCAGACGCCGTCCATGTTGGTGGAAATCCCCGTCACGTAGTTGGTGAGGCTGCAGCGGCCTTCGGCCATCATGCCGATGTTGCCGAACACGAAGGCCTCGATCTCGCAGGGAATCTGGCGGTGGATGGCGGCGATCTCCGCCACCGTGAGGATGCGCGGCAGCACCACGCGCTTGATGGAAAATTCCTCGCAATGGAAGCGGATCGCCTCCGGCGAGGAGGCGCCGGCCTGTACCGACAAATGCAGCCGCAACTGCGGGAAGTTTCGCGAGGCGTAGGCCGCAACCCCCATGTCGGCGACGATCATGGCGTCCACCGCGGAAGATGCGGCGACCTCGATCGCCTCCTTCCAGAGGCCGAACTTGCCGGCCGGCGGGAAGGTGTTGACGGCGAGCAGCACCTTGGCGCCGCGCGCATGGGCGTACTCGACCGATTTCTGCAGTTCGCCGGGCGAGAAGTTCAGTCCCGGGAAGTTACGTGCATTGGTCGCGTTCTGCAGGCCGCAATAGACGGCGTCGGCGCCGGCATCGACGGCGGTACGCAGGCTCGCCGGCGTGCCCGCCGGGCAGACCAGCTCGGGCCGTCGGGGGACGATGTCATCGTTCATGGCTGCTCCTGCCGCCGAGGGAGCGGAAATGGGAAACCGTCATCGCGGCGATCGGGGAAAGCGGACCGAAGCAGCCGGTGACGGCCTGCACCAGGCCGCCGTCGATATCGTCGAGCGCATTGCGCAGCGCGACCACGGCCTCGGTGTCGCCGGTGACGCGCAGATCGCGCGAGAAGAACAGGGCATCGCCATCGAGCGAGCCGTCGATCAGCCGAAACAGGTTGAGAAAGGTGCCGGCGATGCGCGCGTGCGACGGCGGTGCCTCGAAACGGCGGCAGGCACCGAGCGCCGGCGCTTCCGGGCGCGGCCGCAACACGAGCACGAAAGGAAGATCGGTCGGATCGATGATGAAGGTCTTCTGCGCGTGCGGCCCGAGGCGAAGGAAGATGTCGGGCTGCTTGCGGGCGACCTGCGTGCCGATGAGACTGAGAATGGGTTGCAGCAGCGGGAGAGGGAAGAAGCGCAGGAGTTGAACGAGCGAGAAGCGATCGGCAACCGGAGCAAGCATGGCGTCTCACTAGCGCCGCTTCGCCGCGTCCGCAATGGCTCACGCGCCGCGTAGAACGATTCTACGATGCGCATGATCTTTGCGAATGAACCTTAGAAGCGCTCATACGCTGCCGACCGTCTTCAGCCGCGCGCGCGGATGGATTTCGGCCTGCGACAGCACCGTGGTCTGCGAGCGGAAGCGCTCCACCAGCGAGCGCACGAAGGGACGGATCGCCGCGGAGGTCACCAGCACCGGCGCCTCGCCCTCGCGCGCGGCGTTCTCGAAGGCGATGCGCACGCCGGTCATGAACTCCGTGAGCTTGGAGGGCTGCATGGCGAGGCTGCGCTCTTCGCCCTGGCCCACGATCGACTCGGCGAACGCCTGCTCCCAGCGCGCCGACAGCGCGATCAGCGGCAGGTAACCGTTGAAAGAGGTGTTCTGCGCGCAGATCTGCCGCGCCAGCCGCGCGCGGACATGCTCGACCATGGTCGCGGGATTGCGCGAGAAGGCGAGCGCATCGGCGATGCCTTCGAGGATGGTCGAGAGATCGCGGATCGAGATGCGCTCGGCCAGCAACAACTGGAGAACGCGCTGGATGCCGGACACCGTGACCTGGCTCGGCACGATGTCCTTGACCAGCTCGCCCTGTTCCTTCGGCAGGTCCTTGAGCAGCTTCTGCACCTCGCCATAGGAGAGCAGGTCGCTCATGTTGGCCTTGAGCAATTCGGTGAGGTGGGTCGACAGCACGGTCGCGGCGTCCACCACCGTGTAGCCCTTCAGCGAAGCCTCTTCCTTCAGCGCGGCGTCGACCCAGGTGGCGGGCAAGCCGAAGGTCGGCTCCACGGTGTGGATGCCCGGCACCTGCACCTGGTTGCCGGCGGGGTCCATCACCATGAACTGGTTCGGCCAGATCTTGCCTGTGCCGGCGTCCACTTCCTTGATCTTGATGATGTAGGTGTTGGCCTCGAGCTGGACGTTGTCGAGGATGCGCACCGCCGGCATCACGAAGCCCATCTCGATGGCAAGCGAGCGGCGCAGCGCCTTGATCTGCTCGGTCAGGCGGTCGGTGCCGTCGGGACCGTTGACCAGCGGCAGCAGCGCATAGCCGAGCTCGATCTTGAGGTCGTCGATCTTCAGCGCCGTGGAGATCGGCTCTTCCGCACCAGCAGCGCCCGCGGCAGCGGCAAGCTCCGGGGCCGCCGCAGCCGCAGCGGCTGCCGCCTTCTCGGCGCGCTGATGCTTGCGCGCGGTCAGCGCCAGCGCGGCGGCGCCGCCGCCGAGCGCCAGGAACGGGAGCATCGGAATGCCGGGGAGCAGCGACAGCACGATCATGACGCCGGCGGACATGCCGAGCGCTTGTGGATAGCCGGAGAGCTGCTTCATCAGCGCCTTGTCGGCCGCGCCGGACACGCCCGCCTTTGAGACCAGCAAGCCTGCGGCGGTCGAGACGATCAGCGCCGGCACCTGCGTGACGAGGCCGTCGCCGACGGTCAGGATCGTGTACATGCGCGCCGCATCGCCGAAGCCCATGCCCTGCTGCGCGACGCCGATGATGATGCCGCCGATGATGTTGATGAAGACGACGAGGAGCCCTGCGACCGCGTCGCCGCGCACGAATTTCGAGGCGCCGTCCATGGCGCCGAAAAAGCCGCTTTCGTCCTCCAGCGCCTTGCGGCGCTCCTTGGCGGTCTTCTCGTCGATCAGGCCGGCGGAGAGGTCGGCGTCGATCGCCATCTGCTTGCCGGGCATGGCGTCCAGGTGGAAGCGCGCCGCGACTTCGGCGATGCGGCCCGAACCCTTGGTGATGACGACGAAGTTGACGATGACGAGGATGGCAAAGACGATGATGCCGATGACGAAATTGCCGCCCATCACGAAGTTGCCGAACGCTTCGATGACGTGGCCGGCAGCTGCCGTGCCCTCGTGACCGTGGGACAGGATCAACCGGGTCGAGGCCAGGTTGAGCGACAACCGCAGCATGGTGGAGATCAGGAGGATGGTCGGGAAGGCGGAGAATTCCAGCGGCGCCTGGATGAACAGCGAGGTCATCAGGATCAGGATCGACAGTGTGATCGAGATCGCCAGGAACAGGTCCAGCACGATCGGCGGCAGCGGCAGGATCAGCACCACCAGGATGGTGAGGATGCCGAGCGCCAGCGCGATGTCGCCGCGTCGCAGGATGGTGCCGATTTCGCTGAGGCTGGGAAACCCGCCGCTTGCCGCCGTGCCCTGACCCGCCGTCACATCGACCATGGTAGCTGCGCCCCCCCGCGCGTGCCGCCCGCGCGCGCCAAACGTCTGCGCGGCGGCCGTGGGGCCGCCGTTTCGAAAGTGAGGCACCGCTGCAGCGTCCACGGGGATATCCTCCCGTATTCAACGCGTCCGACGACACTCGACTTCACCCGGCAATTTTTGCCCGGTGTATGGTTAGCAAAGGGTTAACGGGGAGGCCCTCCGGCGACATTCCGGGGCGAAATGGCGACCTCCGCCTCGCGCAACGACGTCATACCCCGCGCATGCGGGTATCCAGTACGCCGCGGCCTTTCGTGTCGATCATGAGCATCTCTGGAATACTGGATCGCCCGCCTCCGCGGGCGATGACAGCCGAAGGCGTTATTGCGAGGAGCCAACGGGTCGGCGCGAAGCCCGCCCGATGACAGGCTTCGCGCGCAATGACGGGGACACATGTGTTCTCGTTCCCGCGGCGCGATTCGCCCGGGTCTTGCCATCTCGTTTGCTCCCTCCTCGGAAAGAGGGCGCAGGGAAAGCCGGGCGCTGGCTGCGCCCGCAGCACCGTGTGCAACGGTAGTGGAAGAACGCACACGGATTTGACAGGTACAGCCGAGGCATCCCGGCTTCCCCTGCGCAATGGTTCTAAGGCTTATACGTGATCTCCCCGGGGAGCGGCCTTTCTTGCCCCCGTAGCCGGCGAAAGAGAATTCCGCCGACGTAGCGCCAGGGTCGCGGCGCCAGGACCACACGACTTCGCCGTCCGCCGCCGCGTTTCGCCCGGTGCAAGCACCTGACGCAGCAAGCGGCCCATCGCAACCCGCACCACGTTTCGTGACGATCGCGAAACGTCCCTCACGGTGGCACGGGCTGGGCGGCGAGATACCGCAAATCGTAATTCTTGTAAATAGAATTATTTTTTTCAGAATATCTTGACAGACCCTTGGTGTATCCGCGCCATACCAACGACTAGCCATGGTAGCTTGTTAGATTGCGCCAGCGTAACCCGCCGGACACTGTTCCCACGGGAACCAAGCAGGAGTGGCGGCAGCCAATGAAACGCGAGCGCAGGCCGACGCTGCGTTTGACGAGGATCAAGGCAAGGCCACCGCCCGCACATATATTGCCGAGTGACGCTTGCGGAGGTTCCATGCGCTTCTTCTTCAACACGCACGACAAGCTGAAAATCCAGGACGAACTGGGCCGCGAGTTCGCGGCTCCCTCGGAGGCCGTCGCCTTCGCCAAGCACCTTGCGGCGGACCTGCGCTGCCTCGAAACGGCGGTGCGGCCTGCGCTCGCGATCGAGGTGGTCGCCGAGAACGCCGGATGCATTCACCGGGAGTTGGTGTTCTGAAATGAGACCGCAGGGCGGCTTAGCGCAAGCGTAACCCGCCGCAACTGCATCTGCGGAAAGACGGCGGATTACGCCTTGCGGCTAATCCGCCCTACGTATTTCATTCCGCGGCCTGCTTCATCCCCGCGTCGAGCGCCGCGCTCACCTTTGGCGGCGACATCGGCAGGCTGTAGAAGCGGATGCCGAGTGCGTTGTAGATGGCACTCGCCACCGCGGCCATCACGGGCACCAGCGGCACCTCGCCGACGCCCTTGACGCCCTGTGGGTGTTTCGGGTTCGGCACCTCGACCATGATGCAATCCAGCATCGGCAGGTCGGAGCAGACGGGCATGCGATAGTCGAGGAAGCCGGGGTTATCGACCTTGCCGTCCTTGTTGTAGATGTACTCCTCGTTCAGCGCCCAGCCGATGCCCTGCGCGACGCCGCCCTGCAACTGGCCCTCGACATAGCCGGGATGGATGGCGCGGCCGACGTCCTGAACCGCGGTGTAGCGGAGCACGCGCACGATGCCGAGTTCGGTGTCGACCTCGACGTCGCAGATATGCGTGCCGAAGCCGCCGTCGGCGCCCGCGGTGTTGAGCTGTACGCCGGCGCCGATCGGGCCGCCCTGAGTGGGCGCCTTCTCGGCGAGCTCGACCAGCGTCAGCGGCTCGAACTGGCCGGCGTTGGGGCTGGCCGGATGCGCCGCACCCTGCTCCCACTTCACCGCCTCCGGATCGATGTTCCAGATTTTTGCCGCGCGCTCGCGCAGGGTCTGGATCACCTTTTCCGTCGACTGCGTCACCACCATGGCGGAAGCGAACAGCACGCGGCTGCCGCCGGTCAGGTTGGAGAAGCCGACGGTCTGGGTGTCGCCGATGATGACGGAGACGCGGCGGTAGTCGATGCCGAGCAGCTCGGCGCAGATGTTGGCGATGGCGGCGCGCGAGCCGCCGATATCGGGATGGCCGGTGGTGACGACGACGTTGCCGTCCTCGGTGACGTTGACCTGCGCGGAGGATTCGCCGCCGGCGTTGAACCAGAAGCCGGACGCCACGCCCCTGCCCCGCGGCTTGCCGTGGCCGTCGCCGAGCGGCGCCTTGTAGTGCGCCGATGCCTTGGCCGCTTCCACCGTCTCGATATAGCCGATGCGCGGAAGGGTCGGGCCGTGCGCGGCCTTGGTGCCTTCTTTGGCGCCGTTCTTCAGGCGGAAGTCGAGCGGGTCGATCTTCAGGGCTTCCGCCACCTCATCCATCACGCATTCGACGGCGTAGGCGCCGATCGGCGCGCCGGGCGCGCGATAGGCCGCGACCTTCGAGCGATTGGAGCAGACGTCGAAACCTTCCGAAAGCAGGTTCGGGATGTCGTAGGGCGTGAAGCTGCAACCGGCCGCGCCGCGGATCGGCGAGCCCGCGAAGGCGCCGGCCTGCAGGTAGAAGGTGCCGTGGGCCGCGACGATACGGCCGTCTTTGGTCGCGCCGATCTTCACAGTGCTCTTCGAGCCCGAGGTGGGCCCGGTCGCGCGCCTCACTTCCTCGCGCGTCATCACCATCTTCACCGGGCGCCCGGATTTCTTCGCCAGCAGCGTCGCGACCGGCTCGAGATAGACGATGGTCTTGCCGCCAAAACCGCCGCCGATCTCGGCGGGAATGGCGCGGATGTCGCTCTGCGGGATGCCCGTCAGCATCGAAGTCATGGCGCGGACCATGAACTGGCCCTGGCTGGAGCTCCAGATCGTGGTCTTGCCGTCGGGCGCAACCGAGATCAGGCAGGCGTGCGGCTCGATATAGCCCTGGTGCACCGGGCGCGTGGTGAAGGTGCGTTCGATGACCACGTCGGCCTGCTTGAAGCCGTCTGCGATGTCGCCCTTCTTGTGCTCGAGGCGGCCCATGATGTTGGAGGGTTTGCCCTCCCACTTGTTGAACTCGTGCAGAACAGGCGCGTCGGGCTTGATGGCGTCCTCGATCTCGATCGACCAGGGCAGCACCTCGTAGTCGACCTCGATCAGCTTGCAGGCTTCCGCCGCGATCGCCTCCGTGGTGGCGGCAACGGCCGCGACGGGGTGGCCGGGGAACAGCGCCTTGTCGCGCGCCATGACGTTGCGGCACATCCAGCGCATGTCCTGGATGCCGAGCATGACCGCGCCCTTCTCGATCGGGAAGTCGATGATGTCCCTGGAGGTGACCACCGCCTTCACGCCGGGCAGCGCTTCGGCCTTCGCGGTATTGATCGACTTGATGCGCGCATGCGGATGCGGGCTGCGCAGGATCTTGCCCCAGATCATCCCCGGCATGGTGGTGTCGGCGGCGAACTGGGCGCGGCCGGTGACCTTGTCCATGCCGTCGGGACGAATGGTGCGCTGGCCGATCCACTTGTTGTTGGTGACGAGGTTCATTGGGCTGCCTCCCTGATTCCGTCGCGCATTTCGGCCGCGGTCTCCAGCACCGCGCGCACGATCTTGTCATAGCCGGTGCAGCGGCAGAGATTGCCGGCGAGCCAGAAGCGCACTTCCTCCTCGCTCGGGTTCGGGTTTTTACGCAGCAGCGCATCGGAGGCGACCAGCATGCCCGATGTGCAGATGCCGCACTGGAGCGCGGCGTGCTCGAGGAATTTCTGCTGCAGCGGATGCAGCTTGTCGCCGTCGGCGAGGCCCTCGATGGTCCCGATCTCGGCGCCTTCCGCTTCGGCGGCGAGCATCAGGCAGGAGCAGACCAGGCGGCCGTCCACGGTGATGCTGCAGGCGCCGCAATCGCCGGAGGAGCAGCCCTCCTTGGAGCCGGTCAGCCCCAGCGGCCCGCGCAGCGCGTCGAGCATGGTGTCGTCAGGCTCGCACAGATATTCCATCGGCTCGCCGTTGATTGATGTGGTGACGTGAATCTTGGCCATGAAGTTACTTCTCCGTCGCGCGTTTGGCGGCGATGGCGGCCGTGCGCTTGAGCAGCACGCCCGCGGTCTTGATGCGGTAGGCGATGGTGCCGCGCTTGTCGTCGATCGGACGGCAGGCGGCGCGGCAGGCCTCGGCCGCTTTCTCCAGCGCGGCATCGTCGAGCTTCGAGCCGATCAGCGCTTTCCCGGCGGGCTCGACCAGCAGCGCGGTCGGCGCGACCGCGCCGAGGCCAACGCGGGCGGCGGTGCAGACGCCGTCCTTGATGGTGAGGCTGACACCGAGGCCGACGACGGCGATATCCATCTCGGTGCGCGGGATCATGCGCAAATACGCATCGCTCGAACCCGCAGGGCGCAGCGGCAGCTTGAAGCTGACCAGGATCTCGCCGGGCTTCAGATTGGTGCGGCCGGGGCCCGCAGGCACCTCCTCCACCTTCATCTCGCGGCGGCCGTTCGGGCCCTGCACGGTGACGATGGCGCCGGCGGCGATCATCGCGGGCACGCTGTCGCCGGCCGGCGAGCCGTTCATGAGATTGCCGCCTGCCGAGGCGCGGCCCTGCACCTGCTTGGAGCCGATCAGGTTGATGCCTTCCAGCACGCCGGGCCACACCTTGCCGAAGCGCGGATGCTCGGCCAGCGCCATGCCTGACGCCGCAGCACCGATGCGGAAGCCGCCGTCGGCGGTTTCCTCGATGGCCGTCATCTCGGCGATCTTCTTGACGTCGACAATCACGCCCGGCCTGACCATGCCGGAACGCATTTGCACCAGGAGATCGGTGCCGCCTGCGAGAATGCGCGCCGCACTGCCTGCGGCCGCAAATGCCCCAATCGCTTCATCGAGCGATGCGGGCGCAAGATATCGGATATCAGCCATAGAACTAGAAGGCCTCCCCATTTTGTTTGCACATGATCTGATCCGAAAACCGGTTCCCACTTTTCGGGATCATGCGCGAACCCTTTGTTTTGATTGGTTCTAAGCCTACACGCTGAAGTCGGACTCGAACAGCCTCCGCGCTCGGTGCAATCGGCATGCTTCCCATGCGCAGAGCGGCCATTGCACTGCGAATGGGCAGCGTTCCCCGCGCCGGTTTGACAGAAAACCCGCCCGCGCTTTACGCAAGCGAAAATGACACAACCAAAAGAGGCCTGCCGATGAATACCCGCGTGGAAACGCTGACGCCGCCGAACACGCCCAAGCCAATCGGCCCCTACAGCCACATCGCCAAGGTCGGCCAGCACATCACGATCGGCGGAACCGCGGGCTTCGATCCCGCCACCGGACAACTGGCCGGCCCCGACATCAGGTCGCAGACGCTGCGCATCCTGGAGTCGTTCAAGGTCATGCTGGAGGCCGTCGGCTCCGATCTCGACCACGTCGTCCACGTCAACGTGTTCCTGCGCGACATGAAGGATTTCGAGGCGATGAACGCCGCCTATGTCGATGTCATGGGCGAGCACCGCCCGGCACGCACCGCGTTTGCCGTGCACGACCTGCCGAAGCCGGACGTGCTGCTGACGATGAATCTCACCGCGGTGACGCGGGAAGCGTGAGTTCGTAGATGGGTTGAGCCCCTTGCGAAACCCATCACCTTATCGCGGAGGCATGGTGGGTTTCGCTGCCGGTCAACCCATCCGAAGCTGCATCGCGTCCGGGACACGAGGGGCGTTCAGGCAAAGATGAACCGACACAACCGCCGCTAACACATCGTTAACCCTATCCGCCTTAGGGTCGACGAGGCGCCGAGATCCGGCGTCGGGTGGCCACGATGTCGTTTGCGCAAAAGAAATCATCCCTGCCGGCGGCGCAGGAGCGGCGACGCTTCCAGCGCGTCAAGGTGCATCTGCTCGGCCGCTACATGCTGCCCGACCGGCGCGAATTCCCCTGCCAGATCATCAATATGTCGCCGGGGGGCCTCGCCCTGCTGGCGCCCGGCATCGGCAATGTCGGCGACCGCGTGATCGCGTACCTGGACCATATCGGCCGGGTCGAGGGCAAGATCACCCGCATCATCGACAACGGCTTTGCCATGACGGTGAGCGCCACCGCCAGGAAGCGCGACAAGCTCGCCGCCCAGCTGACCTGGCTCGCCAACCGCGACATCCTCAACTTGCCGGAAGACCGCCGCCACGACCGTATCGTGCCGCGCAATCCGATTGCGGTGCTGACGCTGGAGGACGGCCAGCGCATGAGCTGCCGCATCATCGACCTGTCGCTGTCGGGAACGGCGGTTGCCGCCGAAACCCGCCCGCCGCTGAAATCCATGGTCCGCCTCGGCTGCGTGCCGGCGCGGGTGGTGCGCTATCTCGAGGAGGGCTTCGCGCTGGAGTTCACCCACGCGCAGGATCCGGAGACTCTCGAAGAGAGCGTTACCATGCGGTAAAGCGCGTTCCGCGCAAAACACGTCGCATTCAGGCCAAAAGGCGGTATCCGCGGCGTCCGGATACCGCCTTTTGCTTTCCGGCTTCCGCAACCCTGGGGTTAACGCGCACCTTCTTGCTCGAAATTCCGCAGCAGACCCAGTGCATCGCCGGTTAACTCGTAAAATTTGAATCAATTGCAGTTGTCTCGAATTTTAGTCGAATTCGATTCAAGTATAGTTTGAATTCGCCGCGTCTTTTACTTGCATTCGCGTCAAATCTACTTGGCCGGCTTAGCGGCGATGCAAATCCTTTGTGTGAAACGTGGTCCCAACAAGAAAAACGGGGGCCACAATGTTGTTGAAGGGACAGGGGAAGCGGCTGGCAGTACTTGCCATCCTTCTGGGGATGACCGTCCAG
>NZ_JBQTHN010000078.1:0-31053 GCF_052389815.1 Bradyrhizobium sp. | reverse complement strand
ACCACGACAGCGGAAGGCATCGAAACGGAGCAGCAGCGAGAAATCGCCAAGGCATCGGGTTGTAACGAAATGCAGGGCTATCTCTTCAGCCGGCCGATAGCCGTCCAGGACCTCCGACAGTTGCTTTTTCGAAAGGCAGCGCGCGTGGAAGCTTCAATGGAAGGCTCGACGCTTGCTAACCATTGCTTGGCCGGGCTAGGCTAATAGCACCGATCGTCCTTAGCGCCGGTGTTGACGCAAAGGACGTCGATGCGGCTGGCGAAGCGATCGCGAAGCGCAGTGCGCAGCGTCGCCCCCAACATTGGCGAAACGAGAGAGGCGCCGTCTTAAGCGGTCGGCTACTTTCCGATGTTGAGGAGATTTGCAAGCGCGGTAACCAACCGTGCCTCCGCAAAGGGCTTCGATATCAGGATACTGTTCGGAACGCCCAGTGACACCCAGTCCTCTGCGGGCGCACCAGTCACGTAGATGACAGGGAAGGGGGCTCCAGCCTAAGAAGCCTCGATCAAATGGGCAGTCCTGCCGTCTGTAGCAGGCGGTTTAGTCGTCTCGCACTGAAGTCCATGCAACGCATAAATTTTCGCCGATCCGCGCCTGCGCGCTGTTCTGCGCCGAGGGAGCGTTCACGACCGGCGTAGCTTCTCGGCGCGCTTGCGCACGATTTCGGCGGCGCGCGCCAGCACAGCATCATAGTCCTCCAGGCTGAGGTGGCCGATCATTTCCTCGATGCCATCATGGGCGTCGATATCGAAATCCGGGCGCGCAATCTGCGTTGCGAAGTTCTCAAGCTGCTGCGGCGTGATTTTCGTCCGTCCCTGTATGGTCCTACGTAGATGCATTGGGATTACGGCTTGGGCCGGGGCGATCGTCCCACGTCACATACCCGCACCTTCTGCAACGGAACATTGTCACTGTTCCGCAAGTGCGCGGGTCGAACATCTCGGTAATAATCAGCTCGCTGCTTACGTAACAGCGCCCACAATTGGGTAAAGATGCTGCTGCTTTATCGATGTCGGGCATGGCCGCCACGTAGAACTGCCGACGCGCCGAGAAGCATAACATAGCTCTCGGCCGGATGGCAGCCACCTTCGACCTTGTCATCGTCCCCCTCACGCCGCGCCTTTTGTCGACGGCGGCGGTTCCCGACGCACGACCAAACAGGTCACCGTCTTGCAGGTCCATTGGTCCGGGAGTTCGTAACCGGCACAATCGGCTTCCTACCTCTTCCCGTTCGCGCCGGCGCAAAGCTGATCGTGCCAGGACTTTGCTCTTTCAGCTTCTCAGATCAGCACGGCACCGCTCGCCAGAACGCGCCTAGCCTTTGCTGAAGCGCATCCAAGTGAACCTTCGCGAGATTGGCCGCCTCACCCGCACCGTTCATATCGAACTTGATCGCGACGGCTGCGATGTGCCGGCATACGATGGGGTTCAAGAAGTCCCCACATGTGCAGCTCAGTCGGCCTCGATCTTTGGTCACGGTGTTGTTGCCGGGGAAGATGAAGGCGCCGCGCTCTTCGTCGTGCAAGATATGCCCCTGCGACAGCTTCAACGCCATGTCGAACGTGAATGCTTGATGGGCGAGGTCCGTCATAGGTGCGCCTCGTCGCAATATCTTCGACATGCAATAAGTTGCATGTTCTCCCTCCCAAATGGTGTAGTTGTGGCGTAGGTGAATGCACCTTGCGCCGTTCGCCGTCAAGGCGTTCTAGTGTCCCGAGTCACAAGTTCGCAATCGTAGATTCGCAATAGATTCGCGTCGCTGTGCCAGAGGTGACGGCTGCAACAGCGACGGAGGATCTGATGGCGGCTCGGCAACTTGTGCCCCTGATATTGAGCGATGATGAGCGTGCCGAACTGCAGTCGCTGACGATGCGGCGAAAGACGGCGCAGGCGCTGGCCGTGAGAGCCCGGATCGTGCTGACCTGCGCGGAAGGCGGTCAGAACAAGGAAGTGGCGGCCAAGCTGGGCCTGGACCGGCAGACCGTGGGCAAGTGGCGGCGGCGTTTTGTGGAGCGGCGCGTGGCCGGGCTGCACGACGAGCCGCGCTCGGGGGCGCCGCGCACGATTGACGATGGCCGTGTCGAAGCCGTGATCGTGCGGACGCTGGAAAGCTGCCCCGAAAACGCCACCCATTGGAGTTCTCGCGGCATGGCGAAGGCCAGCGGCCTATCGGTGTCGACGGTGCAACGCATCTGGCGGGCCTTCGGGCTTCAGCCGCACCGGCTGGAGACGTTCAAGCTCTCGACCGATCCAAACTTCGTGGCCAAGGTGCGCGACGTCGTCGGCCTTTACGTGTCGCCGCCGGAGCACGCCATCGTTCTGTGTGTGGACGAAAAGTCCCAAATCCAGGCGCTGGACCGCAGCCAGCCGATGTTGCCGATGCGTCCCGGCCAGCCGGCCCGAAGGAGCCATGACTACAAAAGGCACGGCACCACATCGCTGTTCGCCGCCCTCGACATTGCGACCGGACGGGTCATCGGCAAGTGCTACGGACGGCACCGTGCCGCCGAATTCCGCAAGTTCCTCGACGAGATCGAGGCCGCCGTGCCGCACGAACTCGACGTCCATCTCGTCATGGATAACTACGCCACGCACAAGACCCCGCTGATCCGGCGATGGCTGGCTAAAAGGCCGCGTTGGCATGTGCACCTGACCCCGACCAGTTCGTCATGGCTCAATCAGGTCGAGCGCTTCTTCGCGCTCCTCACCGATAAGAAGATCAGGCGCGGCGTCTATCGCAGTGTCGCCGCCCTCAGGGCGGACATCACCTCGTTCATCGACCGGCACAACGCCGATCCCAAGCCGTTCCGGTGGACCAAGTCCGCCGATGATATCCTTGCTTCCATCGAGCGCTTCTGCCGATACAATGCCCCGGCAGGACACAACGCGATGTTGCGGACTTCTGGTTCAGGACACTAGCTTGTTTCCGCCCTTGCGCTGTTCATCGCGCCGCGCACAACGAAGGGCCGAGATTGGTCGATGCCGGCCTCGGCATAGCAATTGCCGGTGGTCGCTAGGGGGGGCCGGGGACTGCTAATCTAACAGCCGGGCTTTCGTTTCGAACATTGGGCTTGCGATTTCGACGACATCGAAAAGGTCCTCGAATAGCCTTTCGCTTTCTTGTCCCTCACGCTTGACGCCACCCCGGGACCCCGGGTCGTGTCCCCGGTGGTGGTGTAGCTCGGTAGAGCAAAGCCGCCCGGACACGCGCTCCCAATAGCGCCGTAGCGGGCGGGCGGCTTTGCGGTGGTCACCGCCAGTTCTCCGGTAGGACCGGGTTGCGACACGCCAACGCAACCGAGGAACAACCGATGACCGACGACATGATGAACCTGCGCACGCTCGTGGAGAGACCCCTGATGCCGATCTGTTGCGCGAGATGATCGGCTTTGCCGCCCAGCGGCTGATGGAGTTGGAGGTCGAAAGCCAGGCCGGGGCAGCCTACGGCGAGAAGAATCCAGAGCGTCTGGCGCAGCGCAACGGCTACCGCGACCGGGTCTGGGAGACCCGCGCCGGCACGGTCGAGCTTCGCATCCCCAAGCTGCGCAAGGGCTCGTACTTCCCCGGCTTCCTGGAGCCACGCCGCATGGCCGAGAAGGCGCTCACCGCCGTGGTGCAGGAAGCCTATGTACAGGGCGTTTCGACCCGTTCGGTGGACGACCTCGTGCAGGCGATGGGCATGAGTGGCATCTCCAAGAGCCAAGTGAGCCGGCTCAACGAGGAAGTCGATCGCAAACTGGACGACTGCCTCCCTTCCCGCTACCGGATCCAGCGTAGACCCTGGGGTGGGCTCCAGTTAGGGAGCTGGCGAGGGCTCTCTCCGTGCCCATCGCTCGATAACTTCGCGCGCCGTTTCTCCGACAACGGCGCCTCTGTCCCGTGCGATCCGATTGACCGCCGAAACAATACCGTCAACCAGAGTTGAGCGTGCCTCGCCGATCCGTGCCGAAGAGGCAGTCACCGTAAACCCCGCGATACCTCGATCGTCCAATGGGGCTAGCCGGGTCCTGCCGGCGCCATCGATTCCGCCGCCGGCGTCATTGAAAATGGCTGCATAGGCGGCAACTTGAATTGCTTTGGCGGGATCGCCGCCGACGAGCCCGCCATGTGAGCCCGTCACCACGATAGCGCCAATATCATTGGTCTTGTTCACGAGTGACGCGGAGTCGATCAAGACGATGCGCCGTCGCTGCCCCGGCAGTTCAAACTCCGATCGTAATTCGTGGACGGGGTTGCAGCGAATATCGATCAACGGCGCTTGTTCGAGCCGCCCTGCGGCCTCGGCGCAAGATTGCTCCACCAGAACGCCGCAGGCCTGTGCAACCGCATTCGCATGACTGATGCGGCCTCGTAACGCCATGTCTTCCGCATCGCCGATCCTGCAACTGAGGTAGGATGCTGTTGCGGCGGCAATTCCCAAACATTCCAGATCGCGGAGCGCCGCAATGCCAGCGCCATCCATTCCAATCCCGGCGTCGTTAAAGATTGCCGCCCGTACGCCGGCAGTCGCGGCAAGAACGCCGGGATAGCGCCCCCCATGCGACCCGGTAATCAGGACAGCCCCCTTCACTTCGGGAGAAAGGTTCGTGATCGATGCGGCGAGACGTGGAGGCATATGGCGGATTTTCCCGACAGCGAGGCCAAAAGGGGGCGGTTCAAAGAAACTTGTAGACAGCGTTCCGAATATGTGAAACATTCATGACATAAATCGGAACAAGATCCGAGCAAAAATATGTCCGAAGGGAGGGCGGGGGTTGCAAGACGCTTCTGTCAAACAAGACGCATCCGTCAAAACGGTAGACCGGGTTGTTTGGATCCTTCGGCTCTTGTCGCGCGCCGATGCCCACGGCGTATCGCTTTCCGAGCTCTGCGCGGCCACGCAACTTCGTAAAACCACGGCGCACAGGATCCTCGGGGCGCTGGTTGAATCGGGGCTGCTCTTTCAGGATATAGGCACGCGAAACTACCGGCTTGGATTCGCGGCGGCGGCGCTGGGGCGCTCAGCGCTCGAACAGGACGTGGCAGGCGCCGCGCGCCTTTCGCTGGTGCGAATAGCGCAGCGCAGCTGTGACACTGTCTTCGCCTCGGTTCGCGAGGGGACGGCGGCAATTTGTGTGGCCCGCGAGGTCGGTTCGTTCCCCATCCGTACGCTGACACTCGACGTCGGGGACCGCCGGCCGCTCGGCGTCGGGGCTGGAAGCTTGGCACTCCTCGCCTTCAATCCAGATTCGAACGTAAAAGATATCATTAAACGGAATGATGCCTGGTTGGCGGACTTTCAGCGTTTCACCCCCGGTGAGCTCTGGCACCTCGTCGAGCGGACCCGAAAGGCCGGTTACGCCCTTAACGAGGGACGTATCGTTTCAGGGATGAGCGCGATCGGAGTTCCGATCCTTGATAATCGGGGGCAGTTGATCGCCTCGCTCAGTCTTGCGGCGATCAAGGACCGTATGGGGCCTGAGCGCATTCCGGAACTCGTGCAGCTCTTGAAGGATGAGGCGCAAGCCATCGCCGACATGCTGCAGCCTGCCCGAATGGCTGCCGAATAATGACGGCGTGGCGGCAACCGGCCCTATCCAGATTTGTCCTTTGCCATTGGAGTATTTGATGAGCACCAACGAAATATCCGGCGGCGAAGCCATCGCCCGAATGATCAAAGCCTTTGACGGCGGACCGATGTTCGGAATGGGCGGTTTTCAGCTGCTGCCATTCTACGATGCGGCGCGCCGGCTCGAGCTGCAGCATTACTTGATCAATGACGAGCGCGCCGGTGTCTTTGCCGCCGATGCTTATGCAAAGGCGTCCGGCCGTGTCGGTCTTGTCGACGCGACGCTCGGACCAGGTGCAACCAATCTCGTCACCGGTTTAGTTGAAGCCTTGAATGCCGGGACACCCTTGGTCGTGCTGGTGGGCGATACGCATCGGGACCACTCCTGGAAGAATATGACTCAGGAGAGTCGCCAAATTGAGATTCTGCGCCCTGCCTGCAAGGAGCTGATCCGGGTCGAGGCGATCCATCGTATTCCTGAACTGATGCGCCGCGCCTTTGCGATAGCGACGACCGGCCGTCCTGGGCCTGTCGTCGTCGATGTCCCGGAAGACATCTGCCATGCGACCTACGGCTTCGACGAAAGCGACTTTACTGCCAATCCCTCGCATCAGGAGGTGCCCGCCCTTCGCTGCCGTCCTAATGGAAGGGCCGTCGAGCAAGCGGCTCAGATGATTGCGGAAGCCGAACGCCCGATCCTGCTCGCCGGTGGCGGGATCCATATCAGCGGCGCTGCAGATGCGCTGACGGCATTCGCCCACAGCATCAATATGCCGGTCGCCCACACCCTGACAGGCAAAGGCGCGATCCCCTGTACGGATCCGTTGAGCGCTGGGCTGTTCGGCCGCTATGATCGGATTGCAAATTCACTGATCGAAGCTGCCGATCTCGTCCTCGTGATCGGCTGCAAACTCGGGGAAATCGCGACCAAGCGATATACTGTTCCTGGATCGGGAAAAAATCTGATCCATTTGGAAATTGTGCCAGAAGAGTTTGGTCGAACCATCGAGCCGGCTCTGACGCTTTGGGGTGATGCCCTGCTCGGTCTGCAAGATCTTCAGGCGGCACTTGCTGAGCGCTCGACCGAGATCAAGGCCCGGCAATCCGGCTATGCGAACGACGTTGCCAAACGTATGGCCAAGTGGCGCTTCGAGACGTCGGAACGTCTCAACTCGGACGAGACGCCGATCAGCATGGCGCGTCTCATGACCGAGATCAATCATGCCTTGCCCGCGAATGGCTTTCTTGTTGCAGATGGCGGCTTTGCTGCTCATTGGGGCGGCCTCTTATTCGACACCAAGCAACCGGGGCGCAGCTTTGTTCCGGACCGCGGCTTTGCCTCCATCGGTTACGGTTTACCGGGAGCGATGGGGGTGGCCTTGGCTGCACAGGGGCGCGCGGTGTTGAGCCTCACCGGCGACGGCGGCTTCAACATGATGCTCGGCGAGCTTGAGACCGCACGCAGAATGCGGCTAAGCTTCACAATCATCGTCGTCAACAATGCGGCATCCGGTTACGTTAAGGCGCTGCAGCATCTCGTCTACGGCCCCGATTCATATCATGCGTCCGACCTTGCTGAAACCAACTACGCGCAGGCGGCCAAGGCGCTCGGCTGTCACGGCATTCGGGTCGAGGAGCCGGGGCAATTGGCCGCAGCTCTCGCCGAGGCCCTCAGCACGGAAGGGCCGACCATCCTCGATGTCGTGGTGACGCGCGATCCCGCCAAGATGCTGCCCGGCGTCGACAACCGCACCGTCAAGATCCAGAAAGGTGACCGCGTTGCCTGAAGCTCAACCTGCAATCCCCGATGCCGCGCCTGGCCTCGGCCGCATGAAAGGCAAGGTCGTGCTGGTGTTCGGTGCCGGATCATCCGGGCCAGGATGGGGCAACGGCAAAGCCGCCGCGGTCCTCTACGCTCGGGAAGGAGCAGCTGTTGTCGCTGCCGATATCAATCTGCAAGCAGCAGAAGAAACTTGCGAGATTATCCGTCGTGAAGGCGGTGTTTGTGAAGCATATCACGCCGACGTTACCTCGTCGGAGGCTATCAAGGCTGTGGTCGGGAAAACCGATGAACTCTATCGAAGGATCGATGTCCTGCACAATAACGTCGGCATCACCGGCATGGGAGATGTCACGGAGGTAACTGAAGAAAGCTGGCGCAGGGTCATCGATACCAATCTGACGAGCGTATTTCTAACATGCAAGCACGTTATCCCGACGATGCAGAAACAAAAGCAGGGCGCTATTGTCAACATTTCCTCGCTCGCCTCCATCCAGATAAACCAATATCCCTACCTGTCTTATTATGCTGCAAAGTCGGGACTGAACCACTTCACCCGCGCCATTGCGGCGCAATATGCGCCAGACGGCATCCGTGCAAATGCAGTGCTGCCCGGCGTTATGAACACGCCGCTCATCCACAAGCAGATCGCCGGTCAACACGAGGATCAGGCGGCGATGCTGCGCGCGCGCAACGCGGCCAGTCCGATGGGACATATGGGCGATGCATGGGACGTCGCTTATGCAGCGCTATTTCTCGCGTCCGATGAAGCCAAATACATTACCGGCGTTTGCCTACCCGTCGATGGTGGGAAGAGCTGCGTCGGTCGTTGAACGAAAAAAAGATCGCCTTTCATTCGATCAAACACAGGAGGAAACAGATGCTCGGGATGAATCGCCGCAACGTGCTGCTCGCAACCGCCGCCAGCGCTGTCGCTATGCCCTTCCTCAACTTGCGCCATGCCCATGCCGCCCAGTTTACTTACAAATACGCGAGTAATGTCGCGCTGGATCATCCATTGACGCAAGGCGTCGTCAAGGCTGCGGTGCAGATCAAGCAGGAGACTGGCGGACGCGTGGAAATCCAGGTTTTCCCGAACAGTCAGCTCGGGGCTGATATGGATATGCTGACGCAAGTGCGCACCGGCGCGATCGAATTCTACACCATGTCTGGCCTGCTGTTGGCTTCGCTGGTTCCCGTTGCCTCGATCAACGGGATTGGATTTGCCTTTCCCGACTATCCGGATGTTTGGAAGACGATGGATGGCGATCTCGGCGCCCATGTACGTTCCAAGATCGAGAAGGCGAACGTTGTCGTATTCGATAAGATCTGGAACGGAGGATATCGCCAGATCACATCGAGCACCAAGCCGATCAACACGCCCGCCGATCTCAAGGGCTTCAAGATCCGTGTTCCCGTCAGTCCTTTGTGGACGTCGATGTTCAAGGCGCTCGGCGCGGCACCGGCGAGCATCAATTGGGGCGAGGTCTATTCCTCGCTGCAGACCAAGATTGTCGATGGGCAGGAAACGCCACTGGTGAGCATCGAATCGGCCAAGCTCTATGAAGTTCAGAAGTTCTGTTCGATGACCAACCACATGTGGGATGGTTTCTGGTTCCTCGCCAATCGCCGCGCCTGGGACGCCCTTCCGGCAGATCTGCGCGACATCGTCTACAGAAACGTCAATGCGGCGGCGCTTGTGCAACGCGAGGAAGTGACGCGATTAAATGCCGAGCTACGCTCTCAGCTCTCTGCGCGCGGACTGGTTTTCAACGACGCCAATACTGCATCCTTCCAGGACACGTTGCGCCAGGCAGGTTTCTACCAGGAGTGGAAAGCCAAGTACGGCGAGGAGGCTTGGTCGATGCTCGAAACCGGCCTCGGCAAAAAGCTGGCGTAGGCACCATGACAGATCAAACTCTCTCTCGCAGCGCCTCGACCCAAAACGCCATCACCCCGGACGTCCCCAGCTTTGTCGGTGCCTGGGTGATGCCCGTCGAGGTGATGTTGACGACAGTGGTTGAGCTTAGCGTCGCAATCCTTGTCGCGGTCGAAGTTCTGGTTCTTTTTGGCGGGATCGTCGCACGCTACGTATTGCTTTCGCCGTTGCTCTGGTCAGACGAGCTAGCCTCCATCCTGTTCCTTTGGCTGGCGATGCTCGGATCCGCGGTCGCGTTTCACCGTGGCGAGCACATGCGAATGACGGCACTGGTCAATATGATGCCTCCGGTCGTGGCGGCCTTCCTGGAGTTGTTTGCGACCGCTGCGGCTCTGACTTTCTTGATCATCATCTTGCCGTCAAGTTTCGATCTGGTTTTCGAAGAGAGCTATATCCTTACTCCGGCCTTGGAAATCCCAAACTCCTGGCGAGCGGCAGCACTGCCCGTCGGGGCCGTCCTGATGGTCATTTTTGGCTTGTTGAGATTAATGAAAACCAGCGACGTCGCGATGACGGCGTTGACCTTGGGCGCCACCGTTGCAACCGTTATTGCGTTTGTCTTGCTGCAGCCGATGTTTGCCAATCTCGGCAGCTTCAACCTGCTCGTCTTTTTTGTTGGCGTGGTTGCCATGACGGTTTTGGCTGGCGTGCCAATCGCGTTCGCGTTCGGCCTCGCCACCATCGGCTATGTCGCTCTCGCAACGCATGCGCCCATGCTTGTCGTCGTGGGACGGATTAACGAAGGCATGTCGCATCTGATCCTGCTTGCCGTACCGCTCTTCATCTTTCTCGGTATGCTGATCGAAATGACAGGCATGGCGCAAGCCATGGTGCGCTTCCTTGCGAGTATGCTCGGCCACGTGCGCGGGGGCCTGTCCTACGTGCTGGTCGGCGCCATGTATCTGGTTTCCGGCATCTCGGGCGCCAAGGCGGCTGACATGGCAGCTGTAGCGCCAGTTCTATTTCCCGAGATGAAGGCCCGCGGCGCCAAACCGGGCGACCTTGTCGCTCTGCTTTCTGCCACCGGCGCGCAAACCGAGACCGTTCCTCCAAGCCTGGTTCTGATAACGATCGGCTCTGTGACCGGAGTGTCCATTTCGGCGCTGTTCACTGGAGGGCTACTGCCCGGCCTCGTACTCGGCGTTACACTTTGCATCATGGTCGGCTGGCGCTATCGCAATGAAGATCTTTCAAACGTGCGGCGGCCAAGCCGAGCCGAAATCTGGCGATGCTTTCTGGTGGCTATCCCTGCGCTGGCGCTGCCCATCCTCATACGGGCAGCCGTCGTCGAAGGTGTGGCAACCGCCACGGAGGTTTCGACAATCGGAATTCTCTATTCGGCAATAGCCGGTCTTTTTCTCTACCGTCGGTTTGCCTGGTCGCGCCTGATCCCGATGTTGGTCGAATCCGGCGCGCTTTCCGGCTCCATCCTGCTGATCATAGGGGCCGCCACGGCCATGGCCTGGGGGCTCACGCAATCCGGCTTTTCGCAGACTCTGGCGACAACGATGGCGAGCCTTCCGGGCGGCGGAACGACCTTTATCATCGTATCGATCCTGGCGTTTGTCATTCTGGGCAGCGTGCTCGAGGGCATTCCCGCGATCGTGCTGTTCGGACCGCTGCTGTTTCCAATTGCCCGAAATCTGGGTATCCACGAAGTTCACTATGCCATGGTTGTCATACTTGCCATGGGTCTCGGGCTGTTCGCTCCGCCTTTTGGCGTCGGTTACTACGCGGCCTGCGCGATCGGTCGGGTGAAGCCCGACGAAGGCATGCGTCCGATCTGGGGGTATCTGTTCGCGCTCTTGATCGGCTTGATCCTGGTTGCTGCAGTTCCATGGATCTCGACCGGTTTTCTATGACTGTTGATCTGGTCCAAAGACCTGAACGGCATTGCGCCCCAGGCCTCATGGTTTGAGACGCGCGGCCGCAGCCAAGTCTACGCAGGCTGCGTAACCTTGCCTGCGCGCGCCTTGCACGAGGGCTAGGTCCATCTCCTCATCCAGAGGAGCTGCGGACCGGCGTCTCGAAGGATGAGGCCGTGACACCACATTGGTTTGGCTTCGGAGATTGAGGATGCGACGCTGGATAAAACGCCCTCCCGGCTCGAATTGGGGTGACTTCGGCGACGATGATCAACTCGGCCGCCTCAACTTGATTACCGCAGAAAAGGTCCGGCAGGGAGTTGCGGAGGTCAAGGAGGGACGCTCATTCTGCCTCAGCCTTCCCCTCGATTATCCAGGAGGACGCGCGCTCGCTCCGCACAGATTCCCGCCAGAGCTACGGCCGACAGAACGAAACGGAAGACCATTCTTCAACTACAGTTTCATGCACGAAGGCGCCTGCTACTGCGATGTCGGAAGCGACGACGCCGTTCTGCTTTGCACCCAATATTCCACGCAATGGGATAGTCTCGCTCACATCGGCCAGTTGTTTGACGCCGACGGTGATGGTGAGCCGGAGCTGGTTTATTACAATGGCTTTCGCGCCGGCGCTGATGTCATTGAACCGTCGGCCCGCAACGCAGCAAGGCCAGCGACCGCGCTTGGCATCGAGAACATGGCAGCGGCCTGCGTTCAAGGCCGAGGCGTGATGGTGGATCTTTTCCGCTCGTTTGGCCGCGATCGTCATCTCGTCGGATATGACGACCTCATGCAGATCCTTGATGTCGACCATGTTACGGTCGAATCGGGTGACATTCTTTGCCTTCATACCGGCTTCGCCGATCTCGTCCTCGAGATGGGACGCAATCCCGACGCGGCCACGCTTCACCGATCTTGTGCCGCGCTTGACGGGACCGATGAAAGGCTGCTGCGATGGATCAGCGACAGCGATATCGCAGCGATCGCGGCCGACAATTACGCGGTGGAGGCGCTGCCTTCGCGCGGCGATGGGAAACGGCCCTTTGCTCCCTTGCATGCACATTGCTTGTTCAAGCTCGGTATTCATCTCGGCGAACTCTGGCACCTTGGCCCGCTGAACACATGGTTGAGAGATCATGGACGCAATCGTTTCCTGTTGACGGCCCCCCCGCTGCGCCTGCCGGGAGCAGTCGGCTCTCCCGTCACTCCGATCGGAACGGCCTGACACGATGCTTGCCTGAGAGTGCCAATGAAGCAGGCGTTCAACATCTGCACACGCGGCCCGAATGCGCGCGATAGTGAGATGAGTTTGTTGACCGTGATCGCGCTTCTGAGCTGAAGCAAATTAAGACATAATCCCGAAAAACGGGAACCGGTCTTCGGAAAGATCATCCCAAAAGAAGAAAGATACGGCGGTGAGAACGATTCGAAGAAGAGTCATCACGTTCTGGCGCTTTACCGATTCGCGCGAACCGCATCTAAAGAAATAGACAATCCACGAAGAATGACATTGCCGTTTGACGATTGGATCTAGGTGCGCGCCAGCAAGGCGTGCGGACAGACACTTTGCCAGTTGATATGGAATCGCAAAGTACCAACGGCCGACGCCCAAATTTTGATCGATCGTGCCGCTTGCTCGGGCATTTCTCCGCAAAGTTCAGGCAGTGTTCTGTTTTGTGACAACGATGTCGAACGGTTGTCACTCGTCACCACAAACCGGGAGCTAATTCTCTCATGCTCGTTTCTCTCGCATCTGTGCATCTTCATTGATCTTGCATCGATTGCGCCATGGTTGTAGTCAAACAAGAAGACTCCCTAAGCGTGTCACTAAGAGGACACATACGCGGACTACGTTCTCATCAACACGGACGCGTCGATAGAAAAGCTGGAAACGCTCGAGGTGGTTATCCAACAAGGAGACCGCCATGAACTTTGAAGAATCGGGCTTCCCACACGGCCGGGCACGCGCTCCGATCCAGATGTCAGCGACAGGTGCGGCGAAGCCGGTCAGTGCTGCAGCAGGGATGGGCGAAGGTCGCTCGCTATCGGAAACGATAGTTTTGATTACCGGCGCTACCGCCGGCATTGGCGCTGCCTGTGCCCGTCGTTTCGCTGCGCACGGTGCTCGGCTGGTATTGGTCGGGCGACGTGCCGACCGCCTTGATTGCCTGCGGCACGAGCTTGGCGAGTCCGCGCCGATCCACACTCTTGAGCTCGATATTCGGGATCGGTGCGCCGTAACGCGGGGGCTTGCCGAGCTTCCATCGGAATTCGGCGCTCTCGATGTGCTGATCAACAATGCAGGTATTGCACTGGGGCTGGAGCCCGCCCAACGGGGCGACCTCAATGATTGGGCCGCGACCGTTGATACCAACATTATGGGGCTGTTGTATTGCACCCACGCGGCTTTGCCTGGAATGGTCGCACGTAACCGCGGGCATATTGTGAACCTCGGATCAGTGGCCGGCTCTTATCCTTATCCCGGCGGCAACGTCTATTGCGGGACCAAGGCCTTCATCCATCAATTTTCTCTGGCGCTGCGCGCCGATCTGCTCGGCACCAAGGTCCGTGTGACCTGCATCGAGCCGGGCAAGGTCGAGTCAGAGCTCGCCCACGTACGCTTCAAAGGGGACGCGGCCAAGGCTGCCGCGGTCTACGCTGACACCGAACCCATGACCCCCGACGATATCGCCGAAGCGATTCATTGGTGCGTCACGCGGCCCGCGCATCTCAACATCAACACCATCGAATTGATGCCGGTGGATCAAGCGTTTAATCCGCTCGCCGTCCATCGTATACGGAACTAACGCCGGCGGCGTCGGCAACATCTTCGGCAACATGCAGTGCGCTTCACCAACCTGAACGCGGGAGTCGTTCCATGCTCATTACCTTGACCAAGTCGCTACAACAATCTGCGACGGACCGCATGCTCAACCATTATCGGTCGATGGTGCGCATCCGCGCCTTCGAATGCGGGGCCGAAGACCTGGCCGCTGCAGGCAACATTCACGGAATGATCCATTCGGCGGTAGGCCAGGAAGCGGTCGCGGTTGGTGTTTGCGCCAATCTGCGTCGCGATGACCTCGTCACCAGTACACATCGCAACCACCACCATGCATTGGCGAAAGGCGTCGACGCCGAAGCGATGATGGCAGAATTGCTCGGCCGCGCCAGCGGTACCTGCGGCGGTAAGGGCGGTTCAATGCATATCGCCGATTTCGCGGTTGGAATGATTGGTGCCAACGGCGTTGTCGCTGCGAGTGTTGCCATCGCTGCTGGAGCTGCGCAGGCGCTGCGTAGCCGAGGATCGAATGCGATTGCGGTCGCGTTCTTTGGCGACGGCGGTATGAACCGGGGTCAGTGCCTGGAGGCGATGAACTATGCCGCGGTGTTCCAGCTGCCGGTTTTGCTGGTTTGCGAGGATAATGGCTGGGCAGCGACTACCCGCGGCGCGAGCGTAAGCGCCGGGCCTGGCACGGTCAGCCGGGCGAATGCGTTGGGAATCCCGGCAGTATCGGTGGACGGTAACGATGTCGCGGCTGTTGAAGCAGCGACGCACGGACTGGTGCTGGAAATTCGTGCCGGCGGTGGCCCGCGCCTGCTGCATTGTCTGACCTATCGCCTGCGCGGCCATACTTGCGCTGACAAGGCGCTCTACCGAGCCGCCTCCGAACTCGAATTGCGGCAGCACGATGATCCGCTCACGCGCTGCGCCAATCGCCTGGCGGAACTGGGTGTTTCGCAACCAGCCATCGCGGCTGCAAAACAGGAAGAGGAACTGGTGATACAGCGTGCCGTCGAAGCGGCATTGGCCGCGCCATGGCCACCGAGCGCCGATGCATTCCGCGATGTCCAGGATATTGGCGCGGCGGTGTCGCTATGATTACCGTTGTCGAGGCGACGCGGCAGGCGTTGCAGAGCGAGATGCGGCGCGATCCCAGGATCTGGGTACTCGGCGAAGACATCAGGCATGGCGGTGTGTTCGGCCAATATAAGGGGATGATCGACGAATTCGGACCGGACCGGATCGTCGACACGCCGATCGCCGAGGCCACGATGGTGGGCGCTGCGGTCGGCAGCGCACTGGCTGGCAGTCGACCTGTGGTCGAGACGCGGTTTTCGGATTTCGCTCTGTCGGCAATCGACGAACTGGTCAATCAGGCGGCCAAGATTCGTTACATGTTTGGCGGCCAGGGCCGCGTACCCATCGTGGTTCGCATGCCATCGGGGTTGCGCAAGAATTCCGCGGCCCAGCATTCGCAGAGCTTGGAGGCGTGGTTCGCGCATATTCCCGGGCTTGTCGTGACAGCGCCCGCCACGCCAGCCGATGCCAAGGGCCTGCTGCTTGCAGCCCTGCGCAGCGACGATCCCGTCATTCACATGGAGGCCAAGGAACTCTGGCAGGTCGTCGGCGAAGTCCCTGACGGTGAGGAGGCGATCCCTCTCGGCGTAGGCCGATTGGCCCGGCAGGGCACCGATGTGACCATCGTCGCCTGGTCGGCCACGGTGCATGAAGCGATACGCGCTGCCGATATTCTGCAGGGCGCAGGCATCTCAGCTGAAGTGATTGATCTGCGCACCATCTGGCCGTGGGACAAGCGATTGGTTCTCGAATCAGCGGCCCGCACCAAGCGACTGGTGATCGCCCATGAAAGCGTGCGCGATGTGGGTTTCGGCGCCGAAATTGCCGCAACGGTCGGCGAGGAATTGCATGGCACATTGAACTCGCCGATCCGGCGCGTCGCCTCACCGCGCATTCCGGTCGGATATGCGCCAACGCTTGAGAATGTCTACCGCGTCCGGGCGGCCGGGATCGCCCAGACTGTCGCCGAGTTGCTCGGTGCGCAACTCGATTCAAAGGCGCTGCAAGGCACCGGTTTGGAGGCCGCCTTGGAGGCCTACTAGAGCGATGACATGGCCTCATCGAGGCGCCGCTTCGCGGCGCCTCAGGATGCGGGATGGGCTTAACTCTCATGGTGAGGAGCGCGCAGGCGAGTCTACGCAGCTTGCGTCGGCCTGGCTGCGGCCGCGCATCTCGAACCATGAGGCCAAGCAAGCCGATCTCGCTTCAATTCAAGCCGAATACGTATTAGGAGGCCGAAGTGAAGATGCTCGCCTGGCTCGGACAGCACGCGACCGAAGCCCTGATCGCCGGTGTCATCATCGGTTTGATGTTACCGGACTTGGCGGTCGCCCTCCGGGGTTGGCTTTCGCCGTTAGTCTTCGTCTTCACCGCCGCATCCTTTCTCAAGGTTGACGCCAACGCCGTGGCGCGCGCGGCATGGCGCCAGCCTTTGCTGCCGTCGCTGCTGGTCGTATGGTCGCTCGTCGCCGTGCCAATCGTCACGGCTGGCGCCATCTACCTCTTCCATGTGCCAACGGGATTGGCCCAGGCGTTGATCGTTTGGGCGGCCTCACCGTCGATGACCGCGGCTATCGTGTTCGCAGCACTGCTCGGTCTCGATGTTGCCATGGCGATCGCCATATCGACAATCAGCATTGTCGTCATGCCGTTAACGGGGCCGCCTTTGGCAATGTGGCTTGCGGGCATATCGATGGACATCAATGCCTTGACATTGACCGGGCGTATCGCTGCCTTCATCGGCGCCGCGCTTGCGGTAGCCTGGGCGTTGCGCAGTTTGGCCGGCCGGGTCGCTCTCGAGAAGCGGGCGACCGAGATCAACGGGGCGATCATTATACTTCTTGTCTTGTTCGGCATTTCCCTGATGGCTGGCGTCGGCCATCGGATCGTGACCGATCCCAGGCACGTCATGGAATTTGTGATCGCGGCGTTCATTGCCAATCTCGCCACCCAAATCGCCAGCAGCCTGCTTTTCGTCTGGGCCGGTCCCCGGCGCAGCGCAACCGCGGCGCTGCTCTCCGGAAATCGCAACATGTCGGTACTCTGCGCGAATCTGGGGATGGCGTCGACGCCCGATATCATGCTGTTTTTCGCGACCAGCCATATCCCGATCTATGTCTTGCCGTGGATGTTGCGGAAGGTCTATGGCTGGGCGGGCCGCCAATACGGCATTGAACAAAGTGCGAGACTACTCAAGTCCTAGAAGCAGTTTCCGCATGAACCAACGAAAGGTGTTTGCGACCATGGATGTGAATACGACACAACAGTCCACGACACGCCGATGGGCTAAGCGGCCGCCGGGTTCCAATTGGGGCGACTTCGGCGACGACGACCAGATCGGTCGATTGAACCTGCTGACGCCGCAGAAGGTCCGTCAGGCGATTGCCGAGGTGCAAGAAGGCCGCGTGTTCTGCCTCAGCCTTCCGCTCGACTACCCGGGGGGCAACGTTTTGGCACCCCACCGGTTTCCTCCACAGCTACGGCCGACGGAGCGGCACGGACAGAGTTTTTTCAACTATTCGTTCAATCGCGAGGGCACCGACTACTGCGACGCCGGCTGCGATGACGCCGTTCTCCTCTGTACGCAATATTCAACGCAGTGGGACAGCCTCGCTCATATCGGCCAGGTGTTTGATGCTGACGGCGATGGCGTAGCCGAGCTGGTCTATTACAACGGATATCGTGCCGGAATCGATGTGTGCGCGCCTTCCGAGCGACATGATGGCAAGGCGATGGCGATCGGTATCGAGAACATGGCGGCGACCGGAATGCAGGGACGCGGAGTGATGGTTGATCTTGAGCGGCATTTCGGCCGGTCGCGCCGGCTCGTCGGTTATGACGACCTGATGCGGGTTATGGACACTGACCGCGTCGGCTTCGAGCCCGGTGATGTGCTGTGCCTTCATACCGGCTTTTCGACCATGGTGCTGGCAATGCAACGCCAACCCGAGGCAGAGACATTACGCAATGCCTGTGCGGTGCTCGACGGAACTGACGAGCGTCTATTACAATGGATCACCGATAGCGGCGTGGTGGCGATTGCTGCCGACAACTATGCCGTGGAAGCAATCCCTCCGCGCAACGCGACCGGGCCACGGCCCTTCGTCCCACTGCACGGGCATTGCTTGTTTAAGCTCGGCATCCATCTCGGTGAATTGTGGTATTTTGACAAACTGAATGCATGGTTGAAATCGCATCATCGCAGCCGCTTCCTTCTCACCGCGCCGCCGCTACGGTTGCCAGGCGCGGTTGGCTCGCCGGTAACACCGGTCGCGACGGTATGACCCGTCGCACTACCCAGCAACATTCGGGAGCAGGCCGGCATCCGGCGGCGCCAGAATGGTCACACCCGTGCATCTGAAATGCGATTATCTGACGGCCGCGGACTCTACCCCGGCGACCGGTCCATGTGCGATCTGCTGGCGAACCTCCCACCCGCGCGCGAATACGCGCACAGCCACGGCGGCCAGCGGCGGACCATCGATTTCCGCATGCCCGTGATCCTCCGCTGGTGCTACTGGCGTTAACTTCCCGACACGGACTTTCCAAGAACCTGATCGCCCCTGCGCCGCCAGGGCGGCTGAAGAGCCTTCAACTGCAGTAGCGGCGGGGAATCAGGGCGCGCGCCTCACCAACGTGGCGCGCCCTCGGCCAGCTGCAGTTCGCCGCGCCCGAACGAGAAATCCACGCGGCTTCGCCGCAGAATCGCTTGACCCGGGAGGTACCTCCAAGGATTAGCCTCGGTTCAGCTCGATCGTGAAGACAACTTGGCCTCGGCCATCTGGAAACCGGAGCAACGAATGAAAACTACCATTTTCAAAATCGAAGGTATGACCTGCGACGCGTGCGCCAGTACCATCAAGAGCCTGGTTGAAAAGGAACCCGGGGTGCGGATGGCATCCGTATCTTTCGGCGATCGGCAAGCGCGCGTGCTCTACGATCCTCACTCGGTAGAGGAAAACCGCATCGCCGATACGATCCAAAAGCCGGGCTTTCGGGTCGTGGGGCGCGACTCAGTAGGCGAAGCTGACCACTGACATCTTTTCGAATTTGCAGTGTGAGAGTGAGCACACACACGGAGAATTCAATGTCTCCTTCAACGGTAACTGCTTCCGCGTTCGATCTTTGGAGCGAAGAGCCATCGGCAAGACCAGACCGCAGGAAAATTCGTGCGCGGATCGGCGGATTGCACTGCTCGCTTTGCACCGGAACCATCGAGAAAGCCCTCGGCCGGCTGCCGGGCGTCGACAAGGTGGCGGTGAGCCTGACGCATGAGCAGGCGCTGGTCGAATACGACCCGGCGGTGGCGCGCCCGGAGCAATTGATGTGGCGCTTCTTGCCCTTGATCTTCTTTCCCGCATCGTAACCATGCGGGTCAATCCACGCCCCCTTTTTCCGCGCTCTTGACGCTTTGACTGTCGATGATGGCGGCGCTCGGGCTGGGTTCTCGGTTGGCCAACTCACGACATTGTACGTAAGCCCGACGCCGTTCTCGTTCTCAATCCCAGAGGTCGTTTGCACCCTGTCCTCGATGATGAGAAAGGCGTCTCGCACCGCGGTGTCGTAAAGTCCGGCGGCGAACTGGCTGTAAACCGACGTCCGCAGTAACGGATGAAGCATGTCGCGTTCCAGAACGGCTCCGGCCATGATGTCGTCCGGGTCGCCACGTCTCCCCGTCATCCGAACCATCATCGAGCTCCGCAATTAAGCAGAAGCTCTCGCAACTCGCGTATCGCGGGGAAGACTTCCTGATTCCAATCTCCACCCTGCGCGTTGTAAGCGGCCTGCTCCATCTCGACTATCTCGCGATCTTCATCGAAGACGCGATTCGTGAACCAAGCCAAAAACGGCCACGCAACCTCAAGCGCACCGGGGATCTTTGGCGGGCGAACTGAAAGCAAGATGAACGTCCTATTGCTCCGTTGCGACGCGTCAACGGGCGTGTAACCCAGCCAGACATGCAAGGCGGGCGCGCCGCCGGAAGTCCAGAACCGGAGCGTTTGATAGGGATATTCAGTACGGATGGTCATGAGGTCACGGGCGGTCGGTGACTCGCCGCGCAGATTTCCAACGATGAGCGTCTCGCCGAGCGGCGGCTTGTTGTCCGGGCGCCTGAAACTGTAGTCGAGCTCCATCCAGTCGTCGCCGGCACGTTTGCCGAGATAGCGTGGGATGACCTTGCCGTCGGTTCGCCGGTGCAGGAACTGATGGTTCATGTCCATCAGATTCTCGTGCATGAATGTGTAGTGACAATTCACGATCTGCCCGAAGCGCCGGGTCTTGTAGCTCGGGTCGGCGGCGGCGCCGAGGGTCGACGGCGGAGCCGAAGGCGGCGCGTGGCCCGGCCACACGAGGCTGAGGCCGTCGCACTCGCAGCAGGGATAGGAACGCACCCCATTCGGGAGCTTCTCCTTGCCGAGATAGGGAACGTCGACGCAGCGTCCGGAGGCGTCGTAGCTCCAGCCATGGTAGCAGCAATGCAGCCGGCAATCCTTCACCACGCCCCTGGACAGTGGCACCTGACGATGGGCGCAACGGTCCTCGAGCGCAAAAATTTCACCTTGCTCGGTTCGCACGACAGCGATGGGCGCGCCGGCAAATGATGAGGCGACGACGCGCCCGTTGTTGACGTCGCGCGACCACGCAACCGGGTACCAATGATCCGGATGCGCGCCGACCTTTCGCAGGTCGATTGGCTTGCCTTGCGGGTTTGCGGGCTTCACCACCTGATTCAAGAACGCTGGCCTCCAGCCGTGCCGAGGTGAATCGCCAGAATCTCTTCCGGCGTTTCAATCACCTCGATCGTCTGCGCGTTGCTGCCGACGAATTCCAGGATCGTCTTGCCGCCTTCACGTCTCATGCCGCCGACGAGCGAGATGTTGACGTGATAGGGGTCTCCGCTTCCGAGGCGCGTGCATTTGATCCAGAATTGCATCGGCATTCCCCGTGGCGATCAGGACGCAGTCCGCAGCTCGCGCGCGGCCGCGACCATGTTGACGAGCGCGGGGCGCACTTCCTCCCATTTGCGCGTCTTCAGGCCACAATCCGGATTAATCCAGAGCTGGGAATCCGTGAGCCGCTGCCGCGCGAGCTTGAGCAACTCTGTCATCTCACCAACCTCGGGTATTCGCGGCGAATGGATGTCATAGACACCGGGGCCGATCTCGTTCGGATAGTGATAGCTCTTGAAGGCGTCCAGCAATTCCATCTTGGATCGCGACGTCTCGATAGAAATGACGTCGGCATCCATCGCGCCGATGGCGTCGATGATCTGGTTGAACTCCGAATAGCACATGTGGGTATGGATCTGAGTCTCGTCCCGCACACCCGAAGAGCAGATGCGGAAGCTCTCGACGGCCCAGTCGAGATAGGCGTTCCATTCCGATAGGCGCAGGGGAAGTCCCTCCCGCAACGCGGCCTCGTCGATCTGGATCATGCCGGCGCCGGCGGCTTCGAGATCAGCCACTTCGTCGCGGATGGCTAGCGCGATTTGCCGGCAGGCCTGGCTGCGCGGAATGTCGTCGCGCACGAACGACCAGTTCAGGATGGTGACCGGGCCGGTCAGCATCGCCTTCATGGGCTTCTTGGTGAGCGAAGCGGCATATTGCCACCACGCGACCGTCATGGGTTTCGGCCGCGAAACGTCACCGAACAGGATCGGTGGGCGGACATAGCGCGAGCCGTAGGACTGCACCCAGGCATTGTCCGTAAAGACGAAGCCCGAAAGCTGCTCGCCGAAATACTGCACCATGTCGTTGCGCTCGAACTCGCCGTGCACGAGGACATCGAGGCCGATGGTTTCCTGCCAGCGCACCGCGCGCTCGGTCTCCTCCTGGAGGAATTTGTTGTATTCTGCATCGCTCAGGGAGCCCTTGCCGTGAGCAGCTCGGGCCTTGCGGATTTCGGGCGTCTGCGGGAACGAGCCGATGGTCGTCGTCGGGAACGAAGGCAGGTTGAACCGCTTGTGCTGCGTATTAGCCCGCTCCTTGAATGCGCTTGTTCGGCGGCGCATGGCATCGTCGATCGCGGCCATCCGCTTGGCGACCTTGGGATCGTGAATGCGCGATGACGTTTTCCGGGCTGCAGCCGCAGCGTCGGATGCCTTTAGCGTCGGCGCGATGGACTGTCGGCCCCCGGCAAGGGAGGCGCCCAGCGCCGCCAGTTCCTCAATCTTCTGCACCGAGAACGCCAGCCAGCTCTTGATCTCGGGATCGAGCTTGGTTTCGAGATCGAGATCAATCGGCGCATGCAGCATGGAGCAGGACGGTGCGATCTGCACCCGTTCCTTGCCGAGCTTGGCCACGACCGGCTCGATCCGGTCGAGAATCTTCTTCAGGTCGGCGCGCCAGATGTTGCGACCGTCGATCACGCCGAGCGAGACGACGCGCTCACCGGGCAGGTTTGTGACGTCGTCGAGCTGCTTGGGTGCACGCACGAGATCCAGGTGAAGCCCCGCGACGGGCAGCGCGAAGGCGGTGTCGCGATTGGCGCCAAGCGCACCGAAATAGCTGGCCACCATGATCTTGATCTGCGGCACATCTTTTGCGAACGCTGCGTAGGCCTGTTGCAATCCCTTCTGTGCAGCCGCGTCGAGATCGAGCACGAGACATGGCTCGTCGATCTGCACCCACTCGGCGCCGCGCTTGGCGAGCTCGCGCAGAACCTCGGTGTAAACCGGCACGAGCCGGTCCAGAAGTGAAATCGGATCGAAGCCAGCATCCTTACTCTTGGCGAGCTTGAGGTAGGTGACGGGGCCGACGAGCACGGGACGGGTTTGATAACCGAGTGCCCTGGCCTCTTCATACTCCTCGATCGGCTTGCGCGACGCGAGGGTGAATTTCTGATCGCGCTTCAGTTCCGGCACCATGTAGTGATAGTTGGTGTCGAACCATTTCGTCATTTCCTGCGCGGGCACGCCGTGGCCGTGATCATGCGCATGTCCGCAGGAGTCGTCGTGCGCGTCGCCTTGCGCGCCGCGCGCCATGGCGAAGTAGGTCGCAAGCGGCACAGGGCCGCCTTTCCAGCTGTAGATCGCAGGAATCGCACCGACCATGACCGAAGTGTCGAGCACCTGATCGTAGAACGAAAAATCGTTCGACGGGATCACGGTGACGCCGAGCTTCTTCTGTCGCGCCCAATTGGCGGCGCGCAGCCCAACGCCGGCTTCGATGAGCGCCTTTTCCGAGGACTTTCCTGACCAGAAACTTTCCAGCGCAAATTTGAGCTCGCGGCGTGGACCGATCCGCGGCGTGCCGAGTATGGCGACAGAAAGTGAAATAGAAGACATAGCTTCAACCCCATGATTGGGGGCAAAGGCCATGGTGGACGCATGCAGGGGAAGTCGCGTGAGCGACGGCTGCCTGACGCACCACCGGGACACCCCGCCCGTGGACGAATATGTTGTCGGGGCAGGTCTCCTGGCTCGCGGGTCGTCGCTGCTGTCCGGCCTTCCCGAAGCCGAGTGGCTTCAGTGACTTCAAGTTGGACAGCGGCTCGCCGCTTACAGTTGCGGGGGCAGCGCCGGCATCACACCGGCTTCCCTCTTAGCTCCGGATCAAACGGGACCCGGAGAACCTCGACACGCCCGATTATCTGCAAGAGGAGGGTTGCGTCAAGCTCTCGCGCGTATCTCAATTTCGCGGCCAAGTCCCTGTCCCGACTGCCGTCGGCCTGCGAGTGCCGGAATATGTTAGAGTTAATCAAATAGCCCCGAATATTGCAGTCCTTCGTGGCCCCAGCGTGACTTTGCGATCAGCGAGGGCAGAAGACATAGATGCCTTTCTCGCACTCGAAAGTGATCCTCAGATCCACGAAATGTTCGGTGGCAGCCGGGATACTTTCGGTCCGATGACAAGAGAAGTGGCTGGCTCGATTGTTAGCCGGCTCATCGAGCATCCGTTCGCATGGGTGATTGAACACGCTCGGCTGATTGGCGAAGTGCGCTTGGATCGCGTTGATCTGAATGATCGACGCGCGTCGTTGGCGATCGGTATTCTCGATCCTCACTGTCTCGGGAAGGGCTTTGGCACGGAGGCTATCCGGCTCGTGCTAAGCTTCGCGTTTGAGCAATTGAAGCTGCATCGTATCGCGGTTCGCGTGCTGGCCTATAATCATCGAGCCATTCGCGCCTACGAAAAATGCGGCTTCGTCATCGAGGGCCGCGAGCGCGCAGCAGCGTACGTAAACGGCGAGTGGCATGATGACGTCATGATGGGGCTACTTGATCGTGAATTTCGGTAGCGGCTGACCGCTATCTCTGCGGCATTCCTCCGGGAATGATGGTCTGGACAATGGAGGCATCGAGCGCTTCGTAGTCGTGCAGCCCGATTGTAGCGTAAAGCTCGGCGCGCGTCTGCATCCGGTCGACCACTTTGTGGGTGCCGCCATCACGGGCGATCGCCGCGTACAATTCGGCTTGGGCCTTGTTGGCGACTCGCAGCGCCGACACCGGCCAGATCACCATGGAATATCCCATCGACTCGAATTCGTCGGCCGTAAAGAACGGCGTCTTGCCGAACTCGGTCATGTTCGCAAGCAGCGGCACGCCCGGCATGCGCTTGGCAAAAGCGCGGAACATTTCTTCGGTGTTGAGCGCCTCAGGAAAGATCGCGTCGGCTCCGGCTTCCATGTAGAGCTTTGCGCGCGCCACCGCGCCATCCAGCCCCTCACTGGCCGCAGCGTCGGTGCGGGCAACAATCACGAGGTCGCGCCGCGCCTTCGCGGCAGCCGCGACCTTCGCGGCCATGTCGTGCGCGTCCACCAGCTTCGTGTCGTTGAGATGCCCACATTTCTTCGGCAGGAACTGATCTTCCAGATGCAGCGCGCCGGCGCCGGCTTCTTCGAACATGCGTACTGCATGCATGACGTTGAGTGCCTCGCCATAGCCGGTGTCGGCATCGACGAGCAGCGGCAGGCTCGATGCACGCACGACCTGGCGGATAAAGAAGCAGACTTCGTCCACCGTAATGATGCCGAGATCGGGCAGGCCCATCGAAGCCGTCATCGCGGCGCCGGACAAGTATAATCCTTCAAATCCGGCAGCCTTGGCCTGCAGCGCCGCGATGCCGTTGTGGGCGCCCGGAAGCTTGAGGATACCCGGCCGTTTCAACAGAGCACGAAAGCGCCGTCCGGCGGATTCGGATGGCAGGTCGGACGCAACGAAATAAGGCATTTGGTTTCCCTTCAGGCGGCGCGCGCCGATGAAGGGGAGTTGCCTCGCCGATCGAGCGGCACGAACGCCAGGTTTTCCGGCCCGACGTAATTGGCGGAGGGCCGGATGATCTTGTTATCGGTTCGCTGCTCGATGATGTGAGCCGCCCATCCGGATGTGCGCGAAATGACGAACAGTGGCGTGAACATCGCCGTCGGCACGCCCATCATATGGTAGGACACGGCGCTGAACCAATCGAGATTGGCGAACATCTTCTTCGTCTCGCCCATCACGGCCTCGATCCGGTCGGCAATCTCGAACATCTTCATGGAGCCGGCTTCGCGCGACAGCCGCCGTGCGACTTCTTTGATCACCTTGTTGCGGGGATCGGCGATCGTGTAGACGGGATGTCCGAAGCCGATGACGACTTCCTTGGCCGAGACACGACGGCGGATGTCTGCCTCTGCCTCGTCGACGCCGTTGTATCGCTTCTGCACCTCGAACGCGACCTCGTTGGCGCCACCATGCTTGGGGCCACGCAGCGCGCCGATGCCGCCGGTAATGGCCGAATAGATGTCCGCGCCCGTTCCCGCGATCGAACGGCATGTGAAGGTCGATGCGTTGAACTCGTGCTCGGCGTAGAGATTTAGCGAGGTATGCATGGCGCGGACATGTGAGTCGGACGGCTTGCGCCCGTGCAGCACGTGCAGGAAATGTCCGCCGATCGTGTCATCGTCGGTCTCGACGTCAATACGGCGACCGTTCTGGGCGAAATGGTGCCAGTACAGCAGCATCGAACCGAGCGATGCCATCAACCGGTCGGCGATGTCGCGGGCGCCCGGATGGTTGTGGTCGTGTGCTTCGGGCAGGACGCAGCCCCGCATCGAAACGCCGCTGCGCATGACATCCATCGGATGCGCGGCCGCTGGCAGCGCTTCCAGAGTTGCTTTTACTGCAGCCGGCAGCCCGCGCAGGCTCTTCAGCTTGGCTTTGTAAGCCGAAAGCTCGGCCGGCGTCGGCAGGCTGCCGTGAACGAGGAGGTGAGCGATCTCCTCGAACTCGCAGGTTTCCGCGACGTCGAGGATGTCATAGCCACGGTAATGCAGGTCGTTGCCGGTGCGGCCGACCGTGCAGAGCGCGGTATTGCCGGCGACGATGCCGGACAAGGCCACGGACTTTTTGCCGCCAGCGCGACTGATAGGCTGTTCCGCCATTTATCCCTCCCTATTCACTGACGACCGCGAGACCGCGCGCCGCGCCGGTCGGGTCAGCATGCCAATCGAAAATGCCTGTTGCTTTTGTGCCGCCCAGAAAAGACGGGTCGACCGTAAAGGTCAGCCCACCGAGATCGTCGGGCTTGAGCTTTGGCAGCCGCTCGACGAGATCGAGGAAGCGCTGTTGCTCCGGCGGCGCCACGATCCCCTCCGCCAGGCCACGGAATTTCGCGATATACTGCTCCCGGCCAAAGGGGCGCGCGCCGAGCGGATGGGCGTCGGCCACCGCAAGCTCGTCTTCGATGACCGATCCATCCTCCAGCGTGACGACCACTCTGCCGCCGAAAGCCTTCTCCTGCGGATCGCGGCTGTGATAGCGCCGCGTCCAGTCGGGATCCTCGACTGTCGAAATCCTGTGCCAGAGCGCAACGGTTTCCGGGCGAGCGGCGCGCTCGGGCGCAAAGGAGCGCTCGTGATGCCAGCCGCCGTCCTCCAGCGCCACGGCGAAGATGTACATGATGGAGTGGTCAAGCGTCTCCCGGCTCGCCTTTGGGTCCATCTTCTGCGGATCGTTGGCGCCAGTGCCGATCACATAGTGCGTGTGATGGCTGGTGTGGATCACGATACTCCTGACCTTGGAGAGATCGCCGGCTTTTTCACGAATCTTCGGCCCCATTCGTCGCGCCAGGTCGATGAGGGCCTGGCTTTGATATTCCGCCGAGTGCTCCTTGGTGTATGTACCGAGAATGCCCCGCTTGGGCTCGCCCTTCTCCGGCAGGGACACCTGATATTCCGCCTGTGGCCCGCCAAGCAGCCAGGCGATAAAGCCGTCCTCGCCCTCCCAGGCCGGTGACGGCGCGCCTTCGCCTCGCATGGCGCGATCGATCGCCTCCACCGCCATCTTGCCCGCAAAGGCCGGGGCATAGGCCTTCCAGCTCGAAATCTCGCCTTTGCGCGACTGCCGCGTCGTGGTCGTCACGTGTAACGCCTGCTGTATCGCCTGATAGATCGTCTCGATCGGAAGGCCGAGCGCGGTACCGATACCGGCGACCGCGGACGGGCCGAGATGAGCAATGTGATCGATCTTGTGCTCATGCAGACAAATACCGGTCACGAGATCGACCTGAATCTCGTAACCCGTAGCGATTCCGCGTATCAGGGCCGTTCCATCGAGACCGCAGTGCTGTGCGACGGCGAGGATCGGCGGGATGTTGTCGCCGGGATGCGAGTAGTCGGCGGCGAGATAGGTATCGTGAAAATCGAGCTCACGCACGGCAACGCCATTCGCCCACGCAGCCCATTCCGGGGACAGGCGCCGATGCAGCGATAGCCCGAAGACCGTAGCGCCTTGTTTGTACGGATGCGCATTTGCCTGCGCACGCGCGTTGGCAACCGGACGCCGTGCGAGCGACGCCGCCGCGACCGCGGCATTGTCAATGATGCGGTTGCCGATCATCTCGGTCACCGACGGGCTGACGACAACCGGATCCGCCGCCACCTCGGCGATCCTCCAGGCAAGCTGATCCGCGCGCGCGAGATTTTCGGACGATTTATGCGTTCGGACGTGGTGCGATTTCACGGTCTCTATTCCTTCTCAACTTCATCTGGCGGAAGCGAAGCGACAGGCGTTGGCCTGCCATGCTCGTCCACCGCAACCATCTCAAACGAGCCACGCATCGCGACACGGCGGTTGCCCGATACGAGCGCTTCCGCGACCACCTCGACGACAACCGTCATGGACGAGCGGCCGACCCGCTCGACGCGCGCGGTTAGCTCGACGAGCTCGCCAACTCGCACCGGTTCATGGAACTGAACCTTGTCGGACGTTGCCATGACGACCGCGCGGCGGGCGCGTCGTGTGGCTGCGACGAATGCCGCCTTGCCCATCAAGCTCAACGCGGCACCGCCGAACAGCGTGCCGTAATGGTTGGCCTGTTCGGGGAAAACCAGCTCGACGAACCGGGTCGGTTCGATCGCGCTGATGGCCGGCTGGAGCGTGGCCTGCATTCGCTCGCCCTTGCAACTTCGTTTAACATTCGCAATATCTGCAATAGCCGCTGTTATGAAAAGTGCTGAAATAGCGGAAGTTTGCGAAGTGCGGGACGCGCCTTTGCAAAGTTTGCGAAGTATCCATACGGAGGGACCCCCGGTGAAGAAACCCTTTATGGGAGTTCGCCTGAAGCGCCTGCGGGAAGAGCGCCGGCTCACGCAGCAGGCGCTGGCGTCGGCCATCGGGATTTCGTTGAGCTATCTCAATCAGCTCGAGAACAACCAGCGCCCACTGACCCTACCTGTTTTGCTCAAGCTCAACGCCGCGTTCGGCGTCGACGTCCAAATCTTTTCGGATGACGAAGAGGCCCGCCTGGTCGCCGATCTCAGGGAGACGCTCTCCGACCCCCAGCTTGGAGAGACGATATCCACGGCCGAGCTTCGCGAGCTTGCGGTCAACATGCCCGCGGTGGGGCGGGCGCTCGTGAGCCTCAACCGGAGATACCGACAAGCGATCGAGCAGAGTGCCGCTCTTGCCGCTCGCCTAGGCGAAGATCGCCAGGCGGAGACGGCCATCCTGCCTTCGACCGCTTACGAAGAAGTGCGCGACTTCTTCTATGCACGGCATAACTACATTGCGGAACTGGATGACGGCGCCGAAAGACTGGCGCAAGAGTTAGCCCCGTCTGGCGTGCTCACGGTTGCCAAACTCAGCGAATATTTGCGTGGCCACCACGGTGTTACCGTTGTTGTGGACGATGCCTCAACTGGTCCGCATCGCCGGTTCGATCTGCAAAATATGACGCTTCAACTCTCGCACAGGCTGGAAGCGGGCCAGCAGGCTTTTCAATTGGCTACCCAGATCGCTATGCTGACGCTCGACAAGGAACTGTCGGCGCTGGTCGACAGCGCTGACTTCGCCAACAAGGATACATGCGGCCTCGCCCGCATCGGTCTGGCCAATTACTTTGCTGGCGCACTGATCATGCCCTACAGCAGGTTTCTCGACGCCGCCAAGACGCTTCGCTACGACATCGATCTGCTGGGCCAGGAATTCGGTGTCGGCTTCGAGACAGTCTGCCACCGATTGAGCACCTTGCAGAGGCCTTCGGCTCGTGGCGTCCCGTTCTTCTTCATCCGCGTCGATCGCGCCGGCAACATTTCAAAACGGCAGTCGGCGACGGACTTTCATTTCTCCAGGATCGGAGGGACCTGTCCTCTGTGGAATGTGTACGAAGCGTTCGCCAGCCCAGGCCGCATCCTAACCCAGATTGCCCGGATGCCCGACGAACGTACCTATCTATGGATCGCGCACACCGTGTCACACAGAAGCGGAGGTTACGAATCGTTAAGCAAGACGTTTGCCGTCGCCCTGGGATGCGACATCAGGCATGCGGATGAGCTCGTCTATTCGCGCGGGCTGAACGTTCACGATCCCGCGTCCGCCACTCCCATAGGCATGGGCTGCAAGGTATGCGAGCGTACCGATTGTCCGCAGCGCGCTTTTCCTCCGCTTGGGCGCCCACTTATGATTGACGACAAGCAATCTTTCTTCGCTCCCTATGCCGCTTCTGCCAGATGAGGCACGCGTGCATTCAGGGAGATTGGCATATCGATACCTGGACATCTCCGACGTCGGCTCGACGCGGACGGTTACATTTGATCCGTCAACGAAACTGACGTCAGGCAGCAGCCAGAAAGGCATCCAAGCCATTCGGCTCGTCAAATCGATTTTTCGGCAAGACCTCAAATGCGTCGTGACGCTCCGCCCGAACGGCATCGCGGTCGCATGCCTCGCGGCTACGGAGGCCGAAATTCTGCGATCGTGTGCCGTGATCGAGCAACGCCTCTCGAGGCTTCAGCAAGAGCCTCTCACCGCCAAGATGGTCGAGGAAATTCTTTCCATCACCTCGGCCGAGCTGCGGCGCTGGTCGAAGGATGGGCGGATGCCGACGGCCGGCCGCGCCTTTTTCGGTCAAGGCGACAAGCAGGTCGGCCTGTTCGTGTATCCTCCAGATGCGATTCGTGAGTTGGCGTCACGGCCGGACCAACTCGCCGACTGGCGCCGCCGCGACCAGGGAACTCCCGCATTCCACAGTCAATCGCCGCCGGCCCATTAATCCTCCATTGACAGTTTGCCACGAATATCACCACATATGGGTGTCACGGTTCCACTACTTCGCAAGATATAGTGGCTAAGAGGGAAGCCGGTGAACCGCGTCTCGGCGCGGAATTCCGGCGCTGCCCCCGCAACTGTCAGCAGCGAGCTGCTTCCAGACATCGTCACTGGCGCCCTCGGGTGCCGGGAAGACGGGAAGCGAGCAACGACCTGCGAGCCAGGAGACCTGCCGCGACAACCTGAACGTCCACGGGCGGGGTGTCCCGGCGGTCGCTTGCACGCATGTCCGGCATCCTCCTTGCCGGCGTTGTGCAGCGTCCTCCTTTGCCCCGTCGAACTGAAATTCGCGCATCACGGGGCCATTTGATGCCTTTAAGCCAGCACCACGCGGAAACCGCCTCCGCTCCCATCATCCAGTTGCGTCCGGAATCGCTCGCATCCGTCCCAAGCGAGCCCGCCATGCAGATCATCCGGCGCAATGGCAAGGTGACCCCATTCGATTCGGCCAAGATCGCCGTCGCAATGACCAAGGCCTTCCTCGCGGTGGAAGGCAACACGGCGGTTGCCTCACGGCGCGTGCATGAGACCGT
>NZ_JBQTHN010000077.1:0-75089 GCF_052389815.1 Bradyrhizobium sp. | reverse complement strand
CATGGCCGCCGACCGCGATGCTGCCCGAGGTCGGATTGGCGATACCGCAGATGGTGCTGATCAGCGTGGTCTTGCCGGCGCCGTTGGGCCCGAGCAGCGCGAAGATTTCGCCGCGGGCGATGTCGAGGTTGACGTTGTTCAGCGCCTTGAAGGAGGAGCCGTAGACCTTCGAGAGATTGGAAACGGAAATGACAGGCGACATGAGGGGCTTGGTCGATCGGTCTCTGGAATGGCGGAGGAGCCGGCAACGCGCTGGTATGCCAGAGCCGGAATGGAAGGGGCTGAGGTCAGATAGGAAAGAGAACGAGGTTCTGCAATCGGCGCCGCAGCCTACTTTTTCTTCTTCGCCGGCTGCTTCTTCGCAGGCGCGGCGGCGGGCGGCTCGGTCGGCTCCGGAATCTTCGCCAGCGTCATGATCTGGATCTGGTTGTTGACCGGCGCGGTAGGGCGCGCGTAGTCGAGCAACTGCTCTTCGCCCAGCCCAACCGACTGGATCCGCTTGGCGGAAATCTTGAAGGTGTTGACCAGGATTTCGCGGATCGCATCGGCGCGGCGCTGGCTGAGGATGGCGTTGGCCTCGCGTTTGCCGTTCGCCTCGATATGGCCGACGACCAGGATAGTGTAGGGCAGCAGCGAGGAATGCACCAGCGCGTCGGCGATGCGGCCGACGGTCTGGTAGGATTCCGGCTGCACGATCGGCGTATCGACGTCGAAGGAGATGTCGACGTTGAAGGTCGGCAGCTTCTTCAGGTCGGGCGCGATCGGCGGCCGCTTGCCGGGCGGCGGCTCGCTCTTGCCGCGCATCTTCGAGCGCTCGGTCACCTGCTGGCGCAGCGCGGGGACGTCGAGCTCGAGGTCGGCCTGGTATTTGTCGAGCTTGGCGACGATGTCGTCGCGGCTCGGCGCGGTCTGCGCCGAAGCCGGCGCGCACGCCAGCAGCATGAGGACGCCGCCTGCCAGCAGGCCGATGTGGCGCAAGGCAGGCATCAGCGATACCCCGCGTCGGTCAGGGCCTGGTTGCAGTTGCGGCTGACGCCGCTTGCCGTCATCAGGCAGGGCACCGACTTGCTGGTCTCCTTGGTCGAGCCATGGCAGATCTTGACGATCTCGCGGGTGCAGGCGTTCGCCACCGTCACGCGCGCCGCGATCCGCTTCTGGATGGCGTCGAAGGCCTGCAGGTAGGTGGCCTTGCACTGCGGCGAGGTCACGTCCTGGTTGCGCGACAGGCACTCCTTGAGGCGGTTGGAATCGAGATTGACCCCGCGGCAATTGGCGACGATCTCCGCGCCGCAGCCCTTGGCCAGCATGGCCGCCGCATCGCCAAAGCTCATCGTCTCCGCCGCCGCCACAGACGGCAGGGCCAGACACGCGGCAAGCAGATAAATCCCTCCCCGAACCATGGGAACATCTCAACCGATGATTTCAGGGATGGTCAAGGGCCGCGACGGGCGTGCGGAGCGGTGTCCACGGCACTGTTGCCGCGGCGACAGGGCCTGTCACACCCGCTCCACGAAACTGTCGACCACCTTCTTCTCGCCGGCCTTCTCGAAGGCGATGGTGAGCTTGTTGCCGTCAATCTTCACGACATGGCCGTAGCCGAACTTCTGGTGGAAGACGCGGTCGTCCAGCGAGAACTCGGAAGTTGAGGTGGATTTCGCCACCAGCTCGCCCTCGATCGTCATCGGCCCGCGCTTGTTGCGCGAAAAGCCGCCGCCGAAGGCATCGCTGCGCGAGCCTGAGAACGACGACTGCTCCTCGTTGAAGCCGCCGCGGGCCTGGCCGCCGCGGTTGCGGGCGCGGTTGGCCTGGGCGCGCTGCCAGCCCGGCGTGGTGTAGCTGGAGCCGAACGATTCGACGTTGTCGAAGCGCGAGGGGCCGTAGCCGCCGGCGCCGCCCCAGCCGGAGCCGCCCTTGGATTCCGTGATCTCGACGCTTTGCGCCGGCAATTCGTCGAGGAAGCGCGAGGGGATGGTGGTCGACCAGGTGCCGTGGATGCGGCGGTTGGTGGCAAAGAAGATTTTCGCGCGGCGGCGGGCGCGGGTCAGGCCGACATGGGCGAGGCGGCGCTCTTCCTCCAGGCCCGCGCGGCCCTGCTCGTCGAGGGTGCGCTGGCTCGGAAACAGGCCTTCCTCCCAGCCGGGCAGGAAGACGTTGTCGAACTCCAGCCCCTTGGCGGAATGCAGCGTCATCAGCGACACCGCTTCCTCCTGGGCGCCGTCCTCGCGGTCCATCACCAGCGAAATATGCTCGAGAAAGCCCAACAGATTCTCGAACTCCTCCATGGAGCGGACCAGCTCCTTCAGGTTCTCCAGCCGGCCGGCGGCGTCCGCCGAGCGGTCCTTCTGCCACATCTCGGTATAGCCGCTCTCGTCGAGCACGATCTCGGCGAGCTCGGTATGCGCGGTGACTTCGCTCTGCGCGCGCCAGCGGTCGAACTTCAGCACGAGATCGCGCAAGGAGCCGCGCGCCTTGGGCTTCAGCTCGTCGGTCTCGACCACGGCGCGGGCGGCGTCGAACAGCGAGATGCGGCGCTTGCGGGCGTGGTCGTGCAGCAGCTGCACGGTGGCATCGCCGAGGCCTCGCTTGGGCACGTTGATGATGCGCTCGAAGGCGAGGTCGTCGGCGGGCGAATTGATGGTGCGCAAGTAAGCCAGCGCGTCGCGGATTTCGGCGCGCTCGTAGAAGCGGGGACCGCCGATCACGCGATAGGGCAGGCCGAGCGTGACGAAGCGATCTTCGAACTCGCGCATCTGGAACGAGGCGCGGACGAGAATGGCGATCTCGTTGAGGTTTTCCTGCGCGCGCTGCAGCTCCTCGATCTCCTCGCCGATGGCGCGGGCTTCCTCTTCCGAATCCCACGCACCGGTGACGGTGACCTTTTCGCCGTCGACGTCCTCGGTGCGCAGCGTCTTGCCGAGCCGGCCTTCGTTGTGCGCGATCAGATGCGAAGCGGCGGCGAGGATGTGGCCGGTCGAGCGGTAATTGCGCTCGAGGCGGATCACCCTGGCGCCGGGAAAGTCATGCTCGAAGCGCAGGATGTTGTCGACCTCGGCGCCGCGCCAGCCATAGATCGACTGGTCGTCATCGCCGACGCAGCAGATGTTTTTGGGGGGGGCTGGCGAAGGAGGCAACACGGTTGCGGCAATCCTTTCTTCGTCGTCACCGGGCCGACGCGAAGCGTCGTGACCCGGTGATCCATCTTGTGAAGAGTCGATGGATTGCCGGGTCAAGCCCGGCAATGACGAGGAGGAGCTAGGCGCTTGCGACAACAGCCGCAGCCACAGATACTGCGCGACGTTGGTGTCCTGATATTCGTCGACCAGGATGAACTTGAAGCGGCTCTGGTAGCCGCGCAGCACGTCGGGGTGCTCGCGGAAGATGCGGATGTTCTCCAGCAAGAGGTCGCCGAAATCGGCGGCGTTGAGGATCTTCAGCCGCTCCTGATAGGCCGTGTAGAGCTTGCCGCCCTTGCCGTTGGCGAACACGGCGGCTTCGCCCGCCGGAACCTGCGAAGGCGTCAGGCCGCGGTTCTTCCAGCCGTCGATCAGGCCGGCCAGCATGCGTGCCGGCCAGCGCTTGTCGTCGATGGTCTCGGCCTGCAAGAGCTGCTTGAGCAGCCGCACCTGGTCGTCGACGTCGAGCACGGTGAAGTTGGATTTGAGCTGCGCCAGCTCGGCATGATGGCGCAGGATGCGGCCGCCGATGGAGTGGAAGGTACCGAGCCACGGCATGCCTTCCACCGCATGGCCGAGCATCTGGCCGAGGCGGAGCTTCATCTCGCGCGCCGCCTTGTTGGTGAAGGTCACCGACAGGATTTCATGCGGCCGGGCGCGCCCGAGGCTCAGGATATGGGCGATGCGGGTGGTGAGCACGCGCGTCTTGCCGGTGCCGGCGCCGGCCAGCACCAGCACCGGGCCGTCCAGCGTCTCCACCGCCTCGCGCTGCTCGGGATTGAGCCCGGAAAGATACTGCGGGCCGGCCGCGGCGCGCGCACGCGCGGCGATCCCGCCGGCCATCGGCTGGTGCTCGGGGACGCTCGCATGGGGCAGTTTGTTCGGCTCGGTCATCGCGAATCGCATTTCCCCACGATGGCACCGTGAAGCGGTGAAAGGGAGCCTTCTTAGCAGGGATTGCCGACCATATAGGGCCCGATCGGCCGTTCTGACAGGTTTTATCACCTCGGATCGGGGTGCGATTTCGTTCCTGTCTCACAAAGAATTTTCGCCCTTTCTCGCTACGGAACCGGCGTTCCCCGCCTCGCATTGTCCGCACAGGGTCGGGGCGCTGCGCGCGCCCAGGAGGAGAGGGAAAGATCATGTTGGGCTGGGTTGTTACGTTTCTGATCATCGCGCTGATTGCCGGCGTTCTCGGCTTCGGCGGCATTGCCGGCGCATCGGTCGAGATTGCGAAGGCGATCTTCTTCATCGCCATCGTGCTGTTCCTGATCTCGGCGGTGATCGGCCTCGCCCGAGGCCGGACGCAGGTCTAGCGGATCACTTGGGCGAGGGCATCGCCATCTTTCGGTCGATGCCCTCCGGCCGCGGAACCGCGGCATGGATATCCGCGATGGCAGCGATGCGGGCGCGGATGTCCGATGGGAAGGGCGCCACCTTGCGCGCGCTCATGTCGATATGCAGCGTGATGTTCTCGGACGTTGCGGAAATCCACCCTTCCGTGGCGTGACGCAGTTCCTCAAAAGTGTGGATGCGCTTGTCATCGGCGGCGAGCAGATAGACCGTGACCTGCACGGGATCGCCGAGATGAATCTCCCTTAAGTAGCGCACGTGGCATTCGGCGGTGAAGGTCGAGCCGTGCCGCTCCTTCTTGTAGGCCGGCCCGATGCCGAGTTGCAGCCACAGCTCGTCGATCGCACGGTCCATCATCACGTTGTAATAGGCCATGTTGAGATGGCCGTTGTAGTCGATCCATTGCGGCTCGATCTGCATCACCGAGGAAACGAAGGGGGCGGTCGGCAGTTTCATCTCCCGGGCGGCGGTCGCGGATGTCATCGTATCTCCCTGAGGGCGCAACTGGGTTCTTGACCCCTTATATATCCTTTGCCACGGTCCCCCAAAATCCGGAGGAAATCTGACGTGGCGACGACCATAGCAAGCAATATGAAGCGGCCGGAGCCGCAGGCCCTGAAGAGCGCCATCGATGCGCTGGCGGCGCGGTTCGGCAACCGGCTGATCACCTCGCAGGCGGTGCGCGAGCAGCATGCCCATACCACCACGTGGCTGGCCTCGCAGCCGCCGGACGCCGTGGTGATGGCGCAGGAAACCGAGGACATCCAGGACGCGGTGCGCATTTGCGCGAAGAATGGCGTGCCTGTCATCGCGTTCGGCACCGGCACCTCGCTGGAAGGGCAGGTCAATGCGCCGGCCGGCGGCGTCTGCATCGATCTGCGCGACATGAACCGGATCCTCGAAGTGCACGCCGAGGATCTGGATTGCGTGATCCAGCCCGGCGTCACCCGCAAGATGCTGAACGAGCACCTGCGCGACCAGGGGCTGTTCTTCCCGATCGATCCCGGCGCCGACGCCTCGCTCGGCGGCATGACATCGACCCGCGCCTCCGGCACCAACGCGGTGCGCTACGGCACCATGCGCGAGAACGTGCTGGCCCTGAAGGTGGTGCGCGGCGACGGCGAGATCATCACCACGGGCACCCGAGCGAAGAAATCCTCCGCCGGCTACGACCTCACCCATCTGTTCGTCGGCGCCGAGGGCACGCTCGGCATCATCTCGGAGCTGACGATCAAGCTGCGCGGCATTCCCGAGACCGTTGCGGCGGCGGCGTGCTCGTTCGAAACCGTGCGCGGCGCTTGTCAGGCGACGATCCTCGCCATTCAGACCGGGATTCCCCTGGCGCGCATCGAATTGCTCAATGCCGAGCAGGTGAAGGCCTGTAATTCCTACTCGAAGCTGACGCTGCCGGAGACGCCGCTGCTGCTGCTGGAATTCCACGGCAGCGACGTCGAGGTCGCCGAGCAGTCGAGGAATTTCGGCGAGATCGCCAAGGAATGCGGCGGCGGCGAATTCTCGTGGACCACCAAGCCGGAGGACCGCACAAAACTCTGGCAGGCGCGTCACGACGCCTACTGGTCGGTGAAGGCGCTGCGCCCCGGGGCCGGCGTCGTCGCCACCGACGTCTGCGTGCCGATCTCGCGGCTCGCCGATTGCGTCACCGAGACCGAGGACGATCTGAAGCGGCTCGGCCTGCTGTCGCCGATCGTCGGTCATGTCGGCGACGGCAATTTCCATTGCTCGCTGGTCTGCGACGTCGACAACGCCGAGGAGATGGCGCGCGGCGAGGAGTTCATGCATCGCCTGGTCGAACGCGCGCAGGCGATGGGCGGCACCTGCACCGGCGAGCACGGCATCGGGCAGGGCAAGCAGAAATATCTGCAAGCCGAGCTCGGCACCGAGGCGCTGGATGCCATGCGCGCGCTGAAGAAGGCGCTCGATCCGCAGAACATCTTCAACCCCGGCAAGATCGTTCCGGCGGCCTGACGCATCGGCGGCCCGCGCGCCGCCCCGATCGCGCGGAACTTTTGCCGTCTTCCTGCGTCATCACTGCCGCTGCGTTCTAGGCGGGCGAGCGCAGGGAGGGTGCCATGGTTGGGCGCGCGTTGGGAATTGCGGTTCTTGCTCTCATTCTGGCGCTGTCGGGCGACGTATTCGCCAAGGGCGGCGGCCACGGAGGAGGGCGCGGCGGAGGCCACGGACACGGCGGCGGCCATGGTCACGGCGTCCGCGGGCACGGCGGCGGGCACCAACATTTCGGCGGACATCGCGGCGGCGTCTCGCGTCACGCGGTCGGACGCACGCATTTCGGCGGCCCGCGCCACGCGGCACGGCACCGGAACTTCGGTCAGATACGCCATGCTGCGCTTGCGCCCGGGCGCAACGCGATGAACCTGTTGTCCCGTCCCGGCGCGCTGCGCAACGGCAAGCTGCTGAGCAGCCCGATGGCACGCGCGCAGCTCACCGCGGCGGCTGCGCTGGCGGGCTGGCATGGCGGCGCGGTCGGCGACGGCTGGTGGCGTCACGGCAACGGCGGCTATGGCTGGGTCGGCCCGCTGTTCTGGCCGTTCGCCTACAACGACATCTATGATTACGCGATCTGGGACGATGGCCTCGGCTTCTGGGGCTATGGCTTCCCCGATATCTATGCCGGCATCTTCCCGCCGTACGGCTATGACGACCTCGCCGGCTATTTCCCGCGGCGAAGCTATGACCGCCGGCGCGGCAGGCCGATTGCGATCGGCGCGATGTGCGGCAGCGACAGCCGCGCGGTCGCCGGCATGCCGGTCGACCAGATCGCGGACGCGGTGCAGCCCACGGAGCCGCAACTCGCGGCGCTGTCCGAGCTCGGCCAGGCCTCGCTCACCGCCGCGCAGAACATCCGCATCGCCTGCCCGTCGCAGGCCATGCTGACCGCCCCGGGCAGGCTCGCTGCCATGCAGCAGCGGATCGAGGCGATGATCTCGGCCACCGCCTTGATCCAGCCTCGGCTGGAGAGGTTCTATGGTCTGCTCGACGACGAGCAGAAGGCGCGGTTCAATGGCCTCGCTGAAAGTCAGCGCAAGTCGGCGGTCGCCTCCGCCGACAGCGCTTCTCCGGCGCAAGGCTGTGGCACGCCGGGACCGGCGGCGCTGCAATGGCCGACCAGCGAGATCGAGGCCAGGATCCGTCCGAACGACACGCAAAAGGGCGCGCTTCAGGTGCTGCAGGACACCAGCGCGCGCGTCGCGGAGGAGTTGAAGGCGGCGTGCCAAGCCGGGGGTCAGCCGCTCACGCCGCCCGCGCGCATGGCTGCCGCCGCCAGGCGGCTCGATGCCATGTTGCAGGCGGTCAAGCAGGTGCGGGCTGCGCTCGAGGATTTCTACGCCACGCTGAACGACGAGCAGCGGGCGGCGTTCGAGGCGATCGGACCGGCGCGGCCGGCCTGAGGGGTACTCTCCCGGGGCTGCGACGGCGCGGTTCACAGCCCGCCGCAAATCCAGCTATGCTCCCGGCATAGTTTGTTGCTTGACGCGTTTTCTTCACGCGAACCGGTGCCCACTTCGCTTGAAAACGCTACGGGCGGGGTGCGGCGATGCAGTGGTTCAAGAGAGCCCAGCGTACGGAAATCTGGGACGAGACGATCGAAGGGCCGATCGGCGATATCGAAGCGGCCAAGCGGATACGCGAGATCTGCCGCTCGGCTGCCGACAGCGCGGCAAAGGTCGGCGCAGCCGGCGACCGCACCCACAAGAAGATCAAGCGCGACGTCGAGCGCTACGAGCGCGCGGCGCGGGCGGCGATGGAAATCGCCATGAAGATTTCCGACGAATTGCTGCGCGATGTCGCCGTGCGCCAGATCGTCGAATTGTGCCTCGCGGCCGGCAACGTCGCGACGGCGAAGACGCTGTTCCGCGCCATCCAGGCCAAATCGATCCGCGACGACTTGCTGCGGGATTTTCCGCAATTGCAGCAGTAGCGGTCAGGCGCGTCCGGCGCCGCTGCGTCGGCTCTCCCCAAAATGCAGCGACCAAGGTCCAGCACGTCATGAAGATCAGGATAAGTGAACCGATCGTCCACAAGGTGGCGCGCATATCATGCGTCTGCGCCGTGAAATAGGCGGCGAAATGCAGGAGCCGCGACGCGACATATCCATACAGCAGCCAACGCGCCAGCAGCAGCGACGGGTTGGTCAGGACGAATAGCAATCCGGCGACGAGGAAGAACGGCAGGTTCTCCAGATCGTTCAGGTGAATCCGCCGGATGCGCTCGACGCGCTCATTGGGCTGGAGCTGCTTCGCGTCGGGCTCGGGATTGAGTGGCGTCTTCCTGATATCCTCAGGGGAACGGAAGCCGCCCTTCTCCCGCATCATCCGCAGTACGGTTAGCCACGACATGGCGACCGCCTTGAGGATCATGATCGAGGCGGCAATGACGTAGGTCGCGAAAACGGGATTCTGTAGACTGAGTCTCTCCATGGTCCGTCCCGCGATTTTGCTATGCCCTGATTGTTAGCAAGCATTTTCGGGAAGGGGAAAAGCTATTTCAGTCAGTCTCTTTGGTTTTGGCCCGCGCCGTGATGGCCTTGCGGATGGCGGCAAGCGGCGCAGCGTCGTCGAATTCCAGCGCCTCGCCGCACGGGCGCAGGCCGAGGTTGCGCCAGAGCGCGGCGAGGTCGGGCTCTATCGCATTTTCTCGGCCGACCATTGCGCCTTGCTGTGCCGCAACAGAAGCGTGACGATTTCCTCGCGGGATGCCGGTGCCAGCCCGAGGACGTCGCCGGCCTGATTGAGGATCTGCTCCCTGGTCCCGAGCGGCAGCCTCGACCAGCAAAGCATGACCGCTGCGCCCAGATGCTGGAGGATCAATTCGTCAGGCGGGCGATCCGCCGCGGCGCGGACTTCGCCTTCCGGAAACGGGCCTCCCGGAATGTTCGTCATCAAGCCGACCGGATCGTCGCAAAGAAGCCTTCGACGCTGGCGCGCATCGTCTCTGACTGCGCCGCCAGTTCGTCAGCCGAGGACAGCAATTGCATCGCGGTTTCGCGCGTCTGTCCCGCCGCTCCGCTCACGCCGCCGATGTTGCCCGACACCTCCCGCGTGCCGCGCGCGGCTTCCTGGATGTTGCGCGCGATTTCCGCCGTCGCCACGCCCTGCTCCTCGATCGCGGCCGCTATCGCGGTGGCGATCTCGTTGACCGATCCTATCGTCGTCCCGATCTCCGCGATGGCGGAGACCGACTGCTTCGTCGCCGCCTGGATGGCGAGAACTTGCTGGCTGATCTCTTCGGTGGCGCGCGCCGTCTGTTCGGCAAGCGCCTTGACCTCGGAGGCGACGACGGCAAAGCCCCTGCCGGCCTCGCCGGCGCGCGCCGCCTCGATGGTGGCGTTGAGCGCGAGCAGATTGGTTTGCGCCGCGATCGTATTGATCAACTCGACAACTGCGCCGATTTTCTGCGCGGCCTCGGCCAGATCGCGGATGCTGGCACCGGACAGGCGCGCCTGGTCCACCGCCTTGCCGCTGATGCGGGTGGATTCCGCCACCTGTCGCCCGATCTCCCTGACGGACGTACTGAGCTGCTCGGTCGCGGAAGCGACCGCCTGCACGTTCGTGGACGCCTGCTCGGACGCTGCAGCGACCGTGGTCGATTGCCTCGTCGATTCCTCCGCATTCGCAGCCAGCGCGTTAGCTGCGTGCTTCAGATTGCCGGCGGAACCGCCGACTGTCGCCAGAACGGTCCCGATGCGGTCATCGAATGCCGTGATCGCCGCGGCGATCTTGTGCTGTTGCTGGGCGCGCTGCTCCAGCATCGCGTCCTGATAGACCGAAATCGCAAGGTCCATGTCCAGCATTACGGCGCAGTTGACCGCGGCCAGCACCGCCGTCAGCCGGCCGGTTCGCCAGCGATAGTGCGCCACCGCGACGCCGGCGAGCCGACCCAGCACGTAATTGTAGCCGCCGATGTACCAGCGCGGTTCCAGCCCTATCCGGTTGTGCACGAGGCCGATGGCGCGAACGCCCTGCATGTACTCCTGATCGAACCGTCCCTTGAACAGGCGCGCCCAGTGCGTGGCCTGCGCCGTTTTGAGCCGCGGAATGTCGTTGCCGATCATCCGCGCGAGCTGCGGCTCGGCGGTGGCGTGGCGATAGAAGCCTTCGAGTATGTCCGGCAGTTCCGGCTCGACCACGGCCCAGAACTCGCGGAGCAATTTGCCGGTGACGCCGTCGATGCGCATGAAGCGCATCCGCGCTTCGCGATCCTGATTCCCGTCCGTCGAAATGACTTGTGTCATGAAATTCCCCTGAGCGGAATCCGGCCAATTGAAAACCCGCCGTACAAATTGTCCGCGGAGCGGGGAATGTGCGCGTAGCTTGTCGATTCGGGAGTTAAGGTGATTCCCGGTTAAGTTCCGAACGTATTAATTTGATGCAGGTTGTTGATCTGGGTTAACACACGTCGCTTCCGCGCCGCGGCGGCGGCGCCGGTCAGCGCCTTGACGCAGGTGTTGGCCGCTGCGGTGCGTGCAAGCTTGCGTTTCCGACGGCACTATGGATAGCTTGCTTCTGCAAGTCGCCAGCCGTCGGCGGTCGCCAGCACATCGATTGCCGAGATGCGCGATGTATCCGAGCTTGCGACGGTGCTGGGGCAGTGTTCTGCGGAGGAGCGCATCGCCTATTTGCTCCTACGCCTGATGTCGGGGATCGCCGGCGCGGTGATAGCCTTGCGGATGGCGGCAAGCGGCGCGGTATCGTCGAATTCGAGCGCCTCGCCGCGGGGGCGCAGGCCGAGGTTGCGCCAGAGCGCGGCGAGGTCGGGCGTCACCGGTTGTGGCCCCATCTCGTTGCGAAGGCGCGTCAGCACGTCGACGCCGACCGCCTTGTCGGCGGCGGCGAGCACGCGCGCGATCGGCCAGTCCTGCTCGTGATTGCCGCCGGCCGATATCACGCCGCGCATGGCGTCCTGCAGGCCGAGCCTGTTGCCGGTGGCTTTTCGGATCTCGATGTCGGCGAGCAGGCAGAACATCGCGCCGCCCCAGTACTTGCGTCCCCAGGTGTCGGTATTGTCGAGGCCGCGGTCGTCGGCTTCCGGCAGGCCCTTGGGCATGTCGCGCATCATCGCCTGCCAGATTTCGGCCGCGGTGAGATCTCCGGCCTGCACCCGCGCGACCGGCTCGATATAGACCGCGAGCCCCTCGGACAGCCAGGCATGGCGCTCGGCGAGCTCGGGCAAGGCGAGATGCACCATCTCGTGCACCATCACCCAGTCGCGCCGCAGCGCATCCTCATCGGCATCGCGCCCGAGCATGATCCGGATCGCGGCGCCGCGATAGCCCCAGGTGGTGCCGCCGCGCACGCGTGGGCCGTTCACCGGCACGATCAACAGTTTCAGCTCGCTGACGGGGAAGCGTCCGTAATAGGTGGCGACGGCTCTTGCCGAGGTCTTCACCCATTCCAGCACTTTCTCTTGCGGCAGCGCGATCTCGCCCGGCGCGAAGCCGACATGGATGACGCCGCCGGGCACATCGAGATCGGTCTTGGGCAGTTTTTCGAACGCGTCGTAGGGCATCCGGTTGCCGCGCATGAATTCGGACTGCGCATCGGCGAGAAATGGAAACGCGCTCGCCAGCGCCGCGGCAACGGCGAGAGCGAGGGTGCGAAATGGCGCGGCTCGCTTCATGACGCCGCGCCCCTGGCTTCGCCCGCCGTGCCGGACAGTCCGGCAAGAAATGCCGTCGCCTGCACGGCGATATCGTCAAGCATGGCTGCGAGCAGGGCTTCGCCTTTTTCCAGGGTCGCAAGCGTCGGATCGCCAAAGCTGCCGGAACGGCTGTAGTTCGGCGAGGTCTCGTCCGAGGGCGTCAGGCATCCCGGCGCCGCCTGCGCGATGGGCGGGCTGGCCTCGGCGCGCGACATCTCGACGATCTCGGGCGCAATGGCCAGCATCAGCGACGTCTCGAGCTCGTCGGCGTGGCTGCCGTGGGCTTGCCGGGCGAACCCGGCCGCGGCGTGGCGATAGCGCGGGCCGTCGTGAATCGTCAAATGCAGCGTGTTGCCGGCCTGAAGCCGCGCCAGCGCGCGCCCGGCCGCGGCGCGCGTGCTGATGCCGGTATCGAGCACGAACAGCGCGCGGCAGCCATGGGAAACGATTCCCGACGCAATCTCTGCAACGGCCGCCTCGAATGTCGCCGCCGACAGGCTGATGCTTCCGGCATATTCGACGAAGGCCGGATAATGCCCGTAGGTCAGCGCCGGCCATACCAGCGCGTCGATGCGCGCGGCGAGCTTTGAAGCGAGGAATTCGGCCTGGATACGATCGGTGCCGAGCGGCAGATGCAGGCCATGTTGCTTTGCGGCGGCGCCGACCGGCAGGATCGCGGCGGCGCCTGCCGCGATGCGGCGCGCGACTTCGTCCCAGCTCATGTGCTCGACGAAACTGCGTTCGGCCTCGACGCTCATGGCTTCGGCCTTTCGGGGTCAGGCGGAAACGCCGCTTAGAAGCCCGCTCGTCACCCAGCCGTGCAGGTAGCCCGCGCCGCGGCCCGCCGCACTGTCGGGATCGTCATAGGTCGCGAGCATCGAGCAGAGCACGCCGAACGGCACGCCGCTGGCGGCCTCGTCCCACATCATGGCTTCTTCGGCCGGAAGCTCGCGGAACATCGGCGTGTTTTCCTGCCGCCACACCAGAATGCGGATGGGTTCAGCTGATGTCTCCGCGTCCGGCGGAGTCTCGTCCGCCTTGAGCGCGCGCCAGATCGCGGCTGCATTGGTGGCGAGATCGAGGCGTGCCGCCGTGGGATGCGCTGAGAAGGTGAGGTCCTTCCACACCTCCGGTGCAAAGGCGGCAACGTCGGCCAATGCAAGCACGGCGCCGTCGGTGCCGTCGAACGCGTCGTTCAGCGCCTTTTCCAGCGCGGCGAGATCGGCCAGCACGGGGTATCCGCTGTAGGGCGCGCCGGTGCGCAGGAAGTCGGGCAGGGCTTGCGAGAACCAGCGCAGGTTCGGGTGCTCCGACGTGTGCGCCTTGACATAGGCGTGCCCCATCTCGTCGAACATCTCGTCGCCGAGATAGGCATGCAGCAATTCGTGATCGTTGCGCAGCGCCTCGACCAGCCGCGAGCCATAGGCGTAACGGTAGACGCCGAACAGCGTCTCGCGCTTCTCCCTCGGGCTGTCGGGGATTTCGCCCAGCACGCTGTCGTCGCCGGCAAGGATGCCGCGCTGGAAGTCGGCCTGCTGGCGTGCGAGATCGCTCATCGCGGAGCCGGGCCCAGCACCTGCTCGGCCATTTCGCGGGTGCGGTTGACTTCGAGGATCAGCTCCTCGAGCGGAGGGATATTGTCGTCGCGCTCGATCATGGTCGAGACCCAGCCGAAGCGCTTCATCGCCTCCGCGTAGAGGTCCCAGACGTCCTCGCAGACCGGATGATCGTGGGTATCGATGATGTGGGTGCCCATATGGCTGTGGCCGGCCATGTGAAATTGCACCACCCGGTCGGCCGGGATGCCGTTGAGGAAGGTCATTGGGTCGAAGCCGTGGTTGAAGCCGCTGACATAGACGTTATTGACGTCGAACAGCAGCCAGCAGCCGGTACGGCGCACCAGTTCGGATATGAACTCCCACTCGGCCATCTCCGAATTCTTGAACTGCACGTAGGTGGAGGCGTTCTCGAGCACGAGGGCGCGGCCGAGGAAATCCTGCACCAGCTGCACGCGGCTGACGACGTGGTCGAGCGCTTCCTTCGTGTAGGGGATCGGCAGCAGGTCGTGCAGGTTCTTGCCGTGCACGCCGGTCCAGCACAGGTGGTCAGACACCCATTTCGGCTCGACGCGATGGGCGAGGTCTTTCAGGCCTTGCAGATATTCGAAGTTCGGCGGCGCGGTGGAGGCGATCGACAGCGATACGCCGTGCATCACCACCGGATAGCGTGCGCGGATCTTTTCCAGCGTCTGCAACGGCTGGCCGCCCGGCACCATGTAGTTTTCGCTGATGATCTCGAACCAGTCGATCGGCGGATTGCCGGACAGGATCTCGTCGTAATGCTGGTGACGCAAGCCGAGGCCGAAACCGAGGAAGGGCGGCCTCGCGGATTGCCGGGGGCCGTCGTTGCGCGAAGTGTCCGGCAATCTGCTCGCGACGTTCATCCGGTTCGGCTCGATCTGCTTCCGATACGCAAGAACTACCATGAAACAGGGGCCCGGCCTACCGGACCCCCGTTCCGATGTCGGCGGAGCCCTAGGACGGCATGAACTTGCCCTTGGCGGCGGCGCACTTCTCCTTGGTCATGGCCGAGAAGCCCTGGCCCTTGCAGGCGTTCTGGCCCTTGCAGGCGTTGGACGCGCCCTTGCACGCGCTCTGGCCCTTGCAGGCGTTGGCGCCCACGCACTTGCCGTCCTGGGCAAAGGCGGTGGTGGTGGACAGGGTGGTGCCGGCCACGAACAGGGTAGCAGCGGCGGCGGCGAGAACGGCACCGGACTTGGACGTCATCTTCATTGGGTTTTCTCCTCCTAGAGCGAATGAAGGTGCGGGCCCGGCCAGGGACGGCACCTTCGAGAGCTACGGATGGAATCGTGGTTTGGTTACGCCGGCCGAAGAATTTTTTTGTGGCGGTCGCTCGATAAAGAGGCCCGGCCGACCGCCGGGCCTCCCAAAAAGGCATGGATTGGCCATCAACCCTTGACGAACGCCCCGCCCTTGGCCTTGCACTGGGCTTCCGACATCATTGCAAAGCCATTGCCCTTGCAGGCGTTCAGGCCCTTGCAAGCGCTGCCCGCGGTTTTGCAGGCGCTCTGGCCCTTGCAGGCGTTGGCGGCCATGCACTTGCCCTGCGCGGCGTCGGCCGGCGTGGACACGGTCGACAAGGCAGCCCCGGCAAGGAACAGCGTGGCGGCGGCCGCAGCGAGCGTGGCACCCGATTTGGAATCCAACTTCATGACGTTCTCCTCGATGTTGACGACAATGACGCCGTGAGCATCTGCGGATCGTTCGATCCGGGAGCCGCACGACGGAGGACGCCCACCCAATCACGATGACTTCGCGGAGGTCGAACCCACCCCGATGAATGCTCATCCGACAACGAGCTACGGGTTACCCCGCGATTTGGTTACAGCGCTTGAAAAGAAAATTTTCTCATTCGCCGAGCATGCATCCCGTTTGTATCTGACCCCGGGCCTGCCGGAGTACTTCGTTGCGCCGGGCGGCGCCGATTCAGTCAGGACGCTGACCTTGTCAATGCTGCGCCGATCGCTGCGGCTTCAGCTTCGCCATCTGCTTGACGGTGGCTGCAAGCTCCTCGGCATTGAAGGAGGGGAACGAGCAGATGCGGTTGCTGCATGCAAACGCCGCGGGCTCGCCGAGATCGGGATATTCGACGTCCGGATTGGGCAGCTTGCCTTCGCGCAGGTCCAGCCATTCCAGCCGCTTGTAGCGGGCCGGCAGCGCGCGCGCCAATTTGTGCAGGCCATGCGCCCGCTTGTCGTCCTTGTGGCCGACGATGGTGATATGGGTCGGCTCGATCGCGAGTTCCTCGTCGGCGAGCAGCACCCCCGGCAGCGGCCGCACCATTTCGCGCGAGGCGCTGGCGAGATAGCGCATCGCATGCGAGGCCTGCTCGCGCCAGGCTTCGTTGCCGAAATAGCGGTTCAGCATGTTCATGAATCGCGCGACCTGGACCTGGTCGTCGATCAATTTGGCCGGCCTTGCGAACACGCCGGTCCTTGCCTCGGATTTCCTCGAGGTGAAGAAGCCGCCGGCCTCGTCCCGGAACGTCGCGATGAAGTCGCCGGCTTTTGCCGCGGATGTCAGCCAGCCGCGGTTGCCGGTCGCGGCATAGAGATCGAGGAACGCCTGTCCCATCGCGAGCGTATCGCCGATGAACGGTCCGCCGCGGTCCTTGAGCCCATGATTGAAGCCGCCGTCGGACCGCGCCCGGTTGGCAAGCACCCATCGCGCCGCGCGCTCCGCATTGGCGAGCGCCTTGGCGTCGTCGTTGACGCTGTAATAGGCGGCGAGGCCGGAGATCGCCCAGCCGTTCTCCCGCGCGTAGAGATTGCTGTCGATGCGGGGCATGCCGAGCTTGCGGCGCTCGGCATCGCCGAGCGCGTAGTATTTGTGCCCGTCGACGTCGTGATCGAGGTCGGCATCCTGGCTGACATGGAACGCGCCGTCGGGCCCTTGCATGAAAGCCACCAGATAGCGCTCGATGTCGCGTGCGGCGCCGAGATATTTCGGATCCTTCCACAGCGCGTAGGCCTGGCTGTATTGCCGCAAATACTGCGCCTGGAACGACATGATCTTCTCGAAATGCGGCTTGCGCCACGAGCCGCCCTCCGAATACTGGAATACGCCGCCCCAGACCGGATCGATCAGGGCGAGCGCCGCATCCAGCGTCTGCCGCGCACGCCTGATGGCGGCGGCATCGCCGGCTTCGGCGCGGGCGATGGCGAGATCCATGCTGTCGGCGTCGATGTATTTCTGCAACTCGCCCCAGCCGCCGAGCTTGTCCTCGTAGGATTCGTCGTAATTCTTCGTCAGCGCCTCGCGCTGCGCTTTCGTCAGGAACGCGGACTCCGCCGGCTTCACCTCGAAGGCTTCGGTGACGGAGGGGCCGGGCGTGGGATCGTCGATGATGGCCTTGAGCAGCGCCTGCATCCGCGGCGGCTCGATATAGCCCCTGATCTTGGCGATCTCGCTGCCGTCGGGTCCGAACACGATGGTCGCCGGCCAGCCCCAGTCGCCGTAGCGGCTCGACAGGTCCGGATTGGCGTCCTGGTCGACGCGGACCGGAATGTATTTTGCTGCCAGCAGCGACTGCACCTCGGGATCGGCGTAGGTCGTCTTCTCCATCACGTGGCACCAGTGGCACCACACGGCTTCCAGATCGAGAATGACGAAGCGCTTCTCCGCGCTCGCGCGGGTGAACAGTTCCTCGTTCCAGTCGCTCCACTTCAGATCGCCAGCCGAAGCCGGCGAGGCTGCGAATGCGGCAATGACGATGGCGGCGATGCGAGCAAGTTTCATGGCATTCCCCGGGACGCGGATCATCCGGGAGCTACGGACGTCGGCCGATCGCGGCTCAGGGATGCCGCGATGTCACGCGAAAGTGAGCAGGCTCACGGCGTCGCCTTGGCGCTTCCGGCGGCATTGAGCAGCAGCCGGTCCAGCGAGGCCGCACCGGGGCCGGCGATGGCAAGCCACAGGAAGCCGGCGAAATAGGTCGCCTCCTCGAAGCCGAGCAGCGACTGCAGCGAATCCACCATCTCCCATTTGGCCGACTTGATCGCCACCAGCATGGCGAAGGCGAGCATGGCCGCGGGGATGCGGGTGAACAGGCCGACGATCAGCATGATGCCGCCGAAGAACTCCACGCCCGAGACGAAGGGGGTCATGATCTTCGGGAAGATGATTCCCCATTCGGTAAAGTTCTCGATCATCTGCGGCAGGTTGTTCAGCTTGCCCCAGCCGGCCAGCATGAAGGTATAGCCGACGACGATGCGCATGATCAGCGGCCCGGCCCAGGCAAAATGCGCGGCGATGCTGGACGGCAGCAGGATCAGCAGATTGACGATGAAATTCATGGGGTAACCCTCTCGAAATATCGCACCGATCGCCGCTGACGGCAGTCCGTCGGGGCACGCAAGATGCCCCGGGGCCAAGACCTGTCCTGGCAGGAGTTTCGAGCCGGGCGGCCCGCTTGTTACAGGGCTTCGCGGAAATTTTGCCGGCTGCTACCCGAATTGTTGCAGCGCAGGAAATGTCTCCAGCAGCCAGACGCTGACATTGGTGATGGCGCCGGTGAGGAATGCGATGCCGGTGATCACCATCAGCACGCCCATCGCGTGCTCGACCCGCGCCAGATGCTTCTTCATCCGCATGAACAGCTCGGAGAACTGTTCGACGGCGAACGCCGCCAGCAGGAAGGGAATGCCGAGCCCGGCGGAGTAGAATCCGAGCAGCATCGCGCCCTTGGCGACGGTGGCCTCGGCCGCGGCCACGGAAAGGATCGCGGCCAGGATCGGCCCGATGCAGGGTGTCCAGCCGAAGGCGAACGCCAGCCCCATCACATAGGCGCCCCACAGCCCGACGGGCTTGGGGATCGGCAGCCGGCCCTCGCGCATCAGGAAGCCGATCCGCGTCAGTCCCAGGAAGTGCAGGCCCATGACGATGATGACGACGCCGGCGAGGATCGACAGCTCTGCCGACCAGGCGCGGATCAGCCCGCCGATCAGGGAAGCGCTGGCGCCGAGCGCCACGAACACGGTGGAGAAGCCCAGCACGAACATCACCGCCGAGGTCATCACGGCACGTCGCGAGGTCTGCGCGCTCTCGTCGTTGGCGACGTGCTCGATGGTGGCGCCGGTCAGGTAGACCAGATAGGGCGGCACCAGCGGCAGCACGCAGGGCGACAGGAAGCTGATCAACCCTGCCAGAACCGCCGCCGGGACCGATACGTCGTGCATGCCTCACCTCGGGAAACTCGCGTCGTCTATCCTATTGGCTTGTACGAGGGCAACATTCCAGTGGTTTCGCGGCGGAGGGGGCTTTATCGCGGTCACAGAGCCGTGTGTAACTTATCCCGTCGCGATCCGTATCATGTGAGCTGGATCAAGCCAGCCTGACCCCGGAAGCCTCGATGCGCATCGGAATCCGCAGCGCCATTTCCGCCCTCGTGCTGACGTCCATCGTCGTCAGCGCGATCGTGGTGCATTTGCTGTGGTGGCGCACCGCCAACCAGGTCAGCCAGACGCTGGCCGACACCATCAACGACCAGATCGTCGCGGCGGTCGGCGACCAGCTGCAATCGATCACCACTGAAGCCCGCTCCGCCTCGATCGCGGTGCGCGCACTGCTGACGGAAAAGGTGCTCGACATCCGCGACGCCAAGCGCAGAAAATTCGTGTTCCTGTCGCAGCTGCAGGCCCAGCCAACCATTTCCTGGGTCGCTTTCGGCTGGCCCGACAATTCGTTCTTTGCCGTGCACAAGCTCGGCGATGCCGGCGTCGAGACGCTCGAGATCGGGACCGACGCAAAGCTCAGCATCGAGCGATACGACTTCGAGGAAGGCGACATCAAGCTCAGGGACAGCCGCGTCGAAGACACCAAATATCGGGTCACCGAGCAGGAGTGGTACAGCGGCTCCGACCTCTGGTCGACGCTGACGGTCCACCCCATCGGCGAGCGGCCCGCCGCGGCGTTTGCCGTGACGATCGAGATCGACGACGTGCGCACCGGCGTGCTCGCCGTCATCATCGAGCTGACGCGGGTATCGAACTTCCTGTCGCAGCTCACCGTCGGCAAGTCGGCGGGCGCCTTCATCCTCGATCCCGCAGGTAATGCCATCGCATCGCCCGACGCCAATGCCGACGAGCTCAACCCGCTGAAGACCGAACACCCGCTGTTCCCGGTCGCCGTCGACGCGATCCGGCAGGCCGGCAGCGCCTACAACCCGGCGGGCTCGCAACCCTTCAATACGGCCGTCGTCAGGGACGGCAAGGCCTACAAGACCGTGCTGACGCCGATCTCCTTTCCGGGCTGGTCGCTGGTGACCGTGGTGCCGGAATCGGAATTTCTCGGGCCGGTGCAGGCGACCATCCGCAACCTCCTGATCGGGCTTGCCGTGCTGATCGCCTTTGCCGGCCTGCTGTCGGCGTGGCTGGCGCAGCGCCTGATCGCGGCGCCCCTGATCAGGGTGGTCAACGAGATCAGGCATGTCGAGCGCTTCGACCTCGACAAGGTGCAGCGGCATTCCTCGCGCCTGACGGAGATCGCCAACCTCTCGGGCGCGATCGGCGACATGGCGCAGGGGCTCGCCGCGTTCCGCAAATATATCCCCGCCGACCTGGTGCGGCGGCTGGTCAGCGACGGCAACGGCGCCCGGCTCGGCGGCGCGGTGCGGCCGATGAGCGTGCTGTTCATCGATCTCGCCGGTTTCACCGGCATGTCGGAGCGGATGGGCGACCGCATCATTCCCGTGCTGTCGCGCTATCTCGACGTGGTGTCGGCGCAGATCCAGGGCGCTAGCGGCACCATCGACAAGTTCATCGGCGATGCCGTGATGGCGTTCTGGGGCGCGCCGTCGCCCAATCCGGACCACGCCGTCGATTGCTGCCGCGCCGCGCTGGCCTGCAAGCGCGCGGTGGAGGAGGCGGGCCTCGTCGACGACCGCGGCGAGAAGGTGAAGGTCCGCATCGGCATCAATTCCGGCGACATGCTGGTCGGCAATATCGGCTCCGAGGTGCGGCTGAACTACACCGTGATCGGCGATGCCGTGAACATCGCAAGCCGGCTCGAAAGCACCAACAAGGCTTACGGTTCCACCATCATCATCGGTCCGGAAACGCGCCGCCTCGCCGGTGACCGCATCGTCGTGCGCGAGCTCGACCGCCTCGCGGTCTATGGCCGCGCCGGGGGATTGCAGATCTACGAGCTGCTCGGCATGACCGGCGAATGCGAAGACTTGCGCGAATGGGTCATGACCTATGAAGCCGGCCTTGCCGCATGGCGCGCCGGCGATTTCGACGGCGCCATCGGTTGTTTCGAGTGGGCGCGGAAGCTCAGGGAAAGCGACGCGGCGTCATCGCTGATGATCGAGCGCTGCAGGCACCAGATCGACAACCCTACCGCCGAAGGCTGGGACGGCACCACGGTGGCGCGGACGAAGTAAGCGATTTGCCGCAGGCTCCACTCAGGCGGCAGGGTTGCGTGGATGGCTCTTGACCTCCCTGCCGACAGATGGTCGGAAGGCTGGCCGGGAGTGTCACCATCCTTGAAAGTGTTGCTGGCCCATACGCCGCAGATGCGGCGCGACTATTACGGCGAGCGCAGCCTGAGCGGCCTGCGCGCCGTGGCCGACGTGAAGCTGCACGAAGGCGACTCGGCGCTCGATGCGGCCGCGCTGATCGACGCAGCTGATGACGTCGACATCGTCGTCGCCGACCGCATGACGCAGGGGCCGGGCGAGATTTTTGGAAAATTGCCGAAGCTGCGCGCCTTCGTGCGCTGCGCGGTCGATATCCGCAACATCGACGTGGCCGCGGCATCGAGCGCAGGCGTGCTGGTGACGCGCGCCAGCCCCGGCTTCGTGCAGTCGGTCGCCGAGCTCGCGCTCGGCTACATGATCGATCTGTCGCGCGGCGTCTCGCGCGCGACGGCGGACTATCACGCGGGCAGGGCGCCCGAGGTCATCATGGGGCGGCAGCTTGCCGGCAGCCGCATTGGCATCATCGGCTTCGGCAGCATCGGCCGCTATCTCGCCGGCCTTGCCAAGGTGCTGGGCATGGAGGTTCTCGTCGCCGATCCCTTCGTCACCATCGATGACGTGGCGATCCGGCACGTTTCTCTCGACGATCTCCTCGGCCGATCCGATTACGTCGTCTGCCTCGCCATCGCCAACGAGCAAACCGAGAACCTGATCGGAGCGGCGGCGCTGGCGCGCATGCAGAAGCATGCCTTCTTCATCAACCTGTCGCGCGGCAATCTCGTCGATGAAGCCGCACTCGCCGCGGCCCTGCGCGATGGCCGCATCGCAGGCGCCGCCATGGACGTCGGCCGCGCGCCGGACCAGATGCCGTCACCGGGCTTGGCGAAACTGCCGAACGTGATCGCGACGCCGCATGTCGGCGGCCTGACGCCGCAGGCGATCGAGCATCAATCGTCGGAGACCGTGCGCCAGGTGGCCGAGATCGTCAAAGGCAACGCCCCGGTCGGCGCCGTCAATGTCGAGAGCTGGACGCGCCGGCCGGAGACGACAGCATGAAGAGCCGGCTTCCCTTCTATTACGGCTGGATGATCGTCGCCGTGGTGTTCGTCACCATGGCGATCGGCGTCAACGCCCGCACGGCGTTCTCGCTGCTGTTTCCGCCTGTCATCGCCGAGTTCGGCTGGGATCGCGGCGTCACCGCCGGCGCGTTCTCGTTCGGCTTCGTGGTGTCCGGCATCATGAGCCCCCTGATGGGTCGGCTGATGGATCGCTACGGTCCGCGCGCGGTGATGGAGCTCGGCGTGGTGCTGATGGGCGGCGGCATGCTGCTGGCGCCGCTGACCACGCAGCCCTGGCATCTCTACCTCACCATCGGCGTGCTGGTCGGCGCCGGCAGCGTGTGCCTCGGCTATTCCGGGCAATCGCTGTTCGTGCCGAACTGGTTCGTCCGCCGCCGCGGGCTGGCGCTCGGCATCGCCTTTGCCGGCGTCGGCGTCGGCTCGGTGACGCTGCTGCCATGGGTGCAGCTTATGATCGAGCAAACGGGATGGAAGACCTCCTGCACCGCGATGGGCATCCTGATCGTCGTCGTGCTGGCGCCGATCAACCTGTTGCTGCGCAAGCGTCCCGAGGACGTCGGCCTGTTGCCCGACGGCGATCCCGCGCCGACCGCGACGTCGGCCAAGCCCGTCTCCAACGTCGTCGACCCCGTGTGGGCGGGTACCGACTGGACGCTGAGTCTTGCGGTGCGCCCCGCGCGGTTCTGGTGGATCGCGATCGGCTATTTCTGCGGCCTCTACATCTGGTACGCGGTGCAGGTGCACCAGACCAAATTCCTGCTCGACATCGGCTTCTCGCCCACCGTCGGCGTCTGGGCGCTCGGCGTGGTCAGCCTGCTCGGCATTCCCGGCCAGATCTGGCTCGGCCATCTCTCCGACCGCATCGGCCGCGAATCGGTATGGGCGATCGCCTGCCTCGGCTTTGCGATCTGCTTCGCCGCGCTGGTGGCGCTGAAATACTGGCCGAGCCTGTGGCTGGTCTATCTGATGGTGCTGACGCAAGGCGCGCTCGGCTACGGCCTCACCTCGGTGATGGGCCCGGTGGTGCTGGAGATTTTCCAGGGCAAGCATTACGGCAGCATCTTCGGCACCATCATGCTCGCCGCACTGGCCGGCGGCGCGGCGGGCCCGTGGGCCACCGGCCTGCTGCACGATTTCACCGGCGACTACACCATCGCCTTCGCGGTCGGCATCGCCGTGAGCCTGCTGTCGGCGCTCGCGATCTTCCAGGCCTCGCCCGGCAAGGTCCGCGCCGTCGCGGGGAAGATGCCGCAAGTGTACGGGCCTACCTAGCGGGATGATGTTAACCGAGCAGTAATGACCGACGCTCAACCTAAAAGAGCAAATGGAAGCGAGCGATGATCCTCTTCATGTGGGCGATAATATTTGCGGTCGCCGTCATTCCTGGAGGCTTGATCGGTTGGTTGGTCGGGAAAACGCCGCTTCCAACGTTGCTCTGCATGGCCGTCCTCGTCGGCGGCTCAATGGCGGTGGGGTTCGCAGCCTCGCTACGAATTTTCAATCAATCGGATATGACGGCGAAATATCATTCCGAAAATCTCATCATGTTTGCGCCGCCCATTATCTTGGCGATGATGCTTGGACTATGGATTAGTCGTGCGAAGAAGCGGCCTCCGGTGCGGCCTTGGTATTTGCCCCCAGAGAACGATAAGTAGCGCCGGGAGGCGTCTTCCCAAGCTTGGCTATGGCAAGGGCCGGTGGCGATGTCAGCTTGTGGCCGCCCTTAGCAGACATTCCGGCCATACCCCCGACTGTCCGCCCTTAAGAGGAAAGCGGACATCGCCGCGCCTGCGTGAACCTGCCAAGTATCAGAACTCGCCTCACTTCACATCGAACGTCTCTCCGATCGCTTCCTGCAGGTCGTCGAGCGCGCGCAGGAAACTATCCGGCGGCGTGGTCTCGGGATCGATCAGGCGATGCAGCCGGAAACCGTCTTCCAGCGCCAGCAGGATGGCGGCGACCCATTCCGGCCTCTCGAAATTCTTGCCCTCGTGCTTCGAGATGATCGCGACGATCTCGGTGAGCATCTGCCGCCGCGCGCGCAGGCGCTTGGCCAGTTCCGGCCGCCGCTTCTCGGCGCGGGCCACGAACAGGATCATTTCCATATTGAGCAGCGGCGAGCGGCCGAGCGGATCCTGGCGCGTGCGATCCATGTTCCGGAATGCTTCGAGGTAGTCCTGCAAGTCCTGATGCTTGGCCAGAAGGTCGAGGTTGCGCTTGATGGTCTGCTCGACGTGATCCTCCAGCATGGCGACGATCAGTTCGTCCTTGCTGGCGAAGTTCGAGTAGAACGCGCCGCGCGTGAAGCCGGCCGCGGCTGCGATCGCCTCGATGCTGGCGGCGCTTATGCCCTGTTCCTCGAATACGCGGGCGGCCGCCTCGAATAGCTTGTCGCGGGTGTCGTCCCGGGTCGGTCTGGTTCTCAACCTTGACATCGGCGCAGATTAGGGCAGAATGCAACTCGATACAACAATGTATCGAGTTGCATAACGATAATCAGCGCGGCTAGAGCGTCTTCAAGCGAAGTGGATGCCGGTTCGCGTGAAGAAAACGCGTCAAGACAAGCTCCAGGGAGGTCTGTCATGAACGAGCACGTTCAGCCTGCGACCAGCGCACCGCTTTTCAATCCGCTCGCGCCGGAGTTCATCCGCAACCCCTATCCCCATTACGAGAAGCTGCGCACGTCGGATCCGGTGCATCTGACCCAGCACGGCATGTACCTGGCGAGCCGCCACGCGGACATTACGCTCGTGCTGCGCGACAGGCGGTTCGGCAAGGACTATCCCACGCGCATGGAGCGGCGCTACGGCCCCGACATCATGAAGGAGCCGATGATCCGCAACTTCGCGCTGACGATGTTGCAGCAGGATGCGCCCGATCACACCCGCCTGCGTGGCCTCGTGGTGAAGGCTTTCACGGCGCGGCGGGTCGAGGACATGCGCCCCCGGATTCAGCAGATCGTCGACGAGACTCTCGATCACGTCATCCCGCAAGGCAAGATGGACCTGATCGAGGACTTTGCATTTCGCCTGCCGGTCACCGTGATCTGCGACATGCTCGGCATTCCGCCCGAGCATCGCGAGATGTTCTACACCGGCGCCCGCGATAGCGGCCGGATCCTCGAGCCGGTTCCGTTGACGCCGGAAGAGATCAAGCAGGGCAACGCCCGCCAGGCGATGGCGAAGATGTATTTCGACCAGCTGTTCGATCTGCGGCGCAAGAATCCCGGCGACGACCTGACGACGCAGTTGCTGCATGCCGAGGAAGACGGCAGTAAGCTCAGCAACGAAGAGCTTTACGCCAACATCATCCTGCTGTTCGGCGCCGGCCACGAGACCACCGTCAACCTGATCGGCAACGGCCTGCTGGCGCTGTTCCGCAACCCGGACCAGCTCGCGCTGCTCAAAGCCAAGCCGGAACTCATAACCAACGCGATCGAGGAGTTCCTGCGCTACGACTCCTCCGTGCAGATGACCGGCCGCACCACGCTGGAGGACGTTGAGCTCGGTGGCAGGCCTATCCCCAAGGGCGAGGCCGTGTTGTGCCTGCTCGGATCGGCCAACCACGATCCCGCCGTTTATCCCGATCATCCGGAGCGGCTGGATATCACCCGGCCGAACGTCAAGCCGCTCTCCTTCGGCGGCGGCATCCATTTCTGCCTCGGCGCCCAGCTGGCGCGCATCGAGGCGGAGGTCGCGATCTCGACCCTGCTGCGCCGGCTTCCCGACCTGCGGCTGGATGACGCGGAAAACCCGGAATGGCGGCCCTCTTTCGTCCTGCGCGGCCTCAAGCGGCTGCCGGCAAGCTGGTAGAGTTCAGTCCCGGCATCCCTCGCGATGCCGCTGTGACTTCGCCTTAGTTGCCCCTATATTCCCCGGTGTCCCGGCGCCGGTTCCTCGACGGTTGCGGCCGCGCCAGTGGCACCCGAGAGGAGACACCGTGCAGACGACCCTGCTCGGATTGGCGATCGCCTTCATCATCGCGTTGGTGGCGGCGCTCGTCGGGCCGTATTTCATCGACTGGAGCCAGTTTCGCCCGCAATTCGAGGCCGAGGCGAGCCGGATCGTCGGCGCGCCGGTGCGCGTGGCCGGCAAGCTGGACGCGCGGCTGTTGCCGGCGCCCTCGCTGCAATTGCGCGAGGTGAGCGTCGGCGGCGCCAACGACCTCGGCAAGGTGCGCGCCGAGAAACTCGACGTCGAGTTCAGCCTGGGCTCGCTGATGCGCGGCGAATGGCGCGCCACCGAGCTTACCGTCAACGGCATGGCGCTCGACCTCGGCCTCGACGCGCGCGGCCGGATCGACTGGCCGGCCGCGACCGGCAGCTTCAATTTCGGCCAGCTCGCGATCGATCGGCTGAACCTCACCGGCCGTATCGCCCTGCACGATGCCGCAAGCCGCTCCACGCTTGAGCTCGGCGACATCGCGTTTTCCGGCGACGTGCGCTCGCTCGCCGGCTCGATCCGCGGCGACGGCAATTTCCTGCTCGCCGGTATCCGCTATCCCTTCCGCGTCTCCTCCGGGCAGACCCAGGACGGCAGCGGCACCCGCGTGCACCTCACCGTCGATCCCGGCCAGCGCGCGCTCGCCGTCGATCTCGACGGCGGCCTCACGTTCGACCGGCGCGCGCAGCGCTTCGATGGATCGGTGACCGTGGCGCGGCCGGCCGCGACGGCCGATCCCACCGCCCAGCCATGGAAGATCACCGCCAAGGTCAAAGGCGACCACATGGCCGCCAAGCTCGATCAGCTGGATGTGAGCTTTGGGCCGGAGGAGCGCGCGCTGCGCCTTGCCGGCACGGGCGAGGCCAGCTTCGGTGCCTCGCCGTTGCTGCGCGCGCAGCTGGCGGCGCGGCAGCTCGACATCGATCGCTTCGTCGCCAGGGACAATGCGAAGGAAAATGCCAAGGAAAATGCGAAGGACAATGCGGCCGAGCCGGCGCGGGCAGTGCCGGCGCTGCGCACGCTGCTGTCGGCAATTCCATCGACGCCGTGGCCGGTGCAGGTCGAATTCGGTTCCGACCAGATCACGCTTGGCGGCCGCCCGGTGCAGGACCTTGCCATCGAGCTGCGCGCCGACGGCGAGGCCTTGAGCGTGCGCAAGCTCGAATTCCGCGCGCCGGGCGGAACGCGCGTTTCGCTGAGCGGCGCCGGTGCGCAGGATGCCGCCACGTTCAAGGCCGCGCTCAGCGTCGATTCCGCCGATCCCGATGCGCTGGTGACCTGGCTGCAGGGCCGCAGCGATCTCGCCTCTCGCAGCCAGAAGCCGCTGCGGTTGCGCGGCGAGGTCGACGCCGCGCCGCACGGCATCGCGATGTCAGCGATGAAGGCGGAGTTCGACGGCGGCGCCGTGGAAGGCCGCGTCGCGATCTCGCATCCGCGCCCCGACGCCGGCACGCGGGTCGAAGCGGATTTGAAATCCGAGCGCCTCGATCTCGATGCCGCAACCGCATTGCTGCGTTCGCTGGCCGGACCGCAGGGTGACTGGCCGCAGGAAGTGCAGATGTCGCTCGACATCGGCCGCGCCATCTCCGCAGGGCAGGAGATGCGGCCGCTGCAGGCGAAGTTTGCCTATGGTCCGAAGTCGCTGACGCTGGAGCACCTGGCGATCGGACGGCCCGACAACGTCACCCTGGAAGGTTTTGGCAGCTTCGACCGCGCCGGCGTCACCGGAAAGCTGGCGCTGAGCTCCACGGCGGCTTCGTTCGGCCAGCTCACCGCGTTGATCAATCCATTCGCGCCATCGCTTGCGGCGCGTTTGAACGCGATGGGCGCAGGTCCGGGTGCCGCGCGGGCGCAACTGGTCCTGGATCTGGAGAAGGGCAGCGCCGACCGCGCCAATGCGCGCATCGCGCTCGATCTCGACGCCGCGCATTTGAAAGGCACGGCAACGGTCGCGGCGAAGCCGCCGCTGTCGGCGATCAACGGCATCGATCTGGAGACGCTACGCCGATCCGAGCTTGCCATCGAGACGAAGCTGACGGCCGCGCAAGGCAACGCGCTGTTGACGCTGCTCGGCCTCGACCGCGCGATCGTCGCGGGCGAGGGGCCGGTGCGTCTCGAAGGCTCCGCCAGCGGCGCCTGGGGCGCGCCGCTGCAGCTGAAGGCGAAGCTTTCCGGCAGCGGGCTCGACGCCGAGGCGCAGGGCTCGGCCGACCCGTTTGCGCAGGAGGCGAGGGCGGACGTCAACCTGCGGATCGGCAGCGCCAATCTCGCTCCTCTGCTCGACCTGAAGCCGGCCGATGCGCTGGCGCGGAATATCGCGCTGGCGTCGCGGCTGACGGTGGCCGGCAGCAGATGGACGTTCGACGGTCTCGACAGCACCATCGCCGGCTCGCGGCTGCGCGGTCGTGTGACGATCGCGCTGGACGGGCAGAAGTCGATCGAGGGCGAGGTGGGGCTCGATGCGCTGGATCTGGCTCAGGCGTTCGGGCTTGCGATCGGCGCGGCGGGCCATGACACCGCCGAGCCGCTCGGCGCCGGCCTGGTCAAGGGCTGGCGCGGCCGCATCGCCTTCCAGGCGCTGCGCGGGGCGCTGCCCGATAGCTTCGAGCTGCAGCCGGTGAGCGGCACGGTCAGGGCCGACGGCCAGTCGCTGGTGTTCGAGGATATCTGGGGCAAGGTCGGCGGCGGCGACGTGACCGCGACGATCGATGCGAGGCCAGGCGCTGACGGCATCTCGCTCAATGCGCGCGTGTCGCTCGGCAATATCGACGGCGGCGCCTTGCGCTACCGCGCGCTTGCGGTGCCGAAGGGCCGCGCTACGATCCAGATGACCCTGACCAGCCAGGGCCGCAGCGCTGCGGCCCTGGTCGGCGCGCTCTCCGGCAGCGGCACCGTCACGCTGCAGGCGGCGAAGTTTGCCGGGCTCGATCCGCACGCCTTCGAGGTCGCGGTGCGCGCCAGCGACAGCGGACAGGTGCGCGACGAAACCAGGCTGAGGCAGATCGTCGAGCCCGCATTGGCGGCAGGCAGCCTGTCGGTCGGCTCGGTGCAGCTGCCCTTCACCATCCGCGACGGCCGCATGCGCCTCGCCGCCACCGCCATCGATGCGCAGGGCGTGCGCGCGGTGATATCGGGCGGCTACGACATTCCCGCCGACCAGGCCGACATCCGCGCCTCGCTGGCGCTGACGCTTGCAACGTCCACCAGCGGCCGTCCGGAGATCCAGCTGTTCGCGGCGGGCACGCCGGATGCGATGACGCGCACGGTGGACGTCGCCGCGCTGTCGTCCTGGCTTGCGGTGCGCGCCATCGATCACGAGACCCGCAGGTTGGATGCCATCGAGCGCGGCGAGCCGCCGCCTCCGCCGCCGACCCCGGTTTCGATTCCAAGGGACCCGGATGCCGCCGAGGCTCTCGGCTCGGCGCTCGAGCCTTTGACTCACGTGCCGATGCCCGCCCGCGATCCGCGCGGCGCCAAACGGAAGGCGGCGAGCCCGCCGCCGCGCCTGCCTTTGCCGCCGCCACCGGTCGCCGCGGCGCCGCCCCCGCCGCCGGCCCAGCAGGCCGCCCCGCTGCCGCCGCCGATCGAGGTGAAGCCCGCGCCGGGCGCCGTGGCGAGGCCACGGCCGAAGCCGCCAATGGCGTTGACGCCGCAGGTCGCCAATCCGCCGCCGCGTCCGCCGGTGCAGAACTAGTGCATGATCTCGCGTAGGATTCCGATGTTGCGGAGAGAAGGAAGGAGATGGTTCGTCGGCTCGTCCAGCATCAACAGCAGCGGGCGGCTCCGGCCGTAGAAAATAAATGGTGAGTGTTGCGGAAGCGGGTTGTCAGCGCCAAAAAAACCAGGTGCGGGTGCCGGACCAAAATTCAACAGGCGGCGCAGCGTGCCTGATTTCGGCCGCACCCAATCGGAACCTATTGATATGTCTTTGGCATCGAGGTACGCGTGCCCTGGGCATCATCTCACCTAGCACCAGATTCACCGTCTCATCGTCAAATGGCGCCAACGGGCGGGGCGTATAGCTAGAGACCACCACGAGGAACTCCAATGACACATAGCGAACATGCGGATGCTGCCGTTGTCAGCGAGTCCGATGTGGCGCGCCGTCGTCGGCGCAAGGGTCCAGGAGTTCTGCGTTACATCCCCGGATTCACTTATATCCTGGTGGTGTTCGTCATTGGGCAGCTCGTCTTCGCTGATCCGAGAGCGACGATCTTCGATTATGCCGGCTATCGGCTGGCATGGGTCGAGGTTCTAATGGTCGCCGCGGCCATCGTTGCGATGGCCGAGCAGATCAAGGTATCGGATCCTGGCGTCAACAATATCTACGAAGTTCTGCTGATGGGAGCGATAGCAATCTTGCAGATTGTGCTGTTTGCTCTCGCGGCCGCCGGCGTGCAACGCCTCGCCATGTTCAATAATACCGAATTCCTGCTGCTCACGGTCATCAACGTGGCGCAGACGGTAGTAGCGTTCCAGATCAACGCCGCGACGTTGATGCGGACGATCAGTTCGGATTAGGGAAAGGCAGTTTTCGATGTCCGACGATGAGATGAAGGCCGAGCTGGAGCGCCTGCGCAGCGAGAACGCCGCGCTGAAGAAGGGTGCCACTGCCAGCACGAGGATGAAGGTCAGCGATAAGGGAGCCGTCTCGGTCTACGGCATGGGGCGTTTCCCGGTGACGCTATACAAGGAGCAATGGCTCCGCCTCCTCGACATGGCGGATGAGATCCGCGCCTTCATTGCGGCGAATGAGGCGAAGTTGAAGGCGAAGGAGTGAGGGCGCCGGAGTTGGTCGCAAGAGGGGGCATTACGGTGACAGCATTACGGTGCATTACGGTGACACAGTGCACTTAGTTCGTCGCTTTCAACGGCGGACGCAGGGGGATCGCCGGCATGGCAGCCTTGAAGCCCTCAATGCGGCGAGGACGCTGATTGAATGCACTGTCACCGTAATTCTGACTTGCGTTCATCACTTTTGAGATTACGGATTACGGTGACAGTGCACTTAATTTCTGGCTGACGAAGGGAGCAATCGCCGGCATGGCCACCTTGAAGCCCTCAAGGCCGCGATGTCTCCAATTGAATGCACCGTCACCGCAATTCTGTTCCTGTTGAGTCCTGATTTCTCAAGCTGTCCTGGCGAAGATCGTCAGGACGCCGTTGGCGACGGTGATAGCGACAACCTGTGACGAGCTCAGGCCCTTGGCTTTAAGCGCGGACACCGCCTCTGGCGTCGTGTCGATGGAATCCCGAAGCTTTTGCAGGTCGCTTTCACTTATCGTTGCGACGGCATCCTCGACCTTTGACCGCACCTCGGGCTCGAGGTCCTTGATGTTGACGACCTGTATGCTCCGGATGACGGTGGACTGGTCAGACTGAGCCTGTGGCGGCGCCTTTGGTTGTGCTCCTTGCGCTTGCACCCAAGTGGGCGTTCCGAGGGAGAGCGCTGCAACGATGACGGATGCCGTAGAGATACGCATGAGCATTCCCTTCTTGGTTTGCCCCCAATACCCCACAGAACGCGTTTTCCTCGCTTGAGGTTCCTTGGTTGCGAACGGCTTTAGTCTCTCTTCCACGCTTCGCTTTGCTATCGGCGCTGGTACTGGCAATCCCCTGCTGAGCCCTGCCTACCGGGAACCGGGAACAGTGTGCCAAGATTGTGTCACTTGCGGAGTACGGTGGCCGCAGGTCTGCAATGGGTCAAATGGCAAAATTCCGATCGTGAAGGTGCTTGTCCGCCTGCCTTCAGGGGCGGACTTTAGTAGGCTCGGCACGATGCCGGCGTCGGGGCCAAGGACGCACAGTGTTGTGCGTCCTTGGCCCCGTTCGCAGGCGCTCACGTCCTATGGATTGGCCGGGGCAACTTGTGGCGCAACGAACGGCTCCGTTCGGTGCACGATACCTTCCGCGTACAGTCCGCTTATTTCGGCCGCCGAAAGACCAAGCATCGTCGAGAGGATGTCGGTGGTGTCGTCGCCGATCGACGGCGCTCCGCGCCAGATCTGGCCCGGTGTCAGCGACATCTTCGGAACCACGCCGAAGACCCGGATCGGCACGCCGGACTGACGATCGAGTACCGGGACGGTCATTTCGCGAGCCGCATAGTGCTCGTCGTGATACTGGTCGCGCACGTTGAACACGCGAGCGCAGCCGATCTGAGCCGCGTTCACTGCGGTTTCAACCTCGAGTGCCGTATGCGCAGCGCAATAGTCGCGCAGTCGTCGGTCGAGCTCGCGCCCCTTCTCCGAGTTGACCGCGGCCGCGTCTTTCGAGCATTCGTCGTAGCTGTACTCCACGGGGTCAAGCCCGAGGAATTTCGGCACCCGATCGTAGATTGCGCCGCCGAGCGCGCCGATATAGACCCAGCCATCGCTGCATTTGAACGTATCGTAGGGCTGGAAGCCCGCCGGCCGATTACCGGTATGCCCGGAGACCGCGCCCTCGCCAGTGAAGATCGGCAGTGTATTGCCATTGGTCTGGGCGACCGATTCATATTGCGCGAGGTCGACCACCTGTCCCCGCCCGCTCTTCTTGACCTCCCACAGCGCCATCATCGTTGCCGCCCACCCGGTTAGCGCGGTGACATAGTCGCCGGTATAGGATTTGGCGCGCTGCGGTGGACCGGCGGGGTCGCCGGTCAAATTCATCATGCCGCCGTAGGCCTGCGCGATCGCATCGTAGCCCGGTCGCCCAAGATATTCCTCCTTTCCGTACTGACCGTAGGTGCTGACGCGCACGATCACGAGGCTGGGGTTGACCGCCAGCGCTAGCTCGTTGGTGATGCCGTTACGTTCGCATGTGCCGGGTGCCGATGATTCCATCCAAACGTCCGAAATCTTCCACAGCGCCATCAAGAGCTCGACGCCGCGCGCCTTCTTGAAATCGAGTCCCATCGACAACTTGTTCTTGGTGACTTCGGCCTCGTCGCCTCCGTGGGGGCGCGGCCCGCGCACCAACTGCGGCGCGGTGAAGCGAAAGACGTCGCCGCCCGGCTTCTCGACGTGAATAACCTCAGCGCCGAACTCTGCGAGCTTGGTGCCAATGTAGGGCTGGGCGATCAGCTGCCCGGTGCCGACCGCACGAATGCCCTCCAACGGACCGAACGCCGGCGTGACGCACGGCGTTGTCGGTCGCTGAAGCTTCTTGATCCACTCCGGGATGGTGCTTCGAAGTTGCTCAATGTTGTCCTCGTCCTTGACGAGCCTTGGATCATGCGGCATGTAACGCGCCCCCCTCATTGTGGGCACCATGCAATCGAAAATTCCAGGTCAAATCAAGATCAATGTCTGCCTTGGGTCGCGTGCGGACGGCACCCTGGCGAGAACTTTCTGACGCTTCTGCAGCATTGGTCGGGTAGGCGCGGTTGGGTGCTCAGTCAGAATGATGTCATCAGACGCTCTACAACCCTGATCGCTTGCGAGGGCGCCGCCACCGCGATCATTTTGCGGGCTCCGGCCAGTTGTAGATCATTCAAGGTTCAGGACGACCGGCTTGCAGCGCGCTCTCGCTCGACGCGTTCCGTTACGTCGCGTGCCATGGCCACCGCGCAGAGTGCTTCGCTCCCAGCATCTCCTTTGACAATGGTAAAAGTCATCTCGACATAAAGTCTGCGCCCGCTCTTATGCAAGGCACGGGTCAGCGTCGGCCGGCCCTGAAGCTTTAGGGTCCCCTTGGTCATCGCCGCATCGAAGCCACCCCAGTGTGCGGCCCGGAGATGCTCAGGTATGATCAGGTCGAGGCTTTGCCCGATCGCCTCTTCCGCGGAAAAGCCAAACAACGCGGTACAGGCGCGGTTCCAGCGAATGATCTCCCCGTTGCGGTCGGCGCAGATGAGAGCGTCACCGACTTGATCGAGTATCTGCTCGGCCAATTCTGACATCGTTTCCACCGATCAGCGGGTATTGTGACCCTCCCGAACCGCCAGGTCGAGTTCATCACAGCAATGGGCGCCACGCCAGCAGGATTCCGACGCAAATCGGTTCTTATGCTTGGAGCTGCGCAGCAACTCATGATGGTCGAGCCGCGTCGGAAATCTAGTTAGGCCAAGGCTGTTCACCTTCGGCTCGCACGGAACGACCGAGTCACTAAACATATCGGTCCTCAAACCGTGATCTCGCAGGCCCGCCGCTGGCCGGGCGTCCTTACGTGGCCTGACAGGCGGCACGAAAGCTGCCGCTGATCACTAGTTTTCGTACTCTATCGCGCCGGTATGCCGGTCGACCTTGAGCCGCTGAACGAGCGAGTTGTCAAGGGTGACGATTTCCGCGGCAATCGTCTTGTCGTCGCTCTTGAGATCGCCGACTTTCAGACGCTTGTTATTGAGACGGTCGATCCGCAACCCGAGATATCCTCGCACGTCATCGACCGACAGATTCATTGGCGGCGTAACATGCGATCCGAACAGGGCGCCCATTCCACTTTCCATTCCGCGCTGGGTCATGGCGCGGCCGTCTCGCATCATGCCTGTACCCATCATCCCCATCATTCCTGACCCCATCATGCCCCGACCCATCTGCCCCATCATCCCCGAGTGCATCCGGCCAGGCATCATGCACTGCATGCCTGCGCCCATCTCGTCTCGCATCATGCCATGCTCTCCGGTATGCTGGCCGGAGCCCTGCATCATCTCGCGACCTCCGGTCTGCTGATCGGGGCCTTGCATCATGCCCGACCCCATCCGTCCCTGCATGCCCTGTGCAGTCGCAGCCTCAAACGAGAGCGCTACGCCGGCGCTAACGGCCAACGCCCAAAGAGCTGATTTCATCCTCATATTCTTCCTCCATGGAGTGGTCCAAACTGCACATGGACCGGCTAGTTCGTCACGTGATCATGCTTTTGCCTCTTGTCCCATTGCATGGCGCCAACCTTTGCGATCGGGGCGATCAAATCCCGTTGGCCCGCGCGTTCAAACGTCAGCGTCAGCGGCAACGTCTCTCCTTCCTTGAGCGGCTGTTTCAGCCCAACCAGCATGATGTGCATGCCGCCCGGGCTGAAAGTGATCTTTCCGCCGGGCGCGACATCGACCGACAGCATCTCGTGCATCCGGACGATGCCACTCACCTCACTGACGCCGTGGAACTGGACGTTGTCCGCTACGGGCGTCGCGGCGCTCAGCAGGCGATCGGTGATGGCGCCATTATTGGTCACGATTAGATACACCGCCCCGGTTTTCGCGCCGGGCGGTGTGGCGCGCGCCCACGGGTGATCGATCACGATCGCGCGTTGTCCTGACGCCTGGTCGAGCGAAACGAGTCCGAGCAGTAATGCCAACACGAGATGGCCCATGTGCCTCATCGGAAACTCCACCAACTCCCAGAGCGGCTCGTTTCCTCGTGCACCCAGGCCGCTATCGCTTCACCAGTTTCGTTGCCGTGGATGACGTCCACGAATTTCCCGTTCGGATCGATCAGGTAAATGTACGCGCTGTGGTCAACGAGATAGTCGTTGCTTTCGTTCTCGGATTTCTGCTGCGCGACGTACAACCGGTATTTCCTGAGAACGTCGTCAATCTGATCCTGCGTCCCGGTCAGTCCAACAATGCGCGAATCGAACGGTTTGAGGTATTCACGCATCACCTCGCGCGTATCGCGTCGCGGATCGACCGTTACGAACACGGGCTGCAGGTTGCTCGCACGTTGCCCAAGTTTCTCAAGAGCGATGCTGATACTATTGAGTGCGGTCGGGCATGCATCGGGACAATATGTATAGCCGAAGAAAATCAGCAGCCATTTGCCGCGATAACTTTGATCGGTAACGGTGTCCCCGCTCGTCGACACAAGCTCGAATGGGCCGCCGATTGCGGCCGTTCCCTCTCTGGTAACAGGTGGTGCGCGAGCATGCTGCAGCATCACCCACGTGCTTGCGAGTGGGCTTGCTGTGGCTACTGCCAGCGCAATGGCGATCAAAGCTAAGTGTTCTCGATTCACGGATCGCCTCATTGTGTTTCGAACGTGGCTCGCGGGCTCCCCGAGCGCTGCAGGTACTCCACTCGTTTCGTCAGGAGTTCGCTCCCTTCTCTTCACCTCAGTTGTTCGCAAACAGCGACCTGACCCATTGGATGCCGCGCGCGAAAGCGCCACCGGGGGCTGACACCGTGCTCGATACGCCGCTAGCGCCACGGTCAGTCCGCTGAATTGTCACGCTCCTTTGTTCAACAAGGGGCTTCAAGAATTCGACCAGCTCGGGCGCGTCCCATTCGGCCGGTCCGGTAACCCGGGCGATCTCGTATCCTTCGCGGTCGAGTACCAATGTCGTCGGCAAGCCGATAGCGCCGACCGCCCGAGCCGCTTTTCCGGAGACGTCAAGATAGATCGGGAGATTTTGAATCCCGATCTCGCCGTAGAACTTCATCACCGCATCAACGCCGCCCCGGTCGATCGAAACCGGCACCACTGCGAAGTGTGGCCCTCCCAAGGTCGCCTGCAGCCGGTCAAGCGCGGGCATTTCGCGGCGACAGGGTACGCACCACGTTGCCCAGATGTTGAGGACAAGAGCCTTGTCGGCGAATGCAGTCAGTGTCGTAACCCGACCCGTTGCGTTCTCGAATGCAATCTCCGGTACGGGCTTCCGGGCCGCGTGCACGACGAGGTTTCTCGGCAGGCTCTGCGCGCTTGCATGTGCGATCGTTGCCATTAGAAGCGCAATCGCTATCGACCTGGCCGTGAGCCATGGAACTAACGGCAAGCAGGCACGCTTGGCTGTGGCGTTGGCAGTCATTCGCTTGCATAAATAGTTGGTGGCGCACCATCCTTGAGCACTGCATAGATCGTGAACGGTGCTCTCTTCGGCCCGGTCATGCCCGGAGATCCCTCCGGCATCCCGGGAAGCGTGATTCCGGCGATCGGCGGTCGCTCGGACAGGAGCCTGCGAAGCACCTTTACCGGAACGTGGCCATCGACCACGTAGCCATCGATGAACATGGTATGGCAGCCCTGAAACTGTTCCGGCACGCCCGCTTTTCGACTGATTTCGGCAAGCTCGGTCGTCGGCTTTACGTCAACCGCGAAACCGTTCTTGCGAAGATAGGCAGCGTAGCCTTCGCAGCAGCTGCACTGCGGATTTTTGTACAGCATTGCCCGCGTCGGCTCAGCGGACGCCGGCAACGGAGTGACCAACAGCATGAACGCCGCGCTGTAACAGAAGACTCGTCTGTTCATCTCGTTCTCCATTTGGCACGCGAGTTGTTCAGGTAACCCGCAGCACAGCCATCATTCCGGTCACCTGATGGTCCGTAACGTGGCAGTGAAACATCCAATCACCCGGGTTGTCGGCCACGAACGCAACTTCGGCGGTTGCCTTTGGCGGCACGAGCACGGTGTCAGCCCATTGCCGATGCGGGACGGGAGAGCCGTTCCGGCTCAGCACCCGAAAGCTGTAGCCGTGCAGATGCATCGGGTGCCACCAAGCGGTATCATTTCGGATGGCAATTACGTACGTTCGACCGACGCGGAGAGTGAGCAGCGGTGGCATTTCCGCATGGCCATCGCCGGTGACCGACTTGCCATTGATGGCCCAGCTCGCGCCATGCGCCATGCCGCTCATTCCCATCATGCCCGCGCCGCCCATCATTCCGCCTTGCAGTCTCAATTCGTATCGCTCCGCACCTGTCAGATCGGGCTCGGGCAACGGATTGCGCGTGAGAGAAACCGCTTCGCGTGGGCGCGCGCGGACGGGAGGCGTGTCTTGGTAGACAAGCTTGGTGAGCCAGTAGCTGAGGCCGTCATAGAAATCATCGATGACGCGGTAGTGGCGCCCCGGCTCGCCTTGCATATCGACCACAAGATCGACGCGCATGGCCGGACCAAGCAGTACCCGATCCCGCTCCGGCTGGTGCGGTTCACAAGGCTGTCCGTCGATCGCCACAATGGTCGGACGATGGCCCTCGAAACGGAGCGACATGAGTCGCGCAAGAGAGCTGTTCACGAGCCGTAGCCGGATGCGCTCACCTGCGCGAACCGGCACTTCGTCCGATATGGCTCCATTGAGCGTAACTGTATTGCCGAGACGGCCGGACATCGCCGCATCCATCCGGTTACCGAAGCCGCCCGCGATTTCGGCCTCGGACGTCAGCCGCCAGTCCGCCAGCATCCAGAGAACGTCGCGATCAACCGGAACAGCCGTTGGCTCTTCGACAATGAGCGCGCCCGCCATCCCGCGCCCGAGTTGACGGAGGCTATTCGAATGCGGGTGGTACCAGAACGTCCCGGCATCTGGAGGAGTGAATTCGTAAGTGAAGCTTTCGCCCGGCCTGATCGGCGGCTGCGTCAGACCAGGGACGCCATCCATGGCGTTCGGCAGACGAATGCCGTGCCAATGTACGGTCGTCTCTTCGGGCAGCTCGTTGCGCACGATGATGCGAACGGGCTCACCTTGGCGCACGCGAAGTTCCGGACCAGGGACGTGGTTACCGTAGCACCAGACTTCGGTGACCGGGTGAGGCGAGCCGACGAGAGGCGCCCGACCGATGCCAGCGGTTAGCTCGATTGCCCTCGGCTTGGCAGGTTCGGCGCGCGCGCCATGTCCCCAAGGTGCCGAAGCAGCGAGGGCGGCGCCGCCGATGAGCAGAGTGCGGCGATCAATCGCCGAACGGAATCTAATAGCGTGCATTGCGAAACCGATCCTGTGCGTTGATGCACCGCCACAGGCGTTTGAAAACGCCTATGTGGCAGTGACGCTGCGCGTCCGAGGCGACAAGCTTCACGCGCGCTGGAGGATCACATCGCCGCGCTCGGCGATGTCCCTCAACCCAGGAGGACCGGTCTGGGAGGATAGGGGTCTGGTGGGATCATATGGCCCGCCACACTCGGCGCAGCAGCGTCTGGCACTGCTTCGATTGCAGGCGGCTCAGGCGACGCTTCGGTCGAGGGAAGCGCCAGGAAGCCGTTGCAATGAGCAGGGCATGCTCCCACGGTCATGGCCTTTTGAGTGTCGTTGCAGCCGCCGGATTTCCCTGACATGGGCATGTCAGTGGTCGCAACCATCATCATCACGTCCGCGCTCGCGGCACGCAGGCCATGCGGCACGAGGCTTGCGGCAAATGCGAGCGCAAGTAACAGCGTAATGACGCGTCGAACCTTCTGCGACATATGAACAACATAGCGCTTGCCCGTACAAAAAACTAGGCTGGCAGATGAGAAGGCAAGTTGCTCTTGCTCGTTCCACCGCCGCGTGGCTGCCCATTCACTGACTTGTGAGCGCGGCGACCGGTTTGACGTGCGGAGGAAGCTAGCCGACCCTGAGCCGGCGAACCTTGCGGATCATCTACTGCGGCTATCCCGAGAGATATTTGATCAGCGCCGCGATGCCGAGAATGAGGAGAACGAGGACGAGAAGCCCAACTAGTCCCATACCCCATCCCATTCCGCCCATCATGCTTGTCATGTCGCTCATCATGCGTGATCCCTCCGGATAGGGCAGGGCTGTTGTCGCAGTTGTCGGGCGGGTGGCGTGGCCAGTAGGAGCCGTCGACTTGATTGCAGGAAGTAAAATCGATGGCGCTGGAATCAATACTCCTGATATCCTGCATTATGGCGCGTTTGATCTCAGTGGTGTTGTTGATCTTGGCATTTGCCCTGCCGGGAGCCGCACGGGCGAGTGAACGCACAGGTCATCTCTCTGCGACACTCAGCACCGCAGCGTTGAGCGACACCCAGCGCCTGGCGACCAAGTGCCGCCTCTGTGCCTGGAAAACGTGCGGTGCCTTCGGCCTCACGTGCGGCCCATATTGCGGTTCGACCAGCATTCTCCAACCTGACGCAATAGTTACAGTCTCGCTTACCCGCAAGTCATCGAGAGCCCTTGTTTTTCGCACTCTCCGTGATCACGGCTTTCCGCCGGATCCACATCCTCCCAAGCGTACCGCGCTCAACTGAGCGGCCGCGCTCGCGGCCGTCGCCTATCCATGCGTGTCCGCGCGACGGTCAGTCTTGGCACTTGCTTGCCGCGGGCGACTGACAAGTCGGCACGCGTTCAGGGCAGCTGACGGACGGCGTCCCCGAAGCCGGTAGCTCAGATCGAGAATCACGGCCGACCCTCCAACAGTTGCGACGTGAGCGCGGGAGGAGAAAATGGTTACCGCACGGAATCTGCTGGGGTGCCTTGTCATGCTGCTTTTGGTCGCGTTGATCAAGCTATTCACGAGCGTCAACCCTCACTTCGGGGCATTGGTTGGAGGAATCGATCGCCGTCATATCGTCAACACAGGGTTGGTGCCCTACGCGGCGGTAGGGAAGTTCAAAGGCACCATGACGTGTACGGCGGCAATAGTCCTTGATCCACGGATCATCGTGACCGCGGCCCACTGCCTCATGGAAAGAGACGGAACGATGAGACGATCAAGCTTCTCGTTTCAGCCCGGTTACCAGCCTGGCAGCAACGATACGAGGTTTGATGCGTCCGTCTGGGCGGTCGGATCGAGCCAGAGTCCGGATCATGAAACGGTCGGGGCCGCAGCGAGGGATTGGGCAATACTGGTTATGGATCGTCCACCGTCAGGTGTGCAACCACTCACTATCGGATCGGATTCTTTCGGGGTCCAGGCCTTGCCCGGATTACATGTTCAACTCCCGGCCTATTCCGAAGATGTCGCCGGCGCGGAAGTCCTCAGCGCCGATCTCTCCTGCAGCGTTCATGACCTGGTTTGGGATACCATCATTCACGACTGCATGGCCGGGCGCGGGTCTTCCGGAGCACCGCTTCTGCTGCGCGGGGAACAAGGTTATGAAGTGGTCGGCATTCATGCCGCCGCCGTATTTGAAAATGATCAGCACCGGAACGATGTGAGATTTCTCGGTGGCCAGGCGATTGGGTCTTGGATGTTTGCAAACTCAGTACGTGCTCTTGCGCGGCAGCTGAACACGAAGCCGACTCTGGCGGTCAATTAGGGCCTCATATCTGCAAAGATGACCGGTAGCCCTTGACATGTCGCCCTCCTCTTGAAGCGCGCGACTTCCGCTTAACCCTCGGGAGCCGACGTTCATGACGCCACGTCCCGGTCCGGCCTACTTTGCATGGGGTTGTTTTCGCGATTTTGTATCCGGGTCCTGCGGTGCACCGCCGCGTGGCCCGTCGAACTGCCTTAGCCGGCCCCGAGCGCCATCGCGATCTGGTAGGTCGCGAAGCTCGCGAGGTAAGCCAGCGTCAGCATGTAGAGGAAGGTGACCGCCATCCACTTCCAGCTTCCTGTCTCGCGGCGGATCACCGCCAGCGTCGAGGCGCATTGCGGGGCGAAGATGTACCAGACCAGGAACGACAGCGCGGTGGCCAGGCTCCATTTGGTGGCGAGCATCTGCCCGATCTGGTCGGCGGCTTCCTTGCCGCCTTCGATGGCATAGACGGTGCAGAGGGCTGCGACCGCGACCTCGCGCGCCGCCATGCCGGGGATCAGCGCGACCGCGATCTGCCAGTTGAAGCCGACCGGCGCCAAGAGCGGCTCCAGCGCCTTGCCGATCCAGGCGGCGATGCTGAAGTCGATCGCGGGCGCGGTCGCGCCGTCCGGCGGTTGCGGGAACGAGGCCAGGAACCAGATCAGCACCATCATGGCGAAGATCGTGGTGCCGGCGCGCTGCAGGAACATTTTCGCGCGCGTGTAGGTGCCGATCACGATGCTCTTCAGGCGCGGCAGCTTGTAGTCGGGCAATTCCAGCATGAAGGGCGCGGGCTGGTAGTCGCGCAGCATGAGGAACTTGATCAGGAACGACATCAGCAGCGCGCTGGCGATGCCGGCGGCATAGAGGCCGAACATCACGAGGCCGCGGACGTTGAACCAGCCCCAGACCTGTTCGTCGGGAATGAAGGCCGAGATGATCAGCGTGTAGACGGGGATGCGCGCCGAGCAGGTCATCAGCGGCGAGATCAGGATGGTGGTGAGGCGGTCGCGGCGGTTGTCGATCACCCTTGTCGCCATGATGCCGGGGATGGCGCAGGCGAAGCTCGACAGCAGCGGGATGAAGGCGCGGCCGTGCAGTCCGGCGCCGCCCATGATGCGGTCCATCAGGAACGCCGCGCGCGCCATGTAGCCGAAATCTTCCAGCAGCAGGATGAACAGGAAGATGATGACGATCTGCGGCAGGAACACCACCACGCTGCCGACGCCCGAGATGACGCCGTTCTGCAGGAAGCTCTGCAGCAATCCACCGGGAAGGTTGTCATGCACGAGCTCGCCGAGCGCGCCGAAGCCTTCTGACAGTAATTGCATCAGCGGCTGCGCCCAGGCGAACACCGCCTGGAACATGACGAACAGGATCAGCGCGAGGATCAAGAGCCCCGCCACGGGATGCAGCACGACGGCGTCGATGCGCGCGGTCCAGCTGTCGGGCCGCGTCGGCAGGCCGACGCTCTCGCCGATGATCCGGTCGGCCTCGCGCTGGGTGGCGCGCAGCTGCGCCGCGGTCAGCGGCTGCCAGCGGTTCTCTCCCGCCGGCGCCTTGCCGCTGCCGGCGATCGCGTCGGTGAGGCGCAGCAGCTCGGCGGTGCCGCCCTTGCGCACCGCGATCGAGGTCACCACGGGGATGCCGAGCGACGCGGCGAGCCTGGCCACGTCCACCGTCACGCCGCGGCGCGTGGCGATGTCGAACATGTTGAGCACCAGCGCCAGCGGCCGGCCGGTGGCCTTCAGCTCCAGCACGAGACGGATGGTGAGCCGCAGATTGGTGGCGTCGGCCACGCACAGCACGAGGTCCGGCCGCGCCTCGCCGGGCGTCTTGCCGAGCACCATGTCGCGGGTGATCTCCTCGTCCGGGCTGCGGCCGCGCAGCGAATAGGTGCCGGGCAGGTCGACCAGCGAAACCTGGCGCCCCCCTGGCGTGACGAAAGAGCCTTCCTTGCGCTCGACGGTGACGCCGGGATAGTTCGCGACCTTCTGCCGGCTGCCGGTCAGCGCGTTGAACAGCGAGGTCTTGCCGCTGTTCGGCGTCCCGACCAAAGCGAGATGCAGCAAGGGGGCTTCCATGATGGCGATCCGAGCCCCGCTAGCCGACGATGATGGCCATGGCCTCGCGGCGGCGGACGGCGATGGTGATGTTCTCGACGCGCACCGCGATCGGGTCGCGTCCGACAGCGCCCTCGTGCAGCACTTCGACGCGCGCGCCCTCGACGAAGCCGAGCTCGATCAGCCGGCTCTCCAGTTCCGCGGCCGACAGCGCCGACCCCGTCGCATCGGCCTCGATGCGGCGGATCACGCCGCAATAGCCGCGTCTGGCCTCTCCAAGCGGAAAGCAGGTGGTCGCCTCGATGCCGTCGGTCATGGCCTGTCATTCCAACCGCATGGCGGCAGGTCAAGCACATGACTTGCAATCGCGTACGATCTTAGAGTGATTATAAGTCGCACATGGCTAAGCGCCCCGGGGCCGCAGGTCCGGGCGACGTTCAGGTTTCAACCTGGATCAGGCCTGCGGCCGCGCCTCGGCGCTGCTGCCGCCGCCTCCGCCATTGGCGCGGGTGCGGAAGTAGTCGAGCACGAACAGGCGAATCGCCGACGACAGATTGCCCTGCTGGCGATTGCTGTCGATCTCCCCGACCAGCTCCGACAGGGTCATGTCGCGCGTGCCGGAGATTTCCTTCATGCCGTTCCAGAACGCCTCTTCGAGGCTGACGCTGGTCTTGTGGCCGGCAACGACGATCGACCGCTTGACGACGGGCGACTTCATGAGGCCTCTCCGTCGTCGAGCCGATGCTGATCGAGCAGTGCCCTGGCGCGCTCCTGCTGCCGTTGCTCCTGCGTGCGCTCGGCCTTGCTGCGGCCGAATCGCGCGCGGTTGGCGTCGGCTGCCTTTGCCGCCTCCTGCTTCGCAACGCGCTTCCTGAATCGCTTCAGATTGACGACATCAGCCATGCGAGTCTCCATCATGCGAAGACCGCGGACAAAAAGCGACAGCGTCGCGAAATAAACTCAATAGCCATCCAGAATCCCCGTATGCCCATCAGATAGCATCAATAACCGAATTCCGCTCTGCGAAAACCAACATTATTGTGCTCTAGCACGGGCCAGCGCGATGGCAATAGCTGAATAATAATGCGCATTCGTTCAGCTGTTATGATCCATAATTATAACAAGCCGCCGCAATGAACGATGATGCGCCTAGCCGGGATGCGTCATCTTGGACGGCTGTACAAGACGATCGAATTCCGCAGCCGTTACAAAGCCGAGCCGCAACGCTTCCTCCTTCAGCGTAGTGCCGCGCGCATGGGCTTCCTTCGCGACTTTCGCCGCGTTGTCGTAGCCGATCTTCGGCGCCAGCGCGGTCACCAGCATCAGCGACCGCTGCATCAGGTCGCGGATGCGTTTCTCGTCGGCGCGTATGCCACTCACGCAGTTCTCGGTGAACGAGCGCGAGGCGTCGGCCAGCAATTGGATGGAATGTATCATACAATATGCCAGCAGCGGTTTGTAGACGTTGAGTTCGAAATGGCCCTGGCTGCCGGCGACCGTGATGGCGGTGTGATTGCCGAATACCTGGCAGCAGACCATGGTCATCGCCTCGCACTGGGTCGGGTTGACCTTGCCGGGCATGATCGAGGAGCCGGGCTCGTTCTCGGGCAGGATCAGCTCGCCGAGGCCGGAGCGCGGGCCGGAGCCGAGCAGGCGGATATCGTTGGCGATCTTGAACAGGCCGGTCGCGACCGAGTTGATGGCGCCGTGCACGGAAACATAGGCGTCGTTGGAGGCCAGCGCCTCGAACTTGTTGGGCGCGCTGGTGAACGGCAGTCTTGTGATTTTCGCAACGTGCCGGGCAAAGGACTTCGCGAATCTCGGTTTCGAGTTGAGGCCGGTGCCGACGGCGGTACCGCCCTGCGCCAGCGGATATAATTCCTTCACCGCCACGCGCAGCCGTGCAAGGCCGCTTTCGACCTGCGCGGCATAGCCGGAAAATTCCTGGCCCAGCGTCAGCGGCGTCGCATCCTGGGTATGGGTGCGGCCGATCTTCACGATCCCCGAGAAGGCTTTCTCCTTCTGCCGGAGCGCGCGGCGCAACCCGTCCAGCGCCGGGATGAGGTCGGCCGTGATGTTGCGGGCGGCGGCGACATGCATCGCGGTCGGGAACGAATCGTTCGACGACTGGCTCATGTTGACGTGATCGTTCGGATGCACCGGCGCCTTGGCGCCGAGCCCGCCGCCGAGCAGCTGATTGGCGCGGTTGGCGATCACCTCGTTGAGGTTCATGTTGGTCTGCGTGCCCGAGCCGGTTTGCCAGACCACCAGCGGAAAGTGGTCGTCGAGCCTGCCCTCGATCACCTCCCGGGCTGCGCGGGCGATGGCGCCGGCGCGCCGCGCATCGATGAGGCCGAGTTCGCGGTTGGTCTCGGCGGAGGCGAGCTTGACGATGCCGAGCGCGTGCACGATCGCGGTCGGCATGCGGTCCTTGCCGATCCGGAAATTCTGCCGCGAGCGTTGCGTCTGCGCGCCCCAATAGCGATCGGAAGGAACCTCGATCGGCCCGAAACTGTCGGTCTCGGTGCGGGTAGCTGATTTCGGTGAGCGGGCCATGACGAACGTCCATTGCGCATGAGGGCAGGACGTTCAGTCTATCTTGCGAAAAGCAGGCCGACTATTTCTTGCGGAAGCGGTCGAAGCGCACCACCGTTGCGCCTTCGTCACCCTTCGGCCGCTCTTCCTCGGCCGCGGGTTGGGAGGTCGTGGCGGGCAGGGCAGGAGACGGCGGAACCGCCGGCAGCTTGCCGGCGGGGGCTTCGGCCGCTTCCGCCGGTTCGAATTGCAGGCCGAACTGTACGGACGGATCGAAGAAGCTCTTGATCGCGGCGAACGGCACCACCAGCCGCTCGGGGATGCCGCCGAACGACAGCCCGACCTCGAAGCGATCCTCGCTCACCACCAGATCCCAGAACTGGTGCTGCAGGATGATCGTCATCTCCTCCGGATATTGCGCGAGCAGCCGCGGCGACAGCTTCACGCCGTCGGCTTTCGACAGGAAGGTGATGAAGAAATGATGCTCGCCGGGCAATCCGTGCTCGGCAGCGTCGCTCAGCACGCGACGGAGCACTCCGCGCAGCGCGTCCCGCGCCAGCACGTCATATCGGATGTGATCGGTCGCCATGGTCTTCCTTGCAAATCATCAACTGAATCGGGCTCGGCGGGTCCGTCTCCGACTCGCCTTTCGGCGGCATGCTACCTCGGCCGCACACGGAGGTCAGCAGGGCAGCGGGTCGGAATTTCGGGCAGCAATGCGGCTCCTCGATCGGGCAAACGGGGCAAAATGAAAGTGGAGGCTTCTGTTGCCAGGTGCCTCCGAACCCCGCCTGACGGAGCTTAACCCGTCAGGACTTTAAAGTGGTCTTTCAAACTGCGTTACGCAGCCTGAGCAACCGGAGCATAGTTGTCGTTGGCAACTATAGCAGTAGCCCGATAACGGCGGAACAATACCGGGAAAAAACACGCCCTTTACGCCCTCGTCGATCCTATTTCGCCCCCGCCGAAACCCGCCACCGAAGATAGGCTGGTATGACGGGCTTTGGTGGAGGCGCCGGGTACCGCCCCCGGGTCCGAATGGTTTATTGCGACGGTCGTTTATTTCCATAGCCGGCAAGCCGGCACCCCCAATATAGGGGGCAAAGGTTGAGAAAAACAGTGCCGGAAAAGCACGCTTTGGCGCCGTGACGCCCGGTCGCGCCGGAAAGCTGCCTATCCGGGATTTGGCCGCGTTACCCGGTCCCGAACCAGGCGCTGTTCCGCCGCCGCATCCACCGAGAACCTCCCCCCTGCGCCCGGACCGGCCGCTTGGTGCGTTCTTCAAGTCGGTCTCTCCCGACGGCTTCGCCGGGCTTGTCTAACGCGGCATCGTTCCAGCTTTGCTGGGTTTTGGGCGCCGAGTTAGCTGTTGGGTTTCACTGGCTTTGTTCGACGAAAGTCGCTAGCAAGGCCTCCGGATCAATCCAAGCAAAACGGGCGGCAAGCCTTCGTAGGGGGGAAGTGACGTATGAGTGATGCGCCTAGCCACGAGGCTGGCAAATCCATTTTGCCAAAATGGATTCGGGGCCCGGAGGACTTTATCGGCGGGCTCGCGTTGATGCTGTTTGCGCTGTTTGCGCTATGGGCCTCACGCGACCTACAGGGCATGCACGGATTTTCGTTCGGCGCCGGAACCGCACCGCGGATGTTCGCCACGCTGCTGCTGGCGCTCGGCTTTGCCGTGATGGCGATGGGCATCATCTTCGACGGGCCGCCCCTTCAGAAGTATCACTGGCGCGGCCCGTTCTTCGTGTCGCTGGCGATCATTTCCTTCGCCTTCACGATCCGGCCGTTGGGTCTGGTAGTCTCCGCCTTTGCAAGCTTCATGATCGCGGCCCTCGGAACGCCCGAAACGAGATGGGGCGAGGCCATCATCGTCGGCATCTGTCTGACCATCGGGTGCAGCCTGCTGTTTCCCTATGCGCTCGGGCTGCCGTTCCAGCTCTACCCGCGTTTCATGGTTCAGTGAGGGCGCGATGGCCGATCTTTTCCAAAATCTCGCCCTCGGATTTGGCGTCGCCTTCACGCCCGTCAACCTGATGCTCTGCCTGATCGGCGCGCTGGTTGGTACGCTGGTCGGCGTGCTGCCGGGCATCGGCACCATCGCCACGGTCGCGATGCTGCTGCCGATCACCTTCGGCCTGCCGCCGGTCGGCGCCCTCATCATGCTCGCCGGCATCTATTACGGCGCCCAATATGGCGGCTCGACCACGTCGATCCTGGTCAACATCCCGGGCGAAGCAACTTCGGTGGTCACAACGCTCGACGGTCACCAGATGGCCAAGCAGGGCCGCGCCGGTCCGGCGCTGGCGATCGCCGCGATCGGCTCGTTCTTTGCCGGCTGCGTTGCCACCGTCCTGATCGCCGTGCTCGGCGCGCCGCTGACCAAGCTCGCGCTGGCGTTCGGTCCTGCCGAGTATTTCTCGCTGATGGTGCTGGGCCTGATCTTTGCCGTGGTGCTCGCCAAGGGCTCGGTGCTCAAGGCGATCGCAATGATCGCGTTCGGAATCCTGTTGTCCATGGTCGGCTCCGACATCGAAACCGGCGCCTCGCGCATGGCGTTCAACATTCCGGAGCTCGCCGACGGTCTCGGTTTTGCCACGGTGGCGATGGGCGTGTTCGGCTTTGCAGAGATCATCCGCAATCTCGACGCGGGCGCCGGGTTGAACCGCGACCTGGTGCAGCAGAAGATTACGGGCCTGATGCCGACCAAGCAGGATCTCAAGGAGGCTGCGCCGGCGATTGCCCGCGGTACGGTGCTCGGCTCGATCCTCGGCATCCTGCCCGGCGGCGGCGCCGTTATTTCCTCGTTCGCATCCTATACGCTGGAGAAAAAGATATCGAAGACGCCGCAGATGTTCGGCCGCGGCGCGATCGTCGGCGTCGCGGGACCCGAAAGCGCCAACAACGCGGCGGCGCAGACCTCGTTCATTCCGCTGCTCACGCTCGGCATTCCGCCGAATGCGGTGATGGCGCTGATGGTCGGCGCCATGACGATCCACGGCATCGTGCCGGGCCCTCAGGTGATGCAAAAGCAGCCCGAGCTGGTCTGGGGCATGATCGCCTCGATGTGGCTCGGCAATCTGATGCTGATCATCATCAACCTGCCGCTGGTCGGCATCTGGGTGCGCCTGCTGCGGGTGCCTTACCGGCTGATGTTCCCCTCCATCGTGGTGTTCTGCGCGATCGGCATCTACTCGGTGAACAACGCGCCCACCGACGTCATCCTCGCCGGCGTCTTCGGCCTGGTCGGCTACTGGCTGATCAAGCACGATTTCGAGCCGGCGCCGATGCTGCTCGGCATGGTGCTGGGCCCGCTGATGGAAGAGAACCTGCGCCGGGCGCTGCTGATCTCGCGCGGCGACTGGTCGGTATTCGTGACGCGCCCGTTGTCGGCGGTGCTGATGGCCGTCGCAGCCGCGCTGCTGGTGCTCGCGGTGTTGCCGGCGCTTCGCAGGAAGCGCGACGAGGTGTTCGTGGAGTGACGGGATTCGGCCCTGCGGCGGGACGCCGCGGGGCCGGCCCGGAACCGGGCGGGTCGCGAAGTCCAAAACGGGGGCGGAACGCGAGTTCCGCCTCCTTGTCGTTTCCGGGCAGACGAACATTTCCCTGTATAATGGGTAGGTGATGCCGAGTCGGCCCTGTCGAGGGTTCGGCCCGGCGGCTACATTCGCCGTCCCCTGCAGCGATCCGATCCGACGCCATGAACCAGTATCACGACCTGCTCGAACGCATCCTCGCCGACGGTGTCGAGAAGCACGACCGCACCGGCACCGGCACGCTGTCGATCTTCGGCCACCAGATGCGCTTCAATCTGCAGTCGGGCTTTCCGATGCTGACGACCAAGCGGCTGCCGCTGAAGGCGATCGTGCATGAATTGCTCTGGTTTCTCAAAGGCGACACCAACATCAAATATCTGAAGGACAACGGCGTCACGATCTGGGACGAATGGGCCGACGAGAACGGCGATCTCGGCCCGGTCTACGGCTCGCAATGGCGCTCATGGCCGGCGCCGGACGGCCGGCAGATCGACCAGATCGCCGATGTCGTCGACATGATCAAACGCAACCCGGACTCGCGGCGGCTGATCGTCAGTGCATGGAATCCGGCCGAGGTCGACAGGATGGCGCTGCCGCCGTGCCACTGCCTGTTCCAGTTCTATGTCGCGAACGGAAAACTGTCCTGCCAGCTCTATCAGCGCTCGGCCGACGTCTTCCTCGGCGTGCCCTTCAACATCGCGTCTTACGCGCTGCTCACGATGATGGTGGCGCAGGTCACCGGCCTGAAGGGAGGCGACTTCGTGCATTCGCTGGGCGATGCGCATCTCTATTCCAACCATCTGGAGCAGGCGCGGCTGCAGCTGACGCGCCCGACGCGGCCCTTGCCGACCATGAAGATCAATCCCGACGTGAAGGACATCTTCTCCTTCCGCTACGAGGATTTCGTCCTCGAGAACTACGACCCGCATCCGCACATCAAGGCCGAGGTCGCGGTGTGAGCGATGGTGGCTCTTCCCAGGGGAACACTGCGGCGCCTCGCACTCGCTAAAGTTGATGATGCGCGCCTCCTGTTCGAGAATAATCGCTTTTCGAATTCGTATTATCTCTACGGCTATGGGATCGAGCTTGGCCTGAAGGCATGCATAGCTCGTCTGATGCTGGCTGAAACAGTGCCGGATAAGGCCATTTTGCGGGGATTTCTCGACCATGAGATCGTGAAACTGGTGGGCTTGGCAGGTCTCGCCGATCTCCTTAGAGCCGAGCGCGAGAATCCGGAGTTTGACGTTCGCTGGGCCATTGTCGCCGAATGGTCGGTCGAATCCCGATATGATATGATTGACGCTGTTTCGGCGACTGCCATGAAAGATGCCGTCGAGAACACGGAATTTGGAGTTATGAAATGGCTGCAGCGGTATTGGTAGACGCTGATGTCGAGATGGGGCGTGAACTCGTCCGGATTCTCGACGAGGCCAATTTTCCAGTAACCGGCGCGGCTTGGATTTTCTTTCCCGATGTCGAGGAGTGGCGGCTAATTATCCGTACACCCAAGGCAGAGAAGAATCTTCAGCAGGCTTTGCTGGAAATGGCGGTCGCTTTGGACGAGCGAGGAGACTTGAGAAGACGCCTCGACCTGGCGCGGGTAAAGCTCGTCCCTCCCAAGGACAAGGTACTCGCCGCGATGGGCAGCATAGTCAGGGCAGAGGGCCTTTCGGCGATCCGATTCAGTCGAAACGTCATAAATGGTGTCCTTATTGACGATGCCTTGATCTATCGGCTGGCAGCTTGACTGCTTGGGCATGCATTCCAATCCTCAGGTAGTCCTCATCGCCGCCGTCGCCGAGAACGGCGTGATCGGCGCGGGCGGCGCGATTCCCTGGCGGCTGAAATCCGACATGCAGCGCTTAAAGGCAATCACCCTCGACAAGCCCGTGGTGATGGGGCGCAAGACCTTCGAGTCCTTGCGCCGCCCGCTGCCCGGGCGCACCAACATCGTCGTCACGCGCGATGCGAGCTATCGTGCACCCGGCGCCGTCGTCGCCAATTCGTTCGAGAGCGCCCGTGCTGTCGCGCTCGGTGACGCCTTGCGGCGTTGCGCTCCCGAGATCGCCATCATCGGCGGGGCGGAAATCTATGCACAATGGATGGATGTGGCCGACCGGCTGGAGATCACGGAGGTCCATGCCCGCCCGGAGGGCGACACGCGCTTTCCCGCCATCGATCCGGCGCAATGGGAGGAAGTCTCGCGCGTCGGAAATCCGGCCGGTCCCGACGACGGCGCCGGCTTTTCCTATGTGACATATCGTCGGCGCCGATCACGTTAACTGCGCTAGCCGATGTTTACATTGACTTTTCCGCTCCCGCGCCTAGCTGCTTTGAGGTTGGCGGCGCGTTGTAAGGGCCCAACCGGTCCCCTATAAAGCCGGCCTGAGTTTTGCGAGGCGGGCGGTCCGTGCCGGGCAAGCCCCGCGGAGGAGAGGTTCGAATGCCGTGGAAGAATCAAGGCGGAGGGGGTCCCTGGGGCTCGGGGCCGAAAGGGCCGTGGGGCCAGGGGCCGCAATCGGTCGGGCCGCGTCCGCCGGACCTCGAAGACCTGCTGCGCCGCGGACAGGACAAGATGCAGCAGCTGTTGCCGGGCGGTCATCTCGGCGGCATGGGCATCGCGCTGATCCTGGTCGGTGCGCTGGCGATCTGGGGCCTGTCGGGCTTCTTCCGGGTGCAGTCGGAAGAACTCGGCGTGGTGCTGCGCTTCGGCAAGCATGTGCGCACCGTGCAGCCGGGCCTGAACTATCACCTACCTTATCCGATCGAGACCGTGCTGCTGCCGAAGGCGCTGCGCGTCAACACCATCTCCATCGGCATGACCTTGATCGAGGATTCGGCGCGCCGCGGCCGCAGCATGCGCGACGTGCCGGAGGAGAGCCTGATGCTCACCGGTGACGAGAACATCGTCGACGTCGACTTCACCGTGCTGTGGCGCATCAAGCCCGACGGCGTCGGCAATTTCCTCTTCAACATCCAGAATCCGGAAGGCACCGTGAAGGCGGTGGCCGAAAGCGCGATGCGCGAGCTGATCGGCCGCTCCCTGATCCAGCCGATCCTGACCGGCGCGCGCACCACCATCGAGCAGGGCGTCCAGGAACTGATGCAAAGGACGCTCGACGATTACGGTGCGGGTGTCCTGATCACGCAGGTGCAGATGCAGAAGGTCGACCCGCCCGCACAGGTGATCGAAGCGTTCCGCGACGTGCAGGCGGCTCGCGCCGACCAGGAGCGTCTGCAGAACGAGGCGCAGACCTACGCCAACCGCGTGCTGCCGGATGCCCGCGGCCGCGCCGCGCAGATCCTGCAGGTCGCCGAAGGCTACAAGGAGCAGGCGGTCGCCGAAGCCAAGGGTCAGAGCGCGCGCTTCACCAAGGTGTACGACGAATACGCCAAGGCCAAGGACGTGACGCGGCAACGCATTTATCTCGAAACCATGGAGCGGATCCTCGGGCCCTCGCAGAAGCTCGTCTACGACGGCGGACCGTCCGGATCGAGCATCGTGCCTTATCTTCCCCTCAATGAACTGAGTCCGCCGCGTCAGGCCCCGTCGGCGGCCGGCCAGCAGCAGCAGGGCGGAGGCACGCGATGAGGTCCCCGGTTACAGGTATCGTTACGCTGATCCTGCTGTTTCTGGTCGCGATCGTCGGCTACAGCTCGCTCTTCACGGTGCAGCAGACCGAACAGGCGCTGGTGGTTCGGCTCGGCCGGCCCGTCGACGTGGTGTCGCAGCCGGGCCTGAACTTCAAGGCGCCGTTCATCGACAGCGTCATCAGCATCGACAAGCGCATCCTCGACCTCGAGAACCCGTCGCAGGAAGTGATCGCTTCCGACCAGAAGCGGCTGGTGGTCGACGCCTTCGCCCGCTACCGCATCGAGGACGCGCTGCGCTTCTATCAGAGCGTCGGCTCGATCCAGGCCGCCAACCTGCAGCTCACCACGCTGCTCAATGCGGCGCTGCGCCGCGTGCTCGGCGAGGTCACCTTCATCGCCGTCGTCCGCGACGAGCGCGAGGGGCTGATGAGCAAGATCCGCACCCAGCTCGACCGCGAGGCCGAGGGCTACGGCATCCAGGTGGTCGATGTCCGCATCCGCCGCGCCGATCTGCCCGACGCCAACAGCCAGGCGGTGTATCAGCGCATGCAGACCGAGCGCCAGCGCGAAGCCGCGGAGTTCCGCGCCCAGGGCGGCCAGAAGGCCCAGGAGACCAGGGCCAAGGCGGATCGCGAGGCGACCGTGATCATCGCCGAGGCCAACTCGACCGCCGAGCAGGTCCGCGGCGCCGGCGACGCCGAACGCAACCGCCTGTTCGCCGAGGCCTATGGCAGGGATCCGGACTTCTTCGCCTTCTACCGCTCGATGTCCGCTTATGAGCAGGCGTTGCGCGCCAACGACACCCGCTTCCTGCTGCGTCCGGATTCGGACTTCTTCCGCTTCTTCGGCGGCGCCTCGGGCAAGTCCAATGGCGCGGCCGCGGCGCCGGCGCCGCCGGCGGCACCGAAGCAGTAGTGCCAACGAGGGGCGAGGCGGTTCCGCTTCGCCCCTTGCTTCATAACAAGAACCATTTTCGGGAGGCTGAGGTCCGATGAGGTCCCTTGGGTTCGTCGACTTCCTCATCGGCCTTGGAATCCTGTTCGTTCTGGAAGGCATCCTGTTCGCGGCGAGCCCCGCCTTCATGCGCAGGGCGATGAAGAGCGCGCTGGAGGCGCCCGACAACATCCTGCGTGCGGTAGGCATCGCCTCGGCGGTCGCAGGCCTCGTCCTGATCTGGCTGTTGCGGCGCTAGCTAGTAAGCCAACGCAAACGTGAGCCCGAACGCGGCGGATTTTCGCCGGATTGCCCATCCCGGATGCTTGCGCCGCAGCCCGGTTCGGGCGCAGTGTTGATATCCGTTACCTGTTTGCCTGGAGACCGACCGACATGACCGGTGCCCGACCCGCCCTCAGCCGTCGCCTGCGCCACCTTGCGGCTGCGATGACGATTGGCGCCGCGAGCATCGTGGCGTCAGCGCCCGCTCTGGCGCGCGGCCCGGACGGCATCGCCGACATCGCCGAGAAGGTGATCGACGCCGTCGTCAACATCTCGACCTCGCAGACCGTCGAGTCCAAGGGCGGCGGCGGTGGCGTCACGCCGCAAATTCCGCCGGGCTCGCCCTTCGAGGAATTCTTCGATGACTTCTTCAAGAACCGCAAGGGACCGGGCGGCAAGGGCGGCGAGAACAACCGCGAGTTCCAGCCGCGCAAGACCAATTCGCTCGGCTCCGGCTTCATCATCGATACCGCCGGCGTCGTCGTCACCAACAACCACGTCATTGCGGATGCCGACGAGATCAACGTCATCCTCAACGACGGTACCAAAATCAAGGCCGAGCTGGTCGGCGTTGACAAGAAGACCGACCTGGCGGTGCTGAAGTTCAAGCCGACCAAGCCGCTGGTCGCGGTGAAGTTCGGCGACTCCGACAAGCTGCGGCTCGGCGAATGGGTGATCGCGATCGGCAACCCCTTCAGCCTCGGCGGCTCGGTGACGGCCGGCATCGTCTCGGCGCGCAACCGCGACATCGCCCAAGGTCCGTACGACAACTATATCCAGACCGACGCCTCCATCAATCGCGGTAATTCCGGCGGTCCGCTGTTCAACCTCGAGGGCGAGGTCGTCGGCGTCAACACGCTGATCATCTCGCCGACCGGCGGCTCGATCGGCCTCGGCTTTGCGGTGCCGTCGAAAACCGTCGCTGCCGTCGTCGACCAGCTGCAGAAGTTCGGCGAGCTGCGCCGCGGCTGGCTCGGCGTGCGCATCCAGCCGGTCACCGAGGAGATCGCCGAGAGCCTCAGCATCAAGCCGGCGCGCGGCGCGCTGGTCGCCGGCGTCGACGACAAGGGCCCGGCCAAGCCGGCCGGCATCGAGCCCGGTGACGTCGTGGTCCGCTTCGACGGCAAGGACGTCAAGGACCCCAAGGACCTCTCGCGCGTGGTCGCCGACACCGCGGTCGGCAAGGAGGTCGAGGTCGGCATCATCCGCAAGGGCAAGGAAGAGACCCGCAAGGTCACCCTCGGCCGCCTCGAGGACACCGACAAGGCCAAGGAAGCCGCCGCCAAGACCAAGGAAGAGCCCGTCGAGAAGCCGGTGACGCAAAAGGCGCTCGGCCTCGATCTTGCGACGCTGAGCAAGGACCTGCGCAGCAAGTACAAGATCAAGGAGACCGTGAAGGGCGTCATCATCACCGGCGTGGACGGCAAGTCGGATGCCGCCACGAAGCGGCTCTCGGCCGGCGACGTCATCGTCGAGGTGGCGCAGGAATCCGTGGCCAACGCCGGCGACGTCATGAAGCGTGTCGATCAGGTCAAGAAGGACGGCAAGAAGTCGGTGCTGCTGCTGGTCGCCAACGGCGAGGGCGAATTGCGCTTCGTGGCGCTGAGCGTGCAGTAGGCGCTACGTCGCCGCGTACATGGCTGTCATCCCCCCGCGCATGCGGGGGATCCAGTACGCCGCGGCTTCTCGTTTCTATCGCAAAGGTCTCTGGAATACTGGGTCACCCGCCTTCGCGGGTGACGACGAGCGGGGGGAATTATCCCTCCACAAGCTCCTCCCGCCGATATCCCTGCGCATAGAGCAGCGCCGTGAGATCGCCGTGGTCGATCCGCGCCGCCGCCGCGGCTGCCACCGCCGGCTTGGCGTGATACGCCACGCCCAGCCCCGCCTGCTGGATCATGCCGAGATCGTTGGCGCCGTCGCCGGTGACGAGGCTGTCGATATCGTCTAGATCGAAGGACTCGGTGAGATCGATCAGCGTCTGCAGTTTCGCGGCGCGGCCGAGGATCGGCTCCTTGACCTCGCCGGAAAACTTGCCGTCGCGCACGATCAGCTCGTTGGCGCGGTTCTCCTGGAAGCCGATCATCGCGGCGACGGCATTGGTGAACAGCGTGAAGCCGCCCGAGATCAGGCAGGTATAGGCGCCGTGGGCGCGCATGGTCATAACGAGTTCGCGGCCGCCCGGGGTCGCCTTGATGCGCGTCTTCAGCACTTCGTCCACGACGCTGACGGGCATGTCCTTCAGCAGCGCGACGCGCTCGCGCAGCGCCGGCTCGAACTCGATCTCGCCGCGCATCGCGCGTTCGGTGATGGCTGCGACATGCGCCTTCAACCCGGCAAAGTCGGCCAGCTCGTCGATGCACTCCTGCCCGATCATGGTGGAATCCATGTCGGCGAGGAAAAGCTTCTTGCGCCGCGTCGCTGTCGGCTGCACGACGATGTCGATCGGCAGGTCGCCGCGCGCCGTGCGCAGGCGGGCTTCCATCGTCTTGACGTCCTCGCTGCCGGCAAAGGGGATATCGACCGCGACCTCGTTGAACAGCCACTCGGCCTCGCCCGGCGACGGCAGCACGGCGAGCGCGCCGTCGACGATCGTGCTATCGAGCGCAGGGTTGGCGGGATTGCAGATGAGGGTGGCGACGAGGGACATGCAGGCGGGATCATCCTACGTGAGCAAGGCCGTGCTTATCGCAGGGCCGACCGCCAGCGGCAAGTCGGCGCTGGCGCTCGATCTTGCGCAGAAAACCGGCGGTATCGTCATCAACGCCGATTCCATGCAGGTCTACCGCGACCTGCGCATCATCACCGCGCGCCCCACCGTGGAGGAGGAGGCGCAGGTGCCGCACCGGCTTTACGGCCATGTCGATGCCGCCGTCAATTTCTCCGCCGGCGCCTGGGTCGCTGACGCGGCCGCGGCGCTGGAAGAAGCGCGCGCGCAAGACAAGCTGCCGATCTTCGTCGGCGGCTCCGGCCTCTATTTCCGGACGCTGACGCGCGGCCTGTCGGCGATCCCGCCGATCCCGGCCGAGATACGCGATGCCGTGCGCGCGCGGCTGGAGCGCGACGGCGTCGAGGCGCTGCATGCCGAGCTTTCGCGCCGCGATCCCGTTTCCGCCGAACGGCTGAAGCCGCGCGACCGCACCCGCATCGCCCGCGCGCTGGAGGTGATCGAGGCCACGGGCCGCGCGCTGCCGGACTGGCATCGCGAGGGCCTGCCCCCGCTATTGCCGCCGGGGGAATTTTCCGCGCTGTTCCTCGCACCGGAGCGCGAGGCGCTCCACGCGCGGATCGATGCGCGCTTCGACGAAATGCTGGCGTCCGGCGCAATCGAGGAAGTCGCGGCGCTGGCCGCGCGGCAGCTCGATCCTTTGCTGCCGGCGATGAAAGCCCATGGCGTGCCGGTGCTGATCCAGCACCTCCGCGGCGAGGTCTCGCTGACCGAGGCCGCCGAGTTCGGGCGCACCGAGACCCGGCAATATGCCAAGCGGCAGTTCACCTGGTTTCGCCACCAGTTGCCGGAGTTCGAATGGCTGGCCCCGGAGCGGGCGAGGGGGTGGCTGGAGGCCCGCGCAGCCCAGCCATGACGCCTCTTTTGCGCGATTGCAGCGATTTCGCTCTCGCCGAATGCCCGCAAGCCCGCTAATCTCCAGGAAATCGCGCGGAATGCGCCTTTGCCTTGACAATCGGGGCGGGGTGGCTATGTTCGCGCAACCTTTGGGAAGCCTGAGCCGGCAAATGCGCAATATTATTGCCAAACTCCTTATCGTCGTCGTACCCAGGTGCATCGCCCCGGGTGGCTGAGGCCATCCCGAATTCAGGCGGTGCACATGGGCCTCTTCGGGCCCTTTTTTATTTCCCAGACCAGACCAACGAAGACCGCGCCAGCGAGGCGCATCCGGAGCAAGCCAATGAGCAACCAGAGCCACGATCCGAACCAGATGACGGGAGCCGCGATGATCGTCCGCGCGCTGATTGATCACGGCGTGCAGCATCTCTTCGGCTATCCGGGCGGGGCGGTGCTTCCGATCTATGACGAGATCTTCCAGCAGAGCGAGGTCGAGCACATCCTGGTCCGCCACGAGCAGGGCGCCGGCCATGCCGCCGAAGGTTATGCGCGCTCCACCGGCAAGCCAGGCGTGGTGCTGGTCACCTCGGGTCCCGGCGCCACCAACATGGTGACGCCGCTGACCGATGCGCTGATGGATTCGATTCCCCTGGTCTGCATCACCGGACAGGTTCCTACTCATCTGATCGGCAACGACGCCTTCCAGGAATGCGACACCGTCGGCATCACGCGGCCCTGCACCAAGCACAACTGGCTGGTGCGCGATGTCAACGATCTGGCGAAGGTGCTGCACGAGGCGTTCTACGTCGCGACCACCGGCCGTCCCGGTCCCGTCGTCGTCGACGTTCCCAAGGACGTGCAGTTCGCCACCGGCACCTATCATCCGCCGCAGAAGGACGACGTGCACGTCTCCTACACGCCGCGGATCAAGGGCGACGCCGTGCAGATCCGCAAGGCCGTGGCGCTGCTCGCCTCCGCCAGGCGCCCGGTGATCTATTCCGGCGGCGGCGTCATCAATTCCGGCCCCGAGGCCTCGAAGTTGCTGCGCCAGCTGGTCGAGGCCACCGGCTTTCCGATCACCTCGACCCTGATGGGGCTCGGGGCCTATCCGGCCTCGGGCAAGAACTGGCTCGGCATGCTCGGCATGCACGGCACCTACGAAGCCAACATGACCATGCACGATTGCGACGTCATGCTGTGCGTCGGCGCGCGCTTCGACGATCGCATCACCGGCCGCACCGATGCGTTCTCGCCGGGCTCGAAGAAGATCCACATCGACATCGATCCGTCCTCGATCAACAAGAACATCCGGGTCGACGTGCCGATCATCGGCGATTGCGCTAACGTGCTCGGCGACCTCTTGGCTGCGTTCAAGGCGGAGCCGAAGAAGTCCGACATCAAGGCGTGGTGGCAGCAGATCGCGCAATGGCGCGCGCGCAATTCGCTGTCCTACCGCAAGAGCAGCGACGTCATCCTGCCGCAGCATGCGATCCAGACCCTGTTCGAGGCAACGCGCGGCCTCGACACCTACATCACCACCGAAGTCGGCCAGCACCAGATGTGGGCCGCGCAGTTCTACGGTTTCGAGGAGCCGCACCGCTGGATGACCTCGGGCGGGCTCGGCACCATGGGCTACGGCCTGCCGTCGGCGCTCGGCGTGCAGGTCGCGCATCCCGACAGCCTCGTCATCGACATCGCCGGCGATGCCTCGGTGCAGATGACGATGCAGGAAATGTCGACGGCGGTGCAGTACGAGCTGCCGATCAAGATCTTCATCCTCAACAACCAGTACATGGGCATGGTGCGGCAATGGCAGCAGCTGTTGCACGGCAACCGCCTGTCGCACTCCTATAGCGAGGCGCTGCCCGACTTCGTCAAGCTGGCGGACGCCTATGGCGGAGTCGGCCTGCAGGCGACGAAACCTTCCGATCTCGACGGCGCGATCAGGGAGATGATCAAGGTGAAGCGCCCGGTGCTGTTCGACTGCCGCGTTGCCGCGCTGGAGAACTGCTTCCCGATGATCCCGTCCGGCAAGGCGCACAACGAAATGCTGCTGCCGGAAGAAGCCACCGACGAGGCCACCGCCACCGCCTTCGCCGGCGGCAAGGCGCTGGTGTGATTTGGTGTGACGATGAAACAGACGCAACACGGCTCTTTCTTCACCTCTCCCCTCCGGGGAGAGGTCGGATTGCATCGCAGATGCAATCCGGGTGAGGGGGGCTATCCACGAGTCCAACCCTCACCGAGTTCGCCGAGGCAGCCCCTCACCCCAACCCTCTCCCCGCGAAGAGCGGGGCGAGGGAGCAGACCGCCGTTGCCGAGTTGACCCATGTTTGATCTCGCCGAGCTCGAGCACGCGCACAAGATCGTCGGGGCAGCGATGCCGCCGACCCCGGCGCATGCCTGGCCGCTGCTGGCGCCGCGGCTCGGCACATCGGTCGTGGTCAAGCACGAGAACCACACGCCGATCGGCGCCTTCAAGGTGCGCGGCGGTCTCACCTATCTCGACCGGTTGAAGCGCGAGCAGCCCGCTGTGCCCGGCATCATCTCGGCGACGCGCGGCAATCACGGCCAGAGTGTCGCCTTTGCCGCCAGCCGCGCCGGCATCCCGGCGACGATCTATGTGCCGCACGGCAATTCGGTCGAGAAGAACCGGGCGATGGAAGCGTTCGGCGCCAGGCTGGTCGAGCATGGCGACGACTTCCAGGCGGCGCGCGAGGAATCGATGCGCCACGGCGAGCGGGCCGGGCTGCACATGGTGCCGTCCTTCCACCGCGATCTGGTGCTCGGCGTTTCCACCTATGCGCTCGAGCTGCTGCGCGCCGCGCCCGACCTCGACGTCATCTACGTGCCGATCGGCCAGGGCTCCGGAATCTGCGGCTGCATTCTCGCCCGCGACCTGCTCGGCCGGAAGACCGAGATCGTCGGCGTGCAGTCGACCGAAGCGCCGTCCTACGCGCTGTCGTTTGCGGCAGGCACCGTGGTGAAGACCAACAGCAGCGACACGCTGGCCGACGGCATGGCGACGCGCGTTCCGGATGAGGACGCGCTTGCGATCATCCGCAAGGGCGCCTCGCACGTCGTGCAGGTCACCGATGACGAGATCGGAGAGGCCATTCGCGCCTACTGGACCGATACGCACAATCTCGCCGAAGGCGCCGGCGCCGCCGCGCTCGCAGCCGCCTGCCAGGAAAAGAACAAGCTGCACGGCAGGCGCGTCGGTTTGATCCTGAGTGGCGGCAATATCGATTTCGATTTGTTCCGGCGATGGGTCGGAACGGATGCGCCAGCCACCGGCCAAATGGCCGTGGCCTGACGAATGGATATGAGGGGACGACGATGAACCAGCAAGCCGCGAACCAGCCGGCCTCCGCCTACTTCCTCGAGGACCGCCACGATCCGAACGAGACGCACACGCTCTCGATCCTGGTGCAGAACGAGCCCGGCGTGCTCGCCCGCGTGATCGGCCTGTTCTCCGGGCGCGGCTACAACATCGACAGTCTCACGGTCTCGGAGACCGAAGCCCAGAAACATCTCTCCCGCATCACCATCGTCACCACGGGCACGCCGATGGTGATCGAGCAGATCAAGCACCAGCTCGATCGCATGATCCCGGTCTATCGCGTGGTCGACATGACGCTGACCGGCCGCTCGATCGAGCGCGAGCTCGCAATGGTCAAGGTGCGCGGCGGCGGCGACCACCGGGTCGAGGCGCTGCGGCTTGCCGACGCATTCCGCGCCCGCGTCATCGACGCCACCATCGAGAGTTTCGTGTTCGAGATCACCGGCGCGTCTTCCAAGATCAACCAGTTCATCGACCTGATGCGTCCCCTGGGCCTCGTCGAGGTGTCGCGCACCGGCGTCGCCGCGATCGGGCGCGGGCCCGAGGGGATGTGAAGCATGCTGGCGCGCGACTGGTATTATACCGAGCGGCGGCGTCTCGGCATCGATTCCGCCGTCGCCTCGCTCTATGACCGCCACGACAACAGCGACCGCCGCGCCAACGCCGCGCTGACCATGCTCGGCGTCAAGAAGGGCTGGCACGTCGCCGACATCGGCTGCGGCAACGGCGTGCTGGCCTGCGAGGCGGCCTCGATGGGCGCCGAGGTCGACGCGATCGACATTTCACCGGCCATGCTCGCGCTGGCCGACATCCTGGCGCGCGACCGCAAGGTGAAGATCCGCACGCAATTCGCGGGCCTGCTCAGCTTCGCCTATCAGCCGAATTCATACGACCTGATCGTCAGCGAATTCGCGCTGCATCATCTGCCGGACTTCTGGAAGGCGGTGGCGCTGTCGCGCATTTTCAACGCGCTGAAGCCCGGCTCCAATTTCTATCTGCGCGACATCGTCTTCGTCGGCATGCCCGATGCCGTCGACCGCGACGTCGAGGGCTGGGCGGATTTCTCCATCAAGAACCACGAATTCGACCGCGAAAGCGTCATCACGCATATGCGCGACGAGTACTCGACGTTCTCCTGGGTGATCGAGCGGATGCTGACCGATGCCGGATTCCAGACCGTCTCGGCCGATTATCACGCGCCCCTCCACGGCACCTACCTCCTGCGCAAACCGAAAGCCGGCGAACAGAGCTGAACAAGACAAACCCGACAACGCAGCCGCAAACAACAGAGCCAACCAATGAAGCCGGCCGACGTCTTAATCGCTGTCCTGGTGGCGGTGATCTGGGGGCTTGCGTTCGTCGCAAGCCGGATCGCGCTCGACGAGCTTTCGCCGGAGCTGATGACGGCGCTGCGCTTTGCCATCGCCGCCATTCCCTGCCTGTTCGCGCGCAGGCCCGACGTGTCCTGGCCGCTTCTGATCGCCATCAGCCTGTCGCTGTTCCTCGGCCAGTTCCTGGCGCAGGCCTTTGCCATCGCGCACGGCGTGCCGGTCGGGCTCTCCAGCGTGATCGTGCAGAGCCAGGCGCTGTTCACCATTGCGTTCGCCGCGCTGATTTTCCGCGAACACCCGACGCGCACGCAGGCCGCCGGCATCGCCGTCGCCACGATCGGCCTGCTGATGATCTGCGGCACCGTCGGTTACGATTTCAGCGTTGCCGCCTTCGCCGTGCTGATGATTTCGCCGATCAGCTTTGCCATCGGCAACATCGCGCTGCGCCGCGTAAAGGGTGCGCGGATGTTCGACCTGTTCGCCTGGCTCTGCCTCACGGCAGCCGTGCCGCTGTTCGCACTCACGTTCCTGTCCAACGGTCCGCAGCCGACCTGGCATGCGCTGACCCACATGTCGCTGACCGGCTTTGCCTGCATGATCTTCCTCGGCGCCGTCTCCACCAGCATCGCCTATTGGCTGTGGGGCCGGCTGCTGCGGGACTATCCGGCAGCCACGGTCGTGCCGTTTGCGCTCCTGGTGCCGTTCGTCGGCTCCGCCGCCTCCAGCATCGTGTTCGGCGAGACCTTCGGCCCGCTGCGGCTCGCCGGCATGGTCACCGTCATCGGCGGCATCGCCGTCATGCTGCTGGCGAGGCGTCCGCAAGCTCTCCCGAAGATCGCGTGAGGTGCCGATGTCCAGCTCGATCTTTATCGCCTTCGTGATGTTCGCCACCGTGATGTTCTTCACCCCGGGGCCGAACAACATCATGCTGCTGTCGTCGGGGCTGACCTACGGCTTCCGGCCCACCATCCCGCACATCATGGGCATCACCGTGGGCTTTGCCTTCATGGTCGGCGCGGTCGGCCTCGGGCTCGGCACCGTCTTCATCGCCTATCCGGTGCTGCAGACGATCCTGAAATACGCCGGCGCGGCTTACCTGATCTACCTCGCCGGCTATCTTGCGCTGTCCGAGCCGCCGTCGGCGGAAGAGGACAAGCGCGGCGGCCGTCCGATGTCGTTTTGGGGCGCGGCGATGTTCCAGTGGGTCAATGCCAAGGGCTGGGTCATGGTGATCGGCACCATCACCGCCTATGCGGCGATTGCGGCGTTTCCCTTCAATATCGCGATTCAGGTCGGCATCTCCCTGATCCTGGGCATCCTGTCCTGCACCGCCTGGGCCCTGTTCGGCACGGCGCTGCGGCCGGTCCTGACCTCGCCCCGGGCGGTCCGGGCCTTCAACATCGTGATGGCGCTGCTGCTGCTGGCCTTGCTCTACCCGGTCTTCATGGACGCATGATGCCGCACCGCGCCATGCGAGAACGGGGTTTCCCCCCTTGGGCAAATGCTCTAGACAACGGCCGGAATTTCGCGGGCGACCCGGCGGTTTTTGACCCTCCCAACAGCCTGATTCATCGGCCGATTTCCGGCCCCCTCGAGAGGAAACGACTATGCGTGTTTACTACGATCGCGACGCCGACCTGAACCTGATCAAGGGCAAGAAGGTCGCCATCGTCGGCTATGGCAGCCAGGGCCACGCCCATGCGCTGAACCTGAAGGACTCCGGCGTCAAGGAAGTCGCCATTGCGCTGCGCAAGGGGTCGGCCTCGGCCAAGAAGGCGGAGAACGCCGGCTTCAAGGTGCTGGAAGTCGCCGAAGCCGCCAAATGGGCCGACCTCGTCATGATGCTCACCCCGGACGAGCTGCAAGGCGACATCTACCGCGAGCACCTGCACGACAACATGAAGAAGGGCGCAGCCTTGGTGTTCGCCCACGGCCTCAACGTCCACTTCAACCTGCTCGACCCCCGCGCCGACCTCGACGTGCTGATGATCGCTCCCAAGGGTCCCGGCCACACCGTGCGCTCGGAGTACCAGCGCGGCGGCGGCGTGCCCTGCCTGATCGCGATCGCCAAGGACGTCTCCGGCAACGCCCATGACCTCGGCCTGTCCTACGCCTCCGCGATCGGCGGCGGCCGCGCCGGCATCATCGAGACCACCTTCAAGGAAGAGTGCGAGACCGACCTGTTCGGCGAGCAGGTTGTGCTCTGCGGCGGCCTGGTCGAGCTGATCAAGGGCGGCTACGAGACCCTCGTCGAGGCCGGCTACGCCCCCGAGATGGCCTATTTCGAGTGCCTGCACGAGGTGAAGCTGATCGTCGACCTCATCTATGAGGGCGGCATCGCCAACATGAACTACTCGATCTCCAACACCGCCGAATACGGCGAATACGTCACCGGCCCGCGCATCATCACCGACGAGACCAAGAAGGAGATGCGCAAGGTGCTGGCCGACATCCAGGGCGGCAAGTTCGCCCGCGACTGGATGCTGGAGAACAAGGTCAACCAGACCTCGTTCAAGGCCACCCGCGCCAAGCTCGCCCAGCATCCGATCGAGGATGTCGGCGCGAAACTCCGCGACATGATGCCGTGGATCAAGAAGGGCGCGCTGGTCGACAAGAGCAAGAACTAGGGCTGAGACGAAATCTTAAACGTTGGACGGCATATTCGGGCGAGATCGCGCAGGCGGTCTCGCCCTTTGCTTACTTGATGTGATTTCTCGGCGGCGATTTTTTCATCGCGTCGCGCCAGCCAAAACGAAGAACTGACGCTTCGTGCACATTCTTGGTGTGAAGCCGTTCGCGTGATTTCCTGAATCCAAAAGGCTGAACGCTTTCCGAGTCGAAGCACGATTGCTTCAACTGCATTCTCGGATGGCAAAGCGTGCGGCAGCGCTTCAAGCGTTGCGATAGAAAGCCAAGAGCTGAGAGCTAATCCAGATTCTTGGCGGGCTACGCCGCGCCGGCCTTCTCGATCCGGTTATGCAGCTGCCAGAAGCGCACCGTGCGCTGGGCGGTCTCGTGCGACAGCCGGCCGTAGTCGCGGTGCGCCTGCCAGATCGTCCGGTCGTCGATCTTGGGAACCACCGGCCGGTGGCGCAGGATGCTTTCGACCACCATCCAGTCGAGGCCCGCCGACTTGCAGGGGATCAGCAGCAGGTCTGCCCTCGTTCCTTCCATCACCCGCGCCATCAGCGCGGTCGGAACGTCGTTGAGCGCGGCGAGGCTGGCTGCGACTTCCGCGAACTTGCCGCTGCCGACGAATTTGACGATCGCGGCCTCGTCGAGCTCGTTCAGGCCCTTCATCAGCTTCACCAGCTGCTCGGCGAGGGCATAGTCCTGGCTGAGCGGCGGCTCTTCCCTGCCGCCGATCTCGTCCAGCACCCGGCGGATCTCGTCCTGCACGCCGGGCGGCGCGATCGCCAGCAGGCGGTCGCGGACCGCCTCCTTGGCCCGGCGCAGGAGGTCGCGGAGGAACTTGACCGGCAGGTCGACCCGCAGTCCCAGGATCTCGATCAGCTGCTCGTCGGATTCGGCATGGGCGACCATGCCGGAATAGCCGGCCTCCGAGAAACGGGCGCTGGCATTGTTGGCGAGCCGCCGGATCACCTTGCCGTCGCCGCGGTCGACGATCACGTCGGTCACGGCCTCCGGCAGGTTGGCGCGGCCGGAAATCGCCAGCAAATGGTCCTGGCCCTTGGTGCTGGCGATCTTCACCAGCGTCTCGGTGCCGAGCCGGCTGGAATTGGTCAAGACGTCCGCGGCGACCTCGATCTCGTCGTCGAAGGCAAGGTGCTGGATCACCTCGAAGGGGGCGTAGTCGACCGGCGCCAGGCGCCTTGCCAGCTCGGCCCGCGCGCGGGTCTCGACCCGCGCGATCAGGAAACAGAGGACGTCGTCGAACACCTTGACCTGCTCGTCGTTGAGCCGCTCCCCGTCGTGCAGGAAGAGATCGGTCACCCTTCTCAGCGTGGAGATGCGCTTGGCCGACGAGCCGCCGGCGACGGCATCCTCGAGCTCGGAAATGATGGAAAATGCGGGCTGTTGCACTTAAGGTCAGCCTTGGTTGCTTCTTGGCCTCGTTGCCTCGACCATCGCAACAGCCTCCTTACGCCGACGTTAAGACCGGAACCCCGGGCAAACACCTGTGAAACGCACGCTTAACGTGCGCTTGCAGCTCCGCGAGATTCTTTAATCAAAGGAAGAAGGCGTTAACCGCGTACGGCTGCCCACTTGCACCATTCGCTCGCCATGTTGAGATAAAGGCCAGCAGAGGGGAGCGAAACAGCATGAAATCCGTCGTCATCACCGGTGCGTCCACCGGCATCGGCTGGGCCAGCGCGAAGCTGCTGCTGGACAAGGGCTTTGCCGTGTTCGGCAGCGTCCGCAAAGAGGCCGACGCCGACCGGCTCAAGGCCGAATTCGGCGCCCATTTCACGCCCCTGATCTTCGACGTCACCGACGAGGGCGCCGTGCTGGCGGCCGCGCGCGAAGTGCGTTCGGCGCTGAACGGCGAGAAGCTTGCCGGCCTCGTCAACAATGCGGGAATCTCGGTGGCCGGACCCGCGCTGAGCGTTTCGGTCGACGACTTCCGCCGCCAGATGGACGTCAATGTGATCGGGCCGATCATCGCCACGCAAGCGTTCGGGCCGCTGCTCGGCGCCGACCAGTCGCTGAAGGGCGCGCCCGGACGGATCGTGATGATCTCCTCGGTTGCCGGCAAGAACGGCAATCCGTTCACCTCGGCTTACTGCGCTTCCAAGCACGCCGTCGAGGGTTTCTCCGAGAGCCTGCGGCGCGAACTGATGCTGTTCGGCATCGACGTCATCATGATCGCGCCCGGGCCGGTGAAGACGCCGATCTGGAGCAAGGGGCAGGAGGCCGTCGACGTTTCCCGCTACCGGAACTCACCCTATCTGCCGGCCGTGCAAAAAGCCGCTGCCTTCATTCAGCAGCTCGAATCCAAAGCATTGCCGCCCGAGCAGATTGCCGCCCTCGTATTCGACGCGTTGACGCTGCCGAACCCGAAAGTGCGCTACCACATCGCGCCGGACAGGATACGCTATCTGCTGGCCGCAGTGCTGCCGAAGCGCACGATGGACCGGATCATCGCCAAACGCCTCGGCCTGATGCCGCCGGCGAAATGATCACGCCGTCCGGGCCGGACGCGGCGCAGCCTTGGCGGCCATGCTGACCAGGCGCAGAACGAACACCGTGACCAGCGGGATCAGGAACAGCGCATAGAGCGGCATGTCGGGGACACGCTTGCCGAAACTGACGGTGAACTGGAACAACAGGTAATAGCCGCAGGTCAGGTGCAGCGCGCGCCAGGCGCGCGGGCCCAGCATCTGCGCCGTGCGGTCGAACGAGGTCGCCGTCATCGCGATGATGCAGGCATAGCCGATGCCGCCGAAGATGTAGGAGGCGGCCGAGGTCGCCGCCGCATAGCCGGCCGGGTCCATGATGGCGAAGCAGAGGATCGCGATGCCGTGCAGGCCGTGCGAGGCGGCGAAGGTGACGCCGAGAAAACGGCGGTTGCGGCGCTGCCAGCGCGTCCAGGCGTTGGGCCAGAGCCTTGCCAGCGCCGCGGCCGAGAAGGCGAGGCAGAAGAACAGCAGCGAGGTGCGCGCGGTGAAGCGGATCACCGCGCGTACGCCCTCGACCTCGAAGCCGCGCATGCCTGATATCCAGACGCACAGCGCGGTGAGCGCCAGCACGGCAAACAGCCGCCAGCCTTCGAACCAGCCTTGCCGAGACGCGGTCATGGTCCCCCTCCATTGGATGTAATCGGTAGTTACATCGATGCGGGGTGACCCCGTCAATCCGTGTAATCGGTGCTTACATTCACAAGCCGGTGATGGTAGGGAAGGGCGATGCGACGAACAGCCACGCCCTCCGGCCGCAAGCGCGCTGCCGCCAGGTCTCCCCGCCCGGCCTCCCGCCGAGCGCCGGCGGAGCGGCCCTATCACCATGGCGACCTCCGCCGCGTGCTGGTGGAGGCGGCGTTCGAACTGGTCGGCGAGGGCGGGGTCGAGGCCGTCAGCGTCCGCGAGACCGCCCGGCGCGCCGGCGTCTCGCCGGGGGCGCCGTTCCGGCATTTCGCCAGCCGCGATGCCCTGCTGGCGGCGGTGGCCGAGGAGGCGCAGCGGCGGTTCCGGGCCGAGATCGATCGGGGGATGGCCGAGGCTCCGGCCGACGATCCCTTGCGGCAGTTTCGCTGCCTCGGGCTTGCCTACCTGCGCTGGGCCAGGCGCAACCCCACCCATTTCGAGGTGATTTCCGGCCGCCGCTTCTTCGATCACGACCGATCGGCCGCGGTGTCTTCCGACAATGCCGAGGTAATCGGCCTCACCGAGCGTATCCTGAAGGAAGCCCACGCCAGGGGGCAGCTCGGCACCTCCGACCTGAAGCAGGTGCTGATCGGCGGCCGCGCGCTGGTCTACGGCTTTGCCCGAATGGCGATCGACGGGCATTTTGCGCGCTGGGGCGTTGCGGAGGCGGAGATCGACCGCACCGCGGAAGCCGTGCTCGACCTCTTCATATCAGGCATCGCTCGGCGTCCCGGCCGCAGCTGACCCCGGAAGTTTACCGAACCGGGCGTCGAGCGGCGCAATTCATTGCCTGTTCATGACGTTTCCACTACGATTTTGTGACATGCTGTGAAGACCGGCCGCAGCGGTTGCCTCCTGGCCTTCGCCAGATCGGGCCTTGGCATTGCGCCGGTTCGTACTGCGTCCTCACCCCATGGCGCCCGCGCCAAATTCCGGTCCGTCTGCCACCACCGTCGTCACGCGGGGCCTTGCCGCGATCGGCTACTGGCGGCTGCTTGCGGTGGCGATGCCGCATCTGGCCGCGGCGGTCATCATGCTGCGCACCGAAACCGATTTCGGCTCGCGCGCCGCCTTCCTGTTCGCCTGGGGCATGCTCAATTTCTTTTTCATCGTCTGGCTGCGCCGGCCGGCAGTGTCGGGCGCGCTGTCGCTGACGCTGCTCGTGGTGCTGGTGCTGCTGTCGCGGCTCAAGCACGACGTCGTGCAGATGACGGCGAACTTCCTCGATCTGATGCTGATCGACCTCGACACCGCGGCGTTCCTGTTCACGATCTTCCCGAACCTGCGCTGGAACGTGGTGCTCGCTGCCAGCGTCATCCTGCCGCTGATGTATGCGCTGTGGTGGCTCGATCCCTTCCGCATCCGCCGCCTGCCGGCCGCCGCCGGTCTATTGGCATGCACCGCCGCGCTGACGGGTTACGCCGCGATCTGGCCGGACGAGGCCTGGCGCGGCTATCACGACGACGCTTATCTCTCCAAATTCGCGCTGTCGGGCGTGACCGCGGTTTCCGACTTCTCCGCTTACGGCTTCATGCAGTCGGATGCTGCGCTTGCCGAGCGGCTGAAGATGCCGCTGGTCGATTCCTGCCACGTCGCCGGCCGCCGCCCGCATATCATCCTGATCCACGACGAGAGCAGCTGGGACATCCGCCAGGCCCCGGGCGTCAAGGTGCCGGCGGGCTATGGCGGCCACTTCAAGTCGTTCGACGGCAAGCAACGCAAATTCCTCGCCGAGAGCAGCGGCGGCTCGAGCTGGCTTGCGGAATACAACGTGCTCGCCGGGCTATCCTCGCGATCGTTCGGCCGTTTCGCCTATTTCGTCACCCGCATCGCCTCCGGCCGCGTCGAGCGCGGCTTGCCGATGGCGCTGCGCCGCTGCGGCTACTCTACCGCCTCGCTCTATCCGGCCTATGGCGCCTTCATGAGCGCGAAGGGTTTTCACACCACGACCGGCATCCAGCATTTCTACGATGCCAGGGACATGGGCGCCAAGGGCATCGAGCCCGACAGCTTTTTCTACGCCAAGGCCGTGAAGCTGATCGCCGAGCAACCGGCCAAGACGCCGCTGTTCACCTTCGTCTATCTCGCCGCCAACCATTTCCCGTGGGAGACGAAATATCGTCCGGACCTCTTGCCGTCCTGGCGCGCGCCGGGCAACGAGCCCGTCGTCGACGAATATCTGCGCCGGCAGGTCCTGAGCGCGGAGCACTACAGCAACTTCGTTGCGGAGCTGAAGAAGAAATTCCCCGACCAGCCGTTCCTGATCGTGCGCTATGGCGATCACCAGCCGGAGTTCTCCTCGAACCTGCTCGATCCCGGCCTCGATGAAGCCAGCATCGCCCGCAAGTTCGACACCTACGATCCCAGCTATTTCACGACCTACTACGCCATCGACGCCGTGAACTTCCAGCCGGTGAAGAGCCCGGCGGTGATGGACGCGGTCGAGGCGCCGTATCTGCCGCTGGTGGTGCAGGAGGCCGCCGGCATTCCGCTCGATCCTTCCTTCGAGGAACAGAAGGCCATCATGCTGCGCTGCAAGGGCCTGTTCTACACTTGCAAGGACGGCGCCGAAGCGCGACGTTTTAATCGCCTGTTGATCGAAGCGGGTTTTGTCAAAAATCTCTAGCCGGGGAGAGTGATGTTGGAGACCGGCAAGGCCGAGACCGGAAGGGAAGCCGCTCCGATCTGGAGCTGGCGGAGCCGGATCGGCGTTGCCTGCGTCGCGGTCCTGCATCTCGGTGCGCTCTACGCGCTCTTCACCACCGAATACGGCCCGTTCGCCATCGCGCTGTCGCTGCTGGCCTGGCTGTTCGCCAACTGCCTGGTGCTGCTGTTGCTGCCGCGGCCCGGCATCGCGGCGGCGCTGTCGCTGATCGCGACCGTCGCCCTGATCGCGCTCTCGCGCTTCAAGTTCGACATCCTGCAGCTTTCGATCACCTTCCTCGACTTCCTGATCATCGACCGCGACACCCTTTCGTTTCTGCTCTCCGTCTTCCCGCGGCTGAAGCTGCCGCTGCTGCTGGCCGCGATCGCCGCCGTGCCGGTGCTGTGGCTGGTCTGGCGTACCGATCCGTTCCGCATCAGTCGCAAGGCCTCCCTGGCCGGGCTCGCGCTTGCCGCTGCGGGCATCTCGGGCATGGCGATCGCGGTGCCCGAGCAGCCCTGGGAGCCGTTCCAGGGCGTCAACCACATCTCCAATCTCGCGCGCTCCGGCGTGGTCGCGGTGTCGCGGTTGAGCTCGACCGGCTGGATCGAGGCCGACCCGCCGGCGCAGCCGCCTTTGCCGCTGGCGCGCGTCGCCCATGCCGCGACGCCGCTCTCGCTTCCGCCGCCGCTTGAATGCGAGGCGAAGGCGAAGCGCCCGCACATCGTCATGATGCTGGACGAATCCAGCTTCGACGTGACGTCGGCGCCCGGCATCAAGGTGCCCGCCGGCTATACCGACTACTTCAAGTCCGCCGACGGCAAGCAGCGCACCTTCGTGGCCGAGGCGACCGGCGGCCCCACCTGGTACACCGAGTTCAACGTCATCACCGGCCTCTCGGCGCGCTCCTTCGGCGACCTCAAATTCTACGTCACGCGCATCGCCGCCGGCCGCGTCACGCGCGGCCTGCCGGCCGCGCTGCAGCGCTGCGGCTACAAGACCGTGTCGCTCTATCCGACCTATGGCGATTTCCTCAGCGCCCGCACCTTCCAGAAGGCGCTCGGTGTCGACGAGTTCATCGACATGGCCGAGATGGGCGTCAGCGAGGACATGCAGCCCGACAGCTTCTATTTCGACCAGGCACTGAAGGTTTTCTCACGAGAAGTGCCGGCGCGCGCGCCCGTCTTCATGTTCCTGTACCTCACCGCCAACCACTTCCCCTGGACCGACGTCTACCGGCCGGAGCTGACGCCCGGCTGGAAGGGCCCGGGCAACACCGGCGAGATCGACGAATACATCCGCCGCCAGACCGTGACGGCGCGCGACTACGGCGAATTCATCGAAAAGCTGAAGCGCAATCATCCCGACGAGCAGTTCCTGATCGTCCGCTTCGGCGATCACCAGCCGAACATCTCGCAAAAGATGCTCGAGCCCGGCATCGACCGTGCCCATCTGGCCAAGCGAGTCATGGCTTTCGACCGCCGCTACTTCTCGACCTATTACGCGATCGACACGATCAACTTCCGCCCGGCGGACCTGTCGTCTGCGTTCGACAAGCTCGATGCCGCCTATCTGCCGATCGTGATCCAGGACGCCGCCGGCGTACCGCTCGATCCGTCCTTTGCCGAGCAAAAAAGCATCATGCTCCGCTGCAAGGGCGTGTTCTACAGCTGCAACAAGGGCACTGAGGCGCGGCGGTTCAATCGCCTGCTGATCGACGCCGGGTTGATCAAGGGGCTGTAAGCCCGCCACGACACTCTCCTTCGTCATGGCCGGGACAAGCCCGGGCATGACGCGGATAGCGGATCACCAACCGTCATTGCGAGCGAAGCGAAGCAATCCATTTCTCCGCTTGCGGCACGATGGATTGCTTCGTCGCTTTGCTCCTCGCAATGACGGAGGACTATTTCCCCACCTTCTCCCACAGCCAACGCGCCACCGCGTCGGGCGAGGACGCCGCGTCATTCCCCGCCGCGCGCAGGTTCGCCTCGCGCATCGCGGCGATGTCGATCTTGCCGAGTAGCGGCTGCAGCGCGGCCTTCAGCCTCTCGTCGCCGGCGCGCTTTGGCGCCAGCAGCACGATGGCGTCATAGGGCGGGATCGCGCGCCTGGGGTCTTGCAGCGCGACGAGATCGTATTTCGCGATCAGCCCGTCGCTGGTGTAGCCGGCGATGACGTCGACCTCGCCGGAGGCGACCGCCGCATACATGAAATCCGGCTGCATCGTCCGCTGCGCGCGGAAGGCGAGCCCGTAGGCCTTCTGCAGCGCCGCCCATTCCGGCCGCGAGAAGAACTCGTAGTCGCCGGCGATCGACAGCGTCGGCGCGCGCGCGGCGAGATCGGCAGCGCTCTTGATGCCGAGCTCGGCGGCGCGCTGGCGCGGCATCACCAGCGCATAGGCGTTCTCGAAGCCGAGCTCGCCGAGCAAGGTGATGTCCTGCTTCGCCAGCATCGTCTTCAGCTCCGCCAGCAACGCCTCGCGCGGCTTGATGTCGGTGCGCTGGAACTGGTTGGCCCACAGCGTGCCGGAATAGTCGACGCAGACGTCGATGTCGCCGGCCGCGAGCGCCGCGAAGATCACGTTGGAGCCGAGGCCCTCGCGCGTCGTCGCCGACAGTCCCGCTTGGCGCAGCCGCTGCGTAATCAGGGCCGACAACACATATTGCTCGGCAAAGGTCTTTGCGCCGACGATGTAGCCGGAGGAGGGGCGGGCGATGTTCGGCGCCAGCGTCGCCGCCACCAGCGCGGCCATGCCGACCGCGCCAAACGCCGCACGAAGCCGGCTGCGATTTCGCAGGCCGCTCTCGATCAGCGCGAGCAGCTGGTCGACCAGTAGCGCCAGCGCGGCGGCGGCGATGCAGCCGAACAGCACGAACACCCAGTTCTGGGTCTGCAGCCCCGCAAATATGTAGTTGCCGAGACTGGTCTGGCCGATCGGCGTCGACAGCGTCGCGGTGCCGATCACCCACACTGCCGCGGTGCGGATGCCCGCCATCGTCACCGGCAGCGCCAGCGGCAGCTCCACCATGACGAGCGATTGCCGCGGCGTCATGCCGACGCCTTGCGCCGCTTCGAGAATGGCGGCGTCGACGCCCTCGAGGCCGGTGATGGTGTTGCGCAGCACCGGCAGCATCGAATAGAGCGCCAGCGCCAGCACCGCCGGCAGGAAGCCGAAGGCGGAGAAGGCAAAGCCGAACCAGTCGAGCGTGATCGCGGCGAGCGCCAGCAGCAGCGGATAGAACAGGGCGAGCAGCGCCAGCCCCGGCACCGTCTGCACGATGCCGGCGAGCCCGAGCAGCGCGCCGCGCAGCACGGGGCGGTTGCGCGAGAGGATCGCCAGCGGCAGGCTGACGGCCAAGCCCAGCGCCAGCGCGGTGACGCTGACCCGCACATGGTTGCCGAGATAGTCCGGCAGATGCGCCAGCGCCTCGCCCCAGCGCGGGTCCGACAGCAGGATCATGCGCCACCCCGCGGCAGCGCTTCGTTGAGCCGTTCCGCCTGCCGCCGCGGCGTCCGCAGCAGCTCGCCGACATAATCGTCGCCGCTTGCGGCAAGCTCGGCCGGCGTACCCTGCGCCAACAATTTGCCCGCGCGCATCACCGCGATGCGGTCGGCCAGCAGGATCGCTTCGGTCATGTCATGGGTGATCATGACCGTGGTGAGCGCAAGCCTGCGATGCAGCTCGCGATAGTCCTCGCCGAGCGCGTCGCGGGTCAGCGGATCGAGCGCACCGAACGGCTCGTCCATCAGCACGATGCGCGGCCTTGCGGCCAGCGCCCGCGCCACGCCGACGCGCTGGCGCTGCCCGCCGGACAGTTCATGCGGCAACCGGTCGCGATAAAGCGCGCGCTCCAGCCGGACCAGGTCGAGCAGCTCGTCGGCGCGCGCGGAGATGTCGTCCGCGGCCCAGCCCAGCAGGCGCGGCGTGATGCCGATATTGTCGGCGACGCTCATATGCGGGAATAGCGCGCCGCTCTGGAAGACATAGCCGATGCGCCGGCGCAGGCGTATCGGATCGGCCGCGCGCACGTCCTCGCCCTCGACGGTGATGAAGCCATCGTCCGCCTCGATCAGCCGGTTGGCCAGCCGCAGCAGGGTGGTCTTGCCGGAGCCGGAGTCGCCGACAATGGCGAGGAATTCGCCCTCGGCCACTTCAAGCGAAACGTCGTCCACCGCCGTCACAGCGTCGAAGCGCTTTGCCACGTTCGCATAGGCGATGAGGGGGGAGTTGGGCATTGAGTGAAGTCTCGCAGTTGCCTCTTACCCTCCCCTGGAGGGCAGGGCTATCGCATATGAGGTCCAAGGTGCAGCGACATCGGCACTGTGCTCCCTCTCCCGCTTGCGGGGG
>NZ_JBQTHN010000076.1:0-1996 GCF_052389815.1 Bradyrhizobium sp. | reverse complement strand
GTGACAGTGCACTTAATTGACTTTTCGCCGGTACGCCGCCGATGCTGGCGGGCATGGCCCGTCTTGCGCATTCCTCGATGGGCTCGAGCGCAAGACGCGACGCGTTCTCAAGCCGGCCAGGCGCGGCGCCGCTCCCCAATGAGGAATGGGAACGTCCCAGCCTGCGTGCGTCGGCCCAGTGGCCCGAGGCAGCATCGGTTTTCTCGAAGCATGGTGCCCATCTCGTGGTGACGACCGTGGCGGAGCCGTCGGATCGATTGAAGGCGGCGCGCTGCCTTGCTGCACTGGTCGGTGCGTTGATCGTCGCCGTACCCGGCTGTCGCGGGGTGCTATGGGAGAGTCTGGTGGCTCATTCGGCACAGGCGTGGGCCGAGGCAAGCCAAGATGCGTTCGCGCCCTATCCAACCTTCCCATATCCCCTCTGGGTGAGCTTGCACGCGTTTCAGGACGCAGGCGGAATCGGCGTCATCACTTTTGGCCTGTCGTCCTTCGTCGGACGAGAGATCGAACTGGAGCCGCGAGACACCGACGCGGCAGTGGCTTTGCAAAGAGTGGCAGGACTTGCCGTTTATCTCATGCAACACGGCCCTGTCCTGAAAGATGGCGAGACGTTCGGTGCAACCGCCGCCGAGCGAATTCGCGTGCGCCATGTCGAATCAAAGCGAGTGTCGGGCCTGCCGGTACTGCATGCGGTCGCAGCGTGAGGTGATCATGGCCAAGGCACGCAAACGTTTCTATGAGATTTCACCCAGTTGGGCTGGAGCTGCTACCGTCGGACTATTGACGGACGACAATCTCTACGCACCTCTCACGACCGCGATATGTTTTGCTGGCCTTCAGGCGCTGTACGGCGAGCCGATGCCGTCGTCGGGGCAGTTCCGGTTTCACAAGCGACCGAACGCGATCCCCGACATGGTGCATGCTTCCGGCGACGTACCAATCGTCACCGCGACATTCAAGTCCGTCGTCGAACGCCTTGCGCCAGGCGAGGCGGAGTTTCGCCCGTTCGCGATGCGCTGGCCCGATGATGAGCCGGTCGCTGGCGAATGGTACCTCATGAACGTCTTGAACATCGTTGATGGCTTCGATTTCGAGCGCATGAGCAGAAAGCGACCTCCGGTGCTGAGACAAAGACCCACGGGCGAGATTCTTACCCCTCTGGAGGTCTGGATACAGATTCGGCTGGATCAACACTGGCAATCACCGCCAGTTTACATCGATCCAAAGGCGGTCGGAACGTTTCAGATCTGGCGGCCGCTGTATCAATCCCATTCACTGTTTTGCACCGGAGAGCTCGTCAAGGCTTTGAAGGCGGCGGGTGTGCGGCGATTGCACGCCGAGAGGCTTGGCACGCGCGATGACCCGATTCCGGTGATCGATTGGGACGCGCTGGGAACACCGCTGCAGTTCAAACCACCACAACGTTCGTGACGAAATTCAAATTACGGCTTGGGGAGACGAGTTATGGCTGCCGGGTTTTACAACGCGCCGACGCTGCCGAGTGGTTATCAGGGGCATCACGTCATTCCCCAGCAATTGTGGTCAAATAATAGTACCTTGGTCAAACTGGTCTCACGAGGATGGCTTACGGAGGGTAATCCAGGACAATCATCAATCTTGAGTCTGTCCGACTTCGCCAAGAACGGGATCGGTCTCCCAGATAGCGCAGGAGTCGCCGGCACAACAGGTCTGTCCGTTCACTCCGGCTCGCATCCAAGATACAGCGAGTTTATCAGTAAATTGTTGGACAAGGCTGCTGCGGGCATCAATTTGTCCGCGGCCTCTTCCGAGCAGCTGGATCTGGTAACCCAGCGTGTCGCCAAGATCATGGGCTTCGGCCAGATGCTGATGGCCGGGCTCGAAAATGGGTATTACGGTGACAGTGCACTTAATTGACTTTTCGCCGGTACGCCGCCGATGCTGGCGGGCATGGCCCGTCTTGCGCATTCCTCGATGGGCTCGAGCGCAAGACGCGACGCGTTCTCAAGCCGGCCAG
>NZ_JBQTHN010000075.1:0-7869 GCF_052389815.1 Bradyrhizobium sp. | reverse complement strand
TCTGGGTGAAGAAGTGCTTGCGGATGCGCTGCACCAGCTCCGTGAACACGGGGTCGGCCATCGCATCGAGCGAGCGCGGGCGCGGCAGGGGCACGTCGTAGATCGCCGCAATCGCGCCGGGGCGCTCGGTCATGACAAGCACGCGGTCGGCGAGGAACACGGCTTCCGGGATAGAGTGCGTGATCAAGAGCACCGTCTTGCCGGTCTCGCGCTGGATGCGCATCAATTCGACATTCATCTTCTCGCGCGTCATGGCGTCGAGCGCGCCGAACGGCTCGTCCATCAGCATGATCTTCGGGTCGTGCACCAGCGCCCGGCAGATCGAGGCGCGCTGCTGCATGCCGCCGGAGAGCTGCCAGGGCAGCTTCTTCTCGAACCCTTCGAGGCCGACCAGCTTCAACAGCTCTTTCGCCCGCGGCAGATATTTGTCGCGCGGCAGCCGCTTCATGTCGATCGGCAGCATCACGTTGGAGAGGATGTTGCGCCAGGGCAGCAGCAGCGCGTTCTGGAACACGATGCCGACATTGCCGTGGGGCTTGGTCACCTTCTCGCCCTCGACCAGGATTTCGCCCGTAGTCGGCGGCAACAGGCCGGAGATCATCTTGAGCAGCGTGGACTTGCCGCAGCCGGACGGGCCGACCACGACGAAGAACTCGCCGTCATTGATGTGGAAGTCGAGCGGCCGCAGCGACGGCACGTCGCCGTCGCGCGATCGGTAGGTCTTCGACACGCCGGAGAGCGTTATCCCCGACGCGCCACTGCCCGAAGCGCGGTCCTGCACCAGGCGCAGATGCGCGCCTGGCTGGACCGCGGTGTTGCTCGCTGCGTTCATCACTTACTTCGGCAGGTAGTCGTTGGTGTAGAACGCCTTGGGGTTTTCCTTGGCCTTGGCGTCGAGCCCGCCATATTCGACCAGCGTCGCTACCGTGTCGCTCATGTTGGCGTCGGTGACCTGGAACGGCCGCTTGCCCTTGGTCTCGGCGGTCCGGTACAGCGGAATGGTCAGCTCAAAACCCTTGGTCAGCGTCTCGATCTTGCCGCCCTTCGGGTTGGCGTCGAGGATCGCCTGCGCGGCGGCCTTCGGCTCCTTCTCGGCGGCTTCCACCGCCTTGGTCGTCGCCGCCATGAAGCGCTTGACGAGATCGGCGTTGGCCTTGACGTAGTCGGCGTTGGCGATGACGCCAGAACAGACCATGTTGATGCCGTAGTCGGCGAACTTGATCGCGTTGACGTCCTTGCCGGTGGCGTCCTTGATCTTCATCGACTGGTCCATGACATAGCCGAGCAACAGGTCGGCCTGTCCGTTGATGACGGCGTTGAGCTTGGTCTGCGCATCGCCCGCCACGGTCTGGAAATCGCTTTCCTTCAGGCCGGTCTTCTTCAGGAACAGCGGCCAGATCTGCGTCATGGAGTCGGCCGGCGTGATCGCGACCGTCTTGCCCTTGATATCCTCGGGCTTCTTGATGTTCTTCTCGACGAAGCCCATGGCCGACATCGGGCTGGTCTGCAGCAGCACGCCGGTGGAGACGACGGGGGCGCCCTTGATCGCAGCGCGCATCATGGTGGGCACGTCGACATAGCCGAAATTGGCGGTCTTCGCCGCCACGGCCTGCGTGGTCGCCGCCGAACCGCGGCCTTCCTGGATTTCGAGATCGATGCCTTCGGCGGCGTAGATGCCCTTGGCCTTGCCGTAATAGAACGGCGCGTGCTCGCCATAGACGTACCAGTTCAGCATCAGCACGACCTTGTCGGCGGCTGCCGCTTGCTCGGTGAAGGCCAGCGTTGCCGCGGCCGCTAGAAGTAGTTTCCTCATGGTTTTCTCCTCCTCCCGTTGTCTCACTCTTTGTTTTCGTCATTGCGAGCGAAGCGAAGCAATCCATCGCTCCGCACGCACTGACATGGATTGCTTCCGCCTTCGCTCTCCGAGCTTCGGCGGACTCCAAGCCCGGCGTAGCTTGCGCAGCAAGCGTAGACGGGTCGTCGCTTCGCTCCTCGCAATGACGGCTCCAATCTCATGAGGTGAAAACAATTTCCCGCTGGCTGACGTGCCAGGGAATGACCAGGCGCTCGATGCGGTCGACGACCCAGAACAGGATGACGCCGAGCAGCGCGAGGATGAACAGCGCGGCAAACATCGTCGGCAGGTCGAAGGTTCCAATCGAGCGCTGCATGACATAGCCGATGCCGGAATTGGAGCCGACGAACTCGCCGACGACGGCGCCGACCACGGCAAGCGTCACGGAAACCTTTAGGCCGGCAAAGATCGCGGGCATCGCGTGCGGCAAGTTCACGGCGCGGAACACGGCAAAGCGGCTGCCCTGCATGGCGCGGGCGAGATCGACCATGTCGGGGTCGACCGACTTGAAGCCCTGCACGGCCGACACCACGACCGGGAAGAAGCCGAGCAGGAACGCCGAGATCACCTTCGGAATGATGCCGAAGCCGAACCAGACCACGAACAGCGGCGCGATCGCGATCTTCGGCACCGACTGCGAGAACACCAAGAGCGGATAGACGTAACTCTCCACCGTCTTCGACCCCGCGATCAGCATGGCGATGGGAATGCCGAACACGGCCGACAGCAGGAAGCCGCAGAGGGTGGCGTAGGTGGTCGGCCAGGACTGCCGCAGCAGTTCCGGCCACTCGGTCCGGAGCACGGCGACGACGTCGCCGGGCGACGGGATCTGGTAGGCGGGAATCCGGAACACCCGGATCGTCAGGTCCCAGAGCACGACGATGAAGATCAGGAACAGGAAGGGGCGGACCCAGGCCGCATTCAGCAGCCTGGTCACGACATTTGGGCCCTCCGGCTCGGCCATGTCTCACTCCCCGTTCGAAGGCGGCTTGTTGGCGACAAATTAACCCGTTGGATAATTACTGTCCAGCCATCTTGGCCGAGCAAAATTGCCGCGAAATGTCGCGCTCGGATGGAACGGGCCGCGGGATCAGGCGGTATGATGTGCCGGAGAACGCAGTTTCGGCGGCTTTTCCTTGTCCGCTTCCTTTGCGGTTTCCTTGGCGAAGGACGCCGCGGATTTGCCGGTCAGCGCCGCCAGCACCAGCGCCACCATGTGCTGGAGCCGCTCGTCCTTGGCCTCCTTGGCCAACAGGTCGCGGCCGAAGATGACGCTGAGCGTGGCGCTGTTGGAGAGATAGAAGAAGCAGAGCGCGGCGATGGAAATATATAGCTGCACCGGGTCGATCGCGACGCGGAAATCGCCGCTCTCCACGCCTCGCCGCACCACGGTTCGGATCATCTCCACAAAGGGCGAATGCATCGATTTGACCTTGGTGGACCGTTTGAGGTGCTTCGCCTTCGCGAGGTTCTCCGTCTGCAGCAGCGCAGGGAACTCCGGATTGCGCAGGATATAATTCCAGGTGAAAGCGATCAGCCGCTCGATCGCTTCCGGCGGAGCCAGATGCTCGAGATCGAGCTCGCGCTCCTCGGCGCGGATCTTCTCATACGCGCCTTCGAGGACCGCGAGATAAAGGTCTTCCTTGTTGCCGACGTGGTAGTACAGCATGCGCTTGTTGGCGCCGGCCTTGGCCGCGATGCGGTCGACCCGGGCGCCAGCCAACCCATGACCGGCGAATTCCTGCTTGGCCGCCTCGAGGATGCGCAGCCGCATCCCCTCGGGGTCGCGCTGCCACTTCAGTACTCGCTTTCGCTTGGCCAAATCGGTCGCTCGGTGGTGGCGGGTGAGCGACGTGTAACACGGCTTTCGCGGTTCGCGAAATCATGCACTGCGGCAGGCATCATTCCACAGTCGCCAGTTTCGGCGCCGGCTGCACCAGCAGCGTCGGCACCCCGCAGGTGCCGCTCTTCACCGTCATCACCCGCGTGCCGGGTTTGCGGCCGACGCGTACTTCCGAAACGTCGACGCCGGCGGCCGCCAGCCGCGCATGCGTGGCGTCGATATCGAGCACGCGCCAGCAGATGCCGCGCAGGCGGTCGGGCCTGGTCTCGTCCGCCTTGCCGGGACGCGACGTCACTTCGACGATGAGATCGCCGCAGCGGAAGAACATCAGCCGTCCCCACTCCGGGTGCGAACGGTCGAGCGCCATGTCGAGGCCGAGCCGCGCACCGTACAGCGCGGCGGCGCGCTCGGGATCGGCCGTCGAGACCACGACATGATCCATCGCCGTGATCGACGCCGGCACGATGCGCACCGACAGCGGCCGCGGCTTTGCCAGCTCGAGGAAGAACATCCGCACGCCGCGCGTCGCCTCGGTGGCGGTGCGGGTGCGCTTCCACGACAGCGTGGCGCCGCTGACGTCGTCTCGGCTTTCGACTTCTGCGATCGCCTCGGGCTTCAGGGCGAGACGATCGAGCCGGCGGTGCAGCCTTGCGATGTCGTCGGTGCGAAAGCAAAGGCTCGCCAGCCCCTCGCCCTGCTCGGCCAGCAGCGTGCGGATGCGTTTTGCGGCATCGCTCTCGCCATCGGGCGCCATCAGCTCCAGCGTGGCATTGTCGAGCGTAAACAGCGTACGCGCCGCGCCGTCCCCCGCATTGCGCCAGGACGGCGCGCGGGCGAACAGCGTCTGGTAGGCCGCCGCCGCAGCTTCGATGTCGTTGACGAGCACGACGACGTGGTCGAGACTGGTGATCACGGAAACAGGCCTCTCGTATTCTTGGCAGCGCGCACCTTCTCGACGCCGATCGCCATCGCCGCGGTCCGGTGCGAAGTACCATCGGCCTTGGCCCGCGACAGCATCTGGTCGAAAGCGCGGTCCAGGATCTGGTATTCCCGCCGCGTCACCTCCTCCTCTTCCCAGAACAATTGCTGCAAATCCTGCACCCATTCGAAATAGCTGACGACGACGCCGCCGGAATTGCAGAGGATGTCGGGGATCAGGAACACCTCATTGCTGCGCTTTTCCAGCACGAGATCGGCTTCCGGCGTGGTCGGGCCGTTGGCGCCCTCGGCGAGGATGCTGCATTTCAGGTTCTCTGCCGTCTTCGCATCGATGACGCGCTCCATCGCCGCCGGCACCAGCACGGTGCAGGGAAGCGTGAGCACTTGAGCGGGGTCGAAGGCGAGCTGGTTGGAGAAGCCGGCAATGCTGCCGTGCGTGGTGGCGTGGCGCATCAGCGCGGGAATGTCGAGGCCGTCAGCGTCATGCAGCGCACCGGTATGGTCGCTCACCGCCGTCACCTTCAACCCGAATTGATAGAGCTCCAGCGCGGCATAGGAGCCGACATTGCCAAACCCCTGGATAACGGCGGTGGCCCGGTGCGGATCGATGTTCAATTCCTTCATCACCCGCTTGGAGAGATACGCGACGCCGCGGCCGGTCGCCTCGCGCCGGCCCAGCGTGCCGCCTGATGACACCGGCTTTCCGGTGACGATCTCGGTGACGGTCTGACCCTGGTACATGGAATAGGTGTCCATGAACCACGCCATCACCTGCTCGTTGGTCCCCATGTCCGGCGCCATCACGTCGGTGTGCGGGCCGACGAAGGGGATCATCTCCTGCATGTAGCGGCGCGACAGCGATTCCAGCTCGCGCCTGGAAATGGTGGAGAGATCGACGGTCACGCCGCCCTTGGCGCCGCCATAGGGCAGGCCCACCAGCGCGCACTTCCAGCTCATCCAGATCGCCAGCGCCGCCACCTCGCCGATATCGACCGACGGCGCAAATCGGGTGCCGCCCTTGGTCGGCCCCATCGTGAGGTGATGCTGCACGCGGTACCCCTCGAACACCGCGACCGTGCCGTCGTCGCGATGGATCGGGCAGGACACCGTGACCGCCCGCTTCGGCATCAGGATGCGGTCGCGCTCGTCCATGGGGATTTCGAGGTGGTTGGCGATGACGTTGAACTGCTTGACCGCCATCTCGAATACCGGGCCCGAATAGACCGTCATGTCGCCTCCCCGCGGGCGCAGCCGGAAACCAAAATCGGCATCCGGACGTTATGCATGCTGGCGCCTCGGGATGGTCGTAGTCTCCCCGCATTCCCATCTCAAGGCACAAAGGCAGCAGGATGCGATTTTTTTCGGCGATCATCTGCGATAAGCGGTGCTAATGTATCGGCGCCGGGCGGGATCCACTTTCAGCCCATGGAAGACGCATGCAGGCTCTCTTCATCGGACAGACCTATATCGACGTCACCTTCATCACCGACCACCTGCCTGTCGGCGACGAGAAGCACGTCGCCTCCGACTATGCGGTGTCGTTCGGCGGCAATGCGGTGACCGCAGCGTTCTGCTGCGCCAAACTCGGAATCGAGCCGGACCTGATCGCCACCGTCGCCAATGACTGGCTGGGGCGGATGTTTCAGGACATGGCGACGAAATACGGAATCTCGCTCCATCCACGCAAGGTGAAGACGTCCTCGCTTTCCTTCATCATGCCGAAGGACGGCAGGCGCGCCATCGTGCGATGCCGCGACGACCATCACATCCACCCCTTCCCGATCCTGAACCTGACGGGATGCCGCGTGCTGCATGTCGACGGCCATCAGCCCGATGCCGCAATCCACTATGCAAAGCTGTGCCGCGAGGCGGGCATCTTGACCTCGCTCGACGGCGGCGGACTGCGCAGCAACACGCATGAGCTGCTGGAATTCATCGATGTGGCGATCGTGGCCGAACGGTTGTGCGAGCAGATGGACATGACGCCGGATGCCATGATCCCCTACCTGAAGAGCCGCGGCTGCCGGATCGGCGGCGTCACCATGGGCGAGCACGGCCTGCTCTGGTATGACGAGAAAGGCGCAGTGACACGCCTGCCGGCGCTGCCGATCCCGCGCCATCTCGTGATCGACACCAACGGCGCCGGCGATGTCTTCCACGGCGCTTACGTCTATTCCTATCTCGCGCACCCCGAGAAAGGCTGGCAGCATCATTTCGAGTTTGCGCGCGCCGCCTCGACCTATAAAATCCAAAAGCTCGGCAACGAAGCGGGATTGCCGACGCCTGCCGACATCGACGCCGTGAAGCGGGAGTTTCAGGTCGCAGCCGGATAGCGCCGCGGGGGAGACGGCATGGGGCGGGTTTTCGTTGCCGGCAGCATCAATATGGACGTAGTGGCAACCGCCGAGCGTCACCCGAAGATCGGCGAGACCGTCGCCGGCAAGGAAGTGCTGTACTTCCCCGGTGGCAAGGGCGCGAACCAGGCGGTGTCGGCGGCCAAGCAAGGCGTATTGACGACGCTGATCGGCCGGCTCGGCGAAGATGCATTCGGCCGGGAGCTCCGAACCTTCCTTGCGGCACAGTCGATCGATCTGGGCCTGGTGAAGGAGACGCCGGGCGTTCACACCGGCACCGCCATAATCACGCTGGCCGACGCGGACAACACGATCGTCGTCGTTCCCGGCGCCAATGCGCGGGTCGACGAAGCCGATGTTTCGGCCGCGCCGCTCGCCAAGGGCGACGTTGCCGTCAGCCAGTTCGAGATCCCCCTGCCCGCGATATCCGCGTTCTTCAAGCGCGCCCGCAAGGCGGGGGCGACCACCATCCTCAATCCGGCGCCGGCGCGCGCGGTCGGGCCCGAACTGCTCGACCTCGTCGACATCCTCGTGCTCAACGAAACCGAGCTCGGCTTCCTGACCAAGAGAGAACTGCACGATAGCGACGAACCCGCCTACTTCATCGAGGCCGCGCGCCCACTGCGCGGCAAGGACAGGACCATCTGCATCACCCTCGGCCGCCGCGGCGTGCTCGTACTGGCCGGCGGCGAAGCGATGCTTGTGCCGGGACGCAGTGTGAAGGCGGTAGACACCACCGGCGCCGGCGATTGCTTTGTCGGCGCGCTGGCGGCGCAATTGGCGGAGGGGAAGGCGATCCGCGATGCGCTGAAATATGCCAATGCCGCGGCATCGATCTGTGTGCAGCGGATGGGTGCCGCGCCGTCGATGCCGACGGC
>NZ_JBQTHN010000074.1:0-8042 GCF_052389815.1 Bradyrhizobium sp. | reverse complement strand
AACTCGAGACGTTGGGCACGAAGATGAAGGTCCGCGTCCTTGAACCGTGGAGAGGCGCTGTCTTCCCGGTCGTCCGGCATCGCCAGGCGCTTATGCATTTCATCCTCCACCTCGCTGGAAAGTGGCGATACGGTCCCAGCTATTTGCAACTTAAAGGTATAGATACCGCGATTTCCGCCGTGAGGGTGAACGATCCGTTTTGAAACCCATTCAGATTGCAACCATCGAGGCTCCCCGAATGCGCCGCCCATCCGGAAAATCCCACACCTGACCGAGCGTCCCGCGGGCTGAAACCTCCGCTGAGAGGCGGCTTTGGTGGCGTCGTGAGGAGAATTGATCAACCAGCTTCGCAAAGCGGATCATGTTTGATCCTGCCAGGAATTGCACCCAATCCTTCATGAGAGCGCGTCGCTTCTCGAGCTTTTGTCCGCGCTGGCAGGCTGCCGTGGTCTCCGACTTGTACTTGTGCGCCAGTGCTGCCTCACGCACGCCGTCATGCTTCGGGGATCGTGGCTTCGGCCCCGACCGAGACCACGAGGTTTCTGACGAGTGAGCGGCCCCGCGCGGTCTCGATGAGGAAGCCCGTCACGACGCCTCGCGAGGTCGACGGCCGCACATCTTCGACGGTGTCACCGTAGGATACGTATCGCTTCAACTGGCGCGCGACCCATTCGATGTAGTCGGACCATTCCTGCCGGCTGGGAGCTCATCCAAGCAATCCGAAGTCGTACAGGCGTCCCTTCGACTTGAGGTAGTTCGCAAAGGTGTAGCGGCTTCGCGGATCGCGCGGGGTGGCAAGGTCCCGCAGGAAATGATTGTTGATGTCGCTGCCCTCAAGCATGAAATCGGGATGCCAGGCGCTGTTGGTCCGACTTTCATGGAATCTGACGCGCAGACCGTCGGGACATTGTCCCGACTCGCGCGCATCATCGATCGCTGCGGCCAGCGCGATTCCAGAGGGGCCAAATCCGATTCCGGCGATGTCCAGCACGTCACGATCAGCAGTAGCGGCCATATCCATTGCCGGATCTCCTTCGAGGTGCAGCGCCGCTAGAATTGGCAGCCGTCGAAAGGTTGCCTACCTGTCTGAAACAACAGGTCAGCTTGCGTGCCCGCCTGAACTACGGTGTTGTCAGGCTGGTCGAGACAGGGTTTGACATGATGGCGAATGAAGGCGCGCAAACGTTCCAATCGATCTGCTGCACTGATCCCGTTCTGCCTGCGGACACGATCCGCCCGCATATTCAGCCTATATACGCGACCTCCACGTTCGTATATCCGCCTCCCGATGAGGCCATCCAGGTCTTCGAGGAGGTGAAGGAACGTCCCTATTTGTACAACCGTTGGGGCACTCCCAATTCTCATCTCGTGGAGAAGAAGCTGGCGGCGCTGGAAGGTTTCCCTGACCGTTCCGGGAGCAGCCCGCTTCAGCTCGAGGCAGTCCTCTTCAGCTCCGGCATGGCGGCTATCTCATCGCTTTTTCTTTCGCTTGGCCTGAGACCGGGCGATGCCATCGTGACGCAAGGAAACATCTACGGGACGACGACCGAGTTTCTCGATGTCATGGTCACTCCGCTGGGAGTTCGCGTGATCTATGGCGAGCTGCAGGACCTCGATTGGGTGGAAATGCAGTTCAGACAGAACAAGGTCCGGCTGCTCTATATGGAAAGCCCGACCAACGCAACGTCGCGCTGCTGCGATATCAGAACCCTCGCGGCGCTTGCGCACGCCTACGGCGCGAAGGCCGCCGTCGACAGCACGCTTGCGACGCCTTACCTGCAACGGCCCTTTTTCCTCGGTGTGGACTTCGTCGTTCATTCGGCGACCAAGTTCCTCAACGGACATTCGAACTCGCTCACTGGCGTGGTCATCGGCAAAGACGCCGCTTTCATGAAAACCGAGATGTGGCGGATGCGAAAGTTGCTCGGCGGTTGTGCCGGCTCGTTCGACGCGTGGTTGCTCAACATGGGTCTGAAGACGTTGCCGATGCGCATGGAACGACATTGCGCCAACGCCATGACGATAGCCACTGCGCTCGAGCGCCATGAGGAGGTGAAATGCGTGCGCTATCTGGGCCTGCCAAGCCATTCCGATCACGCTGTCGCAAAGCGTCAGATGAAGGCCTTTGGCGGTGTCCTGAGCTTCGAGGTCCGAGGGGGGCGTGATGCTGCTGTCGGAGTGCTGAGACTTCTGCGCCGCTGCACAATGACGGCGACCCTTGGGGCAATGGACACCCTGGTCCAGCACCCCGCATTGATGACCCATATCAAAGTGCCCAAGGAGCAGCGCGAACGGCACGGGATTTCCGACGATCTGCTGCGTGTCTCGGTTGGGATCGAAGATCCCGAGGAGGTCATCGCCGATTTGACGCAGGCGTTGGAGGCGTCCGCTCCCAGGCGTCTCTCGGCCGTACGCGGCGTCAGTGGCGTGCCGGTGTGATCATGCCGTCCCTGAACCGCTCTAACGACGGCAGACCATGATCAGGACTGCGGCCGTCACGTCGAGGACGGCCGCAACCAGCAGAGGCTGGCTGTAGCTTCCGAACGCATCGCGAAGGGTGCCGTAAAGACCGGGGCCGAGCGCGGCGACCAGCTGTATGCCGCATGAGGCCAACCCGAACACCGGCCCGAAAGAAGCCGGGCCAAATTCCCGGCGAACGATGATGGCGGAGAGCGTTGTGACGTTTCCGACGGTCAATCCGAATACGGCATTGGCGAGAACCACGACGACCGGCTCGCTACGCAGGGCCAGGACGGTCAACGCGGCCGCGGCAAGCAAGAGGACCGCGCATGCAATCATTCGCTGGTTCATCCGGTCCGCGAACTGGACCAGCAACAAACGCCCGCACAGGGCGGCGACCGCGGCGAGAGACACCACCGCCGATGCTCCGCTGACCCCGAGGATCGGGACGGTCAGCGTGACTTGGTGCGTCAGGTATCCGATCTGCACCATCATGCCGAGACCGAACGCCGCGATCACACTTCGCAGCGCGCATGTGCGCAGGGACTCTCGCCGAGTCCATGATGCCGTGCCACGAGAAGAGGCGCCCTGGTGGGTGTCTCCGTCCGGCAGCAAACCGAGATCCTGAGGCCGGCGCTTCAAAACAAAACCGGCGAGCACAAGGATCACGATCAGTGCCGTGGAGCCGGCTGCAATCGTGGTCGCCGGAAATCCGATCGTGCCAATACCAAATATGAGGACCGGAGCTCCGATCATTCCCCCCGCGCTTGCCCCCAACGAAGCAATCGAAATCGCGCGCCCTTGGTGTTTCTCGAACCAGGGCGCGAGGGTCGTCGCGACCGCCGTGGTCGACAGACAGGCCCACGCTATGCCCAACGACAGGAATGCAGCGTAGGCCTGCCAAATCTGATCCGCCCGCCCAATGCCGACCACCCCGCAAAACAGCGCAAGCCCGCCTCCTGCCATGACTCGATTGGGACCGTTGCTCGCAATCCAGCTTCCGACTGGAATCAGCAGGATGGCGCTCACGAAGTAGAACAGAGTCGCTGCACCGGAGATCGCCGCGATCGACCACTGGTGGGCCTCAGTCACGGCATGCAGATAAACACCCGCGCCGAACAGCCCCAAAGCGTTTCCAAACAGCGCGGCGACAAGGCACGCGACGACGATCCACCAACCGTAGAATATTCGCATTGTCATGACATCGGCAGAGAAGTGACAGGCTGCGGGAGACGGAGGCTATCAGGGCAACTAAAGATTGTCCACCGGCGCGCCGGCCGGAGATCGCCGCGTCGTCTGTGGTCCTGCGGAGCCTCGAAGACGGGTGCTACGCAGCGAGGCGATAGCCCGCGCCGCGAATCAGGTCGGCGGCCTTCTCGGCGATCATGATCGTCGCGGCGTTTGTGTTTCCCGAAATAACCGTCGGCATGACCGAGGCATCGACGACCCGAAGTCCCACCAAGCCTCGAACGCATAGGCGTTGATCCACGACGGAGAGTGGATCGTTGCCCATTCGGCATGTGCTGGTCGGATGGAACACGGTGCTGCCCATGGTACGGGCATAGTCGACCAGTTCGTCATCGGTCCTGACATCCTTGCCAGGCAGGTACTCGTCTTCCACGAATCTCCCGAGATGCGGATTGGTCAGCAACCGCCGACAAACCTGCAGTCCTGCGGCAATCGTCCGCTGATCCGTCTCGGTTGACAGATAGTTTGGTCGAATACTCGGCGTCTCCTGCGGGTGGGAGGAGTTCAATTTGACCTCACCGCGGCTTTCTGGACGAAGCTGATACGCTATCAGGGTGAATCCCGACCATTTGTGCAATTCCCGAGATCTAGGGCCGGCGCACTCGCGGGCGAACTTTCTCATTCGAACCTAATTGCCGACGCTGGCGGGCTTTGCTTTATCCGCGCGAGCGCGATCGTCGACGAGGGGCATGTACTGACCTCGATAGATGCTCGCTTAGTCGTCCAGCGCGCTGACCGCGACGGTGAAATCAATGGTGTCTGGCAACGGAGAACGCGCAGCCTCAATGATCGCCAGTCGCGCTTCATAGAGAACTCGCTTGCCAATCCTGGTTCTCCGGCTTCATGACTGCGCCCGGAACGCCACGATTGTGTCAATGCCGCTGGAAGGTCGGGCGCAATGGTCAGCCCAGTCCTCCATCATCCGCTTGCGCAGGTCGAAGAAGGTCGTGCGCCGATAGGCCGCGACCACTTCGTCGCTGACCCTGTGCGCGAGCGCAGCTTCGGCGACCGGATCGTCATAGCCATGCTCTGCAGCCCAATCGCGGAACGATGACCGGAAGCCGTGCGGTACGATTTCGCGGTCGAGCTTCGGATCGATCCAGCACCGCTCCAGCTCATTCATCCTGTCGATCACCGCAGCCATCGAGGCGTCACTCAAGTGCTTCCCCTTGCTGTTGGGGAAGATGTAACCGCTGTCATCCTTGATAACTTCCATGCGATCAAGCACGGCGCGCGCCGCCTTGCTCAATGGCACTCTGTGTTCGGCATCGCTCTTCATAAGTGCGGCTGGAATGGTCCAGACTGATGTCTGCCGATCTATCTGGTCCCATTTTGCCGCTACCGCGTTGCCAGGCCTGACGGCCGTCAGGATTTGAAACTCAAGAGCTGCCGCAGAGGCACCCTGGCGCTCTCGGAGCTTGCGCATGAAGTTGGGCAATTGCCGATAAGGAAGCGCCGGATGATTGCGGACCTTGCGAACCTTCGACGTAGCCGGGAGCAGGTTATCGAGATGCCCCTTCCAGCGTGCCGGGTTTTCGCCCTTGAACTCGCCCTTCGCCTTGGCGGCATCGATCACCTGCTCGATGCGACTGCGAATGCGGCTGGCCGTTTCGGTCTTGGTCGCCCAGATCGGCTCGATGATCCGCAGGACCAGCGTCGTATCAATCGCGCCGATCGGAAGATCACGGATAGCCTTGCAGTAGTCGTTCTTGGTCGGCTTCCCTTTCTGGTCGACGCCGAGCAACGTCATCAGCCATTGGTCGGCGTGCTTGGCGTTTTTCCAGCCCGCCCGATTGGCTTTGATGAAGCGTTTGGCAGCCGCCCCGAACGTGATCGCCTTGGCGGCCTCGATGCGGGCCGCGGCTTCCGCCTCGCGCTTGGCCTGGATCGGGTCAGCGCCATTGCGCCGGACCTTGCGAGCTTCCGTCGCTTTCTCGCGTGCCTCTTCAAGGCTCACGTCGCGCAGTGACCCAAGGCCGTGCCAGCGCGTGCGTCCATAAAGCTTGTAGCGAAACAGCCAGCTCTTGGAGCCGCCCTTCGCCACCTGGAGATACAGGCCGCCGCCATCAGCATGCATGCCGCGCAATGCCAGATGTTCGACCTTCTTGGTGGTCAGCTTGCCGTAGCCCCTCGCCATTTCGCTCTAGGACTTCGCCTATCCCTACATACACTTTTACATACACTTGGGCGCGAGATTTGGCGAAACGAGATGGAATTCAATGGAACGCCAAACTCAGCACAAGTAGCTAGTATTGCAGGTGTTTATGTCGAGAATTAGGGCTGGATGAAATTCTCTGAAACGCGCTTCTGGCGGAGAGAGTGGGATTCGAACCCACGGTACGGTTTCCCGCACACACGCTTTCCAAGCGTGCGCCTTAAGCCACTCGGCCATCTCTCCGGAGGCCCCTCTCATGACGGGGCAAGGCGGATTTGGCAAGGGAGGCCGGGCTCCAGGCTCAAAATTTCCCCAATTCGTTGGAATAATTGACGAAATCGGCACGCCCCGATCCCTTGATCGAAGGCCGTTTTGAACCGGAGGGGGCCGGCCACCGACGACGTAAGCAGCACGCGAAGCCAAATCAGCCGATGGGCTCAACAAGGGACGGTTTACGATGACGATTCGGGCACTCGTTCTCTCACTCCTCGTCTGCGCAACCGCGCTCAGCGCCGCCTCCCCGGCGACGGCGCAGAACTGCAACCGCAAGGGCACGGACGTCACCTGCGACGACGGCAGGCGCGGCATCTTCACGGGCGATGCCATCGTCTGGCCGGACGGCACGCGCGCCAACCTCGCTTCCCCGCATCCGAGCGTGATCATCGGCAACAAACAGTCGGTGGTCGTCGGCAAGGGCGTGTTCGTCGGCAGCGGCAATGGCGTCGTGCCGCTCGACAATCCCAGCGCGCCGAACAAGGCGCGCTGCACCGTGCTCGACGGCGTGTCGTACTGCTACTAACTCACCTCTCCCCGCTCTTTGCGGGGAGAGGTCGACGCCGAAGCGCCAGCGCAGGCGGCGGGTGAGGGGCAAGCCGAGAAGCTTGCCGAATAACTGCACTCACCAAATCCTCAAACGCGAAATCTCGAGTCGGAGAGACCATCATTGCAGTGAGGCCGTGCCCGGCCCCTCACCCGGATCGCATCTGCGATGCGATCCGACCTCTCCCCGCAAAGAGCGGGGAGAGGTTGAACCGAAGCAACGGCGGCGGATCAATCAAAGTCATCGCGCTTTAGTGAATGCGCGCGCCGGTCTGCGCCGAACGCCGCGGCCAAAGCCCCGGATGGTCCGCCGCCATCGGCGTCTCGCTTTTCTCGAGCTGCGTTTCCCGCAGCTCCTCGACGAAGCGCGCAAACCATTGCTGGATGGTGCTGCAGCGCAGCTTCGCCATCATCGCCTCCCAGCGCATGCGGCGCTCGGTGAGCGGCATGGTGAGCGCAGTCGCGATGGTCCGCGCCATGCCGTCGACGTCGTGCGGGTTCACCAACAGCGCGGCATCGAGTTCGTTGGCGGCGCCGGCGAATTTCGACAGCACCAGCACGCCGGGATCGGCGGCGTTTTGCGCGGCGACATATTCCTTGGCCACCAGGTTCATGCCGTCCTGCAAGGGCGTCACCACGCCGACCTGCGCCGTGCGGTATAGGCCGGCGAGCACGGCCTGGCCAAAACCCTTGTTGAGGTAGCGGATCGGCGTCCAGTCGATCTCGCCATGGCGGCCGTTGACGTCGCTGACGAGTTTCGCCACCTCGTTCTGCAGGTTGCCATAGGCCTCGATGGCGCCGCGCGAGGGCGTGGCGATCTGCAACAGCGAGGCGGTGCGCAGCAGCGAGGGCTGGTCGTCCCACATCTTGTCGAAGGCGCGGATGCGGTTGGTCAGGCCCTTGGAATAATCCAGCCGGTCGACGCCGATCGCCAGCCGCTCCCCATTGAGGCTGCGGCGCAGCCGCGACACTTCCGGATGCGCCGAGGCCTTGGCGGCGTATTGCGCGAACAGCTCGACGTCGATGCCGATCGGGAACACCGCGGCGCGGGTGCGGCCATAGCGCGAAAGCACGATGCCGTCGTGCACGGCAAGACCGAGCTCGTGCTGCACCGAGGTGAGGAAATTCTCGCAGTCTTCCTCGGTCTGGAAGCCGATCAGGTCGTAGGCAAGCATCGCCTCGATCAGCTCGCGCGCATTCGGCACGCCACAGATCACGCTGCGCGCCGGCCAGGGCGTATGCAGGAAGAAGCCGATCGGCGCGGTGGCGCCGAGCTAGCGCAGCTCGGCGCCGCGCGCGAGGAAATGATAGTCCAGCCCCCCGAACCCCGTGTGGGCCTTGCGGAAGCGCCGCACCCCCC
>NZ_JBQTHN010000073.1:0-56858 GCF_052389815.1 Bradyrhizobium sp. | reverse complement strand
ACACGACTTCACCGTCCGCCGCTGCGTTTCGCCCGGTGCAAGCACCTGACGCAGCAAGCGGCCCATCGCAACCCGCACCACGTTTCGTGACGATCGCGAAACGTCCCTCACGGTGGCACGGGCTGGGGAGACGTTTAGTTCTGATTTGCGCAATTGTCAACCGTTATTTCTGATTATTTAAACTTGATTTCCGATTATATGAACAATGAGCCGGCGGCACGTCCGCCGGCTGGGCGGGCCGTGCGGGATGCGCCGGACCCTTGGGATTGCATTCGGGCCAGTCCATCTGACGAACGTTTCGCCCGGCGGCATCCGGCCCACCTCCGGTATCACCCGTAGTTGCCCGTTGGTGCGCCCGCCCCCTAATTGGGACATGGGCCGCCATATCCTCTTCAAATGCCCACGGACCGGCATGAAAGTGCAGCATTGGCTGGACGAGGTGCCGCCGAACCAGTCCGAGGACACCTACAAGGACGCCTACAAGGCAGTCGCTTGTCCGGCCTGCACGCTGACACATTTCATCCATCGCGAGACCGGCAAGCTGCTGGGCGAGAGCTGAAGTTCCTCCTCCGCGGCCGCCTTGCAACGCCCCGACGTTTCCCGATTTGGCGAATCCCGGCAGCCAGGCGTTCACGAAATCGTATCCCCACGCGACTTCTCCAGCAGCCGGTGCAGCGCCGAGGCGATCCGATCCGGATCGAACGGCTTCATGAACATGACGCTGTCGGGAACGCCCTCGGAGGGCCAGACCTTCGCATCGGCCCCGGTCACGTAGATCACTGGTATGGCGGGAGCGAGCCTGCGGGCGAAATGCGCGACTTCCCAGCCGTCCATCGAACCGGAAAGGCGGATATCCGTCACGAGGCCGCAGACACCGGCGATCGCCCGCCGCAGCAGCTCGATCGCCTCTTCGCCGGATGCGACGGCAAGCGCCTCGAAGCCCGCATCCTCCAGCGCCTGCTGGACGACAGCCTGAACCTCCGGTTCGTCCTCGACCACAAGGACCTTTGCAATTCTATCCAAGTTTCCCCCCGACCGGATGGGCCCATGGCAGCCAACGCACAACGGCCGGAAAAGTTCAGGATGGCCATGACTCCTTTCTGCGAAGCGAAGCTCGGACTTCCGTAAAGCCGCGGTGCCGCCTGCGGCTCAAAAAAGATCCCCGCCGGCCCTGGAGAGCGCGGCGGGGCAAGGTGTCGCATCAACCGCGCCCTGGAATGCGCGATTGAATGGTTTTACTTGAGCGAAGTGTTGATGGAGGTGAAGCGGAAGTCAGATTCCGCATTTCTTGTTTTCGCGATGAAGAAGTTGTTCCTTTCAAGCAAGCGTGAAAACATTTCCGTTAAGTTCGACGGCGGAAAGGGCAGGGCTAGGATGTGACAGTCGATCCGCTCCTTCCTTCTCAGCCGCCGGTGCAGCGATGCATCGCCGGTTCATCCCGTTGCACAGATGATCTTTTCTCACCTGTCGACGCCTTTTTGGTTTGGCTCGCTCGCATCGTGCCCGTCAAAAAGCTGGCACCGATCTGCTCCCCGTTGATCCAGGCGAGCTCACAGCGCCTGAACGCCACGCCGGTCGACGACAGCACCAGGAAGAATTCCTTCAAGTTCAGGCCTTGAATGGACGATTTTAGCCCCAGTCTCACCCCGGCTTCGGAAACGTCCAACATTGTGCAGGGGCGACGCCAGGTCCCATCGATGGCAAACATCTGGACGTCGATCGCGTGCGAGAACAGGACCCGATGATCCCTGCGGCGGTTTGCGGTGCTGTCCATGTCAGCCTTGCGATCCGGATGGGTCGTCAGGCTCGAACGCCACGCCGATGCGGCGCCCGCTTCGCCACACCGCGCGACAGCGCCGATGAAGCCCATCGCCAGCAATGACCAGCGCAAACCGCTCCGGGATTCCCGCCTGACTTACGACTTCCAGCGCAGCTCCCTTGTCCGAGAGGTTGCGTACGGAGCAATCGATGGCTCCCCCGCCGAGATCGATAGACCCGGCCTTCAAAACCCGATGCCGCAAGGAGCCGCGCTTGTCGTTCATCTCACCTCGCTGGTCATCCATCTCCGCCCCCGTCTGAATCTTTGCATCTGCAGCCCGCATGTCAGGCAACCCGAGCGGACATGTCCTGAAGCTGCGCGGCGCCCACCACGCGATTGCGCCCGGCGCGCTTGGCGGCATAGAGGTAGCCGTCGGCGCGCTCTAGCAGGGACTCCTTGCTGTCATATGGGAGCAGCGTGGCGACGCCGATCGAGACGGTGATCCGCCCGATGACCTCGCCGGTCGACTTCTTCTTCAGCTCGCGCGCCATGATCGAGCGGCGCAACTGGTCGGCGACCGCGACCGCCTGCTGGAGCGGTGCGTTGGGAAGGACGATGCCGAATTCCTCGCCGCCAAAGCGCGCCGCCACGTCCGCGGCCCTGATGCCTTGCTTCAACGACGCCGCCACCAGCCGGAGAACCTGGTCTCCAGTGGCGTGACCATACGTGTCGTTGAAGGACTTGAAATGGTCGATGTCGATCATCAGCAGCGAAAGCGGTTCGCCGCGGTCGGCCGCATTGCGGACGGCCTCGCTGAGGGCTTCGTCGAAATGCTTGCGGTTGCCGAGTTGCGTCAGCGAATCCGCCCTGCTCTCCATCCGGATCGTGTGCAGACCTTGCTGGAGCTCGGCGATCTCCTGCATGGCGCCATCGAGCTGCAATTTCAGCCTTTGGCTGTCCTGGCGCATCTCGATGGTCGCAGCGACCAAAGCCTGAACCGTCGCCACGACCGCCGCCGGATCATCCGTCGCCGCGATATCCTGCGATGCGGTGTCCAGCCGCTGGCCATAGGCCGAGGCGCTACCCAGTGTTGCGGTCATGAAGCCGACGACGTCGCCGAGCTTGGTGTTCAGCCCGCAGCCGATCGCCTGCATCTTTCCGAGCATGCGCGCCGCCCCGAAATGCGCTTCATGCAGGCGTTCCAGCTCGGACTCGGCGGGCGCGCCGCCGGATGCAAGCATCGCCTCGATGTCTTGATTGAGGGCACGGTTGTTCTTGAGGCCGTAGGCGTACCAGATTTCGTAGTTTCTCGGCGTCGGCGCCAGGCCGACCTCCCGCAGGGTCGATCGAACGAATTCGGCCAAGGCGATCGAGCGTTCGCGCTCGTGCTCTCCGTTCGATCCGCTGTCCAAAAAAGCCATTGCATACCCTCACGTAGAGACTGCGGAGAGGACCCCCGGTCTCATCGCGAGAATACAACATCGCGCGCCGGCCCGGCGGGGGCGCGGTGTCCGGCTGTTCCTGACCCAATAACCAGTTGTTTAGAAACACGGCCTCGCTTCTGCGGAGACCGTGGCGATCAGGTCAGCCAGCCCTCCGAGAGCGCGAACCTGACGATCTCGGCGCGGGTCTTCAGCCCGAGCTTCTCCAGCGCGCGGCCGCGATAGGTCTCGACCGACTTGGCACCGATCGCCATCGACTGCGCGATTTCCTTGGTGGCGTGGCCCAGCGCCGTCAATTTGAGAACCTCGCGCTCGCGCGGGCTCAGTTCGACGGCCCCGAGTTCACCCGCAGGCATCTTGCGATCGATGCGATGCGTCATCAGCGGATCGACGAACGTGCCTCCCGCAATGGCTGCGCGAACCGCAGGTATCAGCGTCGTCGTCGCGGAGCGCTTCAGGATGAAGCCGCCGGCTCCCGCCGCAAGCGCCTGTTTCAGATGGGCCTCGTCCTCGTGGGCCGTGAGGATCAGCACCCGCACCGACGGCCGCTCCTCGCGGATCTTCCGGGCCAGCATGATGCCGTTCATTCCGGGCATGCCGACGTCGATGACGGCAACGTCCGGCGTTGCCGACCTGACCAGGCTGAGCGCCTCGAGTCCGGTTGCGGCTTCGCCGGCAAGCTCGAGGTCGGCCTCCGCCGTCACCAGTTGCTTCAGGGCAAACAGGATGAACGGATGATCGTCGGCCAGAACAATTCTGACTTTCTTGTCTGTCGTGTCTGTCACTTGGCGAACCAGGTGTGAACGTTGGGCCCCGTGAGGTGCCTCAGTTGCGCTGGTGCTTCGTGGACCGGGGCGATGATCGCACCTTCAAGGCGCCCCGTTATAGGCGGGATATATCGGCAATGTCCCTTGCTATATCATGAACGGGACATTGATTCTCGTCCATCGGACGGCAGGCGGCACCTTCCACGGCACAGGTTCGGCTAGCTCATGCACAGGTTGAACCGGCGCTGGAAGCGGCAGGCCTTCTGGCAGGCAATGACGGGAGCGCTGCTCGCCGGATCAATCTTATTCCTGTTCCTGTTCGATCTCCGGCTTCGCTACGACGCGACGATCGAACAGGGAAAACGGTCCGCCGAGAATTTTGCGGAGGTTCTGTCGGAGCACACCGCGCTGACGTTCGAGAACGTCGAACGCACGCTGCGCGAGGTGGCGAAGATCAGGAGCGACGCGCTGCACGCCCACTATGTGACGGCCGACGAATCCAATGCGGCGTTGCGACTGTTGATGAATACCTCGCCCATCGTGGTGGCGGTCGGCTGGACCGATGCGGCAGGCAACCTGATCGCGCATTCCTACGATCGGCCCGCGCCCCGAACCAACGTGTCCGGCATGGACCATTTCAAGGTGCAGCGCGACCGCACCGAGGATCGGCTCTATGTCTCTCCTCCCTTCCTGTCGGCCGCGAACGGGAAATGGCTGACCGCGGCCTCGCTGCGGCTGAGCGACGCCGACGGTTCGTTTGCCGGCATCGTAACGGCGCCGCTCGATCAATCCTACTTCGCGAAGCTCTATCGCTCGATCGATCTCGGCACCGAGGGGTCCATCCTGCTCATGCATACCGGCGGCCTGGTGCTGGCGCGGGAGCCGTTCGTGGAAGACGTGGTTGGCCGATCGTTCGCCCACGCACCGTTGCTGACGCAATACCTGCCCAAATCGGATTCGGGGGCCTACGAAACGATCAGCGTCCTCGACGGCCGGCCCCGCATCGCCGGCTACAAGGCGGTGCGGGGATTGCCGCTGGTGATGCTTGTGACCTATGCGCGCGCCGACCTGCTGCGGCCCTGGTACAATCACATCACGCTGTTCGGGCCGGTGGTGGCCATCGTGTTCGCCGCCATGCTGATCGGGACTTTCCTGCTGGTGCAACAGACCCGACGGCTGGCACGAAACTCCCGGGAACTCGAGCGCACCAACACGCGATTCGACATTGCGCTCAGTCACATGCCGCACGGCCTGATTGTGTGGGATGCCGACGAGAGAATCGTGATCGCCAACAGCCGGTTTCACCAGATGTACGGGCTCGCGCCCGAACAGGTTAAACCGGGGACCTCGCTCCGTCAGCTTCTCGACTCGCAAGCTGCCAACGGTCAAAACCTCGGGCCGAACGGGGACGGGTTCATCAGCAGGATCGTTTCCGAGGCCATGCAGACGCACGTGCTGGCCGACGGACGAACCGTCGCCATGCGACGGCGTCCCACCCCGGAAGGCGGCTGGATCGCCGCCCACGAGGACATTTCCGAGCAAATGCGCATCGAAGGCGAGCTGCGGGAGGCAAAGGATCGCGCCGAAGCCGCCGCACGCGCGACCGCGGACTTCCTGTCGAACATGACCCATGAACTGCGGACGCCGCTCACCGCCATCATCGGCGTATCCGACATGCTGCTGAGCGGCGAGCAATCCCGCGACCGGCAACGCCAATATCTCCAGATGCAGCGCTCGGCCGGCCAGGGGCTGCTGGGCATCGTCAACGACATCCTCGACTTCTCCAAGATCGAGGCCGGACAATTCACGCTGAGCCCGGGACCGTTGTCCCTTTCCAGGCTGACACAGGAATGCCTGGCCATGTTCTGGTGCCAGGCCCTGCGCAAGGGCGTGGACGTGACCTCGCATATCGCCTCCGACGTTCCCGATTGGGTATGGGGCGATGCCGTCCGGCTGCGGCAGATTCTGGTGAACCTGCTCGGTAACGCGGTGAAGTTCACCCCGTCGGGCTCGGTGCGGCTGACGGTCGACCTGGTGCCCGGCTCCATCGGGGCGCTCCGCTTTGCGGTCACGGACACCGGCATCGGCATCGCGCCGCGCGATCTGCCCTCGCTGTTCGAGCGGTTCGTGCAGGCCGAAAATACGGCGACGCGCCGAGTCGGGGGCAGCGGCCTTGGCCTTGCAATCTCCCGGCAGCTCGTGAACCTGATGGGCGGAAAGATCGACGTAGCGAGCGCACCGGGGCGCGGCTCGGAATTCTCGTTCGTCGTGGAGCTAGCGCTTTGCGAGGCAGCGTCGCCGGAGACCTCGCGAGCCTCCCTTGCAAGCGGTACATCCTATCGCCTGCTCCTCGCAGAGGATTACGAGCCGAACTGCGACCTCATCAAGGCCATGCTGGAACAGGCCGGGCACGAGGTCGTCACGGCCAACAACGGCGCCGAAGCGGTGCGAATGGCGGTGCGCAGCTCGTTCGACGCCATTCTTCTGGATGTGCAGATGCCGCAGATGGACGGCTATGCCGCAGCGCGGACGATCCGAACCGCGATCGGCGGCCGCCCGAGACTTCCTATCATCGCGCTGACGGCCAACGCGCTTCCGGGCGAATCCGAGCGATGCCTGGAGGCCGGCATGGACGTCCACGTGCCCAAGCCGGTGAACTGGCCGGACCTGTTCGAGACGATCGACCGTCTGGTGCGCGAGGAACGGCGGGCAGAGACGGGCCCATCCGGCGGAGCAGACCCGCTGGCGGAGCCGGACGCGTCGTCACCTTCGCCGGCTTTCGATGAAGCCACGCTCGCGCAGCTGCGAAAATCGATCGGGCACGCAAACGCCGGCCGCCTGCTTCACCTGTTTTCGGTGGAGGCCCGGGTGCGATTCCTGACGCCGCCGGAAACGGCCGAAGATCGCGACGCGATCTGCAGGGAGGCCCATACGCTGGGCGGAGCCGCGGGAATGCTTGGCTTTCAACAGCTGTCCGACGCTTGCAGGAACCTCGAGGGCGCCCGCCCCGACCTGTTCGACGCATGCCTCGGCCGCTGCAGGGAAGCCCGCGACGCCGCCTTGCGGATCGTCGCGGGACTTCTCGCCGAGGAAGAACCGGTCCAGGCGGAACGAACGACGGCCTGAGCCGGCCCGAACGCTTGTCCCCCCGTTACCCCGCCGCCCGCCGCAGCGGATCGCGACGGCCGAGCAAGAGCGGCCCGTAGGCCAGCGCAAAGCCGAGGAACGCCGCGGCCCAGGCCAGCGCCGCAACGTAGAGCAGCCACTCGCTCTGCGCGGTGTGGATCACGGCGCAGATGCGCGCCACGGCCGCAACGACGATCGCGGCATAGATCGCCTGCGTGGCGGCGGTCGCCGTCAGCGCATTGCCGGTATGGCCGAGCGAGGCGCGGGTCATCACCGCGAGCGTCATGATGCCGGCGGCGCCCGCCATCCAGGCATGGATTCCGGCGCCGTCCTCCACGAGGTGGAACGCGGCGGCCGAATTGAGCAGGAAGCCGAGCGGCACGAAGAAATAGCCGACATGCAGGATGGTCACGAGCCGCTCGCGCAACGTGCGATCGCCGGCCCAGCGCGCCAGCCGGACCAGGTGCATCACCCCGGCAATGCCGAGCGCGGTCCCTGCGACGCGGCTGTCCGGGAGGAATATCCAGCCCGCCAGCGCCAGCGCGCCGAGCGCGACGACGACCATGTCGAAGCGGCCGAAAGGCACCGGCAGGCGGCCGGGATTTTCCCGCACCATCCAGTTGCGGGTGAAGCTCGGGATGATGCGTCCGCCGATCAGCGACAGCAGCATGACGACGACGGCAATGCCGATGCGGATGCCGAGATCGGCGGCGCCGAAGAACTGCGCTTCCAGGTGGAAGGCGACGTTGCCCGCGAACAGCAGCGCGACCAGCGCGACGACCTTTAGATTGCGCCAGTTGCGCCCCGCCGCGATCTCGCGCCCGGTCGCAGCCGCGACCAGCAGCAGGAAGCCGGAATCCACCAGCATCGCGACCCACCATCCCGTGACGGCGGAGAACGTCACCGCAAGGCGTCCGGCGATCCAGATGACGACGAGGCTCGCCAGCGGCACTCCCTGCAGCGGAAGCCGCCCGGTCCAGTTCGGGATCGCCGTGAACAGGAAGCCGGTGATGATGGCGGGCAGATAGCCGTACAGCATTTCGTGCACGTGCCAGTCGCGCGGCGCGAAGGCCGAGACCAGCTTGAGCTCGCCATAGAACACCGGCAGCCAGACCAGGATCGAAAGTGCGGCCTGGATCGCGCCCAGCAGGAAGAACGGCCGAAAGCCGCTGGCAAACAGCGCCGGCCCCCGATACGCGCGGTACCGGGGAATGCCGCCCGCCGGGGCCTGGCCCGCCGTCGCCGCCGCGCCGCTCACTTCGCCGCGGCCTGCTGGCTGAGCCGGTCGAACAGCGTCGCGAAGATCTGCTTGGCCTTGCCGGTCTGCGGCACCGCCTTGGCCTGCTCGAGATTTTCGGGCTTGCCGACCACGACGAGGGCCACCATGCCCATGGCATAGTGCGGCATGCACTTGACGCCGTAGACGCCGGGCTTGTCGAAGGTCACGGCGACATTCTCGTTCATCTTGCCGGCGAAGGGCGCGGCGCCCTCGGGCAGCATGTTCTTGATCGATTCGGCATTGTGGCTCTTGTCTGTCGCGACGAACTTGACGGTGTCGCCGGGCTCGATCCTGACCAGCGACGGCTCGAACACCATCAGGCCCTCGGCGCCCTTGTTGAGCATCTTGACCTCGACCTCGCCGGCCAGCGTCATGCCCGCGCTCATCAGCAGCGCGAACGCGGCCAGCGACATCATCTTGCGCATGCTCGTTTTCTCCAATGATTCTCGCCCCTGCGAGGCGTTCTCAGCAATTGTCTAGGTGCGATCGGCGTGGCATGGGTTGAGCCAGCGCAAACTTTGGCTTGATCGCGCGGTATCGGACCTTAGACTCCGTTGAAATCGCTCTGGGTGGGAGAACGCATGGCCTCGGTCGATGCTTCGCTGGTGGCCGACATGCCGATGTTCGCCGGCTTGACGGCCGAGGAACTCGCGGAGGTCCTGCGCGAGGCGCGCTCGGCGCGCTATCCCAGGAACAGCGAGGTGTTCTCGCAGGGCGAGGACGCCCACTCCTTCTTCCTGCTGCTGGCCGGCCATGTGCGGGCCAGCAAGACCACGCCGACCGGCGAGCAGGTGGTGATGCGCTATGTCTCGCCCGGCGAGATCTTCGGCGTCGCGCCCGCAATGGGGCTGCGCCAGTATCCGGCTACGGCAACTGCGGCCGATGACAGCGTCGCGCTGGTCTGGCCGTCGGCGGCCTGGCCGCGGCTGGTGGCGAAGTTCCCGACACTGGCTACCAACACGCTGCAGGCGGTCGGCAGCCGCCTGCAGGAGTCGTTCACCCGCGTGGTGGAGATGTCGACCGAGCAGGTCGAGCAGCGCGTCGCTCACGCGCTGGTGCGGCTCGCCAGACAATCCGGCCGCAGGGTCGAGCGCGGCATCGAGATCGACTTTCCGATCAGCCGCCAGGACATCGCGCAGATGACGGGAACGACATTGCATACCGTGAGCCGCATTCTCTCCGCCTGGGAACAGGCCGGCCTGATCGAAAGCGGACGTCAGCGCATCGTGCTGTGCGAGCCCGAGCGAATCTATGCGCTCGCCGAGCAGCCGCCGGGCGAGGTGTGACACAGCTTCGTAGCAACTATCAAGTTGGACGCGGATGAGCGCGCCCCGACCGGCTGCAGTGTGACGGATTCGATTCTCACACCGCGCGGCTGTGCAGGCGCTGCGACCGGTCGAGATGAGCGTCGAAAGCGGCGGCCACGCTACGCACCAGGAAGCGCGAATCCTGGGGGACCGCGAGCGACGAGCCTTCGAGCTCGACGATGCCGTCGGAGACGAGATCCTTCAGGCGCGGCGCCGATTGCAGCATCTCGTCCGCGAGCGAGCCGTGGCGCGCACAGATCGGCGCGAGGTCGACGGCGAAGTCGCACATGATGCGCTCGATGATCTCGGCGCGCAGACGGTCGTCGGAGGTCAGCTGATAGCCTCGCGCGGTCGCCAGCCGCCCCTGCGCCACGGCCTGCGAATAGGCCGATATGACGACCTCGTTCTGCACGAAACCCTGCGGCAGCCTCCCGATCGCGCTGGCGCCGAAGCCGAGCAGGACGCTGCTCTGGTCGGTGGTGTAGCCCTGGAAGTTGCGCCGCAGCGTGCCGGCCTTCAGCGCGCGCGCCATGGAATCCTCAGGGAGGGCGAAATGGTCGAGCCCGATCTGCACGTAGCCGGCCTCGCGGAGGCTCTCTGCGATAGCGGTGGACTGCTCATGGCGCTCGAGGCTGTGCGGGAGCCAGTCCTCCTTGATCTTGCGCTGGTGCTTCTTGAAGGCCGGCACATGGGCATAGCCGAACACCGAGAAGCGGTCCGGTCGCAGCTCGATGCAACGGGCAACCGTGTCGCGGCAGGAGTCCACGGTCTGGTGCGGCAGGCCGTAGATCAGGTCGAAATTGATGCCGGAGACGCGGGCCCGGCGCAGGCCCGTGGTCGCCCGTTCCGTCTGCTCGAAACTCTGCTCGCGGTTGATGGCGCGCTGCACCTTCGGATCGAAGCTTTGCACGCCGAGGCTGGCGCGGTTGACGCCGCCGAGCGCAAGCGCCTCGATCATCTGCGACGACAGCGTGCGCGGGTCGATCTCGATCGCGACCTCGGCGGAAGGAGCGACGAAGAAGCAGTGCCGGATCAGTCCCATCAGGTCGGTAAAGGACTCCGGCGCCATGATGGTCGGCGTGCCGCCGCCGAAATGGATATGCTCGACCCTGATGCGGCGGTCGATCTGCCGGACGACCTGGTCGATCTCGCAGCGAAGCGCCGATTCATACACCGCGATCGGCTCGTCGCGCCTGGCCACCGTGGTGTGGCAGCCGCAATAGGTGCACATCGCCCGGCAGAACGGCACATGGAGATACAGCGAGGCGCTGGCCTCGCGCGGGATCGCCTTTAGCCATTCGGCATGGGTGGAAGGCCCGATCGCGGGCGAGAAATGGGGGGCGGTGGGATAGCTGGTATAGCGCGGCAGGCGCTCCTGCCCGTAGCAAACCGCAAGATCTGGCCTCATCGCGACGTCATTCCCGGCTGGATTGTTGCGGGAACCTGACCGGCGCCCGGATCAGGCTTTCATACAGGCAGGGAAGCCGGGGCGACTTGCGCTCGCTCAAATTCGCCCCGCCGAGGAAACCCCGAAATCGCCTGCAAATCCTTGCGTTTGCTCAAGGCCGAGGCCCCGCCTTCGGGCGACAAGGCAGGTATCGACAACCATCAGAGCCGGCGATGTGCTGCCAGATTCCCCCGTACGAGGACGTGCGTCCCAGGCGGACCAAATCCGTGGGCGAGAATGATCGGGCGGTGCGGGTCTGGGCGAGCTTCGCGGCCGGTGTGGTGCTGTTGTCGCTGTCGCTGGCGAGCGCCGTCTGGCTCGCCTCCTACCTCGCCTAGCGAGGCGATCGCGGCACCGTAGCCGCGCCAATTTTCCCGACACCCGGACCAGCCAGCGGTGGTGATCGATCCGCTCGGCCTTTGCGGTGACGGGCGCTACGCCTCGGTGCCGAAGGCGGGGCGCTGGTCGCTCGTGCTCGGCATCGCCATCTCGGCGAGCGACACGGTTAACGTGGAGTCACCGGTCCTGCTGCGCTGACCTACGTATGACGCCTTAAGTGATTGCCAACCGGTCGCAAGTTGTTTCAGCGCAAATAATTCGACGGCGAAATGAGCAATGTGCTCCCGCAATCAAACGCAAGGAGCCATTGCAATGTTGACCCGCAGAGCCGCATTAATGAGCGCAGCCGCTGCAGCCATGATGCTGGCTGTGTCCGCGCCCGCCAGGGCCGCCGACGACCTCAAGCTGCCGCGCCAGAAGATCGAACTGGTGGCGCCGCCCTTCGTGCATGCGCACGAGCAGGCGACCAGGCAGGGCCCGAAGATCATCGAGTTCAAGATGAACATCGAGGAGAAGAAGGTGGTCATCGACGAGAAGGGCACCACCTTCCAGGCCATGACCTTCAACGGCAGCATGCCGGGCCCGATGATGGTCGTGCACGAGGGCGACTACGTCGAGCTGACGCTGGTCAACCCGTCTTCGAACTCGATGCCGCACAATATCGACTTCCACTCCGCAACCGGCGGGGGCGGCGGCGCCGAGCTGACGCTGGTCAATCCCGGCGAACAGGTCACGCTGCGCTGGAAGGCGACGCGCACCGGCACCTTCGTCTATCACTGCGCGCCGGGCGGTCCGATGACCCCGTGGCACGTTGTGTCCGGCATGTCCGGCGCCGTGATGGTGCTGCCGCGCGAGGGCCTGACCGACGGCAAGGGCAAGCAGGTCAAGTATGACCGCGCCTACTATATCGGCGAGTTCGACCTGTATGTGCCGCGCGACGAGAAGGGCAACTTCAAGGCCTACGACTCGCCCGGCGAAGCCTACAACGACACTGTCGAGGTGATGCGCAAGCTGACGCCGACCCATGTCGTGTTCAACGGCAAGGTGGGTGCGCTGACCGGCAAGAATGCGCTGACCGCCAAGGTCGGCGAGACCGTGCTGATCGTGCATTCGCAGGCCAACCGCGACAGCCGCCCGCATCTGATCGGCGGCCATGGCGACTACGTCTGGGAGAGCGGAAAGTTCTCCAATCCGCCGGACACGGGCCTCGAGACATGGTTCATCCGCGGCGGCTCGGCGGGAGCTGCGACCTACAAGTTCCTGCAGCCCGGCGTCTACGCCTATGTCAACCACAACCTGATCGAGGCCGTCGAGCTCGGCGCGGCCGCTCACTTCAAGATCGAGGGCAAGTGGAACGACGACCTGATGACCCAGGTGAAGGCCCCGGCGGACATCCCGCCGGCCAAGACGAACTGAGACCACCTGACCGAGAGGGCGCCGCGCGCCGGCGTCCTCTCTCATCCCTCGAATGCACCGCCATGCTGATCGCATTCAAGCTCAAGCTCGCTCTCGCCTGCGTCGCCGGACTTGCCGGCCCGCTCGCGGTTGCACCCCTCCTGTCGGATGCCGGCTCTCGCGGCGGCCCTGCCGGCACCGAACAGGCCCTCGTGGAGGTGCGCGCCGGCAACGTGGTCTACCGCGTTGCCGGCGACTTCACGCGCAACGGCAGGCAGGCATCGGCGCCGCTCAGGCAGATCAGCTTCGACCAGCCGCTCGTCATCATGAAGCACCAGGTCAGCGCGGCCGAGTACCAAACCTGCGTCGACGACGGCGCCTGCCGCGCCCTCGATCGCGGCGTCACCATCGCCGCCGACCGCCCGGCCGTGCAGGTGAGCTGGCACGATGCCAACGCCTATGCCGCCTGGCTGTCGCGAAAGACCGGCGAGACGTATCGCCTGCCCACCGACGAGGAATGGGCGCTCGCTGCCGGCAGCAGGTTCAAGGACGACGGATTGCCCGTCGACGACAACGATCCGTCGAAGCGCTGGATCGCGAAATACGAGCGCGAATCCGAGCGCACGGCGGACGCCGAGACGCGCGCCTTCGGCAGCTTCGGCCTCAACGAGAACGGGCTCGCCGACCTCGCCGGAAATGTCTGGGAGTGGACCTCGACCTGCTTCACCCGCTACCGGCTCGACGATGCCGGCAAGACCGTATCGGCCACGCCGAATTGCGGCGTCCGCGTCGTCGAGGGCCAGCACCGCTCCTACGTCACCGACTTCATCCGCAACGCCCGCGGCGGCGGCTGCGCCGCCGGCGTGCCGCCCGATAATCTGGGCTTTCGCCTGGTGCGGGAGCCGCGGTCGTGGATCGGCCGCGTTGCCGGGGCGCTGCATATCGCGCGCGGCTAACCCCCGTCCATTCCGGTACGTTTCTTGTATGCAATGCATGCGCGCCCCTCGGCGCGGCCATTTATTGGGCATTGCGATGCGCTGTCTGATTGTCGCGGATTTGCACTATTCATTGCCGCAGTTCGACTGGCTGCTGGCGGCCGCGCCCCGGTTCGATCTCGTGATCTTTGCCGGCGATGCGCTCGACGTCGGCTCGTTCGTGGATTTCCGCGCCCAGATCGTGGTGGTGAAGAAGTATCTCGCACTGCTGTCCGGCATCACGAGGGTGATCCTGTGCTCGGGCAATCACGATCTCGACGAGCGCAGCGCGGACGGCGAGAAGATCGCGCGGTGGATCGGCGAGGTGCGCGAGCTGGGTATTGCCTGCGACGGCGACAGTCTTGCCATCGGCGACACCTTCTTCACGGTATGCCCGTGGTGGGATGGGCCAGTGGTCAAGCAGCGGCTCGAGATGCAATTGCGCGAGGATTCGGCGAGGCGATTGCAGCGCTGGATCTGGGTGCATCATGCTCCGCCCGCGGACTCCCCGACCAGCTGGGGCGGCAAGCGTTTCTTTGGCGACGTCGACCTCGTGCAATGGATCGCGCGCTACCGGCCGTCGATGGTGATCTCCGGCCACGTCCATCAATCGCCGTTCATCGCCGAAGGCTCGTGGTACGACCGGCTCGGCGACACCTGGGTGTTCAATACCGGCCTGCAGCCCGGGAGGCCGCCGGTCTGTATCGTGCTCGACATCGACGAGGGCACGGCGTTCTGGCTGCCGGCGGGCGATGCGCGCTACATCGACCTCAAGGCGCCGCTGGCGCGCCCGGCCCTGCCGATCGTGGCGCCGCCGCCCTGGCTCATAGCCTTGGATCGGATTGCCGATCCGATCCTGGCGAAACCTCCGACGGCGGCAGATTGATCATGCTCTGCAGGACCTCGCCGACCATGGCCAGATGGGTGCCGTGGCCGGCATATTGCCGCTTCAGGTCGGCGAGATAGGTGTTGGCGACGTTGAGGCGCTGCGCCAGCATCCGCGCGATCAGGATCGACACCGCCGGCTGCCTGCGCAGGAACGAGGCCGCATCGTCGATCTCGTAGATCGCCGAGTGCTGCGCGGCGCGAACGGTCGCGGTGTGCGGCACATCGAGCAGCACCGACATCTCGCCGAGCACGGCTCCGGGCTCGGCAATGCTTGCGACCACGGCTTCGCCCTTGATCACCTCGAGCCGGCCCTCGATCAGGACATAGAGATGCCCGGTGCGGTCGCCTTCATGCAAAACCTCGGTGCCTGCGGCGACGCTCCGCCGCGTCCCGCCAATGCAATATTCCAGGATATCGCGCATGTGACCGCCCAAAGCCCCTCATCAGACTAGACGGGAGGATAGCACCGGTCGAACCGATATTATGGCCGCGTTGCTCAAATTGCCGGCATGGCAGGCGGCCGCCGGCCGCAGGCACGCCGGCAAGACCCTGGACTGCCGGCCGGCATGTTCCCGCTCGCTCCGATCGCCGCGGAGCTGTCGCGATGCCTCCCGCGTGCCGCCCGTTTCTGGAATCGCTCTAAATTCAATGCTTTGAATCGCTCTAAATCAGCCCTTTCGCGACATCGCGTCGCTGACGACGTCATGCCTGCCGCGCTACTCAGCGGCAACACAACATTCTCGTGCCGGAGCCATCCATGACGAAACTTGGCGCCCTCTCTGCAACCGCGGCTATGCTTTGCCTGGCCGCATCCTCGGCCGCGTTGCTGGCCCCGACAAGCGCCAGCGCCCAGAGCGGCGAAGTCAACGTCTACACCTATCGCGAAACCAAGCTGGTCCAGCCGCTGTTCGATGCCTTCACCAAGGACACCGGCATCAAGGTCAACGTCGTCTCGTCAAGCTCGGGGCTGGAGCAGCGCATGAAGGCCGAAGGCGCCAACAGCCCGGCCGACGTGCTGCTCACGGTCGACCTCGGCCGCCTCGACGATGCCGTGAAGGCCGGCGTCACCCAGCCGATCAAGTCGGTCGCGATCGACGAGATCGTGCCGCCGCAATACCGCGACCCGGACGGCCAGTGGGCAGGCATTTCCATGCGCGCGCGCGTGGTCTACGCCTCGAAGGACCGCGTCAAGCAGGACAAGATCACCTACGAGGAGCTCGCCGACCCCAAGTGGAAGGGCAAGATCTGCATCCGCTCGGGCCAGCACATCTACAACAACGGACTGTTCGCGGCCTATGTGGCCAAGTACGGCGAGGCCAAGGCAGAGGACTGGCTCAAGGGCGTGAAGGCGAACCTCGCACAGAAACCCTCCGGCGGCGACCGCGAGGCGGCGCGCGACGTCGCAGCCGGCAAGTGCGACATCGGCATCGGCAACACCTATTACTGGGCGCTGTTGATGAACAACGATCCGGAGAAGAAGCCGTGGGCGGAAGCCACCAAGGTGATCTTGCCGACCTTCGAAGGCGGCGGCACCCACGTCAACCTCTCCGGCGTGCTCTTGGCGAAGCACGCGCCGAACAAGGCGAGCGGCATGAAGCTGATCGAATGGCTGGTGGGCGACAAGGCGCAGAAGATCTACGCCGATGCCAACTACGAATATCCGATCCGCGCCGGCGTCCCCGTCAACCCGACGATCGCGGGTTACGGCAAGCTCGTCGCCGATCCGATGCCGATCGCCAAGATCATCGCGAGCCGCAAGGCCGCTGCCACGCTGGTGGACAAGGTCGGGTTCGATAATTGACCGATCGCAACAAGGGCGCAAAGCGGTTCGGCCATCATGCCCTCTTCCTCCCGGGAGAGGGCATGATGCTGCGTGGGCTTTCCGCGCCCTATCGACGTGAGCCGGCGTGAGGCGGACGACGCAGAGCGGGCGGCTGGCCGGAGCGATTGCGGTCGCGACCGCGATGCTGGTGGCCGCTCCCGTCATCTCGATCATCGCGCTGGCGATGCAGCCTGCGCCGGACGTCTGGCAGCCCCTGATCGAATACGTGCTGCCGCGCAGCCTGCTCGATACTGCGCTCCTGCTCGGCGGCGTCGCCACGTTGTCGCTCGCGATCGGCACCGGGACGGCGTGGGCGGTTTCGCTGCATGAATTCCGCGGCCGCGCCATGCTGCGGTGGCTGCTGCCGCTGCCGCTCGCCATCCCCACCTATCTCGCCGCCTACGTCTATGTCGACCTGTTCGAGCCGCTCGGCCTCGTCCACCGCGCGCTGTCCGGCTGGGTTCCGCTTGCCGACGCGGTTCGCCTGCTGCCCAACCTGCGCTCGTTGCCCGGCGCCGTCATCGTCATCGCGCTGGTGCTCTACCCCTATGTCTATCTCTCGGCGCGCACCATGTTCCAGTTCCAGAGCGCTGAATTCGCCGAGGCCGCGAAAACGCTCGGCGCCGGCCGCTGGACGATCTTCCGTCGCGTCTCGCTGCCGATGGCGCGGCCGGCGCTGGCCGTCGGCGTCGCGCTGGTGTCGCTGGAAACCCTGAACGATATCGGCGCCAGCGAATATCTCGGCGTCCGCACGCTCACGGTGTCGGTGTTCACGACCTGGCTCAACCGCGGCAGCCTCGCCGGCGCCGCCCAGCTGTCCTGCTTCATGCTGGCGATCGTCGCCGGGCTGATCGCGATCGAACGCTACGGGCGGCGCAACGTCACGACGGAATTTTCCGCCGAGAGCCCGCGGCTGACGCAGCGAACGCAACTCGAGGGATTCAAGGGCGCCTGTGCATTGGTGGCCTGTCTCATGCCGGTGATCCTCGGGTTTTTCGTCCCCCTGCTGTTTCTCGCGCAACAGAGCTTCAAGCGCGGTCTGCTGGCGGACGTCGACGTGGCGCTGTGGCGCGATGCCTTCAACTCGGTCGCCTTTGCGAGCATCGCCACGCTGGCCGCGCTGCTGCTGGGCTTTGCGACCATCCTCGCCTGGCGCTGGCGGCCGAGCATGCCGCACTTCATAGCGATGAACATCGCGCAAACCGGCTACACGCTGCCGGGGCTCGTGCTGGCGATCGGCCTGCTCGCCCCCCTGCTCGCCGTCGACAACGCGCTGAACACGCTCGCCGGCTGGCTCGGAGGTTCGCTGCCGGGATTGATCATCGTCGGCTCCGGCGCCGCCGTGGTGATCGCCTATGTGATCCGTTTCCTCGCGGTGCCGACCGGCTTCATCAAGGCGGGCTTCGAGCGGATTCCGCGCGACTATGACGACAGCGCGCGCGCCGCCGGCGCCGGCCAGGGCACGACGATGCGGCTGATCCATCTGCCGCTCTTGCGCCCCGCCATGGTCGGCGCGGTCATCGTGGTGTTCGTCGACTGCCTGAAGGAGCTGCCGGCGACGCTGCTGCTTCGCCCGCTGAACGTCGAGACCCTCGCCACCTCGATCTACCAGTACGCCAGCCGCGGCAGCTTCGAGGAAGGCGCGCTCGCGGCACTGTTAATCGTCGCCGCCAGCATCGGCCCGGTGGCCTGGCTGACGCGCTTCTCGGACGTGCCGGCCGGACCGGCGTGAGCCATAGCCAACTGTAGGTGGGCACGCTGAAGCGTGCCCACCATTCATGACGATGGTTGAGGATAGAGATGGTGGGCACGGCGCAAGAGCGCCTTTGCCCACCCTACGAGACTTGCTGCTCCGACTTCACGCGTTCTTCAGCGCGACGCGGAACTCGGCCTCGGTCTTGGCCTTGACCTCGTCGAGGGTGACGCCGTCGGCGAGCTCGATCAGCGCCATGCCGTCCTTGCCGTGCTTGTCGATGGTGAATACGGCCAGATCCGTCACGACCATGTCGACCACGCGCTCGCCGGTCAGCGGCAGGTTGCACGTCTTCAGGAGCTTCGGGCCGTCCTTGGCAGAATGCTCCATCACCACGACGACGCGCTTGACGCCGGCGACGAGGTCCATGGCGCCGCCCATGCCCTTCACCATCTTGCCGGGGATCATCCAGTTGGCGAGGTCGCCATTCTGCGCCACCTGCATCGCGCCGAGGATAGAGAGATCAATATGGCCGCCGCGCACCATGGCGAAGGAGTCCGCCGAGGAGAAATAGCTGGTCGACGGCAGCTCGCTCACGGTCTGCTTGCCGGCGTTGATGAGGTCGGCGTCCACCTCGTCCTCGTATGGGAACGGGCCCATGCCGAGCATGCCGTTCTCACTTTGCAGGTTCACGTCCATGCCGTCGGGGATGTAGTTCGAGACCAGCGTCGGAATGCCGATGCCGAGATTGACGTAGTAGCCGTCGCGCAATTCCTTCGCGGCGCGCGCTGCCATCTGTTCACGGGTCCAGGCCATTTGAGGAGCTCCTGTCGAAAGGCTTTTCAGTTGCGCATGATCTGATCGGAAAACCGCTTCGCACTTTTCCGGATCATGCGGCCGGCCGCGGGCGCGTGTTGCGGAATTCGATATGCTTCTTCGCCGTGCCGACTTCGACGATGCGCTTGACGAAGATGCCGGGGGTGTGGATGTGGTCGGGATTGAGCTCGCCGGCCGGCACGAGGTGCTCGACCTCGGCCACGGTGACCTTCGCAGCCGTTGCCATCATCGGATTGAAGTTGCGCGCGGTCTTGCGGTAGATCAGGTTGCCGGCGGTGTCGCCCTTCCAGGCATGCACGATGGCAAGGTCGGCGAACAGGCCGCGCTCCATCACGTACTTCTCGCCGTCGAACTCCTTCACTTCCTTGCCCTCGGCGATCAGCGTGCCGACGCCGGTCTTGGTGTAGAAGGCCGGAATGCCGGCCCCGCCCGCGCGGATGCGCTCGGCCAGGGTTCCCTGCGGGTTGAACTCGAGCTCTAGCTCGCCGGCGAGGTATTGCTGCGCGAACAGCTTGTTCTCGCCGACATAGGACGAGATCATCTTCTTGATCTGCCGCGTCTCCAGCAGGCGGCTCAACCCGATACCGTCAACACCGGCATTGTTGGAAATGAAGGTGAGGCCTTTGACCCCGGCGTCGCGGATCGCATCCGACAGATGCTCGGGAATGCCGCACAGGCCGAAGCCGCCCGACATGATCATCATGCCGTCCTTGAGAATGCCTGACAGAGCCGACTTGGCGTCGGGATAGACCTTGTTCATGGGAAATGACCTGATGGAGGGGAGGCTTTTTTCCGCAGCCGTCGCATGATCCACCTGGAAACCGCGTTTCCGGATCGCGCGTTCGGTCCGCTTTATTGGGGCGATTATTAGGCGAATTCTTCGCAGCGCGTCAATGACGGGCATATGGCCGTTCCGGCGCCGTTCCCGCGTCAGTACGGCCTTGAAAGCGACAAGAAAACCCATCAAGTTGCCGTCGTTGGCGCGGGCGGGTAGGCTCGGGGTCCATTTGGCGCGGCGCCCGACGTTTTCACCGGACCACCTCAAGACCTCTTCGCTGGATCATGGCATTGACGATGGCCGAACGAATGAAGCGCCTCGGGATGCCGGTTGCGGCCTTCTTCGGCGTGGCCGCGCTGTGCCTGGTCGCAACGATCTGGTTCCTCAACCGTGACGCCTTGCAGAAATCGGTCGAGGCGCAGATCCGCGCCGTCACCGGGCTCGATCTCGTCGTCAAGGGATCGATCGACATTTCGGTGTTTCCCGCCAGCTACGTCTCGTTCCACGACGTCGGCCTCAAGGGCGGGATGAGCGACGACCCGGCGCTGCATGTCGACGTGCTGACCGCGAACCTGCGGCTCTTGCCGCTCCTGCTGCGGCGGTTCGAAATCTCCGACGTGATGATGCTGCGGCCGACCATCCGCGTGGTGCGCGACGGCAATGGCGAGAGCAACTGGACGCCCTTCGTCGAGACCATCGCGAAAACCATGAAGCCCGGCGCGGAGAACCAGGTGTCGTTCTCGGAAATCCGCATCCAGGACGGCGTGCTGAAGTACCAGGACGCGGCCACCAGCTCCACCGAGACGCTTGCCGACATCGACCTCTCGCTGGCCTGGCCCTCGATCTCGCGATCTTTTGCCGCGACCGGGCAGTTCGACTGGCGCGGCGAGCGCATCGACGGCTCGGTCAGCGCCGGCGATTTCGTGGCGCTGCTCTCGGGCGAGCGCTCCGGCCTGAAGGCGCGCCTCGCCTCGGCGCCGCTGAAGCTCGCTTTCGACGGCGCGGTGGCCAACCGCACCAGCCTGATGATGGAAGGCACCGTCACCGTCGACTCGCTGTCGCTGCGCAACGCGCTGCGCTGGACCGGACAGCAGCCGCCGGCCGGCGGCGGCTTCGGCCGTTTCGCGCTGAAGGCGCGCGCCAATGTCGTCGGCGGCTCGGTCGCACTCACCAATGTCAATGTCGAGCTCGACGGCAATGTCGCCGAGGGCGTCATGACCTTCGCCAATAACGGCCGCCAGACCGTGCAGGCGACGCTCGCCGCCGGCAATCTCGACTTCACGCCCTACATCTCCACCGTCCGCCTGCTCGCCACGGGCGCACGCGACTGGAACCGGCAGCTGTTCGACCTCAATGCGCTGTCGGCCACCGACCTCGACATGCGCCTGTCGGCTGCGAAAGTGACGGTTGGGCCGACCAGGCTCGGCCGCACCGCGTTCGGCGCCAACTTGCGCAACGGCGCGCTGGCGCTCAGCGTCGGCGAGGCGCAGATGTATGGCGGCATCGCCAGGGGTTCGCTCGGCATCTCGCGCGCCGACACCGTCGCCGACGTGCGCGCCCAGTTCCAGCTCACGGACGTCGACCTGCAGGCCGCCGCCGGTGAATTGTTCGGCATCAGCAAGCTCTCCGGGCGCGGCAACCTCAACGTCTCGCTGGTCGCCTCCGGCTCGAGCCCGTTCGGGCTGGCATCGTCGCTCGACGGCACGGCAACGCTCACCGGCCATGACGGCGCGATCTCGGGTTTCAACGTCGAGCAGTTGCTGAAGCGGCTGGAACGCCGGCCGCTGTCGGGCGCCGGCAATTTCCGGCATGGCTCGACGCCCTATGACAGCATCACGGTATCGGTGAAATTCGCCGACGGCATCGCCACCGCCGAGGACATTCGCGTCGAGAGCCCGACCTCGCGGCTAAAGCTGACGGGAACGGCATCGGTGCCGGCGCGCGAATACGACATGAAGGGCGTCGCCAGCCTGATCTCTGCATCGAGCGGCAACCCCGGCTTCGAGTTGCCCTTCGTGGTGCAGGGGCCGTGGGACGATCCGCTGATCTTTCCCGATCCGGAAAGCCTGATCCGCCGCTCGCCCGCGACCGAGCCGCTGCTCGATGCGGTGAAGGACAAGAAGACGCGCGACGCCGTCAAATCGGTGATCGAGCGCTTCACCGGCGGCGGTTTCCGCCGCCCTGCACCGGATGCGGCGCCCGCTGCGGAAGCAGCCAAGCCGAACTGAGCGCTGCCGCTCACAGCGGCACGGCGCTTTCGCCTCGCCCGCGCGACAGCTTCGAGGCGAACGACGCCACCGTGATGACGACCGCGATCAGCGCGATCACCATGGTGCTTATGGCGTTGATCTCGGGCTTCACCCCTAATCGCACCTCGGAATAGATGCGGATCGGCAGCGTCGCAGATCCCGGGCCGGTGGTGAAGCTCGCGATCACGACGTCGTCGAGCGAGAGGGTGAAGGCAAGCATCCAGCCCGCCGCGATCGAGGGGACGATCAGCGGCAGCGTCACCGACAGGAAGGCGCGCAGGGGATTGCAGCCGAGGTCCATCGCGGCTTCCTCCAGGCTGCGGTCGATCGAGCCGAGCCGCGATTGCACCACCACGGTGACGAAGCACATGGTGAGCGTGGTGTGGGCGATGGTGACGGTCCAGAAGCCGCGGCCGGCGTCGAGCGCGACGAACAGCAGCAGCAGCGACAGGCCGGAAATCACCTCCGGCATTACCAAGGGCGCGTAGAGCATGCCCGAGAACAGCATGCGTCCCCCAAAGCGCTCGCCGCGGGTCAGCGCCACCGCCGCGAGCGTGCCGAGGATGGTCGCGATCGTCGCCGACACTGCGGCGACGCGCAGGCTCATCCAGGCCGCATCCAGCATCGCGCGGTCGTTGAAGAATTCGTAGTACCAGCGCAGCGACCAGCCGCCCCACACCGTCACCAGCCGCGAGGCGTTGAAGGAGTAGATCACGAGGATGACGATCGGCAGGTAGAGGAACGCAAGGCCCAGCGCGAGCGCGGTGATGTTGAAGGGCGTGATGCGGTTGATCCTGCGCGAGGCCATCAGCGCGCCTCCAGCTGGCGGTGCTGCACCCGCTCGTAGAGCAGCAGCGGCCCGACCAGGAGCACCAGCAGCACGATGGCGACCGCAGAGGCGACCGGCCAGTCCCTGTTGGTGAAGAATTCCAGCCACAGCGTCTGACCGATCATCTGTGCGCCAGAGCCCGCAAGCAGGTCGGGGATGACGAATTCGCCGACGATCGGGATGAAGCAGAGCAATGCGCCCGCTCCCACTCCCGGCAGCGACAGCGGGAACGTCACCTGCCAGAACGCCTGCCGCGGCGAGGCGCCGAGATCGGCGGCGGCTTCCAGGAACGCGGGATCCTGCTTGGCCAGCGTCGCGAACAGCGGCAGGATCATGAACGGAAGGTACGAATAGACGATGCCGATATACATCGCCGTGTCCGTGGAGAGCCATACCAGCGGCGCCGAGATCAGATGCAGTTTCAGCAGCACCGTGTTGAGCAGGCCGTCGTGCTGCAGGATGTTGATCCAGGCGTAGATGCGGATCAGGAACGAGGTCCAGAACGGCACGATCACCAGCATCATCGCGATCGCCTGCCAGCGCTGCGGCAGCCGCGCCATGCCATAGGCGATGGGGTAGCCGATCAGGAGCAGCATCGCGGTCGACAGCAGCGCGACCATCAGGCTGCGCAAGTAGGACAGGATGTAGAGATTGTCCGCGATCAGCAGCTTGAAATTGTCGAGCGAAAGCTGCTGCAGCGCCGCTCGTGTCGCCTCGCGCCCGTCCCAGAGGTCGAACACCGGCGCATAAGGCGGCTGCGCGATCGCGGTCTGCGACAGCGCGATCTTCAGCACGAACCCGAACGGCACCAGGAAGAACAGCACCATCCACAGGTACGGCGCGATCGCGGCGTAGCGCGCCGGCCGTGCGAAGATGCGGCGCGCACTCATTGTTCCAGCACCAGGCAGTCGTCGGGCGTGAACCAGGCCACCACGCGCTGGCTCGCATTATAGGCATCGACGATCCGCGTGGTGTTCGCCATCGACGAGCGCAGAACCGCGCCGGAATCGAGCCTGACCTTGTAGGTGGTGAGCCCGCCGAGATAGCCGACATCGGTGATGACGCCCTCCAGGCAGTTGAACGCGCGGGCGCTTGTCCCCTCCGCGGCGGGCGCACGGCGCGACAGCTTGACCTTCTCGGGGCGGATGGCGACGCTGACGACGTTCCTGCCCGGCGGCGTGCGCGACTCGGCGACATAGAGCGTGCCGGCATCGCGGGTCGCAATCGCAAGGCGCCCGGCCTCCGCCGCGCCGACCTGGCCTTCGAACAGATTGATGTCGCCGACGAACTCGGCGATCCAGCGCGACGCCGGCGTCTCGTAGAGGTCGCGCGGGCTCGCCACCTGCTCCAGCCGGCCGGCGTCCATCACGCCGATCCGGCTCGCCATGGTCATGGCCTCCTCCTGGTCGTGGGTGACGACGATGAAGGTCATACCGAGGCGATGCTGCAGCTCCATCAATTCGTGTTGAGTGCTCTCGCGCAGCTTCTTGTCGAGCGCCGCCAAGGGCTCGTCGAGCAACAGCACCTGCGGCCGCCGCGCCAGCGAGCGCGCCAGCGCCACGCGCTGCCGCTGGCCGCCGGACAATTGGTCCGGCTTGCGCTTCTCCATCCCCTCGAGCCTGACGAGGGCCACCATCTCGGCGACGCGGGCGTCGATGTCGGCCCTGGCCATGCCGGCGCGCTTCAGGCCGAACGCGATGTTGTCCCTGACCGACAGATGCGGAAACAGCGCATAATTCTGGAACATCATGTTGACCGGCCGCTCATGCGGCAGCACCGGCGCGATGTCCCTGCCACCCAGCAATATGCGCCCTTCGTCCGGCGTCTCGAAGCCGGCGAGCATGCGCAGCAGCGTGGTCTTGCCGCAGCCGGAGGGGCCGAGCAGTGCAAAGAATTCGCCGGCGCGGATGTCGAGCGTGACGCGATCCACCGCGCGGAAATTGCCGAATTTTTTTGCCACGCCCTCGATGCGCAGCAGCGGGGGTTCGAGGCGCAGCTCGGGCTTGACCAGCACAGCGGCCACCGCGTCCTGCTTCGCAGGCTCGACGCCTTCCGCTTTGGACAGCCCCGCCGCCTCGCTATTTCCCTGTTCCTCAGCCATGTCCCTGCCCGGCCCCGTCGAGCCCGCAAGCTAGCGATGGATCGGCGGGGGCTCAACTGGCAGGCAGCGGGCGGCGGGCGCCGCCGACGGTCCCAACCGGTCCAAATCCCCAAAAAATTTCTTGTCTGCGACGTGAACGCGTTCCGATCCGGGAACGACTATCGGCTGGAGTTGATGGCCGATCGGGGGGACCGATGCAGGATGGACAGCCGCGCCGCATTCGGATTTCGACGGATATGTTTCCGGACGAGAAGCGGCTTGCCTTGTGGCGCGAAGCCCACGGCCGCGATATCGCGCAGGCCGACATCGATCCGCGCACCGACGATCCGTTTCACGTCGACGTAACTTTCAACCTGCTGCCCAACGTCGCCATTGCATCCGGCTCGCGCTCGCCGGCGCATGATCGCGCCACGCGCGAGCTGCTCCAGGACGCCGGCGACATCGTCGCGGTGAGCATTTTTCGGTCAGGCGAGGCGACCGCGACCCAATTCGGCCAGGAGTCGATCGGCGGCGTCGGCAGCGCCAGCGCGCTGACGGGGGGCGATCCCTCCGTCAGCGCGCTGACCACCGACGGAAGCTTCATCACGCTGGCCATGTCGCGCTCTGCCATCGCGGAGCTGGCGCCGGACTACGCCGCCGCCTTCGACCAGCCGATTCCTGCCGACGATCCGGCGCTGCGCCTGCTGATCAAATATCTCGACGCCGTCATGACCGCCGACGAGCTTTCCCATCCGGAAGTCGCCCGCTCGGTCTCCACCCATATTCTCGATCTGGTCGCGCTGGTGCTCGGCGCGCGCGGCGACCGGGCGGAGACGGCGCTCGGCGGCGCCAAGGCGGCGCGGCTGAAGGCGCTGAAGGCCGACGTCATGTCGATGCTCGGCAGCAGCGCGCTGTCGTCGGAGCTGATCGCCGGCCGTCACGGCATCTCATCGCGCTATGTGCGAAAGCTGTTCGAGCAGGAAGGAACATCGTTCACGTCGTTCGTGCTTGGCGAGCGGCTGACCCGGGTGCGCCGCATGCTGCGCGATTCCCGCTACGCGCACCTGACCATCGCCCAGATCGCGCAAGCCAGCGGCTTCAACGACATCTCCTATTTCAACCGCGCCTTCCGCCGCCACTTCGGCGCGACGCCAACGGATGTGCGAGAGGAAAAATCTCCTTCGCCGGATGGCTGAAAGGGCGTATTCATTTCCTCTATGACTAGGCAATCCGATCAAGCATCTGAATCCAGGCACGCCTCTGATGTGCCGGTGCCTCTCTCGCCCGGTGAGAAGGCGGCCATTGCCGCATCGAAGGCGGCGGCGGCTCGCGGCGAGTTTGCCACGGACGCACAAGTCAAAGCCGTTTGGGCCAAGCACGGATTGTAAGAGGTCGCTGGCTACACCCCGCCCGCCATGAACGCCGCAAGCCTCTCGCGGTCGGCTTGGGGCATGGTGAGGCCGAGTTTCGTGCGGCGCCATAGCACGTCGTCGGGAAAGCGCGCCCACTCCCTTGTCATGAGGTAGCGCACCTCCGCGCCCGTCAGCTCCGGCCCGAAGGCGGGGCCGAGATCGTCCTTCGATTTGGCGTCGCCGAGGATGGTGACGAGCCGCGAGCCGTACGCGCCGACCAAGCGGCGGGCCTGGTTCTCGGACAGAAACCGCCACTGCTCGCGCGCGCTGTCGACCTCGTCCTCGAACTTGGCCCAGTTGAAATCGCCGCCGGGCAGCGGCGCCGTCGCGGTCCAGCGCGGCGACATCGGATAGAATTTCGACAGCTGCGACACCGCCCGCTCGGCGCGCAGGCGGGCCGTGGTGATGTCGCCGCCGAAGATCGTCACCAGCGGCGCCTTGCCGCGCCGGGTGTCGAAGCTGAGCACGCCGTCGCGGCGCAAGCCGCTCGTGCCGCGTCCGATCACGGAATTGGCGCCGGACACCGTGCGCACCACGTCGGACGTCTCCACCCGCTCGCGGAAGTAGCGGTTGGCGGCGTCGCAGAGATAGGCGACGTCGCCCGCCGCCATCGCAACCACGGCCGGATCGCCCTTGAAGGCGTGACCGACGCTGCCGATCAGCGTGAAATCGCGCTCGTAGGGGCTTGCGAAGATCAGCCGGCGGTCGTGGTTCTGGAAGACGTAGACATTGTCGCTGTCGAACAGCCGCTTCACCACGATCTGGCCGATCTGGGCGGTCGCCAGCGGCGGGGCCGGCACGCGCAGCACGGTGTCGGCGACGGAGGCGGTCCAGGCGCCGGTGGCATTGACCAATGCGCGCGCGGTGGCGATACGGCGATGGCCGCGGTCGATGATGGCAAGCCGCCAGACCTCGCCGCGGTCGGCGCGCACGCAGCGCGCCCCGGTGCAGATCGCAGCGCCCCGCTCGGCGGCATCGAGCGCCGAAAGCACGACCAGGCGGGTGTCGTCGACGATGCAGTCGGAATACTCGAAAGCGGTTCCGAAGGGCCGTTTCAGCGCATCGCCGGCCGGATGGTGGGTGATGTCGACCGTCTCTGAAGGCGGCAGCGGCCGCCGCGCCCCCAGCCGGTCATACAGCCACAGCCAGGCCCGCAGCACCCAGGGCGGCCGCTCGTCGGCATGGGCGGGAATCGCAAAGCGCATCGGCCGCACCAGATGGGGGGCAATGCGCAGCCAGATGTCGCGCTCGGCCAAGGCTGCCCGCACCCGGCGGAAGTCCCGCCGCTCCAGCGTCGCCAGATCGCCATGGATCAGCCGCGGCGAAGCCGAGGAGGCGCCGCCGGCAAGATCGCCCTGCTCGACCAGGAGCACGCGAAGACCGCGTCCAGCCGCGTCACGCGCCACGCTGGCGCCGTTGAGGCCGCCGCCGAGGATTGCAAGATCGTAGTCCGCCATACGCTACGCTGAGAAAGAGAACGCCCGCTCTCATCTCTAGAGCATTTTCGGTTCTGATTGAATCAGAACCGAAGCTCTAAACTCCTGATCTGACGCGTTTTCTTCACGCGAACCGGTACCCACTTCGCTTGAAAACGCTTTAGCCGGTCTTGCGCGCGGGCTCCACGGCGTTGTCGCGGCCGACCAGGGCGCCGTACTGGCCGATCGGCGCCGGCTTGCCGAGCAGATAGCCCTGCACCGCGTCGCAGCCCTCACTGGCGAGAAATGCGAGCTGTTCGGCCGTCTCCACGCCCTCGGCGACGATCGACATGTCGAGGCCATGGCCGAGATCGATGACCGCCCGCACGATGTTGGCCGATTGCGGGTTCCTGCCGAGATTGGTGACGAAAGCGCGGTCGATCTTGATCTTGTCGAAGGGGAAGGCCTGCAGATAGCTGAGCGACGAATAGCCGCTGCCGAAATCGTCCATGGAGATGCGCACGCCGAGCGCCTTCAGCCGCCGCAGCAGCGCAAGGCCGCGGTCGAAATCCTCGATCAGCACGCCTTCGGTGATCTCGAGTTCCAGCCGTCCCGGCGACAATCCGGTCTCCAGCAGGATCGAATGCACGGCGCTGACGACGTCGCGGTGCATGAACTGCGCCGGCGACAGGTTGACGGCGATCTGCAACGGCACCGGCCAGGATGCAGCCTCGCGGCAGGCCTCGCGCAGGATCCATTCGCCCATTTCGACGATCAGGCCGCTTTCCTCCGCGATCGGGATGAAGTCGGCGGGCGAGACGAAGCCGCGCAACGGATGCATCCAGCGCGCCAGCGCCTCGAAGCCGATGATCTTGCTGCTGCCCACCGCATCGCCCGAGGCGGCCTGCGGCTGGTAATGCAGCGACAGCTCGCCATTCTTGATGGCGACGGAGAGATCCTGGTGCAGCACGCGGCGGTCGCGTATCTGCTGGTCCATCTCCGGCTCGAACACGTTGATGGTGCCGCGCGACTTCTGCTTGGCGCGGAACAGCGCCGCGCCGGCATTGGCGAGCAGTGCGGCGGCGTCCGAACCGTTATGCGGGAATACCGAGATTCCGGTGGTGACGCCGGTGCGCACCGCCTTGCCGTCGATCGAAAATTCCCTGGCCAGCGCCTCGGCGAGCTGCGCGGCCAGCGCGCGGCCCGCTTCCGGCTGCTTGCCGTCGATGATCAGGCCGAACTCGTCGCCGGACAGCCGCGCCACCACGCCGCCGCGCGCGGCGTGCTGCAGCCGGCGGGCGACCTCGATCAGAACCTTGTCGCCGGTGGCGTGGCCGAACACGTCGTTGATTTCCTTGAGGCCGTCGAGGTCGACGCAGAGCACGGCGAACTCCTCGTCGGTTCCGGAGCAGGCTTCGATCATCTGCGCCAGGGCCTGCAGGAAGGCGGCGCGGTTCGGCAGGTCGGTGAGGCCGTCATGATAGGCCATGTGCGCCATCCGCGACTCGGTCTGGCGGCGATCGGTGACGTCCTCGTGGGTCTTGATCAGGTATTGCGGCTCGCCGGCATCGTCGAGCACGGTCATGCGGCGGGTCAGGAACAGGCGCAGCCCGTCCTTGGTCGAGATCGGATGCTCCTCGGCGAGCAGGCCGCGCTTCTTGATCGCCGCCTCGTCGCGCGCGACGATCAGTTTTGCCTCGCGCGGATTGAAGATGTCGGTTGCGGTCAGGCCCGTGGCATCCTCGCGGCGGCGGTTGAGGATGGTCTCGGCGCTGCGGTTGGCCAGCAGATATTTGCCGTCCTTGACGGCCTCTACGATCAGCGCGACCGGGATGTTGTCGACCACTAGCTCGAGGAATTTCTTGGTGTTCTCCAGCTCGCGCGACAGCGAGCGGCGGTCGGTTACGTCGTCGAACAGCGCGATCAGGAATTCCGGCTCGCCCTTCTCGTTGCGCGCCACCACGCGGTTGGAGGCGAGCGTGCGCAGATCCGGGCCGCGCTCGACCTGGAACTCGGTGCGATGATAACCCTCCGGCGCCGTCAGCGCCGCCTCGTCCGCCCTGACGATGGCCTCGGCCGTGGCAGGGCTGAAAATCTCCTCGGCGCACTTGCCGACGATGTGGTCGCGCGAGAAGCGCGAGAAGCGCTCGAAGGCGCGGTTGGCGAAGATGTAGCGGCCGTCCTCGATGTTCTTGGCCGCGACGCAGACCGGCACGTTGTCCAGAACCGATTCCAAGAACTGGGTGGTGGAGGACAGCTTTCGCGACAGCTTGCGCTGCTCGGTGCAGTCCAGATGGGTCGCGACCGACCCGCCATTGGGCAGTGCGAAATATTTCACCAGCACCGAGCGGCCATCGGGCAGCTCCGTGATCAGACCCTCGGGCGTCGCCGCGCGCGTGTAGAATTCGTCGTCGGAGCCCTCCAGCACGCCGCGCGTGCGCCGCATCTCCAGCAGTTCCTCGCCGGTCATGTTGCGCGGCACGTCGGCGCGGGTCAGGCCGTAGAGATTGAGATACTGGTCGTTGCAGAAGATGACCCTTCCGCGCGGATCGACCATCACCACGCCCTGGTTGAGTTGGTTGAGCGCCGTGCTGATGAAGGCATTGCGCCGCAGCTGCGAGCGACGGGCCCGGCGCAGGGCCGAGACCACCCAGATCGCGACCGCGCCGAGGAAGGAGGCGACGACGATGCTCCCGATCAGGACTTCCCAGATCAGGTTGGGATCGAGCTGGCCGATATAGCTGGAAGGCTGAAATCCGGCGGTCGCGGCTCGCGCCGATGGCGACACGCTGGCGATCAGGCACACGACGGCCGTGGCAAGAGAAGTCTTGCTGCCTGCCTGCCAATCCTTGCCAGCCATCAGTCACCTAACGCATTTCAGCGCCGGAGTTTCGGCTTTGGCGGGTTTGGATCGGGTAAACGCGTACCCGTGCAACCCCAAAATGTGGCTCAAATTACGGCAATTGCCCTGACATGATTAATGCTTCACTAATGGGCGGGCTCTCGCAGTGCCGATGCGAGACAAACCAAGGGCTTGGCGGCAAGCGACGCCAAACAAAGGGATAAGAACCTGCTGCCCGGGCAAGCGGCAAATCCTTAGGGTTTCAACTACAGATGGACAGGGTTGAGTGCGTCATTGTCGGGGCCGGCGTGATCGGCCTGGCAGTGGCCAGACGACTGGCGCAGGCCGGCCGCGAGGTGGTGGTGCTCGAAGAAGCCGAGGGTATCGGCACCGTGACCTCCTCGCGCAACAGCGAGGTGATCCATGCCGGCATCTATTATCCCGCCGGCAGCTGGATGGCGCGGATGTGCGTCGCGGGCAAGCACGCGCTGTACCGCTACTGCCGGGGACACGGCATACCCTACCGCAATTGCGGCAAGCTGATCGTCGCAACCGCGCCGGAAGAGGCCGCCAAGCTCGCGGCGATCCGCAAGCATGCCGAAGCCAATGGCGTCGCCGACATGCAGACGCTGTCGGGCGAAGCGGCGCGCGGGCTCGAGCCGGCGCTGAAATGCGATGCCGCCCTGCTCTCGCCTTCGACCGGGATCATCGACAGCCACGCCTACATGCTCTCGCTGCGCGGCGAGGCGGAGGGCGCCGGCGCTGCCTTCGCATTCCACACCCCGATCGTTCGTGCGAAAGCGGCGGCGGGGCGCATCGAGCTCGAGGCCGGCGGCGCCTCGCCGATGACGCTCGAATGCGACCTCCTGGTCAACGCGGCCGGGCTGAACGCGCCGGCCGTAGCGCGTGCGATCGAAGGCATGCCTGTCGAGAAGATCCCCGCCGCCTATCTCGCCAAGGGCAATTATTTCAGCTGCAGCGCGCGGGCGCCGTTTTCACGCCTGATCTATCCCGTGCCGGAGCCCGGGGGACTAGGCGTGCACCTGACGCTCGACATGGCGGGCCAGGCGCGGTTCGGCCCTGACGTCGAATGGATCGAAAGCATCGACTACGCCGTCGATCCCGCGCGTGCGACGCGCTTCTACCCGGCGATCCGCAAATACTGGCCGACGCTGCCGGACGGCGCGCTGATGCCGAGCTACTCGGGCATCCGGCCGAAGATCGTGCCGCCTGCGGTGGCGCGGCAGGATTTCATGATGCAGGGGCAGGCCGAGCATGGCGTCGCCGGGCTGATCAATCTGTTCGGGATCGAATCGCCGGGCCTGACGTCATCGCTGGCGATTGCGGACCATGTCGCCGGCCTGGCCGGCGTGAGAAGCTGACGGCAATAACGCCTACAAACAAAATAACGCCTACAAACAACAAGCCCCCGCGCGGATGAGCCCGAGGCTCAGCCGGTAGCGAGGGCGGTGTTCTTGCGAATGCTTACGAGGAGCCGGTTAATGGACCGTTTCTTCGGCGGTATGCCTCAACCGCTCGATCTGGTCCTTGACCATCAACTTTCGACGCTTCAACTCGACGATTTCCAGGTCATCTGTACTGAGGTGGAGCAACGCTTCGTGTAGTTCACTTTCGAGAATCTTGTGTTTGCGTTCCAGTTCAACGAGATGGGCCTGTATTGCCATTCGCATTCCTCCTCGGTGGAAACCTCAGATTCGATCCGGACGGCGAAGTGTACACCAGACGGTGAATCTGTCGATGGGAATCGAGAATCCGCCGCCGTGATTCTTTTCGGAATTATCTGTAACCAATCGTGACCAGGGAACCCGGTCAGCTTGCGCAGGCTGGCGGCAAGGACGATATTTGCGATGAGCTTCGGCCGCTGGACCGTTCACAACCTGATCGTGCTTATTAGTTAACACACACCATGACCGACGAAGATGAGCGCGAACTCCAGGCCGAGCTTGCCCGGCTGCAGCAGGAGCATCGCGACCTCGATGCGGCGATCGATGCCCTGCATCAGTCGCCCGCGCCCGATCTTCTGCGCTTGCAGCGCCTGAAGAAGCGCAAGCTGCTGCTGCGCGACCGCATCGCCTTCATCGAAGACCAGATCACGCCCGACATCATTGCCTGAGCGCGGTATCCGGCACGGCCCGCCGGCCGCGCGCCGATCGCGGGGGATGGCTTGTCCCCGTTGTCCACAGAAGCTCCGCCGGCGCAACAAAGGGCCCCGGCTCGCAGCATGCGAACCGGGGCTGAAGTGGGTGGTGGAAGTCTGTACAAGCGCCCCGGTAACGCGGCCAGGGCGTGATCGTTCCGGAAAATCCGGCTTGACTTCTCGGGAACAAAAAGAGAACATTCCGGTCATCCCAGCTCGGAGTTCTGTCATGTCCGCCCCAGCGTTTTCCGATACCCGCCGCTACGAGCAGGCCTGCGACCAGGCCATTGCCATGTGCGACGGTAATCTGCGCTCGACCATCAAGGCGCTGATCATGGCGAACGAGTATCTCGAGATCGAGCTTGCCGAACTGCAGGCGGCGGTCGCTGCCGGATGCGTCCCCACCCTCCCCACGCATGCGAGGAGCACCGCCGCCTGAACCCGTCCCCAGGAGCGAAGCGATGGCCAGTGTCACCTACTACGTCGCATTGCCGTTCATGCGCGACGAGAGCGGCGAAATGGTCGCGGGCAATGCCGAGGAATGCCAGAGCGCTACCACGGCGCTGCGCCGCGCCGAGATGATGTCGCGGATTCCCGGCAGCATCGGCGCCATCGCTTTCAGCCGCACCGGTGATCCGATGATCGGCGAGTTCGGCGATGCGCATTTGCTGCGAAGATTCGGCAACGTGCCGGATGATCTCGGCGGGCTATGAACCCCTTACGCGGCCTCGTGCCGGCGCTGCGTCTTGCGCACATACATGGCGCTGTCGGCCTGTTCGAGCGCGGTGCGCGTTTCCGAATGTCTATCCAGGATCGCAACCCCGACCGACGCGCCTGTCCGCACCGTGCTGCCGTCGAACGAGAAACGCAGGCCGTCGATCGCCTGCTCCAGCCCAGCCGCCTTCGCCCGCGCATCGGTTTCGCTGAGATTCCACAACAGCACCGCGAACTCGTCGCCGCCGAGCCGGCCGATGACATCGGAGGCGCGCACCTGCGCGGACAGTGTTTGCACGACGGTCCTCAGCACCGTGTCGCCGGCGGCATGGCCGAACGCGTCGTTGATCGGCTTCAGCCGGTCGACGTCGAGCACCAGCAGGGCGGCGCGCGCTGAATAGCGCTTGATGAATGCGATCGAGCGCGAAAGCTCGCGCTCGAAGCCGCGCCGGTTGAGGATGTCGAGCAGGAAGTCGGTCTCGGCGGCGGCCTTCAACAATTCGATTTCGGCGCGCGCCGCCGCCAGTTCCTGGCGCAGCCGCCGCACCACCGATTTGGGGCTGGCGGTCCCCGCCTTCCGAGGCGCCGCCGACCGCCGGGTGCCGTTCGGCGCCCGGAGCAGCGCTGCCTTCCGCCCCCTCGCGCCGGTTTTCCGGCCTTTTGCAGCCTTCGAGGCGCCAGCCCTGGCTTTCTTCTTCATGGGCAACTTCTCAAGAAGGCTTGCTCGGATTCACCAAGACAGGATAGTCCATTCCCGACCTCTTGCCACCGCCTTGGTTCAACCCGGGGCCGACCCTATAATCGGCCCATGTTTTTGGATTCCCGTAAAGAATTGGCTCAATGACAGCCCCCGTCGCCATCATCATGGGCAGCCAGTCCGACTGGGAAACCATGCGCCATGCCGCCGAGACGCTCGCAGCTCTCGGGGTTCCCTGCGACAAGCGCATCGTTTCCGCCCACCGCACGCCCGAGCGGCTGTTCGCCTTTGCCAAGGGCGCGAAGGCTGCCGGATTCAAGGTGATCATTGCCGGTGCAGGCGGGGCTGCGCATCTGCCCGGCATGGCCGCCTCGCTGACGGAACTGCCGGTGTTCGGCGTCCCCGTCGAATCCAAGGCGCTGTCGGGCCTGGATTCGCTCTACTCCATCGTGCAGATGCCGGCCGGGGTTCCCGTCGGCACGCTGGCCATCGGCAAGGCCGGTGCGATCAATGCGGCGCTGCTCGCAGCCAGCGTGCTGGCGCTGAACGATCCCCCGCTTGCCGCGCGGCTTGTCGCCTGGCGCAAGCAGCAGACGGACGCCGTCGCCGAACGCCCCGCGGGATCGGCGTGACGTTCGCGTAGAGGTCGCTTGTCATGGATTACGGACTTCCCAAGCTGGGCGTCGGCCACGTGAAGCTGAAGCCGGGCGACACCATCGGAATTCTCGGCGGCGGCCAGCTCGGCCGGATGCTGGCGATGGCGGCGGCGCGGCTCGGGCTGAAATGCCAGGTGTTCTCGCCGGAGCCGGATTCGCCCGCCTTCGACGTCGTGCTCAATGCCGTCTGCGCCGAATATGCCGACGTCGAGAGGCTGGAAATGTTCGCCGCCGACGTCGACGTCGTCACCTACGAATTCGAGAACGTGCCGGCCGCAACCGCCATGGTGCTGGCGGCGCACAAGCCGGTGTTGCCCGCCTACAAGATCCTCGAAACCACGCAGGACCGCCTGATCGAGAAGGATTTCGTGGTCAGGCTCGGCATCGGCACCGCCGACTATGCCGACGTATCCTCGCCGGAAACCCTGCGGGCGGCGATCGAGCGCATCGGCCTTCCTGCCGTTCTGAAGACAAGGCGCTTCGGCTATGACGGCAAGGGACAGGCGATGATCCGCGAGGGCGACGACATCGACCGCACCTGGAAGGAGCTCGGCACCAAATCCGCGATCCTGGAAGCTTTCATACCGTTCGAGCGCGAGATCTCGGTGGTGGCGGCGCGTTCTGCCGACGGTGAGGTCGAATGCTACGACGTCACCGAAAACGAGCACCGCGACCACATTCTCAAGACATCCCGCGCGCCCGCCGACATCCCCGATTCGCTCGCTGCAGAGGCCCGCACCATCGCCGAAAAGATCGCCACCGCACTCGACTATGTCGGCGTGCTCGCGGTCGAGATGTTCGTGGTGCCGAACGGGAAAGGCGCGCAGGTGCTGGTCAACGAGATCGCGCCGCGGGTGCATAATTCCGGGCATTGGACGCTGGACGGTGCCTCGATCTCGCAATTCGAGCAGCACATAAGGGCGATTGCCGGCTGGCCGCTGGGCAAGCCGGTCCGCCACGGCCGGGTCACCATGACCAACCTGATCGGCGACGACGTCAACGACTACGCGCACTGGCTCGCGGTGCCCGGCGCCACCGTCCATCTCTACGGCAAGGGCCCGGCCCGGCCCGGCCGCAAGATGGGACATGTGACGCAGGTGATGCCGGATCGGCCGAAAAGCGGCTGATTTCAGCTCCGATTGATCGAATTTGCCGCGTCAAAAGGGCCCGAATAGGTGGACAATTCAACATTTGTCTGATACATGCGCGCGCTCAGGCTAGGTGTCCGCGGTTTGCCGACCTCTGGCCTCCCAGAATTCCAGACCGCTCACACCGAAAAGAGGATGCCGCGTGCAGGTTCTCGTCCGCGATAACAACGTCGATCAAGCCCTCAAGGCGCTCAAGAAGAAGATGCAGCGCGAGGGGATTTTCCGCGAGATGAAGCTCCGCGGTCACTACGAGAAGCCCTCCGAGAAGAAGGCCCGCGAAAAGGCGGAAGCCGTGCGCCGCGCCCGCAAGCTGGCGCGCAAGAAGCTGCAGCGCGAAGGCCTGCTGCCGATGAAGCCGAAGCCGGCGTTCGGCGCCGGTCCCGGCGGCGATCGCGGTGCAGGCGGCGGCCGTGGCGGCGCTCCCCGCGGTCCGCGCTGATCCGTTCCGAGCAAATCCGAGTTCCGAAAACGCGGGCCTTGCGGTCCGCGTTTTTTTTGTTCGATGTATTTTAGGTCGCAGCACGTTACCCTTGCGGCACAGGACACGGGAGCAATTCGCCGGAATGGCCATTTCGAGTTCCGATGCCCGCAGGAATGCTTCGCGTGTGGCCTTCGTTCTCGTTGGCCTGACGCTGTGCAGTTGCTCGTTCGATCTCGGCTCGTTCTCGCTTGGCCCGGACAAGGAGACGGCGCCGAAGCCGGCGGCGACTCCAACCGCCGAGATCAGCGCGGAGAACGTCAGGGACGCACAAGGCTATGCCGCGCAGGGGCAGGTTCTGGCCCGATCCGGCAAAGCCGAGGAAGCCATGGCGCAGTTCGAGAAGGCGCTGGCGATCGATCCCTACAATGTGCAGGCGCTCAGCGGCCGCGGCCTGATCCACCAGGGCGAGAAGCGCCATGCCGAGGCGATCGAGGACTTCACCGCCGTGCATGGCCTCGTCCCGCAGCGGGCCGAGCCGCTCGTGGCACGTGCGACCAGCTACCTCGCGATCGACAAGGTCAAGGAAGCAGCGACCGATCTCGACGAGGCCGTGCAATCCGAGCCGAACAACGGGCATGCATGGTCGTTGCGGGGGGGTGTTTATGAACGGCTCGGCGACAAGAAGCAGGCGGCGGCGTCGTACAACCGCGCGCTTGCGATCCGCCCGCGCGATGATGCGGCACGCAGCGGCCTTTCGCGGGTAGGCGGCTGACGTCGCTCGAAGGCCAGCGTTCGCTTACTTGGTGCTTCGCTTACCAGCTTCGCTTACTTGGGCAGGACAGCGTGGAACATCGACTTCGCCGCCGACAGCATGTCCTCGGCGACGTTGGTCTTCTGCTTCGACGGCTCGGCGGCTGCTTCGGCGCGCAGATCGAGCGGCGGACGGGCCGTCGGAATTTCCGCCGGCGGCGTCGGGCGTGACGGATCGACCCGGATCGCAGCGGGATCCGGCGCCTCGGAAGGCACGGCGACCGCAATCGGCGGCGGCAGCGGACGCACCGCCGACGGCGGCGCGACGACTACGCGCGGCTCTTCGGGCACGTGAACGACCTCCGGCGCGCGCGGGGCCGGCTGCGGGCGTTGCGAAGCCTCGGGGCGTTGCGAGGCCTCGCCATTGCCGCGCAGGCGCTCGATCGCGGCGCGGGCAAGGTCGTTGGCATCGCGGCGGTCGTCGATGGCAGAAGCAGCGTCGGCCGGTGCTGCCGCGACGACCGACGGCGCTGGAGGCGGCGAGGACTTGGCGACGCGCGGCGGGGCCGGGCGTTTGGTCTCGGCGGGAAGGCTGGCGGTAGTTTCCGCCGGCTTGTCGGCCTTCTCCGGCTTGTCGACCGCCCTTTCCGCGGGCTTTTCGACCACGACGGCCTTCTCGGCGGCGGCATTCCTTTCCAGGAGAGCCTTTTCGGAAATGCCCTTGGCCTTGACGCCGGATGCAGGAATGCCCGCGATCTCGGCGCCGGAATTCGTCTTCACGTCGGTGCCGGACTTGCCAGTATCGGACTTGCCAGTATCGGATTTGGCGGCGTCGGGTCTGGCAGCGTCGGGTCTGGCGGCGTCGGATTTCGGCTGGGCGGTCGACACGGCTGCCGCCTTCGGCGCATCGGCGGTGGGCCTTGCATTGATGTAGTGGTTAACGATGTAGGCCCCGATGACCGTCGCAGCCACCGAGGGCACGATCTGCACCGCAAAATTCTTCAGATAATTCAGCATGACCCGGCCACTCCCGACGGCGGTCTCTTTGCGGGAACTTTTGGGCACATTGAGGGATCAACTGCGACGGATCGGTGGCAATTGTCCGTATTTCCGTCTCAGGGCTTCAGTTCGACCTCGAGGAACACGATCTCGGAAGCGCCCTCGTTGAGGACGTCGTGTTCCACGCCGGCCTTGCGAAAGTAGGATTTTCCGGCGGAAAGCTGCGCCTTGGAGCGCTCGCCATTGGGCGCCACGATGGTCATCTCGCCCGCGGTGACCGGCACGATCACATAATCCATCTCGTGGATGTGATGGCCGGTGGCGCTGCCCGGCGCCAGCCGCCATTCGGTGACGCGCACCTCCGCCGTATCGACCTGGACGTCCGATCTCGCGCTGAGCATCTGGCTACCTCTCTGCTGGTGGCGCCAGACTATCGTGCCTTACGCGGCCGGTCGCCTGGCATTCATTCGTTCACGGCGGAAGCTCCGATGAACCGGCGCGCCCGCTCCGATGCGCCGAAATAGTCGAGATCGTTGTGGCCGCCGTCCGGAAAGCGAACCAGCTGCTTCGGCTCGTTTGCCAATTCGAACAAGCGTTCGCCGAAGGCGATCGAGATGACGGAATCGCGTTCGCCGTGCATGACCAGCAGCGGCGCCTGGACCCGCGCAATGCGCTGGTCGGAGCGGAACGGATCCCGCAACAGCCAGCGGACCGGAAAGATCGGGAACGCCGAGGCCGCGACATCCGCCACGGAGCTGAATGGCGCTTCCAGGATCATCTTCCCGATGCTGTGCTCCGCCGCCAGCGCCACGGCAACCGCGCTGCCTAACGAGAAACCCCAGATGACGATCTTGTCGCCCGCATAGCGCGCGCCCGCAAAGGCCCACGCTGCTTGCGCATCCAGCAAGAGCCCCTTCTCGCTCGGTCTGCCGCTCGAGCCGGAATAGCCGCGATAGGCCGGCGCGATCACGCCGGTACCGTCGGCGATGATGTTGCGGAAGCGAACGAAAAAGCCGGCGAGGTGATCGCCGTTGCCGTGAAAATAGAGGATGACGGGACGGCCGGGTTTCGCGGGCACGTGCCAGACGACGATCTTTTCGCCGTCGGCGGTGGTCAGGAGATGCTCCTCGGCCTGCGGAAAGCCAGCCGCGGCCGGCGCGATCCGCCCGCCCGGCGGAATCGGAAACAGCACCGCCCGCTGCAGCAGGAATAGCGCCACGAGCCCACCCGCATAACCGAGGGCGACGACAATCAGCAGCCATTTGACCGTTGTCATGTCGCCGTTCTAGCGCTTGTGCGGGCGCTTGAGGAGCTTGTCGACTGGCTACCCTACATCGCCTTGACCACGTTCTCGGTGACCTTCTTGGCGTCGCCGAGCAGCATCATGGTGTTGTCGCGGTAGAACAGCGGATTGTCGATGCCGGCATAGCCCGAGGCCAGCGAGCGCTTGATGAACATCACGGTGCCCGCCTTCCAGACCTGCAGCACCGGCATGCCGTAGATCGGCGAGGTCTTGTCTTCTTCGGCCGCGGGGTTGGTGACGTCGTTGGCGCCGATCACGAAGGCGATGTCGGCCTGCGCGAATTCGGAGTTGATGTCCTCGAGCTCGAACACCTCGTCATAGGGCACGTTGGCCTCGGCGAGCAGCACGTTCATGTGGCCGGGCATGCGGCCGGCGACCGGGTGAATCGCGTACTTCACCTCGACGCCCTCCTTCTTCAAGAGGTCGCCCATTTCGCGCAGCGCGTGCTGGGCCTGCGCCACCGCCATGCCGTAGCCGGGCACGATGATGACCTTCTGCGCGTTCTTCATGATGAAGGCGGCATCGTCGGCGGAGCCGAGCTTGGCGGGCTTCTGTTCGCCGCTGCCGCCGCCGGCCGCCGCGGTCTCGCCGCCGAAGCCGCCGAGGATCACCGAGATGAACGAGCGGTTCATCGCGTGGCACATGATGTAGGACAGGATCGCACCGCTTGATCCGACCAGCGCGCCGGTGATGATCAGCGCGGAATTGCCGAGCGTGAAGCCGATGCCGGCCGCCGCCCAGCCGGAATAGGAGTTCAGCATCGAGATCACGACCGGCATGTCGGCGCCGCCGATCGGAATGATCATGAGCACGCCGAGCACCAGCGCGATGATGGTGATCAGCCAGAAGTCGAGCGCGCTGCCGGAGCGCACCAGGCCGTAGATGAAGAACACCAGCGCAAGCGCGAGCACGATGTTGATGATGTGACGGCCGGGCAGGATGATCGGCGCGCCGCTCATCCGAGCCGAAAGCTTCAGGAACGCGATCACCGAGCCGGTGAAGGTCAGCGCGCCGATGGCAACGCCAAGCGACATTTCAACGAGGCTGGAGGCGTGGATGGCGCCGGGCTTGCCGATGTCGAAGGCCTCGGGCGCATAGAAGGCGCCGGCGGCGACCAGCACCGCAGCCATGCCGACCAGCGAGTGGAAGGCGGCGACCAGTTCCGGCATCGAGGTCATCGGCACGCGACGCGCGATCACCGCGCCAATGGCGCCGCCGATGGCGATGCCGAGGATCACCAGTATCCATGCGAGCGCATCCGCCGGCGGATGATTGGCCAGCGTCGTGCCGACCGCGATCGCCATGCCGATCATGCCGAACAGATTGCCCTGACGCGAGCTCGCCGGGCTCGACAGCCCGCGCAGCGACAGGATGAACAGCACGCCTGCCACCAGATAGAGAAGTGCGGAAAGATTGGCGCTCATGATGCACACACCCCGTCATGCGCGGGCTTGACCCGCGCATCCATCAGAGAAAGGCGAATCTTGCGAAGTGGGATGGATCGCCGGATCAAGTCCGGCGATGACGACGATATTTCTTGAAGCGCTATCATTGTCGTCGTCACTTGGCCTTCTTCTTGTACATCGCCAGCATGCGCTGGGTGACAAGGAAGCCGCCGAAGATATTGATGCAGGCGAAGATCAGCGCGACGAAGCCGAAACCGCGCGCCCAGCCGCTGCCGCTCGAGATCATGGGGACGCCGACCGCGAGCAGCGCGCCCACCACGATCACCGAGGAGATCGCGTTGGTCACGCTCATCAGCGGCGTATGCAGCGCGGGGGTCACCGACCACACCACGAAATAGCCGACGAACACGGCGAGCACGAAGATCGACAGCCGGAACACGAAGGGATCGACGGCCTGCGCGAGGTGATCCATGGCTGCTCTCCTTATTTCGGCTGAAAGTTCGGATGGATCACCGCGCCGTCCTTGGTCAGCGCGGTCGCCTTCACCAGCTCATCGTCCCAGTTCACGGCAAGCGCCTTGTTAGCCTTGTCGATCATGGTCTCGATGAACGAGAACAAGTTGCGGGCATAGAGGCCGGAGGCCGACGCCGCGACGCGGCCGGCGACGTTGGTGTAGCCGACGATCTTGATGCCATCGAGCTCGACGACTTCGCCGGGCCTGGCGCCCTCGACATTGCCGCCGCGCTCGACCGCCAGATCGACCAGCACCGAGCCCGGCTTCATCGACTTCACCATGTCGGCGGAGACGAGCTTCGGCGCGGGACGGCCCGGAATCAACGCGGTGGTGATCACGATGTCCTGCTTCTTGATGTGCTCGGCGGTGAGCGCGGCCTGCTTGGCCTGATATTCCTTGCTCATCTCCTTGGCGTAGCCGCCGGCGGTCTGCGCGTTCTTGAACTCCTCGTCCTCGACCGCAAGGAATTTGGCGCCAAGCGATTCCACCTGCTCTTTCGTCGCAGGCCGCACGTCGGTCGCGGTCACGATGGCGCCGAGACGCCGCGCGGTCGCGATCGCCTGCAGGCCGGCGACGCCGACGCCCATCACGAACACTTTTGCGGCCGGAACAGTGCCGGCCGAGGTCATCATCATCGGGAAAGCTCGGCCGAAGGCTTCGGCGCCCTCGATGACGGCGCGATAGCCGGCAAGGTTGGCCTGCGAGGACAAGACGTCCATCACCTGCGCACGCGTGATGCGCGGCATCAATTCCATCGCGAAAGCGGCGACGCCAGCATCCGCCATTGCCTTCAGCGCGGCGTCATTGCCGTAAGGGTCCATGATCGCGACGACCAGCGCGCCGCGCTTGTACTGCGAAAGTTCGGATGCTTCCGGCCGCTTCACCTTGATGATGATGTCGGCATCAACAAGCGCGTCGGCGCTGACAATGGCGCCGACCGCGGTGAATTCGGAATCCGGCAGGCCCGACTTGACGCCCGCGCCGGGCTCGACCGCGACCTCCGCGCCGAGCGCCTTGAATTTCTTGACGGTGTCGGGCGATGCCGCAACCCGCGGCTCCGACGGATCGATTTCCCTGGCAACGGCAATCTTCATGAGGCCTCCGCTGGCGCGAACGCGCAGGCTAGCGCTATTTCCATTGGGATGGATACCGGATTTGCGGCCGGCACGCGGGCAAAATTTAGCTCCGCGCCGCGAGGGAGGCGGCGCAGCGGTGACGGATCAGGTCAGGAAAATCGCCATCAGGGCGACGATCGCCACGACGGCGGCCGTGCCGTACTTCACCAGCATGATGAACCCTTCATAGGTCTGCTCATGCGCTTCGTAGTCGTTGCCGTCGGCGGTGGTGTAGGCCACTTCGCTATGGTCTGCCATCGAAAGTCCCCAGTCGGTCTAAAGTCTAATCTTGCGAGCCAATACCGCAATCCCGCCAGCAGGGCAACGGCGCGCGGCCAATATGCCACCGCCTTATCGGTTCATTGGGAAGGCCAATTGTCCCTGATCCAGCGGGTGAGGCTTTCCTCGCTGACTTCGCCGGCGGCGAGCAACATGATGATTTGGGTCGCATGCGCCGGGTCCGGGCTGAAGGCAACGCCATTCTTGATCAGAAACGTCATCATCGCCATGAAGGCAATGCGCTTGTTCCCATCGACGAAGGCGTGGTTTTTCGCGAGGCCAAAAGCGTAGGCTGCCGCCAGCTCCGGCAGCGAGGCCTGTTCGTATTGCCACTTGTTGATGGGGCGCTCGAGCGCCGAACGTAGCATCCCCTCATAGCGCAAGCCGGGCGCCCCGCCAAAACGGCGAAGTTGGCGGCTGTGAATCGCGATCACTTGTTCGTAAGTGATCCAAAGCGGCTCGGACGGCTCGCTCATTTAACAAACCGTCATTTGGCGAGCGCCGCGAGCGTGTCGCGATATTTGTCCATGAGTTCGTCGGCGATCTCCATCGTCCGCTCGAAGTCGGGGTCGTAGGGAAGCGCCTGAAATCCGCCGCCGGGAAGCTCGGTGATGTGCAATTGTTGGCCGCGCTTGAGATCAAGCCGCTGCATCAGTTCGCGGGGAAGCAGCAGACCATCGGAATTGCCGATCTTCTTGATCTCGATCTTCATCGCTGAAACTCCCTCAAGGCAGAGCATTATACAGATGTATAACATTGACTTAAGAGCTGTTCAACAGTTGTTTTACCCACCGGCTAACGTTCCCATCCGCCCGTGCGCCCGCTCGATTCCCGCCAGCAGCATTTCGAGGCCGGTCTCAAAAGTCGCCTGGAAATGCGCCGGTAGGAAGAACGGCGCGGCCGCGGCGAGGTTCTTGAAATCGGCGGCGATCCTCTCGTTCGACACCGGCTCGGCGGCTGACGGCCCCTTGGCATAGCCGGCGGTCTCGTCCAGCGCGGCGCCGGCGAGATAGTAGCCGAGCGTCCGGAAATACGTGGCGGAGTCGCGGTCGGAAAAGCCGGCCTCGCGCAAGACGCCGATGATGCCGTCGATGAAGGCGACGCCCGCGGGCGTGTTGAGCCGGTGCACCGCGAAATACGGGAAAAACTTCGGGTGCTTCAGCGCCATGGCGCGAAAGCCGTAGGCGCAGCGGCGTAAACGCTCCAGCCAGCCCCATTCCGGCAACAGCTCAACATGCGCTTCGGCCAACATCAGGTCGACCAGCGCGTCCATCAGATGCGCCTTGTTGGGGAAGTGATGGTAGATGCTCATCGCCTCGCAGCCGAGCTCCTCGCCGAGGCGCCGCGTCGACAGAGCCTCCAGCCCGTCCCGATCGACCAGCGCCATGGCGGCCGCGCAAATCCGCTCCCGCGATAGCGGCAGCGAACGCCCTGCCCGGCTCCCGGGCCGCCCCCTGGCCGCCTTGGGGCGCGCTACGGGCGTAGCTTTCACCCTTGTGATCATCCGACCTCACGATTCGCTTGCAACCTTACACCGAAAGGCTGTATCCGGTGTCCAGACTTACACCGTAAGGTCTGGAGAATCCCAATGACCGCCGTCGACTTTTTCGGGCTGCTGGTGCCGGTAACCTATATCGTGATGCTGGCGATCGAGGCGCTGTTCCCGGCAAGGCAGTTCCCGCCGATCCGGTGGTGGCGGCTGAAGGGCTTCGTCTTCCTTACCGTGCAGGGATTGCTGGCGACGCTGACGCCGCTCCTGATCCCGGAAGCATGGCTGCACGCGCATCGGCTGATCAATCTCGATAGTCTCGGCGTGATCGGTGGCGCGGCGCTCGGCTGGGGCGTGCTCTCGCTGGTGAACTACACCTGGCACCGCAGCGCTCACACCTTCCCGCTGATGTGGCGGCTATTCCACCAGATCCATCATAGCCCGCAGCGCGTCGACATGTCGGGCGCCGCGCTGTTCCATCCCTTCGAGACCATCATGTTCTTCGCGCTGGCGACGATCACGACCACGCTGATCCTCGGCCTCGATCCGGTGGCGGCGGCGCTGACCGGCTACATCGCGGCATTCTACGGCTACTTCCAGCACATGAACGTGCGCACGCCGGGGTGGCTCGGCTACGTCATCCAGCGGCCCGAGGCGCATTGCATCCATCATCAGCGCGACGTGCACGCCTACAATTACGGCGACCTGCCGATCTGGGACATGCTGTTCGGCACCTTCCGCAATCCCAAGGGCTTTGCCGGCGACGTCGGCTTCGACAAGCCGGCCACCGATCGCCTCGGCGCCATGCTCGGTCTCGTCGACGTGAACGAGCCGGCGGCCGGGCCGGGCTCGCTCGGGCGAAACACCAACCGCGCCGGTTGAGGATCAGGCCAGGACGAAATCGAAGCGGCCGGCGAGCCAACCCTCGTTCTTGGCGGTGCGCACCAACAGTTCCTTGCGGAACAAACCGTCGGAACGGTTCTTGGCTTCGCCCGGAAAATAGAGCTGCGTCGTCAGCACCCGTCCGCCGCGCGGCTGCACCTTCACATGGATGTGGCGGGTGCGGCCGACATAATTGCCGGGCACGACGGTGCGCAGCCGGAACCGCCCGTCCGCATCGGTGAATTGATGGCCGCGCAGGCGGAAGCCGGAATTGTCATATTCGCCCTTGGCGTCGGCCTGCCAGAAGTCCAGGAGCGCGCCCGCGATCGGCTTGCAATTGCGGGTGAGAACGAAGCCGACCAGTACGATCGGCTGTCCGGCCATGCCGGCTTCGATCAGTTCGATCCGCTCCGGCGAGGACGGCTTGAAGAACGGACCCTCGGTCTGCGCCACGGTCGGCTCGTCGCCATCGTGGCATGCAGGCGTTGGTGCGAGCGGCGCCTGCGCAGCGCCGCTGCCGATGCCGAGCAGCGAGCCCGCGGCAAAGGCTCCGGCTCCGAGAAAAGTACGTCGCGTTGGCGTGTCGATCATGAGCTTTCTCCACTCTCGCCGCCCCCACCACAAGGTACTTGCCGGTCAGCCCATGATTTCGAGCTCGTCGATCATCCCGGCAATGACGGACAGCCCGCCATCCCAGAACGTCGGGTCCTTGGCGTCGAGCCCGAACGGCCGCAGCAGCTCGGAATAATGCTTGGTGCCGCCGGCGGCGAGCATGTCGAGATAACGTTCGGCAAACCCTTCCGATGCATTCTCGTAGACCGCGTATAGCGAGTTCACCAGGCAATCGCCGAACGCATAGGCGTAGACGTAGAACGGCGAATGGATGAAGTGCGGGATGTACATCCAGAAACTCTCGTAGCCCGCCTTGATCTCGATCGCCGGTCCGAGACTCTCGCCCTGCACGCTGAGCCAGATCTCGCCGATGCGCTGCGCGGTCAGCTCGCCGTTCCTGCGCTCGGTGTGGACCGCGCGCTCGAAGGTATAGAACGCGATCTGCCGCACCACGGTGTTGATCATGTCCTCGACCTTGCCGGCGAGCAGGGCCTGGCGCTGCTTCGTGTTCTTCGTCTGCGACAGCAGCCGCTTGAAGGTCAGCATCTCCCCGAACACGCTTGCCGTCTCCGCCAGCGTCAGCGGCGTCGGCGCCATCAGCGCACCGTTCTTGGCCGCCAGCACCTGGTGCACGCCATGGCCGAGCTCATGGGCCAGCGTCATCACGTCGCGCGGCTTGCCCTGATAATTCATCAGCACATACGGGTGCGCCGAGGGCGTCGTCGGATGCGAGAACGCGCCCGGCGCCTTGCCGGAACGGACCGGCGCGTCGATCCAGCGATCGGTGAAGAAGCGCTCGGCGATGTCGGCCATCTTGGGCGAGAAGCCGCGATAGGCTGAAAGCACCATCTTCTGCGCCTCGGGCCAGGCGATGGTGCCGGTCGCCGCAAACGGCAGCGGCGCGTTGCGGTCCCAATAGGGCAGCTTCCTTTTCTTGAACCAGCCGGCCTTGAGCCGATAGTAGCGGTGCGACAGCTTTGGATAGGCCGTGCGCACGGAGGCGACCAGCGCATCCACTACCTCACGTTCGACGCGGTTGTTGAGGTGGCGGGAATCCGCGACGTCCTTGAAGCCTCGCCAGCGGTCGGAAATTTCCTTGTCCTTGGTCAGCGTGTTGGTGATCAGCGCAAAGGTGCGCTCGTTCTCCTTGAAGGTTTTCGCCAGCGCATTCGCCGCCGCCTTGCGCTTCTCGCCGGCGCGGTCCTGCATGAAGTTCAGCGTCGGCTCGATGGCGAGCTCCTTGGCCCCGACCTTGAAGCGCAGCGCAGAGATGGTCTGGTCGAACAGCCGGTTCCAGGCGGCGTAACCGCTCTGGGCTTTCTCGTGGAAGAGCTGCTCGACGCGATCCTCCAGCTGATAGGGCTTGTCCTTGCGCAGATCCTCGATCCACGGCCGATAGTAGCCGAGTTCCGGCGTCTGCATCGCGCGCTCGATCACGTCATCGTCCACGCGGTTGAGCTCGAGGGCGAAGAAAAGCAGATGCGTCGAGGCCGCGGTCAGCCGCTCCGAGACGTCGCCATAGAACTTGGAAATCGCGGCATCGACGCTGTCGCCGGCATGCACGAGCCCGGCATAGGAACCGAGCCGGCCGGCCAGATCGTCGATGGCTTCATAGCGCCTGACCGCTTCGGCGAGCCAGCGGCCGCCATCCTCCCTGGCGGTAAACTCGGCGAGCTTGCCTTTGTAGTCCGTCTCGAACGCGAGGCAGTCGGCATCCATCCTTGCAAGGTCGCGCGCGACTTCCGACGCATCGATGCCGGAATAGAGGTCGGCGAGATTCCACTCCGGAAGCTTGCCGGTCTTCGATTTGGCTGCAGACGTCTTGCTGGCCGCGGCTTTGCGGGACATTTTGGCGGCGCGAGATGTCGCGGATGATTTCGCGGTCATGGACACTTTCGAAATTGGCGGGGAGGACGCGGAGAATGAATTGAAACGGTCGGCTTGATCCTGCGATCAAGCAAAAGCTGCGAGCTGAGGCGCCACCTGGACCAGGAACTCTTCGCCCTCCACGAGGATCGGATCGAATTTTTCTTGGATCGTACTCCGGATCGCGAACCACAGTATGATCGCCCGCACCATGAGTTGCGCTGAGGACGACCCCGCAGCCCTTGCATGCAAGGCGACGAGATCGAGATTGCGATGCTCGAACAACAGCCGGCCGAATCCGTCTTCCAGAATGTACATCCGCCCGACCCGGGACAGACACAGCTCGCACGCCTCGTCCGGCCCCGGGCCCAGCAGATAGAACTGGACGTCGCCATTCTCCGTCGCGCCGGTTTCCCAGCTGCGGCCGGTGGCCGGCGCGAGCGCAGCGTGCAGCGTAGTCAGGATGGTGTCGAGCTCCGCTTCGGTCCACACACTGACGTCTGGTCCGCGTTCGAACGCAACCACGCTCATTTGCTCTCCGCTCCGAACAGCAACCGGTAAAGCTCCGGCTCATAATACATTAGCAGATGTCTGGTGAAGACGCGCTGTTCAAGGCCGAGTTCCTCCGCCCAGGCCCCCATCAATTCCGTGGGAACGCGGCTGAACCCGTTCTCGACCTGCGAAATGAACGTGTAGTATTTGAGCTTGAGCCGCGCGGCCAGATCGGCCTGCGACAATCCGGCATCCGCCCTGCGCAGCTTGAGCCAATCTCCAGCCTGTTTCCGCAATTCCCGGGCTTCCGGCGCAGCCTTGGCCGCCGGATGTACAGCAGGAACATCTTGATGTTTTGCTCGTTTCATGATTACTAAACTATCTGATCTGAATGTCAGGACAGGTAGTGCCCCCTAGCACAATCTCATCCCGACATCAGTTCCGCAATTGCCGAGAGGGCCAGGAATGCCACTGGCAGACCGTGACCACATTGTTCGGCCTACCGGCCGCGACGCCACTACCCGCGCCCAAGAGCTGACAGCCGGCATCCTGTTGGCGGCCCTGGCTGCCGCTCTCGCAATCCGGCACTTGGTGCCGATCGAGGCGCTGGCGCCCGCAGTTGTCACATTGCTGTTCGCGGGTGCCGCGGTGACCGCCGGGATCGCGCTGCTCTGCCGGCACGGTCGATTCGGCGTCATGTGGTTCGAGCTTGCCGGAGGGCTGACGTTCATCGGCGTCGTCCTTTCCGTTCTGATCGAGCCGGACCAGCTGGTCAGGCTCACCGGAGTTTCCGATCAACCTGAGTAACAGGAACAGTTTTCCGCAGCTTGGCTGCGGCTTGTCGAATGTCACATCCAAGACCGGGCCCCTCTGGCAGTTCGCCTGAACTGCGATGTCGGATTGGACTTTGAAACGGAGTGGCCCGCATGCTGGAGTTGATCTCCTCACAATCCCTGACGGCGCTTTTCCAGGTCGTGATGATCGACCTCGTGCTGGCCGGCGACAACGCGATCGTCATTGGCCTTGCCGCCGCCGGACTGCCTGAGGACCAGCGGAAAAAGGCCATCCTGGTAGGCATATTGGCCGCCACGGCCCTGCGCATCGGCTTCGCCGGCATCACGGTGCAACTGCTGCAGTTTATCGGACTGCTGCTGGCGGGCGGCCTTCTCCTGCTTTGGGTGTGCTGGAAGATGTGGCGCGAATTGCAGGCGTCGCACCAGCAACATCGGGCGCCCCCCCAGAGTCTCTCGGCCGCGCGCGCGGCCACCGTCGATGCCGCACCACCTCAAAAAACACTCGGCCAGGCAATCTGGCAGATCACCCTCGCCGACGTCTCGATGTCACTCGACAACGTGCTGGCCGTTGCAGGTGCGGCGCGCGAGCACCCGATGGTCCTGGTCTTCGGCCTCGCACTCTCGATCGCGCTGATGGGCCTTGCCGCCAACTTCATCGCGCGCATTCTGGAAAAGCATCGCTGGGTCGCCTATGTCGGCCTCTTGATAATCCTGTATGTCGCGCTCGACATGATCTATCGCGGCGCACTGGAATTGTGGCCGGTGGTCAATATCTGAGGCCGCGACACGCCCGCTGGCCAGTGGCGCCCCGCTCCTTGCCGCAAAATCGGCCAGCTTTGCCTTGTAGTAGTTCATCTCAAACGCGACGCAATCGGCGGTCATTTTCCAGTGGCCGCGCATCCCTTGCCTGTTCGGCGGCGGCGAAGAGCTTGCCGAACGGCAACGCTTAAGAGTGCATTAATCGGCATCGTCCACATTGCCCCGATTCGGGACAAATAGTCTGTAACGTGCGGGGAGTGCCAATGGCTGCCACCATCTTGATCGCCGACGATGACGCCGTAGCGCGTCGCCTGGTTGAAAACATGGTGCAGAAGTGCGGCTACGAAACCGTCGTGGTCGATTCCGGCGATGCCGTCGTCGAGCTCCTCACCGGCCCCGATGGCCAGGGAATCGATTGCCTGGTGCTCGACCTCGTGATGCCCGGCCTGGACGGCATGGGCGTGCTGGCGAAGATCCGTGAAGCCGGATTGAACCTTCCCGTCATCGTACAGACCGCCCATGGCGGCATCGACAATGTTGTCTCCGCGATGCGCGCCGGCGCACAGGATTTCGTGGTGAAGCCCGTCGGCATCGAGCGATTGCAGGTATCGCTGCGCAACGCGCTAAATGCCTCCGCACTGAAAGGCGAATTGCAGCGCATCCGGCATAGTCGCGAGGGCCGGCTGACTTTCTCCGACATCGTCACCCGCTCTGAAGCGATGGCCGGCGTGCTGCGCACCGCACAGAAGGCGGCGACTTCCTCCATTCCCGTGTTGATCGAGGGCGAGTCCGGCGTCGGCAAGGAGTTGTTCGCACGCGCCATCCACGGCAGCGGCGAGCGCAAGGCAAAGCCCTTCGTTGCCGTCAATTGCGGCGCCATCCCGGACAATCTCGTGGAATCGATCCTGTTCGGCCATGAGAAGGGCGCGTTCACCGGCGCGACCGAGCGCCATACGGGCAAGTTCCTCGAGGCGCATGGCGGCACGCTGTTCCTCGACGAAGTCGGGGAATTGCCGCTGGCGGCGCAAGTGAAACTGCTGCGAGCGCTGCAGGAAGGCACCATCGAAGCCGTCGGCGGACGCAAGCCGGTCAAGGTCGACGTCCGCATCGTCTCGGCGACCAACCGAAGGCTGCTCGACCTCGTCAAGGCAGGGCAGTTCCGCGAAGACCTGTTCTATCGCCTGCATGTACTGCCGCTGACCATCCCGCCCCTGCGCCAGCGCCGCGAGGACATTCCGCATTTGCTCCGCCATTTCCTCGCTCGCTTCTGCGCCGAGGAGAACCGGCCGATCTCCGCCATCGGCGGCGAGGCGATGGCGTATCTCTCGCAGCTCGACTGGCCCGGCAACATCCGCCAGCTGGAGAACGCGGTGTACCGCGCCGTCGTCATGAGCGAAGGCGACCAGCTCGGCCTTTCCGACTTCCCGCAAGGCGCAGCGCATGCGCCAGCCATCAATCAGCCCGCCGAGCCGCTGGTGCTCGCTCCCTCGACGGCGCCCATGGTCTCAGGTATTGAAATACCGATCGCGCCGTTACCTGCTGCCGGCACGCTGGCGATGCTGACCAGCGCCGGTGACGTGCGGCCGCTGGAAGAACTCGAAAACGAAATCATCCGGTTTGCGATCTCGCACTATCGCGGACAGATGTCGGAAGTCGCGCGGCGGCTCAAGATCGGCCGCTCCACGCTCTATCGCAAGCTCGACGAAGCTGCTGCGAACGAGCCCGGCAATGCGGATGAAGCGAGCTGAGACAATTCGGAATTCGCGGGCTGCGGTGGCGGCACTTTCGGAGCCCCTCGCTCCGCCCGGAACCCTCGGACCGTGGCTTGCAGGTAACAGACAAACGGCGGATAGCGTGGCAAAAGCGCGCAATCCCGAACAAAAAGGGGTCGTTTGAGGTCAGTTTGTCGTGAGTTGCACCGGGCTCTGCTAGCTGCTTGAGAACGGCGCATGTATCGTCCGAGTTGACTCGTAGTGCGCGTGGCGACTTGAACGAGGAACGAGGCCGGCGCGCCGCGCTGGCTGAAGGCAAACGATATTCGATCTGTCCCGCTGCCGGGACAGCATCGCCCAAGGGGGTGTGACGATGCGTGATAGTTCGAAGGGCCGTGGTGGATTTGACCGCGCATTGATGGCCGTCGCGGCTACCTTCCTCACGGTATCGGCGACATCGGCACTGGCCCAGTCCAATGCGCCGCGCAGCGCCGCCGAACTCGCCATCGAGGCAGCAATCCCGGTGCCGCAGCCAGCCAACCTGCCGCCGCCGACCGCCGACGATTTCAAGATGGACGCAACCGCGTCGGTGCCGCCGAAGCAAATCCAGCTGCCGCGCGCCACGGCCAACACCGACCCGAAGCCTGCCGAAGTCGCGCCCGCCGAGACCGCAGCCGCACCCGCGAGCGAGGCAAAGCCCGCCGAGCCGCCGAAGCTCGAGAGTGCCACCACGACGGCTCCGGCAACCCCGGCGCCTGCGACCGCCGCCGCGCCCGCAGCTGAACCGGTCAAGGCCGCGAGCACCGTTCCGCCGGCGGACCAGCCGGTCGCCGACAAGCTGCGCGAACAGCTGGCGGCCAAGACCCTGCGCCTGTTCGACCGCAAGGGCGAGCGCCAGGCGGTCGAGAAATTCTATTCGGCACGCGAATACGCCCCGGTGTGGACGTCGGCCGGCAGCCTGACCGCGACGGCCAAGGGCGTGATCGCGCGGCTGAAGGACGCCGCCTCCGAAGGCCTCAACGCCTCCGACTATCCAGTGCCGGATTTCACTGCGGCGACGACGCCCGAGGCGCTGGCGGAAGCCGAGCTGAAGCTCACCTCCGGCATGCTCGACTATGCGCGCCAGGCGCAGAGCGGCCGCATGCACTATTCGCAGGTTGCCTACGACATCCTGTATCCGGAGCATCCGACCGACCCGGCGGAAGTGCTGGCGAATGTCACCGGCGCCAGGGACGCCTCCGCGGCGCTCGAGAGCTACAACCCGCCGCACAGGCTCTACAAGCAGCTGAAGGCAAAGCTCGCCGAGCTGCGCGGCCAGGGCGATGGTCCGGTCCTCACCATCGCCGAAGGCCCGGCGCTGGCCTACAAGGCAGGCACCAAGAAGCAACCGGCGGTGATCCCGGACGACCCGCGCGTGCCGCAGCTGCGCGCCAAGCTCGGCATCGGCGAAAACCCCGACGATACGAAGTATGACGCGAAGGTCGCCGAGGCTGTGCGCAAATTCCAGAGCAGCGCCGACCTCAAGCCGACCGGCGTGCTCGACGACAAGACCGTCAAGGCGCTCAACAGCCCGAAGCGCGACAAGATCATCGACACCGTTCTGGTCAACATGGAGCGCTGGCGCTGGCTGCCGCGTCAGCTCGGCGCCTCCAATCTGAACGACGCCTATGTGATCCTCAACGTCCCCGACTTCACGCTGAAGGTGATGCAGGGCGGCTCGCAGGTCTGGACCACGCGCGTCGTGACCGGCAAGCCGGGCGGCCACGCCACCCCGATGCTGACCGAGACGATGAAGTTCATCACGGTCAACCCGACCTGGAACGTGCCGCCGTCGATCATCTACAACGAATACCTGCCGGCCCTGCAGCAGGATCCGACGGTGTTGCAGCGCATGGGTCTGCGGCTGGAGCGCAATCGCGACGGCAGCATCCATATTTCTCAGCCGCCGGGCGAAGCCAATGCGCTCGGCCGCATCCGCTTCAACTTCCCGAACAAGTTCCTAGTCTATCAGCACGACACGCCGGACAAGCACCTGTTCGCCAAGGAAGAGCGCGCCTTCAGCCATGGCTGCATGCGCGTGCAGAACCCGGATCAGTACGCCGCTACGCTGCTCAACATCACCTTGCCGAACGGCGGCTACACGCCGGAGAAGATCCGCAGCATGTACGGCCGTTCCGAGGTCGACCTGAAATTCCCGACCCCGATCCCGGTCAACATCACCTACCAGACCGCTTTCGTGGATGACGCCGGCAAGCTGCAGATTCGCAAGGACGTCTATGGCCGCGATGCCAGCATGCTCGCCCTGCTGAAGGGAAGCCGCGGCCGCGACCTCGAGAACGTGGTCGCCCGCGCCCAGCCGAGCGTCTCGCGGCCGCGCGACGTCTCGCTGCCGTCCAACGTCGCCTTCAACGACGGCTATTCCGGCCCGTCCTTCTTCGAGCGCCTGTTCGGACCGCCGACGCCGCCTGCCCCGGTCGGCCGTCAACCGCAGCAGCAGCGCCGGGTGATTACCCGTTAATCACAGCCCGCGCCGGGCTGCAAAAAGACTGAGAAAAATCAACGGCCTCGCTCCCAGAGCGGGGCCGTTTACGTTAACCATTCTCCACCATCCGCTGGGCCCAAGGCACTTTTTCGCCACACTTGGCGGGTTAGGTTGAAGCCGACTTGGGGGCGGGATGGTAAACGCTTGGTTAACCCTCCCGCGTTAAGACTACGTTCACGCTCTTTCGCTTCGCGGGGTTGCGAGGGAGTTTCTCGACCGGTCGTCTCTTGGGTGGGCTTCTAGTGCTGGCTGTCTTCGCGCGCCAATTCAAACCGCTCTGTTCGCCAAATTCCGGCTACCGCGCCGGACTTGCGGCTGTGTTGCTCCTGGCCGGAGCCGGAGCCGTCCGCGACGCCACCGCGCTGAACGAGACCCGCACCCTCTCCTTCCACCACACCCATTCCGGCGAAGACCTCACCGTCACCTTCAAGCGCAACGGGCGCTATGACGAGGAGGCGCTGAAGCAGCTCAACCACTTCCTGCGTGACTGGCGCAACCAGGAAAAGACCGAGATGGATCGTCGCCTGTTCGACATCCTCTGGGAAGTCTACCGCGACGTCGACGGCAAGCAGCCGATCAACATCATCTCCTCCTACCGCTCCCCCGCCACCAACGCCATGCTCCGCCGCCGGTCTTCCGGCGTGGCCCGTCACAGCCAGCATATGCTGGGACACGCGATCGACTTCTTCATTCCGGGCGTTGCACTGGAGCAGATTCGCTACGCGGGCCTGCGCCAGCAGCGCGGCGGCGTCGGGTTCTATCCGACCTCCGGCTCGCCCTTCGTGCATCTCGATACCGGCAGTGTCCGGCACTGGCCGCGCATGACCTTTGCCCAGCTGTCGAAGGTGTTCCCGGACGGCCGAACCGTGCATCAGTCCACCAGCGGTCCGATGAAAGGCTATGAACTCGCCAGGGCCGAACTCGAACGCCGCGGCAATGGCGAGGAAACGCAGGTCGCCAGCAAGGCGACGAACTTCCTGGCCGCCCTGTTCAAGGGCAAGTCCGCTGCCAGCGACGAGGATGACGAGGCTAGCGTCCCCGCGCCCGCCGCGAAGGTCGAACAGCCGGTCAAGACCAAAGTGGTCGCCGCCGCGCCCGCCAAGGCGGAGAAGCACGCCGAGAAGCCTGCAAAGCCGGCCGCTTCGACCCTGCAGCTCGCTTCCGCCGACGCCAAGATCGTTCCCGCACCGAAGCCTGCGCCCGCCGCTTCCGCCGCCGTCGAGGCGAAGCCGCAAGGCTCCGCCGCCCCGCAGACCCCCGCCGACATCATCAACGCCCGCGGCTTCTGGGACAACATCCCCGCCCCGCAGCAGGCCAGTCCCGCCCAGATCGCCGCCCTCAACGCCCGCAAAGCGGTCAATTCGGCCGACCCGCAGCCGACCGCCAGCGTCTCCGACAACTTCAACAGGGCGATGGCCTATGCGCCGGCCGCCGCCTCGCCGGTCGACCGCGCCAACATCGTCGCCGCCAGCGCGCCGATCCCGCGCAGCACGCGTCCGGCTGCCCCTTCGCGCTACTCGATGGCCGTCAACGACGTCACCACCGTGGTCGCCAAGAGCGGAATCGGCCATGGCGGCATGGTCGCGACCTCGGCCCGCCTCGCCGCCTCGAGAGGCAATAACGAGATCTGGCTGCGCGTGATGATGCTGGCGCCGAGCGCGAGCACATCGATGTCGGTCACCGTGTTCGGCGATGCCGACCTCACCTTGATGCGGCAGCATTTCATCAAACCGCAGGCGATCGTCGCCATGACCTTCTCCGACGATCCGGCGCTCGGCCTCGTCACCGACCGCTTCACCGGCTCGGCGACGGCGCGGCTCGAGACGATGTCGTTCGTGATGCGCACCGCGGCGCTGCGGTAGGCCCCAACGGCAGCTCTTCACTCTTCTGGAAGCTCGATAGCTGGAAGACCCTCAAGGTGAGGAGCGCGTCTCCGGACGATGCTTCGCATCGCCGGGCGAACCATGAAGGCCGATCCCGATGCCGCCATCCTTCGAGACGCGGCCTGACGGCCGCTCCTCACAGGATGAGGACGTCACAACATCCCCAGCGCCTGCATGTAGGTTTCGAGAATCGTCTCGGCTTCGGCGCGCTCGTTGGGATCCTGCTTGCGCAGGCGGACGATCTGGCGCAGCGCCTTGACATCGAAGCCGTTGCCCTTGCCCTCGGCGTAGACGTCACGGATGTCGTCCGAGATGGTCTTCTTCTCTTCTTCCAGCCGCTCGATGCGCTCGATGATGGCCTTGAGCTGGTCCTTGGCAAATCGTGTCGCGGGCGCTTCTTCCTGAACGGCGGCAGGCGTGGCCATCGTGTACTCCTGAAGGGGAACTGACGGTTGAAATTCGAGGGGCGCGTGCGAAGAAGCACGACGCTTGTCCGGTTCGACCCTCGATTTTTTCGGCCCCTCCCGTCAAGGAAGCATCGCGTCATCCACAGGGGCACCCACAGCTAACGCGCACGGGCAAAAAGAGCCGTGGAAAAGCTCTGCGCGTTCAGAAAGCGTTAGTGGCCGTGCGGATGGACCTTCCTCATCGCCTCCAGCTGCTCCGGCGTGGCCGTTCCCTGGTACTTGGCCTTCCACTCGTCATAGGGCATGCCGTAGACGGCCTCGCGGCTCTCGTCCTTGGACAGGCCGACGCCCTTGGCGTCGGCGGCGTCCTTCATCCAGTTCGAGAGGCAATTGCGGCAGAAGCCGGCGAGATTCATCAGGTCGATGTTCTGGACATCGGTGCGAGCGCGCAAATGCTGCACCAGGGTGCGGAACGCCGCGGCCTCGAGTTCGGTCTGGGTCGCCTGGTCGAGCGGCATGAGTTTAGCCTCGATGAACGAAGATCCCGATCACATAGTTAACATCCCGGATTTTGCCATAT
>NZ_JBQTHN010000072.1:0-95166 GCF_052389815.1 Bradyrhizobium sp. | reverse complement strand
GAGATTACCTTCCAGCCCTTGCCGTCCCACTGCATGACACGTCCGTCACGGGCGCCTTCGTGATCGGCGCAGGAGATCTTGACGGGCTTCATCATGCCTTCGAAGCCGAGCTCCTTCAGGCGGGCCGCGCTCAGGTCGAGATTTTCGAGGCCCCAGCGGACCTCCTCGCCCTTGAGCGGCTTCTTGCCGAACTTCTCCTGCGCCTTGCGGATCGCCTCGACGCCGAGCATGGCGTTGACGAGGCCGCGGTTGTAAAGAACCTCGCCGACCTTGGCCGGCTCAGCCAGGCCCTTGCCCTTGGCATAGACATGCTTCTCGACGTCGGCATGCACCGGGTACTTGCCGGCGCCGTGCTGCAGCATCAGTGCCTTGTAGCCTGCGGCCTGGTCGCCGGCGGGGGTCACGTCAGGCTCGGCACCCGACCACCACACACCGATCATCTTGTCGCGCGGATAGGCGACGGCCGCGGCTTCCTTCACCGCCGTGCCGTTCATGACGCCCCAGCCCCACAGCAGCACGTAGTCGGGCCGGTTCTGGCGGATCGCCAGCCATTGCGACTTCTGCTCGACACCCGGATGGGTGACCGGAATCGGCGTGAACTCGAAGCCGTGCTTCTTCGCCAGCACTTCGAGCGTCGGGATCGGCTCCTTGCCATAGGGGCTGTCGTGGTAGACGAGGCTGATCTTCTTGCCTTTCAGCTTGTCGGCTCCACCGATCTCCTTGGCGATGTGCTGGACGGCGATGTCGGCCGCCGACCAGTAGGTGCCGAGCAGCGGGAAGTTGTAGGCGAACACCGCGCCGTTCTTGGAATCCGCGCGGCCATAGCCCATCGTGATGATCGGAATCTTGTCGGCCGAGGTCTTTTCGGTGAGCGCGAAGGTGATGCCTGTCGACAGCGGGTTGACGAACGCCGCGCCGGTCGGGCCCTTGCCCTTCAGGCGTTCGTAGCATTCCACGCCCTTGTCGGTGGCGTAACCGGTCTCGCACTCCTCGACCAGCAGCTTGACGCCATTGATGCCGCCGTCACGCTCGTTGATCATGTTGTAGTAGTCGTGCATGCCGTTGGCGAACGGCACGCCGTTCACGGCATAGGCGCCTGTCCGGTAGGACAGCATCGGGATGAACTGCTCGTTCTGCGCCGAAGCGGGCGTCACAGACGCCACTCCGGAAACGACGGCAGCCGCAAACAAAAGTCTCCTGTTCAACATCGCGACTTCCTCCTCATTCGGCCCGGCTTTGCCGCCGCGGCATTTCATTGTGCGGACTTGAACGACTGATCTTAGGCCAAAAGCCGCCGCTCCGCTTTGCGACCTTCGGCCCTGGTCCCTCTGGCTCAATACGGGAACGGCCAGAGCCTGAGTTTCTCCTTGGCAAGCGAAATCAGCCGCGCGAACCCGTGCGGCTCCTTGATCAGGAGATAGCAGATCAGCGAACCGAAAATGATGAACTCGAGGTGGGTGATCGTCTCGGTCGACAGCGGCACGCCGAGTTCGCTCGGCACCAGATTCAACATGATCGGCAGGACCAGGATGAACGCCGCGCCGATGAACGGCCCGAGGATCGAACCGAGCCCGCCGATGATGACCATGAACAGCAGCTGAAGCGAACGGTTGATGTCGAACGCCAGGGGCTCCCACGAACCGAGGTACACGAAGGCCCACAACGCACCGGAGACACCGATGATGAAGGACGAGACGGCGAACGCGGTCAGCTTGGCGTAGAGCGGCCGGATACCCATCAGCTCGGCGGCGATATCCATGTCGCGGATGGCCATCCACTGCCGGCCGATGTTGCCGCGCACGAGGTTCTTCGCCATCAGCGCAAACACCGTCACGAAGATGAGGCACAGGAGGTACCGCTCGATCGGCGTATCGACCACCCAGCCGAGGAAATTCAGCTCCGGCGCATTCACCGAGCCTGATGGCGCGTAGTTCGTGAACCACGGCACGCGCAGGAACACCCAGTCGAAGAAGAACTGCGCAGCCAGCGTCGCCACCGCAAGATAAAGGCCCTTGATGCGCAGGCTCGGAACGCCGAACAGGATGCCGACGACGGCCGACACCAGACCGCCCAGCAGGATCGACGGCAGCACCGGCAGCGCCGGGATCGAAATGTCGAAGCCGAGCCACGCGAGCGGAACGTGCACGCCGGTGCCGAGCTTGTAGGCGGAGTAGGCGCCGATCGCCATGAAGGCGCCGCTGCCGAGCGAAATCTGTCCGCAGTAGCCGACCAGGATGTTCACGCCGATCGCCGCCAGCGCGAGGATCAGGAACGGCAGCAGGATCGCGCGCAGCAGGTAGTCCTGGCCGAACGGCCAGATGTGAAAGGAGCTGAGCAGCGGCACGCCGATGAAGGCAAAGGCCAGTAGCACGCCGAGCGTCACCCGGTCCTGGCGGATCGGGAAGATCGCCATGTCGTCGGAATAGGTCGTCTTGAACTGGCCTGCCTCGCGGTAGAACACCTGACGTCCTCTCAGATTCTCTCGATGATGCGTTCGCCGAACAACCCTTGCGGCCGCACCAGCAACACGGCGAGCGCCAGCACGTAGGCGAACCAATACTCGATGCCGCCGCCGATGTGCGGCCCAAGGAAGCCTTCGGCGAGCTTCTCGCCGGCGCCGACGATGAGGCCGCCGACGATCGCGCCCGGGATCGAGGTGAAGCCGCCGATGATCAGCACCGGCAGCGCCTTCAGCGCCAGGAACGTGATCGAGAACTGCACGCCGAGCTTGGTGCCCCAGACGGTTGCCGCCACCAGCGCGACGAGACCCGCAACCAGCCACACCACGAACCAGATCCAGGAGATCGGAATGCCGACCGACTGCGCGGCGGCATGATCGTCGGCGACCGCACGCAGCGCCCGGCCGGTCTTGGTGCGCTGGAAGAACACGGCGAGACCCGCGACGAGGATGCCTGCGATGAGCCCGCCCCAGACGTCGAGCTTGTTGACCAGGATGCCGCCCGGAAACGCGTTCTCGAACAGGAACCAGGCGTCGGTCGGAAACAGCCGCAGCGGATAGACGTCCGAGCCGAAAATCATCTGCGACGCGCCTTCGAGCACGAAGGTCGCGCCGATCGTCGACATGAACAGGGTCAGGCCATCCTGATTGACGAGCGGCCCGAGCACGAACCGCTCCACCAGCCAGGCCGTCACCGCCATGATGACGCCTGCGAACACAAGCCCGAGGATAATCGCGGTCCAGAACGGGAATCCCTTCGCGACCAGAAGGTCGAGCGAGCGCACCAGGGCAAGGCCGGCCAGCAGCACCATCGCGCCCTGCGCGAAATTGAACACGCCGGACGCCTTGAAGATCAGCACGAAGCCGAGCGCGACCAGCGAATAAAGCACGCCCGACAGCAGGCCGCCGATCAGGATTTCGAGGAATTGTCCGAACAGAACCAAGCAACTCTCCTCAATTCACCGCGTCGTCAGTGCGCTACGCCGAGATAGGCGTCGATCACCGCCTGATCCCTCTTTACCTGGTCCGGCGTGCCGTCGGCGATCTTTACGCCGTGATCCAGCACCACGACCCGGTTCGACAGGTCCATCACCACCCCCATGTCGTGCTCGATCAGCGCGATGGTCGTGCCGTAGTGATCGTTCACCTCGATGATGAAGCGCGACATGTCCTCCTTCTCTTCGAGGTTCATGCCGGCCATCGGTTCGTCCAGCAGCAACAGGTCCGGCTCCATGGCGAGCGCGCGGCCGAGCTCGACTCGCTTCTGCAATCCGTACGGAAGGCGCGCCACCGGCACCTTGCGGATGGCCTGAATTTCGAGAAAGTCGATGATCTCTTCGACGCGGTGGCGATGCTCGATCTCCTCGCGCTGCGCCGGGCCAACCCGCAACGCCTGCCAGAACAGGCCGTAGCGCATCTTCAGCGTCCGCCCGGCCATGATGTTGTCGAGCGCGCTCATGCCCCTGAACAGGGCGACGTTCTGGAACGTGCGGGCGATGCCGCCGCGCGAGGCCTCGAACGGGCGCATGCGCGCGCGAGTCTGGCCCTTGAAGGTGATCGAACCCTGGTTCGGATGATAGAAGCCATTGATGACGTTCAGCATCGACGTCTTGCCGGCGCCATTCGGGCCGATGATCGCGCGGATTTCGCCCTTGCGCACGTCGAACGAGACATTGGTCAGCGCCTTGACGCCGCCAAAGACGAGCGAAACGCCCTCGACCCTGAGCAGCACGTCCTGCACGTCGGGCGACCTCATGCCGCCTTCTCCAGGCCCGATGCGACCTGCGTCGGTAGATCGTAAATCCTCAGCCGGGCCGACATCCGGCCCTTGCGCCCGTCCTCGAAGGTGACTTCGGTGGAGATATCCGCCTCCTTCGAGCCGTTGTAGAATGCCGTCAGCAACGCGGCGTAGCGGTCGGCGACGAAGCCGCGGCGCACCTTCAGCGTGCGCGTCAGCTCGCCATCGTCGGCATCGAGCTCCTTGTGCAGGATCATGAAGCGCCGCACCTGCGCACCGGCCATCACCTTTTCCTGAACGAGCGACGCGTTCATTTCGGCGATGTTCCTTGCGACCATCTCGTAGACCTGCGGATGGCTCGCCAGCTCCTGATACGAGCCGTAGGCGACGTTGTTGCGCTCTGCCCAGTTGCTCACGGCAGTGGGGTCGATGTTGATCATCGCGGTGACGAAGTCGCGCCCGTCGCCGAATGTGACCGCTTCCTTGATGTTGGGATAGAACTTCAGCCGGTTCTCCAGATATTTCGGGGCGAACATCGTGCCGTCCTTCAGCCGTCCGACGTCCTTGGCGCGATCGATGATCTTCAGGTGCCCGGTCTTCTCATCGAAGAAGCCGGCGTCGCCGGTCTTCACATAGCCGTCCGGCGTCAGCGTCTCGGCGGTCTTTGCCTGATCCTTGAAATATTGCACGAACATGCCCGGCGACTTGAACAGCACCTCGCCGTTCTCCGCGATGCGGATGTCCACGTGGGGCGCCGGCGGGCCGACGGTATCGGCAAAGATCTCGCCGTCCGGCTGGCAGGTCACGTAGAGAAACGCCTCGGTCTGTCCGTAAAGCTGCTTCAGGTTCAGCCCGATGGAGCGGAAGAACACGAACAGATCGGGACCGATCGCCTCGCCCGCGGTGTAGGCGACGCGCACCCGCGTCAGGCCGAGGACGTTCTTCAGCGGCTCGTAGACCAGCAGTCTGCCGATCGCATAAAGCAGTCGTCCCGACAGCGGTACCGGCTTGCCGGTGAGGATCGCCTCGCCATGCCTGCGCGCGACCTCGAGGAAGTAGTGGAACATGCCGCGCTTGATCGCCGCGGCATCCTCCATGCGGATCATCAGCCGGGTCAGCATCGTTTCGAACACGCGCGGCGGGGCGAAGTAGAAGGTCGGCCCGATCTCGCGCAGATCCTGCTCGACGGTCTGGGGGCCTTCGGGACAGGCCATGCAGAAGCCCGCCACGATCCCCTGCGCGTAGTTCAGATAGTGGTCGCCCACCCAGGCGAGCGGCAGATAGGCCAGCGCCACGTCGTTCTCGGTCAGCTTGTCGAATTTCGCGGTGTCGGTCGCGGCCTCGATGCATCTTTCGGCGGACAGCATGACGCCTTTCGACGCGCCGGTCGTTCCCGATGTGTAGAGGATGATCGACGTGTCGGCCCCCTCGCCGGCATCGATCAGCGCATCGAGCCTTGCGGCAAGCGAATCGTCGCCGGCCAGTGCCGCGCGGCCGTCGGCAATCACGTCGTCGATCTTCACCAGGCGCGCATGGTCGTAGTCGCGCATGCCGCGGTGCTCGTCGTAGACGATCTTCTGCAGGTGCGGCACGCGCTCTTGCACGGAGAGCACCTTGTCGACCTGTTCCTGGTCTTGCGCGGCGACAAACTTCACGTCGGCATGGCCGAGCACATAGGACAATTCATCGGCTACGGCGTCCGAATAAACCGGGACTGGAATCGCGCGGACCATCTGGGCGGCCATCACGGTCCAGTACAGTTTCGGACGATTGGAGCCGACGATGGCGATGGTGTCGCCCCGCTCGAGGCCAAGCCGTTGCAGGCCGACCGCATAGGCGCGCACGATCTCCAGCACCTGTGCCCAGGTCCATGTCTGCCAGATGCCGAGATCCTTGTGCCGGATGGCGGCATGACTTCCGAACTGCGACGCATTGCGCCGCAGCAGCCTGGGGAACGTATTCAACGGTCCGCCCGCGGACATGCGCCTTCCTCTCCATCAACACGCGGGCGCGTTCGATCGCGCCGCCTTGCCCGACACCGCCTCGGAACCGTCGAGGCGCGCGGATTTCGCATATCATCCATACTTGGCGAGGGATGCAAGGGCAACAAGGCCCATTGCCACGCCACCGGCCGTTGTCGCGGCCAAAGCAGGAGCTGCAATCCGGCAACGACGACGAGATATAATTCGGGTGGGGCATGAATCATTGCCGAAGCGGCGCCGTTGCCGCTACTCGCCGCCGCGTATCCGCCGTGGCGGCAGCGCTCGAAAAGCACCTACCGACAGGCTGCCAACGACGTTTCCTACTACTACAAATAGCGGCGAAAGATTTCAGAAGCAGAGCGTCGTCACCACGCCGCCGCGCTTGTCCTTGATGACATAGGGACAGCGCAGCTTCTCCAGCGCCTTCCTGGCGTCTTCGTCGCCGAGCGCGGCGGCGCGCTCGTAATAGGCCTTTGCGGCGGAGGCATCCTTCGACCCGCCGCGGCCCTCGGCGGCGAAGGCGCCCATGCGCTCCAGCGCGGCGGGGTGATTCTGCGCAGCCGCCTTCTCGAACATCGCGCGCGCGCCGACGTCGTCCCTGGCGCCGCCCGAGCCTTCCGACAGCATCATGCCGAGCTGGTATTGCGCTTGCGCATTGGTCTGCGCGGCCCGGCCGAGCAATTCGCGGGAGCGCGCGGGATCGGCCGGCGCACCGCCGCCGCCAAGCGCGGCGAGATTGGAGACGCCACGGGGATTGCCGGCTTCCGCCGCACGCTCGAACAGCTTGCGCGCCTGCTCTTCGTCCTTGGCGACGCCGGTGCCGGTGCCATAGGCGACGCCGAGCTCGACCATCGCCGAGGACGATCCCTTGTCGGCAGCCTTGCGCCAGGCGGCCGTCGCCTCATTGATCTGTCCCTTGGCGGCGTAGGCGCGGCCGAGCTGGTACATCGCGCGCCGCTGCGACCTGGCGGCGACGGCGCAATATTTGATGGCGGTCGCGATGTCGGCGGCGGCCACCTCCGCCACGCCCTTCACGTCGGCCGGCTTGTCGGGATCGGAGGGATCGGCCGCGAGGCGATCGCACAGCACGAGATCGGCCGACTGCGCATGCGCGGGCGCCGGCACGACCGCCGCCAGCGCGGCGCAAAACAATATCCGACGAAGAGCCCGCTTCATGCAACGCAGGTTGCGTCGTGGCACCGGCAAATTCAAGGCTCAAGCCCCGCTTCGCGCAGCACGGCAGCGGCCTCGCCCGAGCGCAGGAATTTCAGGAACTGCTCCGCCGGCACCACATTGTCCGTTGCCATCATGCACCCGGCCGAGAAGACGGCCGGCACCTGCAGCTCGCGCGGGATCGGGCCCACGATCTCGACGCCGGCCACCTGCTTCAATTCGCTGATCTGCTGTACGGCGAGATCGGCCTCTCCGGTCAAGAGCCGCTCGGCAGTCAGGCCTTGCGGGATGACGACGGCATGCGCGTTCACGACATGAGCGATGCCGAGCCGCACGATCAGCTCCGCGAACAGGATGCCGCTGGCGCCGATGCGCGAATAGGCGACCGCGCGCGCCTGCATCAAGGCCGTGCGCAGCGCAGCTTCGCTCGAAATATCCGGATGCGTGCGGCCCGCCTTCACGGCGATGCCGACCCAGGACCTGGCGAGATCGACGTAGCTTGCCGCCGCCACGCGGTGCTCGGCCAGCATTTCGCTCAATCCCTCGCGGGTGAGGATGACGACGTCGGCGGCCTCGCCGCGGCGCAGGCGAACGAGCAACGCAAGCGTCGGCGCGAAATCCGCCTCGACCTGCGCACCGTCGGCGGCCTGGAATCGCGCTGCGAGCTCGGCGAAAGCGCCCTTCACCGCCAGCGTCGCGAGCACGCGGATCGCGGCCATCGCGTCTACGCCCGCCGCATCAGTTTCAGCGCCGCGGTGAGGCGCAGGCTGCGCTTGCCGGCGAGCGCGGTCGCCTCGACCAGCGCGCCCGCCTCGTCGCAAGTGCCGGAAAATCCGATGCCGACCTCATGGCCGCCGAACACCGGATTTTCGCCCAGCGCAGGCGTGTGCTCCTGGTTGAGGATCTGTCCCTTCCAGCGGCCGTTCTGCGAGGTGTAAGTGCCGAGATAGTAGAACGAGGCATCGCCGCCGAGTATGCGGCCGTTGCTGAGCAGCATCACGCCGGTCAGCCCGCCCTCGACGCCGTCGAGCATGCGCAGGTGGATGGAGTAGAGCCCGTTGACGATGCCGCCCTCGCCGACCCCGCCGGCGACCGGCAGCGCCTCCTCCGTGACCGGCGTCATCACCGACTGGAACACGGCGCCCGGCACTTCCTTCAGCGCGCCCTTGAAACGGTAGCGCTCGCCGTCCGCCAGCCCCTTGGCGATCAGCGTCGCTTCGTCGGTGCCGGCCATGGCCCGGTAGTTCGGATCGGGGTTGTGTCGGACGGTCTTGACCTCGATGTCGATCTCCTCGCCCCTCTCCTCATAGGAGCCGATATGGGCGAAGGCCGAATTGCCGCCGAGCAGCTTGCCGTCATGCGCATACATCACGCTGCGGCCGACCGCATCGTTGAGCTGAAACCTGACGGCATAAAATCCCGCAAACACCTGCCGTGTCCCCGGCAATTGAGCGCAACCGTACATAGCGCGGTTGGCCCGAAAGAGGAAACGGCTTGCGCCGCCGCAAAAAGCAATGATCCGCCAGGGCGGTCGCCCTGGCGGATCATGTTGCAGCCGGAAAGCCCCCGCGCGGAGAGCTTACGCCGCCGCCGACTTGGCAGCGGTCGGGACTTCGGAAATGGTCTTCAGGATCTGCGAGGCGATCTGGTAGGGGTCGCCTTGCGAGTTCGGACGGCGGTCTTCGAGGTAACCCTTGTAGCCGTTGTTCATGAAGGAGTGCGGCACGCGGATCGAAGCACCGCGGTCGGCCAGGCCATAGCTGAACTTGTTCCAGGGCGCGGTCTCGTGCTTGCCGGTCAGGCGCTTGTCGTTGTCCGGACCGTAGACGGCGATGTGATCCATCAGGTTCTTCTCGAACGCCGCCATCAGCTTCTCGAAGTATTCCTTGCCGCCGACCTCGCGCATGTACTTGGTCGAGAAGTTGGCGTGCATGCCCGAGCCGTTCCAGTCGGTGTCACCGAGCGGCTTGCAGTGGAATTCGATGTCGATGCCGTACTTCTCGGTCAGGCGCAGCATCAAATAGCGGGCCATCCACATCTGGTCGGCGGCGGTGCGGGAGCCCTTGCCGAAGATCTGGAATTCCCACTGGCCCTTGGCGACTTCGGCATTGATGCCCTCATGGTTGATGCCGGCATGCAGGCAGAGGTCGAGATGCTCTTCCACCAGCTTGCGGGCGACGTCGCCGACGTTCGAGTAGCCGACGCCGGTGTAGTACGGGCCCTGCGGAGCCGGATAACCTGCTGTCGGGAAGCCGAGCGGACGGCCGTCCTTGTAGAAGAAGTACTCCTGCTCGAAGCCGAACCAGGCGTCGGAATCGTCGAGGATGGTGGCGCGCTTGTTCGAGGGATGCGCCGTCTTGCCGTCGGGCATCATGACTTCGCACATCACGAGGACGCCGTTGGTGCGCGCGCCGTCGGGATAGATCGCAACGGGCTTCAGCACGCAATCGGAGCTGTGGCCTTCGGCCTGCATCGTCGAGGAGCCGTCGAAGCCCCACAGCGGGAGCTGGTCGAGCGTCGGGAACGAAGCAAATTCCTTGATCTGCGTCTTGCCGCGCAGGTTCGGTGTCGGCGTATATCCGTCAAGCCAGATATACTCGAGCTTGTACTTGGTCATTGAGCCTTCCTGTTGATGAAGCGATCTAGATGGGGACCGAAGCGTTGGCCCCCACTGGTGTACCCGGCCACCATCGGCCAGTCCGTTCAAAGCAATAAAAATGCCAGCCGCTGCACTGCGGCAGCGCTTGTCCACAGCCACGTCGACGCACCTTCCGAGATTTGCGCTGCGACATAGCGGCGCGGCGCATCTCAAATTTCGCGGCCGAAATCATGCCGATAGCGGCCGAAAGCCGCCGCTTTTGGCGGCATCCGCCTCTTCGACCGCCCTTCCCGCCCAATGGCGCGGCAGTCGCGGCGCAACCCATTTCGGTATGACGGCCCGGCCCGCAACCGCTGACATGCCTGGGGCGTTGGCAAGCCTTGATCTGCCTCACAGGAAGCAAGCAGACGACCGCACATGATTTAAGCAGCGAGTGACTTTTTCTTCAGCAGGTTGCGCCAGCGGAGGACCAGAACGATATCGGAATCGGTAACCACTCACGAACGAGTCGGGCGCACCATCATCCACCCAGCGTCTCACGAAAGGAGAGACCGAATGTTGAATCCAGATTCAAGTCAGAGTTCTGCGACGATCTACCAGTTTCCATCAGGAGGCCGCGCTGCCCTCGGCGGCCGCCGCTATGCCGATGCCAAGGCCGACCTCGCCAGCGCTCCGCGGGTCAACGAAGCCCTGTGCAGCGACAGCTGGTACCATCAGGCGGCGATCGAAGAATCCAAGCCCGGACGCGACCATTGATGCCGACAGCACATTCCGTCAAACCGCGCGTGAAAATTCAGGCGCGATACGCAAGATAAAAAGGGTCGAAACAGCGAGGTTTCGGCCCTTTTTCACGTCAGCTCGCAGCTCGTGACCGGCCGTTTTCCAATCTTGAACGTGGTGCCCGATTTGGTGACCCTCAGCGTCACGCCGCCGCCGGAATAGCGCGATCCGCCCAGCGCCACCCGCTTCTGCAGCGTCACCGCCTTGCCGTCGACCTGCATGTGGGCGCGCTTGTCGTAACCGAAAAATCCGACGATGAACTCGGTGCCGTCGGCACAGCGATAATTTTTCCACGTCGTGCCCTGCGCCGATGCCGCCGGTGCGCCGAACATGATGGCGAGCGCAAGCAGCGCGCCGGGAATGGTCGTCCAGCCGGAATTCATATTTCCCCCTGCGTGCAGCGAGTATAGACCAGATCGGAGCACTCGGTACAATTGCCCGACGCGTCATTCGGCCATCCATCAAGTTCCATTCGATGCAAGAAGCCCCTGCCCGCCATCTCAACCTTGCCGGCGCCAGCAACTTCCGCGATCTCGGCGGCTATGCCGGCCAGCACGGCCGCATGGTGCGCTGGCGAAAGCTGTTCCGCTCCAACCATCTCGGGCATCTGACATCAGCCGACGTCGCCGTGCTGCGCCAGCTCGGCGTAAGGAGCGCTTTCGATTTCCGCGGCAAGGATGAGCGCGTCGAGGCGCTCTGCGGCCTCGACGGCATCGAGACGCATTCGCTGCCGGTCGAGCCGACCGTGGTCGCGGCCTTGCGTGCGATCCATGCCTCGGGGCGGATGTCGACGGCCGACGATGCGCTGGAGGTGATGCAGGAATCCTATCGCGGCTATGTCGCGCACAACACGCCGCGCTTCCGCGCACTGTTTTCGCACCTGCTGCAAGACCGCGCACCGCTGGTGATCCACTGCACCGCCGGCAAGGACCGCACCGGCTTTGCCTGCGCGCTGATCCTGCACACGCTCGGCGTCTCCGACGACGTCATCGCGCAAGACTATTTGTTGACCAACCAGTTCTATCGCCGCGATCCCACAGTCAGCAGCGATCTGCCCGTCGAAGTGCGGCAGGTCCTCGGCACGGTCCAGGCCTCGTTCCTGGCCGCGGCCTTCCAGACCATCGATGCCGGCTATGGCAGCCTCGACAATTATCTGCGCGATGGCCTCGGCATAGGCCCGGCCGAACGCGCGGTTTTGCGGGAACTTTATCTGGAGACCTGAGGGCTCCGCCCTGGATCAGGCGGCGGCTTCCAGCTCGGCATCGAGGTCGGCAATGACCTCCTCGAACGCCTGTATGGCCTGCTGAATCGCGGCGATCTGCATCAGCTCCCAGCCGCTGACGGGACCATTGCGGTTCTGCAGTGCGACCACCAGGTCGCGGCGCTGCTCCTTGAGCTGAACCAGCGGCAGGCCGTGGTCGGGCAAGTTTCTCATCATGACGCTACCAGTCCCCTGACGTGATGGACCACGAGCTATACCGGTTCGATTCTGCCGTCGGCTTACAAAACTCCGGCAAATTTTATGGATCGCATGCCCGCAATCGGCGAGACTTGCGGCTGGCAAGCCTTCTCACACTCCGGCCGGGGACGTCATGCTGCAGGAAAAGACAATCGTGGTGACCGGCGCGTCCGGCGCGCTCGGCAAGGTCGTCGCCGAAATCGCACTGGCACGCGGTGCGCGCGTCGCTGCGGTCGACTATGCCGCTGCGCAGGCCGCCCCGACCTCGCAGCTTCTCGATCTCGGCGGCGTCGACCTCACCGACGCGGCGCAGGCGAAGCAGGCGATCGATACGGCGGCCTCGCATTTCGGCAGGCTCGACGCGCTGATCAACATCGCCGGCGGCTTCGCCTTCGAGACGGTCGAAGGCGGCGATCCCCGAACCTGGGCTCGCATGTACGCGCTGAACGTGACCACCGCGCTCAACGCCTCTCGCGCCGCGGTCCCGCACCTGCTGTCCTCGCCCGCCGCGCGCATCGTCAACATCGGCGCGTTCGGCGCGCTGCACGCAGCAAGCGGCATGGGCGCCTACGCCGCCTCCAAGTCCGGCGTTCATCGCCTCACCGAGGCGCTGGCCGCCGAGCACAAGGGCAGGATCGCCGTCAACGCCGTGCTGCCCTCGATCATCGACACGAACGCCAATCGGGAGAGCATGCCGAAGGCGGATTTTTCCAGATGGGTGAGCCCGCAGGAACTCGCTGAGGTGATCCTGTTCCTGGCGAGCGATGCGGCGAGCGCCGTGACGGGCGCGCTGATCCCGGTGACGGGTCGGGTCTAGTACCCGGAATCAGAGCTAAGTGACACGGTTAAGCGCTGGACGTACCAACGAATTCTGAATCACCTTTCGACGATAGAGGGTACTAGCTGCGTCTTTCCGGCAGCCGAGGCGAATGTTATATTGCGTGAATGACCACCGCTGAAGAAATTGAAAAGGCTGTCGAACGGTTGGACCCGCGCGAATTGGCGCGCTTTAGCGCCTGGTTCGAGGCGTTCGAAGCCAAACGTTTCGACGCGGCCATCGAGCGCGACGCTCAAGCTGGAAAGCTTGATGCACTCGCCGAAGAAGCGCTCGCCGACCATCGCGCCGGGCGCACGCGGGATCTGTGAAGCACACCGCTTCTAGGAAGTTTTGGGCGGCCTACGAGGCTTTGCCGACCGCGATCCGAACGGTGGCCGATGCAAACTTCGACCTTCTGAAGCGCGACCCCCGCCACCCATCTCTCCAATTCAAGAGGGTTGGAAAATACTGGTCGGTTCGCGTTGGGTTGCGGTACCGCGCATTAGCGGTCCAAACCGACGACGCCTACGTGTGGTTCTGGATCGGACCGCACGCTGACTATGATCGAATAATCGGGTAGGCGTCCCAGCTTTCCGGTACGACCGAAGGAGAGACGCCCCCGGGGCAACGGTTTCGGCAATTTTCCGCTAGAATCGCCTCCAGTGAGTCGCGCCGCCACCGGAGCTCGCCTTGGAAACTGCGCTTTACCTTCCCGTCAAACGCTTCCTGGAAAAGCTCGGCTTCACCGTCAAGGGCGAGGTCGGCGGTTGCGATCTGGTGGCGCTGAGCGGCGGCGACCCGCCTATCGTCGTGATCGGCGAGTTGAAGCAGTCGTTCAATCTCGAACTGATCCTGCAGGCGGTCGACCGCGCCGGCGCCGCCGACGAGGTGTGGCTCGCCGCAAGACTCTCGGCGCGCGGCAAGGGCCGCGAGAGCGATGCGCGCTATCGCAATCTCTGCCGCCGGCTCGGCTTCGGCATGCTGGCGGTGACAGCCGGCGGCGGCGTCGAGGTGATCGTCAAGCCGCCGACATCAGCCCCGCGCCGGAACCTGAAGAAGCGCTCGCGCCTCGTCGCCGAGCACACCAAGCGCATCGGCGATCCCGCTATCGGCGGTAGCACGCGCGCACCGATCATGACCGCCTATCGCCAGCAGGCGCTGGCCTGTGCCTCCGCGCTGTCCGAAGGACCGCAGCGCGTGCGGGACCTGCGCGTCCACGTTCCCGATGCCGGCAAGATCCTGCTGCACAATGTCTATGGATGGTTCGACCGCGCCGAGCGCGGCATCTACGGGCTCACCGACGCCGGACGCGCGGCGCTGAAGCGATGGCCGCAGCAGTCGGTTGACCTGCCGCAAGCTGCCGGCGCGGCGCGATGATATGGGGGAACAAATGATCGTGGTGACCGGCAGTGTGACAGCAAGACCCGAGACGCTCGACGAGGTGCGACGGCTCAGCCTCGAGCATGTGCATCGCTCGCGCACCGAGCCCGGCTGCATCTCGCATGCGGTGCATGTCGATTGCGAGGATCCGCTGAAGCTTGTTTTCTTCGAGCAATGGGCCGATCGCGCCGCTCTGCTCGCGCATTTCGCCGTCCCCGCCTCACGCGACTTCGTCCGCGCGCTGCACGCGCTCGCAGCCGGCCCCACGACGATCGATATCTACGATGCGACTAAAGTAGAAAAGCTCTAGGAGCGTTTTCGAGCGAAGTGGAGACCGGTTCGCGTGAAGAAAACGCGTCAAATCAAGAATCTGGAGCTTCGGCTCTGCGAGCCGAAGCTTCAGCGCATGGCAGCGTTGCCACGCCAAATTCATATTGCAATGCAACATATGGCTCCCTAGATATCGGCGATCGATTTGCGAGGCCCCGATGAGCGAAGACTGGCAAACCAAATACGGCCCCCGACGCGTGCGGCGCGATCCGCCAACGTTGGAGGAAGCCATTTTTGCCGCTGCCGGCATCACCGAGGACCAGGAAGCACAGGCGGAGATTGCGGCCTCCCTCATGGGCATGGACTACGAGCCGGTCCTGGCCGAGGTGAAGAAGACCACCCGCATTGCCGCGCGCACCGGCACCACGCGGGTCTTTGCCGGCGAACAGGGCGCGCAGCGCGCCATCGTCGTCGAGCGCCGCGTCATCCGCAAGCGCGTCGTGACTTAAGCTTTCATTCGAAGCTTCAACGAAAGGGGCCATCCGCCAGATCGGCGAATGGCCCTTTTTTCATGGCCGGGCTTGTCCCGGCCATCCACGTCTTTCTTGCTTGATCTGGACAAGGGCGTGGATGCCCGGCACGAGGCTGCACGAGGCCGGGCATGACCAATTTCAGAGCGCGTCCTCGCATCAGGCCGCGCGTTCGCGGCCCCAGCCATACATGCGGAACAGGATGCGCCAGTAGGCGCGGTTGAAATTCGCGATCGCCTGCGCCGCCTCGATCGGCGTCACCACCAGCGATGGCGCAAGCTCCAGCTGGCTCGGCCGGCTCAGGTCGATCACTCCTGTGGATTCGCCGTGGCTGAAGCTCAAATGCGCGCCGAACTTGTTGGCGAGCGCGCGCATCGCGTCGTTGCCGGCGCCGGTGGTGATGCGCAGGCTCTTGTAGCCCTTGGCGCGCGCCACCGAGATCAGCTTGCGGAACAGCACCGTGCCGACGCCCTGCCGGCGCACCTTGCTCTCGACGCTGAATGCGATCTCGGGAATGCCGTCGCCCGACTGCTCCGGCGGATGCAGTTCGGCCGCGCCGCGCACTGCGCCGTCCTCGAGATAAGCGATCACCACCGTGCCGTCATTGGCGCATTTTTCGGCGTAGCGCTTGATGAAGCTGTCGTCCATGAAGCCGTGGAAGCGGTCATGGCGGCTGGTTCGGTCCAGCCGCAGGAGATGGTCGCGCAGAAGGGGTAGTTCTTCGTGCTGGCTCAGGGTTCGAACGGTCCCGCTGGGACGCGTCAAATCGGCCAACGTCTGGTGTCTCATAGTTCAAACTCCTCGTGGTGGCCCTCGAGGAGGCGTTCGAATCCCTAGGACCCCAATATTGTGCGGCGCATCATTTGATTCAAGTGCCTGTAATGCCTTAATTTTCGGCAAAAATGGATTAATGATTCATTCATATTTGTGACACACAGGGAACCCGCATCACAGCACCATCTGGGTCTGCGTCACGACCGCCACCAGCTTGCCGTCCTCGGTCTCCAGCCGGGTCTGCCAGACCTGGGTACGCCTGCCCCGGTGCACCGGGGTGGCCGTCGCAATCACGGTTGCGCCTTCCTTCGCCCCGCCGATGAAATTGGTCTTGCTTTCGATGGTCGTGGTGCCCTTGGCGTCCGCAGGCAGGTTGATCACGGTCGCCGCGGCGCCAACCGAATCCGCCAGCGCCATGATGGCGCCGCCATGGATGGTGTGCTGCAGCGTGCAGAGGTCGGGCCGCACCAGCATTCTGGCGACGACGCGGTCCTTGTCGGCTTCGACGAACTTGACGCCCTTCAGCTCGGCAAAGGGCATCTTCATCGAATTGAGCTTCTCCAGCAGCGACATCGTTCCTCCCGTCTTCTTGTTCGATCGACCGTAGCCGCAGGATGGACGGCGCGGGTAAATCAGGCAATGACGTCGGAGGTAATGGCCGCCGTGACGGGGCGGCGATACTTCCGGGTCCATCGATGCGCCAGTTCCCTCCCCGCCGGATCGTTTGCCTCACCGAAGAGACGGTGGAGACGCTGTACCTGCTCGGCGAAGAGGACCGCATCGTCGGCGTGTCCGGCTACGCCGTGCGCCCGCCGCAGGTGCGGCGCGAGAAGCCGCGCGTGTCGGCCTTCATCTCCGCGGACATCCCGAAGATCCTCGCCCTCGAGCCCGACCTCGTGCTCGCCTTCTCCGACCTGCAGGCAAACATCGTCGCCGATCTCGTCCGCGCCGGCATCGCTATCCACGTCTTCAACCAGCGCGACGTCGCCGGCATTCTGGCGATGATCCGCACGCTGGGCGCAATGGTCGGCGCGGCCGAGCGCGCCGAGCAGCTTGCGCGCGGCTTCGAGCAGCGACTCGCCGACATCGCCGCGACGCCGCGCCCCGGGCCGAAGCCAAAGGTCTATTTCGAGGAATGGGACGATCCCCTGATCTCCGGCATCGGCTGGGTCTCCGAAATGATCGAGATCGCCGGCGGCGAGGACGCACTGCCGAAGCTGCGCCTGCAGCAGGCCGCCAGGGACCGCATCATCTTGCCAGATGTGGTGCGCGAAGCCGCGCCCGACGTGATCCTCGCCTCCTGGTGCGGCAAGAAGGTCGCGCCCGACCGCATCCGCCGACGCCCCGGCTGGAGCGACATCCCGGCGGTCGCCAACAACCGCATCGTCGAGATCAAGTCGGCGCTGATCCTGCAGCCGGGACCGGCCGCGCTGACGGACGGGCTCGATGCGATCGTGAAGGCGTTGTGGCCGGCGACCTCCTAGCTGCGCGCAACGTTTTCCGGCATTGCCCTCTTGACCAACTGTTCACGATTTGTTCTTATGCTGCGCTCCCTGCGAAATGGAGGCCGACATGAACAATCGCGTCAACGAAATACGGAAAATGATCAAAGCCCTAAGGGTCAGCATGATGGAGGCTGAGGCCGCCATGCGCGACCAGATAAACCATGACCGGGACTGCACCTTCGTGGCGCAGGACCTGCTCAACATGCGCGCGGTGATGGCCGGCCTGGTTCGCGAGAAGGAATCGCTCGGCGATCACGACCCCATCGTCGTCAACTGCCACTTCACCCCACGCACCGCTCGGAAGCCGTTCTCCGTCGTGAAACAGTCTTCGGTCCAGGCGCTGAATGTCGGCTGATTTGAGATCGCGAGATTGCGCGAGGCAACGCTCGAAGTCGGTTCGCTAGCACGCCAACTTCAACAAGCTTGGGCTCGATAGCGCGGCAGCAGAGCTGCTGCCGCAGGGAACTTTTCTTGTCACAATGCGTTGACAGACATGACCTATGAAAAACGGGTGAAGCCAGCCGCCTCCAGCGTGGAGCGGGAGGCGAGGCGGGAAAAGCAACGCGTCGAAGCAAGACAGGCACTGGAAGAACGCAGACGGGCCGAGGCTGCATTCCGCGCGAACTATGCGCGCTTGAAAGCCGAGCGCCTCGCCAGAGAAGCAAAGGCATAATCGAGTGTAGCGAGGGCGGATGTACCCCTCGTGAAGTGAAGGCCTCCGGCGTTTTGCGGAGGCCTTTTACTTTTCCACGGCGGCTCAGGTGCTCCGGCGTTCTATCCCTTCTCCACGCCGCACCATTCCGCGATGAACAGCGCGGTCGCCTTCGTCGACTTCCGCAGCGAGTCCAGATCGACGAATTCGTTGAAACCGTGGATCGCCTCGCCGCTGGCGCCGAAGCACAGGCTCGGGATGTTGTAGTTGAGGCCGTAGAAGCGCGTGTCCGTCAGCGCGGTGAAGGCGAGGTCCTGCACCTGGCCGCCATAGACGGCGGAAAACGCCTTGCCGAACGCGGCCTCCGGCTCGGCGGAATTGGTCAGCTCGTAGCCTTCCGACAGGAAGCCGGACCACTCGACCTCGGGCGGATTGTTGGAGAGGAAGCGGTGATCGCGCGAGGCGGCGGAAACGCAGGCCAGAATTTCCTTCTGGCATTCGGCGATCGACCAGCCAGGCAGCACGGCGATGCGGCAATCGACGTCGCACCAGGCCGGCACGCTGGAAGCCCAGTCGCCGCCCTTGATGATCCCGGGATTGAAGTTGATCGGATGCACCAGCGTCTTGAAATGCTTGTCCGCCTTGGCGCGCTCGTTCCAGTCGATCTCGAGCTTCTGGATTGCGTGGATGAGGTGATAGGCCGCCATGATCGCATTGGAGCCCGAGCCCGCTTGCGCCACATGCACGGGAATGCCGCGCACGCGCAGGCGAAACCAGATCACGCCGACCTGCGAGCGCACCATCTTCCCGCCGGTGGGCTCCGGGATGAAGCAGGCGTCGGCACGATAGCCGCGCTGCAGGGTCGAGAGCGCGCCGACGCCGGTAGACTCCTCCTCGATCACGCTCTGGAAGTGAATCCGCGCGGTCGGCTTCAAGCCTGCCGCCTTGATCGCATCGAGCGCGTACAGCGCGCCGATGGTGCCCGATTTCATGTCGCAGGCGCCGCGGCCGTACATCCGGCCGTTCTTGACGACGGGAGAGAAAGGCGGCGTCTCCCACATGTCGAGCGGCCCCGCCGGCACCACGTCGCAATGGCCCTGCAGGATCAGCGACTTGCCGGCGTTGGTCGCAGGCCGGTACGTTCCGACCACGCTGCGCGCCCTGGAGAAATCATGCGCGATCGGGCCGTAGCCGCGCAAATCTTTCAACTCGTCGATGTCGATGTGCCAGTCGTCGACCTCATAGCCGCGCTGGCGCAAGAGGTCGCCGATCATGTCCTGGCACGGCCCCTCCGCGCCGCGGGTCGAGGGGATGGCGACGAAGTCGGCCGTGGTGGCAAGCTGCGCGTCGAAACCTGCGTCGACGGCATCGAGGATTCGCTGTTGGGTATCGGCGTTCATTTTCGTTTGTTTTCCTTCGCGGCACGATCGGGCGATCAAAGCACATTTGCCCCGACCTTGTGGAGACCGCGCCGCCTTTCAGAATCACAGACGTGCCCATACAATTCGCCGCAGCATCTCGCGGAGAGGCCGGATGGCGGACAACCGGGTGTCGGACAACAAGAACGTGCTCTATCTGATCATCGGCGTGCTCGCCGTCGCCGTGGCCGTGCTCGGCTTCAACCTCTACCAGGCCAAGAAGCAGCCGGATGGATTGCAGATCAATGTCGGACCCGACGGCCTGAAGATCCAGAACAAGTGAACATGACGAACTCGCGTATCGCACTCGCGCTGCTCGGCGGCCTTGCCTTCTGCACGGAGGCGTGGGCGCAGCAAACCATCGTCTCGCGCGAGCAGGACATCGCCGACCTCAGGCTCGGCCAGCGCGTCATGGTCGATGACGGCTCCTGCCCGACCGGCCAGATCAAGGAAATCAAGGGCGCGCAAATGACGACATCGGGCGTGATGCGCACCCGCAAATGCGTGCCGCGGCTGGGGCCGAAGACGCGCTGAGCCTACCAGCTGCCGTATTTCGCGACGACGCCGCGCCACAGCGCGCCGCGCTCGCGGGCAAACGATTCCTTGCCGACGCTGGCGTTCTTCGCCGCCGCTGTGATGACCATCACGAGCTTCAGCCCGGGATCGATGAAGATCGACTGCCCGTAGACGCCGAGCAGCGCGAACTTGCGCTTCTCGCCGGGGAACGTCCAGAACTGATAGCCATAGCCGAAGAACGGCGTCGCTATCCCCGGCTTGAACGCATCCGGCTGGCGGTGCCAGTCGGTCGCCTCCAGCAGATAGTCCTTCGGAACGATCTGCTTGCCGTCAAGCGCGCCGTCGTTGGCGAGCAGTATGCCGAGGCGACCGTAGTCGCGCAGGCCGGCGTTGAAATTGCCGGAGCCGGCCTCGGTGCCGTCACGGGTTCTCACCCAGGTCGCATCGGCCTCGGCGCCCATCGGCTGCCACAGCCGTGCCGTCAGATATTCGCTCAGCGACATTCCGGTCGCCGCGCGAAGCAGCACCGTCAGCGCCACGGTCTGGCTGGAGGCATAATGGAAGCGCGCGCCCTGCGCCGATTCGCGGGCATCGAATGCTTTCAGCGCCGCCACGGAGCCTTGCGTGACCCGAATCCGCGTGAAACGCGCCAGGTCGTCGTTGCCGTCATACACCTCGGTGAATTTCACGCCGGCGGCCATGCGCAGCATGTTGCGGATGGTACTCTCGCCAAAGGCGCGGCCGGCGATCGTACTGATAGCGCTCGGCGATGACCTCCCCGTTCCTGATCAGCAGGAAGCCGGTGACGCGCTGACGGATGAGGAAGTCGTCGATCGAATACACCCTGCCCGCGAAAAGATACTCGATTGCCGGCGCGTCGGCCGCCTTCGGCAAGGGCATCGGCACCGCCGATTTCAGCAGCGTGTTGTAGGGAAGGATTTCATCGAGCCGGCTGAACGAACCGACTCGCACGCGCTCGTCGTAAAACCATGTTGCGCGGGTGCCGATGGGATAGCCGGCGGACTTGCCGAGCAGCTCCTCGTCCGGCGCGGCGTGCGCGGCGAACGACTGGGCGAGCAGCGCCAGAACCGGCGCGAGGATCCTCACCCGCCACATGCGCGTTCCCTCGATTCGGCCGCACGCATCGGCGCGGCGTCGGGGCAACGGTTACAGCAGGGCTTGTGGGGATGTCGAGCGGACTAGCCGCCGGAGCTCGCCTGCGGCAGGGCGGGCTCGAACATGCACTGCAAGGTGGGCTTTGCGATCTTGGTGAACGTCGCCGCGATCTGCGATTGCTTGGCCGGCGGCACCCAGTGGGTTTCGATGGTCGGCACGCCGGTCTCGCTGATACCGCGCAACAGCGCTTCGCGCAGGTCGTTGTCCTCGACGGTGGCGGCGGCATAGTCGTGCAGGCAGCCGCATACGGATTCCGGATGCGCCCAGCGGCCTACCATGTGAGGCGCGCACTGACGCACGAACTCGCCGCGCGGATCGGGAAGCCTTGGCTGGGAGCGCATCTGCGCCTGTGCCGAGCCGATGAGGATGAGCGAAGTGGCGATCGCGGCGATGCAGGAACGAAGGAGCATGATGGCCTTGGACTCTACTTGATCGGCTCGGACCTAGTGGCGCGCTGCAAGCACGAGCGGCGCGGAATTGGCGGCGGGCGCGCCGTTATAGGCGAAGGCGCCGGCAGCCGGCAAATCGTCCGCCGATCCAGCCATCGAGGGACCGGCGAGCACGAAGGCGAAGGCAAGGATGAAGCTGAGGGTCCGCATCGATCTGTCTCCGGGTCCGGCGATCGGCGCCGCTTGGTTGGGCAGCTTGATAGCCAAGGGCTGTTTCCGGATATCTGCACCACAAGGGGAAAATGGTTTCGTGACGGGGAGAATTGTTTCGTCGCCGCGGCCACGACGAAATATTGCGGCAAAAAATCCAATGATTTCAGAGAATGCGCATGATGACATTTGCGTCGTCGGCCATTGGCCAAACCGGCTGGGTCAATGGCCGAGCGAATTGTGACTTGCTGTGGACAGCGCTGAACCCGATCCGATTCCCGAGCGACCTAAGAGATAGCGTGCAACTTTGTGGGCAGACTGCGCGTTACATCCGGTTCGTCAACAACATCTCTTTATCAGCACAGGGATCGCCGTCGTGGGCAATGGCAACAACGATGTTGGCAGTAAGACCTCGCGCAAGATCGGCAAGCCGATTGTTGAGCAGATGCAGGGTAAGGGCTCGTCGGGCGTGGGTATCGCCAAGCAGATGCAGGCAGGGCAACCGACCGATTGCGGGGCCATGTCGCAGCAAGGCAGCTTCAGCTACCACGGCAATGTCTCCTCGCCGCAGCAGCTGCTGCACCTCGTGGGCTGCCGCGACACAAGGGTGCGCGCCGGACCGCGGACCCGCAAGGCGCCGCAGCAGCGCTAAAGCAAGATCTTCGCGTCCGGTCCTAACCTACTGGACGAATTCACCGCATTTCTGCACCGCGGCGTCGGCGGCCCCCCAGGGCATGATCGGCACCGAGGAGGTGGAATTTTTCGGCGAGCCTTCGATCAACCGGTCCGAATAGACCATGTACACCAGTACGTTGCGCTTGGCATCGCAGCCGCGAACGATTTGCATCTTCTTGAAGAACAGCGAGCGGCGCTTGCGGAACATGTCGTCGCCCTGCTCCAGCTTGTTCTTGAAGCGGACCGGACCGATCTGGCGGCATGCCAGCGAGATGTCCGAGACTTCCTCGGCCAGGCCCAGCCAGCCTTTGAAGCCGCCCCTTTCCGGCACGGTGAAGTGGCAGGCCACGCCCTCGACCTCGGGGTCGTCGACGCCATACGTCGCAAGCTTGTCGTTGGGGCTGAGCAGCTTGAACACCGTTGAGCGGCGGAACACGAGGTCCGGCTCGTCCGCAGCCTGCGCTGGTGCCGCGAGGCCCGATGCGGAGAGTGCCGTCAGGATAAGGGCGAAGGCCACCGCAAACGGGCGCCTCTCCTTCGGCAGGTTGTCATCTGGACAGGTAGCTTCGGCTGGCATGAAACGCTCCAAGGGTGATGCTCGCGGCCTATGTAGTGCTGCGGTGCCGCATCGGAAGAGCGAAGGTTGCCTGCTACCAGTGGTGGTTTAACAGAATGTGAGGCTTTTCTGCTACGCTTGGAACGAAAACCGCAGCGATTTTAAGCCTTACGCTGGTGAACGCGGATGGCGTCTGCGACAACAAACTGCAAGACTGCGATCGGATTCTAGGGAATTACTCGCGTGAGCGGACATCGGATTTCCACTGCAAGCGTCGCCATTATCCTGACCGCCGCCGGCGCAATCGCCGGCGCCTCCCCAGCTGAAGCTGCGCTGTACTACTGGAATGATTTCAACCCGGGCTACTACTACCCGCCGCAGCCGCGCAAGCCGAAGGTCAAGCGCACGATCATCGACAAGAAGACCCAGGCCGCGGAGAAGGAAAACGCTGCCGGCGCCAAGCCGAAGGGCCCGCTCATCATCTCGATCTCGATCGAGCAGCAGAAGATCCGCGTCTACGATTCCAACGGCCTGTTCGCCGAGGGCCCGGTCTCGACCGGCACCAAGTCTCATCCGACGCCGATGGGTGTGTTCAGCATCATCCAGAAGCACAAGATGCATCATTCCAACATCTATAGCGGCGCGCCGATGCCCTACATGCAGCGCATCACCTGGTCGGGTGTGGCAATGCACCAGGGCGTGCTGCCGGGCTATCCGGCCTCGCACGGCTGCATACGCATGCCGATGGCCTTCGCGCAGAAGATGTGGGTCTGGACCAGGATGGGCGCGCGGGTGCTGGTCACGCCGGGCGAGATCACGCCGGCGCCCTTCTCTCACCCGCTGCTGGTCACGCAAAAGGTCGTGCCGCAACCGGTCGTCGAGGAGGCTCCCCAGGTCGAAGCGCCGCTCGGCGTAAAGTCCGACAAGGGCGCCGACGCCGCGCACGAAGCCGGCAAGCCCGCCGATACCGCCGACGCCCGGCTCGAGCTTCGCTCGACCGTCGGGCACGCGCGCCTGCACACGGCTGACGCCAGCGGCGTGCTGACGGCCAACGCGGCCGTGACCATGTCGGACGCTTCGCCCGCCGGCGCGTCCGGCGCGGCCGAGACTGCGATCAAGCAGGAGGTCGCAAAGGCCGTGGAGGCAAAGCCGGCAACCGCCAACGCGGCAGATGCGGCGACTTCCGACGACACGGCGGAAGCCAAGCCCGCCGAGATCGTGACCGGCGAGGTTAAGTCCAGCCCGGCCTCGGTAAGCGCGAATGCCGAGCAGAAGCTCGCCGAGCCGAAGGCCGAGGCCGCAGCCGAGCCGATCAAGACCATCGAGCCGAAGCCGGCCGAACCCGCCGCGGCTGCCGCGCCGGCCGAGAAGGCCGTCACCGAGGCGCCGGCAAAGAAGGATGCCTCACGCCTGCCCGGCGTGGAGAAAGCCAAGTCTGAGCTCAAGCGCGAGGGCCAGGTCGCCGTCTTCATCAGCCGCAAGGATGGCAAGCTCTATGTGCGGCAGAACTTCAAGCCGGTGTTCGACGTGCCGGTGACCATCGCGCCGAGCGACAAGCTTTTGGGAACGCATGTGTTCACCGCGGAGGTCGACAAGAGCGACCCGAATGCGCTGCGCTGGTCGGTGGTGTCGCTGCCGGTCACCGCGCGCAACGCGCATCGGGCCGACGAGGACGAGCGCGCCACGCGGCGCCGCAAGGTCGCCCGAGCGGTTCCGCCGACGGTCAAGCCGGCCGTGCCGAACGCCAACAGCCCGGCCGAGGCGCTGGACCGCATCACGATCCCGCCGGATGTCATGGCAAAGATCGCCGAGGCGCTCACGACCGGCGGCTCGATCATGGTCTCCGACCACGGCATCAACCAGGGTGAAACCGGCGAAGGCACCGACTTCATCGTCCGCCTGCGCTAGCGCTCATCTGGCGGGCTTTGGCTTCTGTGCTAAACCGCCGCCATGGATGAGCTCTCTCCCGTTGCAACGGCAGCCTCGGCCGGCGCGCGCAAGGATGCGTTCGACCGGCTGACCTTCCTCGGCTGGCGCGGCGGGCTCATCGCCATCGTCGCCGGCCTTGCCTTGTCGTTCTTCCTGTTCGGCTATGCCATCGTCTACTGGCGCAACGCCGACATGGATTTCATGGTGATCTACAACGCGCTCGCCATGAACGACGGCAAGCCGCAGCATTTCTTCGACCACACCGCCTACCTCACGATCCTCACCGTCAAGCACTGGTTCGGGTTTCTGCACGCCCTCGGCCTGCTCGATGCGTGGTCGCTGTCGTCAATGCCATCGGCGACCGACGTCGCAGCCTTCGATGCCGCGATGACGCGTGCCGTGCGCGCCGGACGCGTCCTGGCGTTCCTGATCGCGGCGGGCAGCGTGCTCCTGTTCGCCGCGCTGATGCGCGCCATGGTGCGCGACAGGCGCGTTGCGCTGCTGGCGACGCTGGCGTTCGCGTTTTCCGGCGGGATGGCCGTGCATTCGCGGATCCTGCGCAGCGAGCTGATTGCCGCGCTGCCGGTGATCTTCGCGCTGATGGTCCTCATCGCCGCCGGACGGCGCGCCAGCCTCGGCCGCCCGCTCGCGCTCGGACTTGCCGCGGTGCTGTGCATGCTCGGCCTCGAGAACAAGGTGCAGGCGATCCTGGCGATCGGCGCTCTGCCGCTCATGATCCTGCCGTTCGGCAGCCGGGATAGCGCAAGCGTCGCGTTCTGGCGCGGCGGCCCGGCCGCGTGGCTGGTCACGGCGGCCAGCGCCGTCATCGCCGGCATCGCCGTCGCCATGGCCTGGCCGCTGATCGCCACCGGCTTCGACCGCACACTGATCGATGCCGCGCATTTCCGCCCGCTCCTGCTCGGGCGCTACGGCGTCTATCAGCTGGCGCTGGCGCTGCTGATCGGCGCCTGCATGATCGCCTATGCCGCGCTCTGGCGGGTCAGTGCCGCCGAAACGCTCGCCTCGACATTTGCGATCGTCACGGGCGCCTCACTCACGCTGCTGCTGCTCTATCTCGCCCACGACAGCCGCAACGTGATCGCGATCGCCAATCCCCTGGAGAAAATGCTGACCTTCGCCGACGCCGCGACCGGCGACGTCGCGAGCGGTGCGGGAATTTCAGGCATCGTCCGCCTGCTGATCGAGGGTATCGGCTCGGTGCTCGCCCGCTACACCTTCGTGCTGCATTCCTCGGCGCGTCCGACCGTTTTCCTGACCTGGCTGATCGTACCCGGCATCGTGATGGCCTGGCGGCGCGGCGAACGCCTCACTGCGCTGCAGGCGCTGACGCTGCTGCTTGCCGCCATCGGAATCGATACGCTGGGCGTGCGGCGCGGTCTGAAGTCGGAATACTTCATCTTCACCGATCCCCTGATCATCCTGTCCGGCGCCATCCTGCTCGATCGGCTAAGCGACCTGCGCTTCGCCAGATGGACCTACGCGACGGCGATGGCCCTGTTCGGCCTGCATCTGGCCATCGGCCAGGCCGAGCCAGCGAAATTCGCCTTCAAGCGCACCGGTCCGCAGTCGATCTGCGAGTGGAACAACCACTACATGCCGTTGCTCCCGCTGCCCTGGTGCCCGGCCAGATCGTAACGGCTTGTTGAAGGCCGCCGGCACGCCGGCGCGCTATGTTCGCTACCCGTCAATCCTGTTTGGGGATGGCCATGATCGATCGCAGGACATTCATTGCCGCAGCGCTGGTCGCAGCCGCCGAGCCCTCCTGCTCCCGTACTGCGCGAGCCCAAGGCAACGTGAGCCAGGACAATATGAGCAGGGTATCTGCCTATGCGTTCTCGTTCCCGGCGCTGTCGGGCGGCGACATCAGGCTCGCTGAATATTCCGGCCGTCCGCTGCTCATCGTCAACACCGCCTCGCAATGCGGCTACACTCCGCAATATGCGGGCTTGCAGCAATTGTGGAGCGAGTTTCGCGACCGCGGCCTCGTCATCATCGCCGTGCCTTCCAACGATTTCGGCGGACAGGAGCCGGGCGGGTCCAGGGAGATCGCGGAGACCGCGCAGCATCACTACGGCATCACCTTCCCGATCGCGGGCAAGGTCGTCGTGAAGGGACCGAACGCCCATCCCTTCTACAAATGGGCGGCAGAGGCGCGGCCCAGGGAGGTTCCGCGCTGGAACTTCCACAAATACCTGATCGACCGCGCGGGATATATTGCCGAGGTCTTTCCCCAGAACGTCGAGCCGACGGACACGCGCGTGATGACCTCGGTCGCCCGGGCGCTCGCGGCTTCCTGAGGTCCCGTAGTTAACCGGGCTGCCGACAAATTCTTCGCTGTGTCTTCGGCGTCGTTGCGTTGGCGGAGCCTCTCCAACTAGGCTAGTATCCGACGGGGGCAGGAATTGACCGGGCCGGCTGACGCCAGTCGCCCCGGCAAAGGGAAAACTCAGGGAAAACAACATGCGTATTGCGGCAGGTCTCATAGTTGCGAGCATGGTCTCGTTGCTCGCCTCCAGCGCTGCGTGGTCGCAAGCGCTGCCAGCCAAGCCGGCCGCTGCTGCAGCGCCAGCCGCCGCAACCGCCCCGGCACCGGCCGCGGCAGCAGCACAACCGCGACAGCCCGCACGCGCGGCCTGCACCAATCCCAACGCGCTCGGGGTCAGCCGTACCGTCGAGATCGACACCACAGGCGGTCCGGGGTTCGGCTTCGAGCACTTCAAGGAACTCGACTTCCTGAAGGAGAAGGAAGTGGTGCTGACATTCGACGACGGGCCGTGGCTCAACAACACACCCGCGGTGCTCAAGGCGCTTGCCGAGGAATGCACCACCGGCATTTTCTTCACCATCGGCAAGCACGCGACCTACTATCCGGAGATCATCAAGCAAGTGTACGCGGCCGGCCACACGGTCGGCACGCATACGTGGTCGCATATACCGCTGGTCAACAAGAAGCTCAGCGAGGAGCAGCGCAAGGAGGAAATCGAGAAGGGCTTCAGCGCGGTGAAATGGGCGCTGGGCGGCGCTTCGCCGGCACCCTTCTTCCGTTTCCCCGCCCTGCAGCACCCGCCGGAAATGCTCACTTATGTCGGCGAGCGCAACATTGCGAGCTTCTCCTGCGATATCGATTCCTTCGACTTCAAGTACCGCGGATCGAAGCCCATGGATCTCGTGATGAAGGGGCTCGAGAAGAAGGGCAAGGGCATCCTTCTCATGCACGACTATCAGAAGCACACCGCGGAAATACTTCCTGACCTCCTGAAGCGGCTGAAGGAGGGCGGCTACAAGGTCGTCGCCATGCGCGCCAAGACGCCCGTTCAGACCCTGCCGCAATATGACGAAGCCGTCATCAAGGAGCTCAAGCTGCCGACCATGAGCTCTCGCCCGCTCAGCAGCGTCGTGACGACGGTCTCGGAATAGTCACGCACCCAGCATCCGCGATGCCGGCGTTGCGTTTCGAAGGCTATGTCATCGTCTCCGGCGATGGCATGCTGGCCAACGCGCAGAACGTCATGCCGGACGAACTGAAGTTCGAGGGCGACAAGCGCTTCTTCACCGCCGCCCTCGACCGCGCCGCGCTGATCGTGCACGGACGCAATTCCCATGAGGATCAGCCGAACTCGCCGAAGCGCAAGCGAATCATCCTGACCCGCAGGGTTGCTTCGACCGAGCCTGATCCATCGAATCCGAAGGCCCTGCTCTGGAACCCGGCGGGCATCGCGTTCGAGCAGGCCAGCGAGCGCATCGGTGTCACCGCCGGAACCATCGCCATCATCGGCGGTCCCGCCGTGTTCGACATGTTCATGGACCGCTACGATGCGTTCTGGCTTTCGGTGGCAGTCAACGTCCGGCTGCCCGGCGGTGAGCCCTGTTTCCCGGGCGTCGGCCCTCGGACGCCGCAGCAAGTCCTTCGCTCACATGGGCTGAAGCCGGGCGAAGCCCAAATGCTCGATCCCGCCGACGGCGTCAGCGTCACACCGTGGCGGCGCGGCTAGTCGCTATACGTCCCCGTAAGCCGGCTCGACCGAGCGCGGGCCCTTGCCGTAGCCGGCAATGATGAACAGCGCGCCGATCAGCGAGAGGTTCTTCAGCGCTTCGATCAGCGTCTTGCCGTTCTCGGGCGGCGCCTGGTTCCAGAAATCGTGGAAGTAGAAGGTCGCCACCAGCACGAAAATGATCATGAGGATCGCAAAGAACCGCGCCAGGAAATTGAGCGCGATCATCAGCCCCGCGATGACCTCGAAGGCACCGACGCCGATCGCCAGCATTTGCGGCGTGGTCATTCCGGTCACGCTCTCGAGTTGCGCCATGTAGGGCGCGAACAGCGCCGGGATCGGTACCTTGGAGGCGATGAAATCGGAGGTAGCCTGGACGGCGAACAGCTTTGTGGCGCCGGTATAGACGAACAGCACTGCAAACAAAATCCGCCCGAAAGTAATCAACGCTGGCATGACAGGCCTCTCAAAATTCAAAAGCGGACGTCGCGGCTACGATTATGGGCGTTCCGCTTCCGCTTTTCAAATCATCAATGAATCCGCAAATCGCTCCCCGGTTCGGACATTGTTCAGCCAAACAAGCTCGGCTGCTGGCGGCCCGCCCGCTCCTGGGCCTCCACGGCGGCGACGGCCGTCATGTTGAGGATGCCGCGCGCCGTCACCGACTTGGTCAGGATGTGAACCGGTCGCGCCGGCCCGATCAGGATCGGGCCGACCGGCAAGGCGTCGGCCAGCGATTTGATCATCTGATAGGCAACGTTGGCCGTATCGAGGTTCGGCATGATCAGAATGTTGGCGTCGCCTTCCAGATTGGACTGTGGCAACACCAGCGTCCGCGCCGCGGCCGACAGCGCGGTATCGCCCTGCATCTCGCCGTCGGCCTCGATCTCCGGATGCTTCTCCCTCAGCAGCTGCGTCGCCCGCCGCATCTTACGTGACGATTCCGTGTCATAGCTGCCGAAATCGGAATGCGACACGAAGGCAATCTTCGGATTGATGTTGAATCGCTGCACATGCAGCGAGGCGAGCGAGGCCACCTCCGCCAGTTCTTCGGCGCTCGGATTCGGCCGCACCTGGGTGTCGGCGATGAAATAGGCGCCCTTGCTGGTGATGAGCAGCGCCAGCGCCGCATATTCGCTGACGCCGGGCAGGAATCCGACGATGTCGCGGACATGGCGCAGATGGCTCATATAGCGGCCTCCGACGCCACAGAGCATGGCGTCGGCCTCGCCGCGCGCCACCGCGAGCGCGGCGATCACCGTGTTGTTGGTCCGCACCACCGTGCGCGCGGCATCGGGCGTGACGCCGCGCCGGCCCGCAATGTCGATATAGGACTGCACATAGGCGCGGTAGCGCGGATCGTCTTCGGGATTGACGAGGTCGAAATCCCGGCCCGACCTGATCGAGAGGCCGAACCGCTCGATCCGCGCCTCGACCACGGACGGACGTCCGACCAGGATCGGCCGCGCGATCTTCTCTTCCAGCACCACCTGCGTCGCGCGCAGCACGCGCTCGTCCTCGCCTTCGGCGTAGACCACGCGCACCGGCTGGGCCTTCGCCTTGGCGAATACCGGCTTCATGGTGAGGCCGGAGCGGAACGAGTAGCGCTGCAGCTGCGCGGAATATTCCTCGAAATTCCTGATCGGCCGCGACGCGACGCCGGAATCCATCGCCGCCTTTGCCACCGCCGGCGCAATGCGCAAAATCAGGCGCGGATCGAACGGGCTCGGAATCAGCGAGCCCGGACCGAAGCCTTGCGTCTCCCCCGTATCGAACCCTTGCGCGACCGCATCGGACGGCGGATCGCGCGCCAGCTGGGCGATGGCGTCGACTGCCGCGTGCTTCATCGCCTCATTGATCGCGGTGGCGCCGACGTCGAGCGCGCCGCGGAAGATGAAGGGGAAACACAGCACGTTGTTGACCTGGTTCGGGAAGTCGGATCGCCCGGTGCAGATCATCGCATCCGGGCGCGCCGCCCGCGCCTCTTCGGGCATGATTTCCGGCACGGGATTGGCGAGCGCCATCACCAGCGGCTTGTCGGCCATCTGCTTGACCATGTCGGGCTTGAGCACGTTCGGCGCCGACAAGCCGATGAAGATATCCGCGCCGCCGATCACATCACCGAGCGTGCGCTTGTCCGTCTTCTGGGCATAGACGGCCTTCCAGCGGTCCATCTGGGTGTTGCGCCCCTCGTGCACGACGCCGTCGATGTCGCAGACCCAGATATTGCTGCGCTTGGCGCCCATGGAGACGAGGAGGTTGAGGGTCGCGATCGCAGCGGCGCCGGCGCCGGAGGCGACGATCTTCACATCGCCCAGCTTCTTGCCGTTGAGCAGCAGCCCATTGACGATCGCAGCCGTGACGATGATTGCGGTACCATGCTGGTCGTCATGAAAGACCGGAATCTTCATGCGCTCTTTCAGCTGCGCCTCGATCTCGAAGCATTCGGGCCCGCGGATGTCCTCCAGGTTGATGCCGCCGAAGGTCGGCTCCAGCGCCGCAACGGTCTCCACCACGCGCTCGATGGTATCGGCGGCGATCTCGATGTCGAAGACGTCGATACCGGCGAACTTCTTGAACAGCACCGCCTTGCCTTCCATGACCGGCTTGGAGGCAAGCGGGCCGATATTGCCGAGGCCCAGCACGGCGGTGCCGTTGGAGACGACCGCAACCAGGTTGGCACGCGCGGTCAGGGAGGCTGCTTCCGAAGGATTCTTCGCGATCTCGGTGCAGGCGGCGGCCACGCCCGGCGAATAGGCCAGCGCCAGGTCGCGCTGGTTGGCGAGCGGCTTGGTGGCCTGGATTTCGAGTTTGCCCGGCCGCGGCAGCCGGTGATAGGCCAATGCCGCGGCATGGAGTTCATCAGAATACGACATGCACGCTTCCCCCGCGGACTTCCTCCGCCCCGATGCAAGATATCGGAGATTTGTCTTAGTTTTGCGGCAGATTGAGCCGGATGTGAAGCTCGCGCAACTGCTTCGGCGCGACCTCTGAGGGTGAGCCCATCATCAGGTCCACCGCCTGCTGGTTCATCGGGAACAGCGAGATTTCGCGCAGGTTCGTCGTGCCACAGAGCAGCATCACGATGCGGTCGACGCCGGCCGCCATGCCGCCATGCGGCGGGGCGCCGTAGTGGAACGCGCGGTACATGCCGCCGAAGCGCTCGACGACGTCCTTCTCGCCATAGCCTGCAATCTCGAACGCCTTCACCATCGCCTCGGGCCGGTGGTTGCGGATGCCGCCCGAGGCGATCTCGTAGCCGTTGCAGGTGATGTCGTACTGGAACGCCATGATGGTGAGCGGATCCTGCGTCTGCAGCGCCTCGAGGCCGCCCTGCGGCATCGAGAACGGATTATGCGAGAAGTCGACCTTCTTGTCTTCCTCGTTGTACTCGTACATCGGGAAGTCGACGATCCAGGCGAGCTCGAACCGGTCCTTGTCGATCAGGTTCAGCTCCTCGCCGAGCCTGGTGCGCGCAAGGCCGGAGAACTTCCAGAACTTGTCCGGATCGCCGGCGACGAAGAACGCGGCATCGCCTTCCTTCAGGCCGAGCTGATCGCGGATCGCGGCGGTGCGTTCGGGCCCGATATTGTTGGCGAGCGGACCTGCCCCCTCGCCGCCTTCGCGCCACATGATGTAGCCGAGACCCGGCTGGCCCTCGCCCTGCGCCCAGGAGTTCATGCGGTCGCAGAATGCGCGCGAGCCGCCGCCCTTGCCCGGAATCGCCCACACCTGATTCTTCGGATCTTCCAGCATGCGCGCAAAAACCTTGAAGCCGGAGCCGCGGAAATGCTCGGAGACTTCCTGCATGTGGATGGGATTGCGAAGGTCGGGCTTGTCGGTGCCGTATTTGCGGATCGCCTCGGCAAAGGGAATCCGCGGCCAGCCCTTGGTGACCGGCTTGCCCTTGGCAAAATCCTCGAACACGCCAGTGACGACCGGCTCCATCGCAGCGAACACGTCGTCCTGCGTGACGAAGCTCATCTCGACGTCGAGCTGGTAGAATTCTCCGGGCAGGCGGTCGGCGCGCGGATCCTCGTCGCGGAAGCACGGCGCGATCTGGAAGTAGCGGTCGAAGCCCGACATCATCAGGAGCTGCTTGTACTGCTGCGGCGCCTGCGGCAGCGCGTAGAACTTGCCGGGATGGATGCGCGAGGGCACCAGGAAGTCGCGCGCGCCTTCCGGCGAGGACGCGGTCAGGATCGGCGTCTGGAACTCGAAGAAGCCGGCCTCCTTCATCCGCTTGCGCATGGAATCGATGATCGCGCCGCGGGTCATGATGTTCTGGTGCAGCTTCTCGCGGCGCAGGTCGAGGAAGCGGTATTTCAGCCTGATGTCTTCAGGGTATTCCTGCTCGCCGAATACCGGCATCGGCAACTCGTCCGCAGCGCCCAGCACCTCGATCTCGCTGACGTAGATCTCGACGGTCCCGGTCGACAGTTCCGGATTGTCGGTGCCCTCGGGACGCCGCCGCACCTTGCCGTCGATCCGCACCACCCATTCCGAGCGAAGCTTTTCGGCGGTCTTGAACGCCGGCGAGTCCGGGTCGGCGACGACTTGCGTTAGCCCGTAGTGGTCGCGCAGGTCGATGAACAGCACACCGCCATGGTCGCGGATGCGGTGGCACCAGCCGGACAGGCGGACCTGTTCGCCAATGTGGCTCTCGCGGAGCGCGCCGCAGGTGTGGGACCGGTAACGATGCATGGAATTTCCAGAAAACAGCTGTCGGAGGGATCGAATCGGGGGCTAAAGCCGGTCCCGAATTGCGGGAGGGTTTACCCGACGGAACGGGGTGCGGCAACCGAATGAGGGGCCTGTTTTGGGCTCGAAAAAGGCCCCTCCCGCGCCTATCTTCAGCCCATGACGCTGCATTTCCCGTTCGAGCATACCTACGCGGCCCTGCCGGCGAATTTCTTCGCCCGCGTGGCGCCAACCCCCGTTGCGGCCCCTCGCCTGATCAAGCTGAACCGGGAGCTTGCCATCCAGCTCGGGCTCGATCCGGACCAGCTGTCGACGCCGGAGGGCGCCGAGATCCTCTCGGGAAAACGCCTGCCCGAGGGCGCAGAACCCATCGCCATGGCTTATGCCGGCCACCAGTTCGGCCATTTCGTGCCGCAGCTCGGCGACGGCCGCGCCATCCTGCTCGGCGAGGTCATCGACAGGGACGGCATCCGCCGCGACATCCAGCTCAAGGGTTCCGGCCCGACCCCGTTCTCACGCCGCGGCGACGGGCGCGCGGCGCTCGGGCCGGTCCTGCGCGAATACGTCGTCAGCGAAGCTATGTTCAAGCTCGGTATCCCCACCACGCGTTGCCTTGCCGCCGTGATGTCGGGCGAAGGCGTAATACGCGAGACCGTGCTGCCGGGCGCTGTGCTGACTCGCGTTGCGGCAAGCCATATCCGCGTCGGCACCTTCCAGTTCTTCGCCGCGCGCGGCGATACCGACGGCGTACGCCATCTTGCTGACCACGTGATCGGCCGCCACTATCCGGAGCTCGCCGGGGTGGACCGTCCCTACCACGCGCTGCTGGACGCCGTGATTGCGCGGCAAGCCGATCTGGTCGCCCGATGGCTGCTGGTCGGCTTCATCCACGGCGTGATGAACACCGACAACACCTCGATCTCAGGCGAGACCATCGATTACGGCCCCTGTGCCTTCATGGACGAATACAATCCGGCGACGGTGTTTTCCTCGATCGACGAGATGGGCCGCTACGCCTATGGCAACCAGCCGCGCATCGCGCTGTGGAACCTGACGCGGCTCGCCGAATGCCTGCTGCCGCTGTTCTCCGACGAACAGGACAAGGCCATCGAGCAGGCGCAATTTGCGCTCGGCGAATTCGCCGACAAGTTCACCACCGCCTATCAGGCGGGTCTGCGCGCCAAGATCGGCCTGTTCACGCAACGCGACGGCGACGAGGCATTGGTGCAGGATCTTCTGGACTCCATGACCAGGAACCAGGCGGACTTCACCAACACATTCCGCCGCCTCGGCGATGCCGCGCTTGATGCCGACAATGACGAACACGTCCGCGGCCTCTTCATCGATCCCACCATGTTCGACGAGTGGGCCGCGCGATGGCGCCAGCGCACCGCGCTTGAGCAGCAAGCGCCGGCGGAGCGGCGCGATGCGATGCACCGGGTCAACCCGGCCTTCATTCCGCGCAACCATCGCGTCGAGGCCGTGATCCAGGCGGCCATGCGGGACGACGATTACGCCCCCTTCGAGGAGCTTCTGACCGTGCTGTCGATGCCGTTCGAAGACCAGGCCGCCTTTGCGGCATATGCCGAGCCGCCCGAGGCGGACCAGCGCGTGACGCAGACCTTCTGCGGCACCTGAAGCATTAACCGCGCTTGTTAAGGGAGCGTGCACCATCGAATCGCGCGCGCCTCGGCCAAGGCGGCAAATTAAGGAACGCTCAACGCGACCCCGACAAGTCTAGCGACGCTGTTGGGGGAATTTCCATGGACGCGCTTGCCTTCGAATTCATGGGTCTGATGATGATCGCCCTTTGCCTTGCGGTGCTGGCCGTCCCTTCCGGACGCCGCCCGTCCAGGCACGTCCGCCACTACTGATCACGCGCAACAGCAATCCGCTCGCGAACATTGCGGCCGCCATCGGCGGACGCGATGCCTCGGTCCGGCCGGGCAGAAAGCCGGCCGGACCGCATGCAATCCTCACAAATTTCCCCAAAGGCCCTTGACTTATCAGCGCTTTCGGCCGACGCGTTGGTCTGTGCCCCGGTTTCCGAAGCCCGCCTCGGGCGTCCCGACACGCGCTTCGGAAACCGTTGGGCACAGGAAGGCAAATTCCAGCGCTGCCTTTCGGTCCGCCTGTCCGGCCCCGCCCGCTGCGGGTTCCGCTGACGGACCGGCCGGCAGCGCCGGGAGCGTCATGGACTGTGCATGGATCAACATCTGATTGCGACGACTTCGGAGCTCGCGGACGCATGCGGGCGGCTCGCCAAACACCGCGTCATCACCGTCGATACCGAGTTCCTGCGGGAGTCGACCTATTACCCCCTGCTCTGCGTCGTGCAGATGGCGAGCCCCGACGAGGCCGTCGTCATCGACGCCTTGGCCGAGGGGATCGACCTCAAGCCGTTCTTCGACCTGATGTCCAACGAGGCCGTGCTGAAGGTGTTTCATGCGGCCCGGCAGGACATCGAGATCGTGTTTCACCTCGCCGGCATCATCCCGCACCCGATCTTCGACACGCAAGTGGCGGCCATGGTGCTCGGCTATGGCGACAGCATCGCCTACGACCAGCTGGTCGAGCGCGTGACCGGGCACCGGCCCGACAAGACGCATCGCTTCACCGACTGGTCGCGCCGTCCGCTCAGCAAGGAGCAGATGCACTACGCGGTCTCCGACGTCACCCATCTGCGCGACGTCTTCGCCAGGCTCGATGACGACTTGCGCAAGCGCGGCCGCAACAATTGGGTCAGCGAAGAGATGGAGGTTCTGACCTCGCCGCGCACCTACGACTTCCACCCCGAACGGGCGTGGGAGCGGCTGAAGACGCGGGTGCGCAAGCCGAAAGAGCTGGCGATCCTGATGGAGGTCGCGGCCTGGCGCGAAAAGGAGGCGCAGAGCCGCGACGTGCCGCGCAGCCGCGTGCTGAAGGACGATGCGATCGGCGACATCGTCACCCACGCCCCGACATCGATCGAAAGGCTAGCCAACCTGCGCTCGCTGCCGAAAGGCTTCGACCGCTCGAAATGGGGCGGCGACATCATCGCCGCCGTGCAGCGCGGCCTCGCCCGCGATCCGCACTCCCTGCCGAAGCTGGAAAAGCCGCGCAACAATTCCAACGGCGCTGCGATCGTCGAGCTCCTGAAGGTGCTGCTGCGCATGACTTCGGAGCGGCATGCGGTGGCAAGCAAGGTGATCGCCACCGTCGACGACCTCGAGCAGATCGCGGCCGACGACCAGGCCGAGGTCGCCGCCCTGCACGGCTGGCGCCGTGAGCTGTTCGGCGAAGCGGCCTTGTCGCTGAAGCATGGCAAGCTGGCGCTGGCGATCGAAAAAGGACGCGTCGTCAGGGTCGACCGGCAGCACTGACACCGGCGCGTCAGGCCTCGCTCGCTGCCGCCTCGATCAGGTCGACGCCACGCTCGATGCATGCGAATTTGCCGATCGCCCGCAGCATCGATGCGCAATGCTCTTCGGCACCATCAGCGGCCGAATGCGCGCAGGTCACGGCGTCACCGGCCACGCAGAAGCGGTGACCGCGATGATATCCTTCGATGACGGTCGCCAATATGGTTTCGTCGAGGGAACATCCCGCCACCAGGCAATGAACGCTCCGCATGCTCGCCATGTAGTCGGCAAAGCGCGAGGAGCTGTAGGCCGACGGCAGCGGATGCTCGAACACCATCTCGCCCGGCTGCGGCCGGAACTCGGCGGCCCATTCGGTGAGCTGGGAGCCCCGATCGAACCATGCGGCCTGCGCGATCCGCTTCAGGTGCAGCACCGGCCACCACTGCGCCCGCCACAATTCGAGCAGCGCCAGGCAGCGCGCAACTGCGTCGCCCGCACTGCCGTGGCCGCACAGATGCTGGACCTGCAGGTCGGCGCAGACAAGGATCGGCGGATCCGCTGGGTTCAGCGCCGGGGCGCCCGGAATCATGCCCCGGCCAGATTGCGCAAGGGCGACGTCACCTCGCGCTCGGCCGACAAATCCAGCACGCCCGGCCGGTCCCAGTCGCCCTCGGGGCGGATGATCACATAGGGATCGCTCTGGAGCGTGATCGCGTCGGGACCCGGCTCGATGTCGAATACCATCTCGGTATAGGAGAAATCCGAGAACGTGACCTTGCGCCCGCCCTCGAGCGGCCGGCCGCCGAAATGCGCCCAGAAATTGACCAGCCTGTCCTGCGCGAGGCCGTAAATCTTCTTGAATCCCTTGCGCTTGATGTAGTCGACGGCGGCCTGCACCAGCTTGAACGAGACGCGGGTGCGGCGAAACTGGTGGCGAACCGCGAGCCGCTCGATCTTGGCGAACTCGCCGAAGAAGCGGACGCGCAGGCATCCCGCCGGCTCATTGCCGATATAGCCGAGGAAGTGCGCCGCACAGAGATCGTTGCCGTCGAACTCTTCCTCGATCGGGCAATCCTGCTCGGCAAGATAGACCGCCGAGCGGATTGCGGTCACCGTCATGAGGTCGTTGGGATCGCGCGCGAGTCGAACGGAAATGGCGCGTGCGGGCGGCTTAGGCGGTCTGGTGCCGTGCATCGGAAATGCTCCCTCGTGACAAATTGAATCCGCAGGTATCCACCGGCAGCCGTTTCCACGGCCGTTCGTAGCACCAGAGATCCGGTTGAAAACTCGCGATCGGCCGAAAGCCCGTCGCGATCATCAGATCGCGGCCGGCGGCGGTCGACGGTTGAGCAAAGCAGTTCGCATTGGCGTAGCGCGGCTGGCGCAGAAAGGCCGACATCTTGCCGAGCCCGGCGAGGCCGCGGCCGATTGCACCCATTCCCCAGATGTAGATGGCGGCGACCTGCTCATCGCGCTTGGCCAGCAGATCGAAATCCGGATGCGTCGGCGTCAGTTCGCCCGACATCAGCGCTTCATGGCCGCGAGCGCCGAGATAGAGGAACGCCATGCCGCCGAGCAGGCGGCCCTGCTTCGCGAAGACAAGGATGCTTTCGCGGTCGTGGAGGTGATGCCGCAGCAAGCCCTGTTCCCCGACTTGAACCCCGGGCACCATGCTGCGCGCCATCGCGGATATGGCCGGTATTTCTACGTAGGCCGCCGGCCGGACCTCGACCTTGGCGGTGGCCGGCAGGGAATCGAATTCGTGCCGCGCGGTAAAACAGGGCCTTTCCATGACCAGGTTGCGCCTCTATCGTTGCTCCAGCCCTCGTTGAGCAACGTACGCGTGCGGGGATTTGGGGTATGCAGCAAGTATTGCACCGGGGTGCTGCGTCCACGCAGCGCGGATCCGAAGACGCCCTGGACGCATCCTGGGATGACCTGAAGTCGTTTCTGGCCTGCGCACGTCACAGGAGCTTCCGCAACGCAGCCGACCTCCTCGGCGTGACCAGCACCACGCTGATGCGGCGGATCGACCGGCTCGAGGAACGGATCGGATGCCGGCTGTTCCTGCGCGACCAGAGCGGACTGACGATCAGCGAGGAAGGCCTCGCGATGATCGCCGATCTGACGGAAATGGAGCGGCATGCCTTCAACATCTTTCGCCATGCGCAGCGTTCGTCCGGCAGCACCGCGGGAACGGTACGGGTCGCGGTCACCGAAGGGCCGGGCAATTTCTGGATCCTGCCGCGGCTGATCGATTTCCAGAAGACCTATCGCAGGATCACGGTCGACCTGCGTTGCACCATGGAGCAGGCCGACGTCGCGCGGCTGGAAACCGACATTGCGATCCAGTTCGAGCGGCCCGCCAATCCGGACCTGATCGCGGCGCGGATCGGCCGCCTCCACATCTACCCGTTCGTGTCGGAAGGCTACCGCAAGCTGTTCGGCGTGCCGGCCTCGCTGGCGGAGCTGAAGGACCATCGCATCATCAAGCAGAATGCGCCGCAGGTCGACGACACCGCCTATGCGCGCGTCCTCGGCCTCACCTCGCTGGAAGGCGTGGTCGGCATCAAGACCAACTCCTCGATCGGCGTATTGTATGCGGTCGAGCGCGGTGCCGGCGTCGGCTTCCTGCCGACGGCATCGATCGCGCTCGGCGCGCCGCTAGTCCCCGTCGACATGGGCGTCAGCCATCACACCGACCTCTGGATCACCTACCACAAGGAGTTCCGCAGCTCCGAGCGCCACAAGATCGTCATCGACTGGCTCAGGAAGATCTTCGATCCAACGATCCATCCCTGCTTCCGCGACGAATTCATCCACCCGAACGAGTTGGTGCCGATGATGAAGGAAACGAGGGAGAATTTTGGCCTGCGCGGCTATGCGGCGACCGGGCCCGGTAGCGCATGATCAGCGCCCGCTACCACCTCACTTCGAGGCCCGCCGTGCCCTGGTGAGATTCGAAGTGCTCGCGGAACTTGCCGTCATACCTGGCGTAGAGGCGGAAATTGTTCGTCAGGCTGAGTGAGGCCGCCGCGCCCGCATCCGCTCCATAGCGGCTTTCGCCGATGCCTTGCACGCTGACGGGCTGGAAGCCCGGGATGCTGACAGTCACTGCGCTGAATCCCTGATGGAAATTATCGATGAACTTTCCATAGGCCGAGAGATCAAGAATAGTCCGATCGAAGATCCAGTAATGTCCGACCTCGGCGCCCGCGAGCACGCGGGCCCGATCGGCCGATGCTCCGGTCGCCGTCACCAGGAAGAAGTTCGTGCCCTGTTCGGTGAATGCGCCCGTTGAGGAACGCACATATTCGATCCCGAGTTTCGGAACGATGCGGAACTGGTCCTTCGTCCAGTAATAATTCACCTCGCCCAGCGCCCCGTTGACGAGAGCGCCGTAGTTGGCGGTGGCAATGCCGAAACCGGTATCGCGGTTCGAATTGATCTGGCCGAAGCCGTGCACGATCGCGCCGGCAAACGTCCACGGTCCCTTGTCGATGGAAAGGCTCCCGCCCACCTGCGTCAGGTCGAGCGTGGCCCACTGAAACGCGAGCGGGACGTCGATCTTGCTGCGGCTGTAATCCGCGGAGAAGCCGACATTGACGCCGGGCGCCAGAGTAGCACCGAGGCCCACGACGCCGCCCCTGGTGGTGCGGCGATCGCCGGCAAAATCGCCTTGCACGTCGGTCCTGGACGAGATGCCGTAGCCCTCGACCCAGGCGCGAAACTTTGGCGCTTCCGCCGCTTCGGATGCGCCGCCGCCCCAGGGATTGTTTCGCCCGATACGGTCGGAGCCATTGGTTGCCTGATTGGCGAGGCGCTCGAGGAAATTGCTGCCGAGATTGGTCGCGGCCTGACCGGCAGAAATGTCGGAGCTGACGATGGTGATTCCCGGCGTGGGTGTGGGCGCGGGCGTCGGCACCAGTTGAGCCTCCGCCGACGACATCGCCCCCACGAGCAACGCAAAGGCGACCGCAATGACCCGGGCCACTCCGCGGCCGGCCCCGGTCCACCCTGCTTGCGAAGGCCGCAATGCGCAGTGCATCAATTCCATTCCTACCGGACGCGCCGGCCTGAGCGACGCCGGATTCCTGCCGTTCCGCGGCCGATTTGCCCCCAGTTCGCCGGAGGCGTCAATCTTGGGAGCCCCTCTGCGACCCGAATGGCAGGCATTGTGGTGCGTCTGCCACAGGTTGTTCAGGCGATACGGCGGTTTGGAACAGCCGGCCATGTGCTTGCTTATGCGCGGGTTTCGTGTTGCAATTGTCCTTACAATCGGATCTAGGCCGCTCGACTGTGCGTTTTCGCGACTTCGAAATACAAGACAACACCCGGAAGCCGTTTGTGGCGTGGCACGTTGGGAAACGTGACCGCGTCTTTTTTCGTCCAGATCAGGAGACTGGCGATGCCGAACTTCAAAGGCACCGTGAAATGGTTCAACCCGGCCAAGGGTTATGGGTTCATCAAGCCTCAGGGTGGCGATCGGGACGTGTTCGTCCACATCTCCGCCGTGGAGCGTGCCGGGCTCACCACCCTCAATGAAAACCAGACGGTTGAGTACGACCTTGTCGAAAACCGCGGCAAACAGTCCGCGGAAAACCTCAAGGTCTCCTAACTATCACGATCCGCGCAGGTTCTGATGATCCCTCGGCTTTGCCGAGGGATTTCCTTTTGTGGGAAGCCGTCACTTCGCCAGTGGCGAGATCAGGGGGTCGCTGCTTGCCGCCCCACCCGCGATCCGGCAGTGCTCGCCTTCCAGCCTGAGCCTGCCGCTCGCGAGCAGCCGCAGCGCCTCCGGATAGATGCGATGCTCGACGGTGAGGATGCGCTGCGACAGCGCCTCCGCCGTGTCATCGTCTCGCACGGGCACCGCGCCCTGAATCACAATGGGACCGGCGTCAGTCTCCGGGATCACGAAGTGCACGGTTGCGCCGGAAATCTTCACGCCGGCCTTGAGCGCCTGACCGTGCGGATCGAGGCCGGGAAACGACGGCAGCAGCGAAGGATGGATGTTGAGCATCCGGCCGTACCAGCGCTGCACGAATTCGGCGGTGAACAGGCGCATGAAGCCGCCCAGGCAAATCAGGTCGATGCGATACTGCCCGAGCTTCGCCTCGAGCGTCGTCTCGAACGCGGCGCGGTCCTTGCCGAACGGCTTGCTCTCGATGATCTCGATCGCGATCCCGCTCGCCTTCGCCCGTTCCAGTCCTGCCGCATCGGCACGGTTGGAGATCACCACGGCGATCTCGGCGGGAAAATCCCCAGCGCTGGCGGCCTCGATCAGCGCGGCCATGTTCGATCCGCGTCCCGAGATCAGGATGGCGACGCGGCGTTTCATCACGGCGCCAGATCGAGATGACCGCTATAGACCACGCGATGCTCGCCTTTGGCCTCGATCACTTCGCCGAGTTGCGCCACGGTTTCTCCGCTCTCGGCGAAGACCTCGACGACCTTCTCCACGGCGTCGGGCTTGACGATCGCGATCATGCCGATGCCGCAGTTGAAGGTGCGCAGCAGTTCCAGCTCGGCTATGCCGCCCTGCGCCGCCAGCCATTTGAAGACCGGCAGCACCGGCAGCCGCGCCAGATCGATGCCGACGCCGAGGTGCTTTGGCAGCACGCGCGGGATGTTGTCGGTGAAGCCGCCGCCGGTGATGTGGGCAAGCCCCTTCACCGCGCCGGTCTCGCGGATCGCACGCAGGCAGGATCTGACGTATAGCTTCGTCGGCGTCAGCAGCGCGCCGCCCAGCGTCATCACCGGCGAGAACGGCGCCGGCGCGTCCCAGGCGATCTTGGAATTCTCGACGATCTTGCGCACCAGCGAAAAGCCGTTGGAATGCACGCCGGAAGAAGCAAGGCCGATCACCGCATCGCCCGCGGCGATGTCGGGCCGCGGCAACAGCGTGCCGCGCTCGGCGGCGCCGACGGCAAAGCCCGCCAGGTCGTAGTCGCCATCCTTGTAGAGACCCGGCATTTCCGCGGTCTCGCCGCCGATCAGCGCGCAGCCGCTTTCCCGGCATCCTTCCGCAACGCCGGCGACGATCGAGGCGGTCGCTTCCGGATCGAGCTTGCCGCAGGCAAAATAGTCGAGGAAGAACAGCGGCTCGGCCCCCTGCACGACGAGGTCGTTGACCGACATCGCGACCAGATCGATGCCGATTCCGCCATGCAGTCCCGTGTCGATCGCGATCTTGACCTTGGTCCCGACGCCGTCGGTGGCGGCGACCAGCACCGGGTCCTTGAAGCCGGCAGCCTTCAGATCGAACAGCCCGCCGAAGCCGCCAATCTCGGCATCGGCGCCAGCGCGGGCGGTGGCGCGGACCATCGGCTTGATCAGATCGACCAGCCGGTTGCCGGCGTCGATGTCGACGCCCGAATCCGCGTAAGTGAGCCCGTTCTTGCGGTCCGCCATGCCATTTCCCGAGTGTTGGCGGCTGGTTACGTCGGATTCAGGCCCGGTGCAATGGCTCGCAAGCGTCAGGCCGATGTACTATGTAGATAACAGCCGGTTGGCTCCCGCCCGGGGGTCACCCGGCCGGTAGCCGGGAAGCTCCGCGTTGAATATTCCGAACATCATCACCCTGGGCCGCATCATCCTGGTGCCGGTTATCGTTTGGGCCATCGCCTCGAACCAGATGGCGATCGCGTTCGCGGTGTTCGTCGTTGCCGGCGTCAGCGATGCCGTCGACGGCTTTCTGGCCAAGCGCTTCAATATGGCGAGCGAGCTCGGCGCGCTGCTCGACCCGCTCGCCGACAAGGCTCTGCTGGTTTCGATCTTTGTCGCGCTCGGCATCTGGGGCGCGGTGCCGCGCTGGATCGTCATCCTGGTGGTGTCGCGCGACATCATGATCGTGGCGGCGGTGATCGTGTCCTGGCTGTTCGACAAGCCCGTGCCCATGAAGCCCTCGATGGTGTCGAAGCTCAATACGGTCGCGCAGGTTGCGTTCGCGGCGCTGATCTTGGGATCGCTCGCCTTCGATCGTCCAAGCGCACCCTACGACGTGATCCTGATGGGATTCGTCACGGTCTTTACTTTGGTTTCCGTCTCGCTCTATCTCGTGGAGTGGGTGCGGCACATGAGCACGATCGAAGCGCCCAAATAGGCACTGCCGGTATTCCGGCATGGAGCGACCGCGTGGCAGGTAGCGTTCAACCCCGACAGCTTGCGTTTGTGCTGCCGCATGCGGAAAGCCTGACGCGCGACAATTTCCTCGAAGGGCCCGCCAACGAAGCTGCGCTCGCGCTGATCGAGCGCTGGCCGGACTGGCCCAACCGCATCATGTGGCTTTCGGGCGAGGAAGGCTCCGGCAAAAGCCACCTCGCCTCGATCTGGGCGGAACAATCCGGCGCGCGAACCATCTCGGCGCATGCGCTCGCCGCGGCCTCCGTGCCCAACGCACTCGCCACCGGCGCGCTGGTTGTGGAAGATTTGAAGGCGGGCGGATTCGACGAGCGCGCGCTGTTTCACCTGATGAACCTGGCGCGGGAAGACGCGGCCTTCGTGCTCATGACCGGGCGCGTCGCGCCGTCGGCATTGGAAATCGAATTGCGCGACCTGCGTTCGCGGCTGCGCGCGGTGCCCGTCGTGATGCTGGCTGCTCCCGACGATCTGTTGTTCCGCGCCCTGATCGTCAAGTTTTGCGCCGACCGCCAGCTCGCCGTCGATGAAAGCCTGGTTGGCTATCTCGCCAGCCGGATCGAGCGGTCCTATGGCGCAGCCCGCCGGGCGATCGACCTGCTGGACAGCGAGGCCCTGCGGCTCGGCCGGCCGGTGACCCGGGCGCTGGCGGCGGAGCTGCTGCGCAACGCCTGACGATGGGGCAATCCGCGCCTTGACGGCATGCGCGGTCGGAACGTCAATGTCATCTAAACGTCATCGCAATATCACATGGTCCGGGGGACGTGTCCCCCATATTGCGGCGCACCGTTCCCAAGCTCGGATCGAATCTGATGGACTCCGCAGAAACCATTGTAACTAAAGAGAAAGAACCGGAGGTCCAGACGCCCCCGTCGATCGCTGCGAGCCCGGAACGGTTCATCAACCGCGAGCTTTCCTGGCTGCATTTCAACCGCCGGGTGCTCGAGGAGGCGGTCAATCCGGGTCACCCGGCGCTGGAGCGGGTCAGGTTCCTGTCGATTTCCGCCAATAACCTTGATGAGTTCTTCATGGTCCGTGTCGCCGGCATCAAGGCGCAGGTCCGTGAGGGCATCACCGAACGCAGCCCCGACGGGCGCACGCCGCTGGAGCAGCTCCGCCTCGTCGACGAGACGGTGTCGAAGCTCGCCAAGGATCAGCAGGCGATCTGGGCGGAGCTACATCACACGCTCGCAGAAGTCGGCATCGTACTGGTCGATGGCCGCGACGTCACCAAGACCGAGCGGACGTGGGTCGAGGACCATTTCCTCCACAACATCTTCCCGCTGCTGACCCCTCTCGCGATCGACCCCGCGCATCCCTTCCCGTTCATCCCGAGCCTCGGCTTCACCGTCGCGCTGCAGCTGGTGCGCAGCGCCGACGGCAAGCCGATGAACGCGCTGATCCGCATGCCCGGCAAGATCGACCGCTTCATCCGCATGCCCGCGGCCAAGGAAGGCCAAGTGCGGCTGATCTCGCTGGAGCAGGCCACGTCGCTGTTCATCGGCCGCCTGTTCCCCGGTTATACCGTGAAGGGCCAGGGCGCGTTCCGCATCGTCAGAGACTCCGAAATCGAAATCGAGGAAGAAGCGGAAGACCTCGTCCGCACCTTCGAGACGGCGCTGAAGCGCCGCCGCCGCGGGTCGGTGATCCGGCTCGAGATCGACGCCAAGATGCCGGAAGAGCTGCGCCTGTTCGTACAGCAGGCTTTGTCGGCCGCCGACGACGAGGTGTTCCTGGTCGACGGCGTGCTGGCGATGAACGAGCTGTCGCAGCTCACCAGGCTCGACCGGCCCGATCTGGAATTCCCGCCTTACGTGCCGCGTCATCCCGAGCGTGTGCGCGACCATGGCGGCGATATCTTTGCCGCCATCCGGCAGAAGGATTTGATCGTCCATCACCCCTACGAGTCGTTCGACGTCGTCGTGCAGTTCCTGCAGCAGGCGACGCGCGATCCCGACGTGGTCGCGATCAAGCAGACGCTGTACCGCACCTCGAACAATTCGCCGATCGTGCGCGCACTAGCGGAAGCCGCCGAAGCCGGCAAGTCCGTCACCGCGCTGATCGAGCTGAAGGCGCGGTTCGACGAGGAGGCCAACATCCGCTGGGCGCGCGACCTCGAACGCGCCGGCGTGCAGGTGGTCTACGGCTTCATCGAGCTGAAGACCCACGCCAAGCTGTCGATGGTGGTACGCCGCGAAGGCGGCAATCTCACCACCTATGTGCATACCGGCACTGGCAACTATCACCCGGTCACCGCCCGCATCTACACCGACCTGTCCTACTTCACGTCGGATGCCGCGATCGGGCGCGACGCAGCGCGGGTGTTCAACTACATCACCGGCTACGCCGAGCCGATCGACATCGAGAAGATGGCGGTCTCGCCGCTGACGCTGCGCGAGCGCATCCTCGAACATATCCGCGGCGAGACCAATCACGCCAAGCACGGCAGACCGGCCGCGATCTGGATGAAGATGAACTCGCTGGTCGACCCCGACATCATCGACGCGCTGTACCAGGCTTCGCAGGCCGGCGTGCCGGTCGAGCTCGTGGTGCGCGGCATCTGCTGCCTGCGGCCCGGCCTTCCCGGCCTTTCGGACAACATCCGCGTCAAGTCGGTGATCGGGCGCTTCCTCGAACATGGCCGCATCTACTGCTTTGGTATGGGTCAGGGCCTGCCCGGCGCCAAGGCGGCTGTGTATATCTCGTCGGCCGACATGATGCCGCGAAACCTCGACCGCCGCGTCGAGGTGCTCTGCCCGCTGCAAAATCCCACGGTGCATCAGCAGGTTCTCGAGCAGATCATGGTCGCCAACCTGAAGGATACCGAGCAGAGCTGGCAGTTGTTGCCGGACGGGTCGTCAACGCGTATGAAGGCCGCGAAAGGCGAAGAGCCCTTCAACCTGCACAACTATTTCATGACGAATCCGAGTCTGTCCGGCCGTGGAAAGTCGCTCAAGGAATCTTCGCCGCGCCGGCTCACCCGCCGCACCGAGCGTCAGCAATCCCCTTAAGGAGCTGTGGCCGTGAAGCGGCCGCGCAAGCGCGCTTCCAGCGTCGCCGTCATCGACATCGGCTCGAACTCGGTGCGCCTCGTCGTCTATGAGCAGCTAAGCCGCAGCCTCGTCCCGGTCTTCAACGAGAAGGCGCTTTGCGGTCTCGGGCGTGAGGTGCAGAGCACCGGCCTGCTCGCCCCCGATGCGGTGGCCAAGGCGCTGACTTCGCTGCGCCGCTTCCGCGCCTTGTGCCGCATCCAGAAGGTCGGCCGAGTCCACGCGATCGCCACCGCAGCCTGCCGCGACGCCACCAATGGCGCCGAGTTTATCGCCAGGGCCGAGCGCATTTGCAGCGTGCCGATCGAAATTCTCTCCGGCCCGCGCGAGGCAAAACTGTCGGCGCTCGGCGTCATTTCCGGCATCCACAATCCCGACGGCATCGTCGGCGATCTCGGCGGCGGCTCGGTCGAACTGATCGACGTGCGAGGCAACCGCGTGCGTAACGGCGTGACGCTGCCGCTCGGTAGCCTCGCCCTCCAGGACTCCTCGCACAGATCGCTGAAGCGCGCCGAGAACATCGTCCGTAGCGCAATTTCCGGCGTCGAGCTGCTCAAGGGCGGCCGCGGCCGCACCTTCTATGCGGTCGGCGGCACCTGGCGCGCGCTGGCGCGCATCCACATCGTGCAGAGCGGCTACCCGCTCAAGGTGATGCACGGCTATTCGATTCCCGCACCCGACGCGCTCGATTTCGCGCAGCGGCTGCGCCGGCTGGCGGCCTCCAACCGGCTCGCCGATATCGAGGTGGTGTCCGACGCGCGGCGGCCGCTGCTCACCTATGCCGCGCTGGTGCTCGAATACGTCATCCGGGTCGCCAGGCCCAAAACCATCGTGTTCTCCACCTTCGGCGTGCGCGAAGGCCTGTTCTACGAGATGCTGCCGCCGCAGGATCGCGCCGATGACGGCCTGATCTGCGCCGCGCAGAACCTCAACCGCCTGCTGTCGCGCTCGGCGCGCCATGCCGAGGAGCTGATCGCCTGGACCGACCGGCTGGTGCGGGTCATCCATCTGCGCGAGACCGCGGAAGATCGCCGGCTGCGCCACGCGGCCTGCCTTCTATCGGACATCGGATGGCGGGTGCATCCGGATCATCGCGGCGAGGAAACGCTGAGCCTGATCACCAACGGCAATTTCGGTTCGATCAGCCACCAGGGCCGCGCCTTCGTCGCGCTCGCCGTGTTCTACCGCTACGCCGGCCTCTCCGAGCAGAACGAGCCGCCGGAAACCATCCGCGACCTGCTGCCGCCGGCGATGGACGAACGCGCGCGGCTGTTGGGTGCAGCCTTCCGCGTCGCCCATCTGATCTCGGCAGCGCGGCCCGGCGTGCTGCCCGCCACCCATTTCCGCAGCCGCGGCCGCAATCTGATGCTGGTGTTCGAGCACCAGATGGTCGATCTCGTCGCCGACCGCGTCGGCAGCCGCTTCAAGCAGCTTGCGCGGCTGGTCGGCCGCTCCGGATCGATCGTGCGGCGCTAGATCGCCGTTTCCGGATGGGCCATCTTTGCCAGCGCGCGCTTGCGCCAGATGCCGCCGGCCACCAGCACGACCACGACACCGAGCACGGCCATCACGAACTCGGCGCTGTGGCCGTGAGCGAGACGGAGCGTGGCAAGGATCGAATCCAGCTTGTTGCCGACTGGACCGGAGAACAGCGCGTTGAGCTGGGGCGCGATCGCCGGATCGGTCGCCATCACGTCGCCCGCGATCCAGCCGAGCAGCGCCGCACCGGCCCAGACCAGGATCGGCAGGCGCGTCAGCAGCGCCATGATGAGCGCTGCGCCGGCCACGATCAGCGGAATTGAGACCGCAAGACCGATGACCAGGAGCGGCACGCTGCCTTGCGCGGCGGCGGCGACCGCAATCACGTTGTCGAGGCTCATCACGATGTCGGCGACCACGACGACCTGCACCGCTGCCCACAGATGCGAGGCCGATTCGACTCCCTCTTCGTCCTCGCCTTCGGGAACCAGCAATTTGGCCGCGATCACCAGCAGCGCCAATCCGCCGATCAGCTTGAGATACGGCAGCGCCATCAACGTCACGACGATGAAGGTGAAGATGATGCGCAGCAGCACGGCGGCGCCGGCGCCGAGGATCATGCCCCAGAAGCGCTGCTTGGGCTCGAGACCGCGGCAGGCGAGCGCGATCACCAGCGCGTTGTCGCCGGACAACAGGATGTTGATCCACATGATCTTGCCGAGAGCGACCCAGAAAGCGCCGGTCGCCATCTCGTTCTTGAACTGGGAGAAGAACGCGCCGATGTTCGCCGGATCGAAAATCTGCAACAGCCAGTCCAAAGCGCGCCCCTCTCCTTGAGTTGAACGGCCGTCTGATACGGCCTTCGGATCGATGCCGGCCCGGTCAGCCGACGATTTCGTTACCGGAGAAGAACTGCGCGATCTCGATCGCCGCAGTCTCCGGCGCGTCGGAACCGTGCACCGAATTCTCGCCGATCGACTTCGCATGCAGCTTGCGGATGGTGCCTTCCGCCGCCTTCGACGGATCGGTCGCCCCCATCACGTCGCGATATCTGGCGATCGCGCCCTCGCCCTCCAGCACCTGTACCACGACCGGACCGGAGGTCATGAACTCGACGAGCTCGCCGAAGAACGGCCGCGCCTTGTGCACGGCATAGAAGGTTTCGGCCTCCTCGCGGGTCATGCGGATACGCTTCTGCGCCACGACACGCAGGCCCGCCTTCTCGATCACGGCGTTGACCGCGCCGGTGAGATTGCGCGCAGTCGCGTCGGGCTTGATGATCGAAAAAGTGCGTTCGGTCGCCATAATGTTTCCTTGGGATGCCACGGGAGTTTGCCGGCTTATATCGGCGGCCCCCGCCTTGGGCAAGCGACCCGGTGACGCGCCCGGAATGAACCGGGTTACGACGATTTCACCGTGATGAACCGCTTCTGACACAGCCGTGCCGGCGCCGTTCAGCCTGATAAGCATAGCCTATCGACCAATCGGACATTTTGGGCCAACCCGGCCCGAGCTGTCGCGGGACGACGAATTTAGCGCGCGGCACTGGCTGCGCCAGCTTTCGAAGGAGTGGACCAATGTTACGCAAACTCTCGCTTGTCGCCATCGCCGCGGCCACGCTCGGCGCGGCCGCCCTGGCGCCGACCTCAGCCTCCGCCTTTGGCGGCGGGCACGGCGACGGGCACGGCGGCTGGCACCGCTGGGGCGGCCCCCGCGTCGTGATCGGCGGTCCCGCCTACTACCGCAGCCATGCCTATGGCGGCTGCTACGTTCGGCGCCTGGTCGCCACCCCCTGGGGCGCGCAGTGGCGGCTGGTCAATCGCTGCCGTTGATTCGACGGCTCCGTCGAGTGCGAAGCCCCGGCCACGTGCCGGGGCTTTTTTTTGACGGCGATGGAACCATTCGAACAATTGCCGCGGGACCGGCTGCATGGCGCTCTGCAGGCGGAAACAATTCGCGCGGTCGTGACTTGAGTTTGCATGAAACCGCGAACCTTCAACTTCAGGGAGAGCGACGTGGAGACTCGCGATGATTGCCAAATGGGATGACGACCAGGAGAAGATCGATCACAGGACCTCAAGGTCGATTTGCGACGCCATCGGGGAACGCCTTCAGCAAAACATGAAGCCCGAGACCGCGCTTTCGGACCACTTGAAGCATTTGCTCGACGAGCTGCGCCGGCGCGACCTCCGCGGCCGGCCCTGACCAAACCTGAACGGCTTTTCGGCCATAAACAGGTTGCGTTTGCCTGCGGCTCCGGTGACAAGGCCGCATGCTGACCCTCACCGACATCTCCGTCCGTATCGCCGGGCGTCTCCTGATCGACCACGGTTCCGTGCAGATCACGCCCGGAGCGCGGGTCGGCTTTGTCGGCCGCAACGGGGTCGGCAAGTCGACGCTGTTCGGCGCGATACGCGGCGAGGTGCCGACCGAGAGCGGCACCATCGCGCTGCCGCCGCGCTGGCGCATCGGCAGCCTCGCCCAGGAAGCGCCCGACGGACCGCAGAGCCTGATCGACACCGTGCTCGAGGCCGATATCGAACGCGACGCGCTGCTCTCCGAGGCGGAGGCCGCGCACGATCCGCACCGGATCGCGGAGATCCAGACCCGGCTGGTCGACATCGACGCGCACTCGGCCCCTGCCCGCGCCGCCGCCATTCTGTCCGGTCTGGGATTCTCGACGGCCGATCAGGCGCGGCCCTGCCAGGAGTTCTCGGGCGGCTGGCGCATGCGCGTGGCGCTCGCCGCGACGCTGTTTGCCGCGCCCGACCTGCTGCTGCTCGACGAGCCGACCAACTATCTCGACCTCGAAGGCACGCTGTGGCTGGAAGATCACCTCGCCAACTATCCGCGCACCGTGATCGTGATCAGCCACGACCGCGATTTGCTCGACACCTCGGTCGACCAGATCCTGCACCTCGATCGCGGCAAGCTCACACTCTACAAGGGCACCTACTCCTCCTTCGAGGAGCAGCGCGCGGCGAAGGAAATCCTCGACGCCAAGCAGGCCAGGCGGCAGGCCGACGAGCGCAAGCGGCTGCAAGCCTTCGTCGACCGCTTCAAGGCCAAGGCCTCCAAGGCGCGGCAGGCGCAATCGCGCGTCAAGATGCTGGAGCGGATGAAGCCGGTGACCGCGCTGGTCACGCAGGACGTGCACGAGATCGGCTTTCCCAAGCCGGAAAAGATGCTTTCGCCTCCGATCCTCGCGCTCGACAATGTCGCGGTCGGCTACGAACCCGGCAAGCCCGTGCTGGGCCGCGTCACCCTGCGCATCGACACCGATGACCGCATCGCGCTGCTCGGCGCCAACGGCAACGGCAAGTCGACGCTGGTCAAGCTCATCGCCGGCAAGCTCGCGCCTTTCTCCGGCCAGGTCACCCGCGCCGACAAGCTGTCGGTCGGCTATTTCGCCCAGCATCAGCTCGACGAGCTCGATCTCGAGGGCTCCACCTACGACCATATCCGGCGGCTGATGGCAGACGCCCCGGAATCGAAAATCCGCGCACGCGCGGGCGCCATCGGCTTTTCCGGCAAGGCCGCCGATACGCTGGTGAAAAGCCTCTCCGGCGGCGAGAAGGCGCGCCTGCTGCTGGGCCTCGCGACCTTCCACGCCCCCAACATGATCATCCTGGACGAGCCGACCAACCATCTCGACATCGACAGCCGCGCGGCGCTCGCCGAAGCCGTCAACGACTTCGATGGCGCCGTCATCATGGTCTCGCACGATCGCTACCTGATCGAGGCCTGCGCCGAGCGGCTCTGGGTGGTCGCGAACGGCACAGTGGCGAGCTATGACGGCGACCTCGAAGACTACCGGCGCCTCGTGCTCTCGGCCGACCGCAAGGCGGATGGGGCGCGGGAGCGCAGCGTCGAGGAACGCGAAAAGCCGCAGCGCAATCGCGGCGAAAAGCGAATCCCGCTGAAGCAGAAGGTGGCAAACGCGGAAGCCGAGGTCGCGCGCATCGGCGGCATCATCGAGAAGATCGACGCCGCGCTTGCACTGCCCGACCTCTTCACCCGCGATCCGAAACAGGCGGCGCAACTCGCAAAAGCGCGTGCGAGCGCGGCCGAAGCCTTGCAGCGCGCGGAAGAAGAGTGGCTGGAGGCGAGCTCCCTGCTCGAACAGGCGGCGGGCTGAAAGCGTGATGAGATTAGGTTGAACTGAACCGAGTCTGCCGGACAGCCGATTCAACCAAGCACGATCGCGCTCCAGACGAAAACGGTCAGGCCGGTTTCTTCCTGGCCTTCGGCTTGGCGGCCTTGGGTTGCGCCGGCTGCTCCGGTGCGGCCTCGACGGAAGTCAGGCGCCCGCCGGTGAAGGTGTAGATGCCGGCGCGAGCCCCGCGCAGATACGTCACGACCGCCATCCGGCCGCCGCCCGGGGCGGTCGAAATGTCGACGCTGTCGGGCGCGCCGATGCCGCGAATGACGTCGCACTCGGTATGCAGCAGCGCCACCGTACCGCCGACCGGCGGCGGCGCGCCCGCCGCCGTGTCGGCCCGCGCCATGGCGGGCGGCGCCATGCCCGGGCCGGCGCCGTCGGCGCTGACGAGTTCTTCAGCAGTCACCGGCTTTTCGGGCGTCAAGGGCGGCGAGTCGATCGAGATATTGCGGATGAACAGGCGCCCGGAGCGCTGAAACCATTGCGCATCCTTGGACAGGAATTCCGACTGGAACTGGTCGAGCGAGCTGTTGCAGCCCGCCAAAGCGGGGGCAAGCGCCAGCAGCGCGATCAGGCCGTTCCGGCAAAGTCTTCCGTTGCGCACGTTGAAGCTGGTTCCCCCGGACCGGCTATCCCGACCCATTAAGCTCTTGTCCGAACATCACTTTGCGGCACGACCATGGCTACCGGCAAGGCCGTCGCCGTAAACCGCAGAATATCATTAATTGCCCGAATTCCTATTCCGGCTATTCCCGGCGCTGCCAGCGGCCGCGTTCATCGGCCTGCCAGTAGGTCACGTCGAAGCCCCTCGCCTTGCAGTCTTTCCAGGCCTGCCGCGCGGCGTCCAGCGCTTCGACATCGTCGCCATTGAACACCAGCACCACCCGCTCATAACGGTCGGTATCGGTGGGCAGTGCGGCGTTGTCGATCAGGAAGCGGACGCTGGCCCCGTTCGGATTGTCGTCCTCGACCGACAGGACGATCGGCTGATCCTGCGCATCGCCGGCACGGGCAGTGGCGTGCGGCAGGAAGGAATCGTCGCTATAGGTCCATAAGTGCGCATCCAGCGCCTCGGCGCGCTCATGCGAGGTCGACTGCACCACGACCCGCCAGCCGCGCTCCAGCGATTTCTCGAGCAGCGACGGCAGCACGTTTTCGATCGACATGCTCTGCAGGTGATAGAACAGGATCTCGGTCATTTCTTCGCTTCGTAATGCTCCGCGACCAGCCGCTCCAGCAGACGAACGCCGTAGCCGGACCCCCAGCTGTGATTGATGTCGGACTTCGGCGCCCCCATCGCGGTGCCGGCGATGTCGAGATGCGCCCACGGCGTGCCGTCGACGAAACGCTGCAGGAACTGCGCCGCGGTGATCGAGCCGCCATGGCGGCCGCCGGTGTTCTTCATGTCGGCGAACTGCGAATCGATCAGCTTGTCGTATTCGGGACCGAGCGGCATGCGCCAGACCTTTTCGCCGGTCGCCTCGCCCGCCTTGCCGATGCGTTCGGCAAGCTCGTCATTGTTGGAGAACATGCCGGCATGCTCGGTGCCGAGCGCGACCATGATAGCACCGGTCAGCGTGGCAAGGTCGACCATGAACTTCGGCTTGAACTTCTTCGCCACGTACCAGAGCACGTCGGCCAGCACGAGCCTGCCTTCGGCGTCGGTGTTGATGATCTCGATGGTCTGGCCCGACATCGAGGTGACGATATCGCCGGGGCGCTGCGCATTGCCGTCGGGCATGTTCTCGACGAGGCCGATGGCGCCGATCGCGTTGACCTTGGCCTTGCGCGCAGCGAGCGCATGCATGAGACCGACCACGCAGGCCGCTCCCCCCATGTCGCCCTTCATGTCCTCCATGCTGGCCGCGCCCTTGATGGAGATGCCGCCGGTGTCGAAGCAGACGCCCTTGCCGACGAAGGCGACCGGCTGATCGCCGCGCTTGCCGCCGTTCCAGCGCATGACCACGGTGCGGCCGGGCCGCGCCGAGCCCTGCGCGACACCGAGCAGCGCGCCCATGCCGAGCCTGGTCATCGCCTTGACGTCGAGCACCTCGACATCGACGCCGAGCTTCTTCAGCTGCGAGGCGCGGCGGGCGAATTCTTCGGGAAACAGCACGTTCGGCGGCTCGTTGACGAGCTCGCGCGCAATGATCACGCCGTCGACGATGTGGGCTTGCGGCGCGTAGCCTTTCCGCGCCGCGCCGACGTCATCGACCGCAATCGAAACCTCGGCGCGCAGGGTCGAATCCTCGCCGTCCTTCTTCTTGGTCTTGTAGCGGGTGAACTTGTAGGCCCGCAGCCGCACGCCCGAAGTCACCGCCGCCGCCTGCTCCGTGGTCATGGCACCCTCGGCCAGCTCGGCCAGCACCGTGACGTGGTCGCTGGCAGCATTGAGCTTGCTTGCTATGAGCCCGCCGAACTTGAGGAAATCGGTCTCCTTGAGGCCGGATCCCTTGCCGGTCCCGACCACGATCAAGCGCTGAATCTTGATTCCCTCGGGCGCCGGGATGTCGAGCAACGATGCGCTCTTGCCCTTGAACTGGTTGGCAGCCGCCGCCCGCTTGACGGTTCCGGCGGCCTCCCCCAGCGCCTTGCGCGTGGCAGGGCCGAACTTGAGCGATTCGTCGCAAAAGGCGACGAGGACGCCGCGCGCGGCTGTGGACAACGGAACGAAGCCGACCTTGACGGCGTCGGACATAGGTAAATCCTCCAGATCAGGGTTGTCGCCGGGTCGAAAAACCCGCCGGAAAGGGCCGCAAAATGCCGCCTTCGGCGGCCGACGGGCATTCGCCGGGCGCACGCCGGCACTATGGCCTGCCGCGCAAGGCGCTGCCAAGCGCCACCGTGGCCGGCAGGCCACGTCAAGCGATTTATTTACCATCCGGAAACGGGGTGCCTTCCCTCGGCCATTTTGTTGACAGATCAACGGGATGGTAGTGAGAGAGTAAGCCGGCTGGACGGTGCGCGGCGCGACCATTGGGGAACCCGGAATTCGGGATGGTTGACGCCGTGCGTTCGGCTGCGAGGTGGGGACGTGCCTAGGTGATGGGGTCGATCGACAGGTATATATTCCGCACGACGCTGGCGTCGTTTGCGGTGGTCCTGGTCAGCCTCACCGGCGTGATCTGGATTACCCAGGCGCTGCGCGGCATCGACCTGATGACGAGCCAGGGCCAGACCATCCTGACCTTCCTCGGCATCACCGGCCTCGTCATCCCGGCGCTGATCCTGATCATCTCGCCGATCGCCCTGATGATCTCGATCTCGCACACGCTGAACAAGCTGGCCACCGATTCCGAAATCATCGTGATGAACGCCGCGGGCTTTTCGCCGCTGCGGCTGTTCCTGCCGTTCCTCTACGCGACCTGTGTGGTGTCGCTGATCGTCGCGTTCATCGCTTCCTATCTCGCCCCCGACGGCCTGCGAAGGATCAAGCAGTGGGACGCCGAGATCACCGCCGACGTGCTCACCAACATCCTGCAGCCGGGCCGCTTCGCCCAGCTCGACCAGAACCTCACCATCCGGATTCGCGAGCGCCAGCCCGGCGGCGTCCTTGCCGGCATCTTCGTTGACGATCGCCGCGACCCCAAGGAGCGCGTCACCATCATCGCCGATCACGGCACCATCCTGCGCAACGAGAACGGCTCCTTCCTCGTGCTCGAGGACGGCAACCTCGAGCGCTTCGAAGCGGGAAAACGCGATCCCGCGCTGGTCGCATTCGGCCGCTACGCCTTCGACATGTCGCAGTTCTCCAACCGCAGCCGCGATACTTCGCTCGGAATTCGCGAACGCTATCTGTGGGAATTGCTGTCGCCCGCGGCGGACGATCCCGTGTTCAAGCAGCTCGGCGGTCAATTCCGCGCCGAGCTGCACGACCGCTTCCTCGCGCCGATCTATCCCTTCGCCTTCTCCGTGCTGACGTTCGCCTTCCTCGGCACGCCGCGCACCACGCGGCAGAGCCGCGGCTTCGCCATCACGAGCGCGGTGCTGGCGGTGTTCGGCCTGCGCATGGCCGGGTTTGCCTGCTCGGTCATGACCGTGAAGACGCCGTCGGCGGCGCTGGCGCAGTACCTGATGATGGTGGCGGCGATCGCGGTGGGCATGTTCATCATCGTGCGCGGCTACGTGATCGATGCGCCGGCGCCGCTGATCGAGGCGATCAACAGGACCGTCGAACGCATGACGCGCCTCGTTGGGAGGCCCGCCACCGCATGAGCATGATGACCAATACGCTCGGGCGATACTTCGCCGGCCGCTTCGTGGTCGCGGCGGTGGGCGTGTTTGCGTCGATCTTCCTGCTCCTGGTGCTGGTCGACTACATCGAGATGGTGCGCAAGACGTCGGGACTTGCCTCGGCATCCGCCATCACGGTGGCGCAGACGTCGCTGTTCCGCGTACCGCAGCTCCTGGAAAAGATGATGCCGTTCTGCGTGTTGATCGGCGCGATGACCTGCTATCTCGCGCTGTCGCGGCGGCTCGAGCTCGTGGTCGCGCGGGCGGCCGGCGTGTCGGCCTGGCAGTTCATCGCACCGGCGCTGGCGAGCTCGATCGTGCTCGGCGTTCTCGCCACCGTCGCCTACAACCCGATGTCGGCGACCTTGCGCGAATTGTCCAAGCGGATGGAGGCCGAGCTGTTCGGCTCCGCTCCCGGCGGCGGCATCCAGGACGCCTCCGGCTTCTGGCTCAATCAGGTCAACAACGAAGGCCAATGGATCATCAACGCGGCGCGCAGCGAGCAGCAGGGCGTCCGCCTGACCGGCCTCACGGTGTTCCGCTTCGACACCAAATTGGAGTTCAAGGAACGAATCGAGGCCCGCGAGGCGACCCTGGAGGAGGGCCGCTGGGTGTTCAAATCGGCGCGCCGATTCTCGCTGGACTCACCGCCGGTTGAGGAAGACACGTTCTACATCACGACCACCCTCACCCAGGCTCAGGTCCGCAACAGCTTTTCCACCCCGGAAACTGTGTCATTTTGGCAACTCCCGAGCTACATCCGCTCGTCCGAGAGTTCGGGTTTTGCGACGGCAGGCTACCGCCTGCAGTACCACAAGCTCATCGCACAGCCATTTTTGCTGGCTGCAATGGTGATGTTGGCCGCTTCCGTGAGCCTGCGCTTCTTCCGGATGGGCGGCGTGCAGAAGATGGTTTTGAGTGGCGTGGGTGCGGGCTTTCTGCTCTACGTTCTCTCGAAAGTAACTGAAGATTTGAGCAAGGCTGAGCTGATGCACCCCATCGCTGCGGCGTGGTTGCCCGTCTGCGTGGGTGGCCTCACCGGTTTCTTGGCCTTGCTGTACCAGGAGGACGGGTAGTGGCCGTTGTCGCCGCCCGCCAGTTGAGGTCGCCTGCGTTCGGGCGGCGCAGTCCCGTGCGCCGTCGACGTAGCCGCATGGCCGCGCTCCTGATCCTGATCGGCGGATTCACTCTTGCCGGCGCGATCGATGTTGCGCTGGTCGCGCCCGCCTCAGCCCAGAGCTTCACCTACAACCCGCGGCCGCCCAAGCCGCCGCGGCCGCCGGCGCCGAATGACGGGCAGATGCTCGTGCAGGCCGTCGAGGTCGACTACGACTACAACAATCAGCGCGTGTCCGCCGTCGGCAACGTGCAGATGTACTACAACGGCACCAGCGTCGAGGCCGACAAGGTCGTCTACGACCAGAAGACCAAGCGCCTGCATGCCGAGGGCAACATCCGCCTGACCGATGCGGAAGGCAAGATCACCTACGCCAACGTCATGGATCTCAGCGACGACTACCGCGATGGTTTCGTCGATTCGCTGCGCGTCGATACCGAAGACCAGACGCGCATGGCGGCGAGCCGCGCCGACCGCTCGGCCGGCAATTACACGGTGTTCGAGAACGGCGTGTATACCGCCTGCGCGCCCTGCAAGGACGATCCGAAGAAGCCGCCGCTGTGGCAGGTCAAGGGCGCGCGCATCATCCACAACCAAGAAGAACGGATGCTGTATTTCGAGAACGCGCAGCTCGAGTTCTTCGGCGTGCCGATGGCCTATCTGCCGTATTTCGCGACCCCCGACCCGACCGTGAAGCGCAAGACCGGCTTCCTGATGCCGAGTTACAACTCGGCCACCGGCTACGGCTTCGGCGTGGACACGCCGTTCTACTGGGCGCTCGCTCCGGACTACGACCTGACCATCACACCGCGCATCACCACCAGGCAGGGCGTGCTGGGCCAGGCCGAATTCCGCCAGCGCCTGCTGGACGGCTCCTACCAGATCCGGGCCTATGGCATTTACCAGCTCGACCCCGGCGCCTACGCCGGCCAGCCCGGCGACCGCGAGTTCCGCGGCGGCATCGACACCAAGGGCCAGTTCGCGATCAACGACAAATGGGTCTGGGGCTGGGAAGGCGTGCTGCTGTCCGACTACTACTTCTTCTCGGACTATCGCCTCGCCCAGTACCGCGACCCGCTCGGCTCGTTCATGAGCCTGCCGACGGAAGCGATCTCGCAGCTTTATCTCACCGGCGTCGGCAACCGCAGCTTTTTCGACGCGCGCGCGATCTACTTCCTGAGCTTCTCCGGCAACCAGGACAAGGTTCCGGTGATCCACCCGGTGATCGACTACAACAACGTCGTCAACCACAACATCTTCGGCGGCGAGCTCAGTTACCGGACCAACTTCACCAGTCTCACTCGCACGACCGCGGCGTTCGACCCGATCACGACTCTCGCCAATACCAACGGGCTTTGCCTCAACGCCTCAGCCGATCCGCTGGCGCGGCTGCCTTCGCAGTGCCTGCTGCGCGGCATGCCCGGCACCTACACGCGCGCAACGGCGGAGGTGCAGTGGCGCAAATCGATCACCGATCCGATCGGCCAGATCTGGACGCCGTTCGCGAGCCTGCGCGCCGATGCGATCGATTCCTCGATCTCCAACCAGCCGGGCGTTTCCAACTTCCTGCCGGTCGGCGACACCCAGGCGCTGCGCGCCATGCCGACCGTCGGTCTCGAGTACCGCTACCCCTTCATCAACGTTCAGCCATGGGGCACCACGATCGTCGAGCCGATCGCGCAGGTCATTCTTCGTCCGAACGAGAGCTATGCCGGCCGGCTGCCCAACGAGGACGCGCAGAGCCTCGTGTTCGACGCCAGCAATTTGTTCGCGGTCGACAAGTTCTCCGGTTATGACCGCATCGAAGGCGGCGGTCGCGCCAATGTCGGCGTTCAGGCCACGACGCAGTTCGACCGCGGCGGTTCGATCAACGTGTTGTTCGGCCAGTCCTACCAGCTGTTCGGCCTCAACTCCTTCGCGGTGGTGGACGCGACCAATACCGGCCTCGACTCCGGCCTCGCCACCCAGCGCTCCGACTACGTGGCGCGAGTCAATTACTCGCCGAACCGCACCTACACCTTCTCGACCCGCGCGCGGTTCGACGAGGCGACGATGAACGTCAACCGCTTCGAGGCAGAGGGACGCGCCACCTTCGACCGCTGGTCGGTGTCGATGTTGTACGGCAACTATGCAGAACAACCGGAGCTCGGCTATCTGACCCGACGCGAAGGTCTGCTCGGTAACGCCTCGGTGAAGATCGCGACCAACTGGGTGATCTCCGGCGGGGCGCGCTGGGATCTCGAAGCCAACAAGATCAACCAATACATCATCGGCGCCGGTTACGTCGACGACTGCTTCGTGCTGGCCGCCAACTACCTGACGTCGTACAGTTATTCCGCCGGTTCCACGCCGCCGACCCTGAACCATACGTTCATGCTGCAGATCGGCTTGCGTACCATTGCCACCTCGTCGGGCTCGAGTAGCGGCAGCGGTCTTCAGTAGCATCTGCCCAGGGGATGGACTTTCCGCCCATGGCGGCCCGGATCGAACAGGTCGAACAGCGCTTAGGAACATGATCGCCATGCCCTCGCTCCGCCTCTCAACCCTATTTGCCGCAATCCTGCTTGCTGCGATCGGTTGCGGCGCGCCGGCGCGCGCGCAGACCGTCGTCGTCATGGTGAACGGCGAGCCGATCACCAGCATGGACATCGAGCAGCGCGGCAAGCTCAACCTGATGACCACCAACAAGCAGCCGAACCGCCAGGACATCCTCAACGAGCTGATCGACGAAAAGGTGAAGATCAAGGAAGCCAAGCGCTTCGGAGTCGATCCCGGCACGAGCGACGTCGACCAATCCTACGCCCAGATGGCGCAGCGCATGCGCCTGTCCGCGAGTCAGCTCACCGAGGTGCTGGAGAAGCGCGGCGTGCGGCCCGAGACGCTGCGTTCGCGCATCAAGGCGGACATGGTCTGGGGCAGCCTGGTGCGCGGCCGCTTCAAGGAAAGCCTGCAGGTCGGCGAGCGGGACGTCGCCGCCGCCGTGCGCGGCACCGGCGAGGAGAAGCTCGAAGTCGAGGCTTCCGAATACAAGATGCGACCGGTCGTGCTGATCGTACCGCGCGGCTCGCCCGAATCCGCCTACCAGCAGCGCAGGAAGGAAGCCGAATCGCTGCGCGAACGCGTCACGAGCTGCGCCGATGCCATCAACTACTTCAAGTCGATGCGTGGTGCCGCGGTCCGCGAATTCGTCACCAAGACGTCGGCCGACCTGCCGGAAGCGTTGCGCGACATGCTGGAGAAGACGCCCGTCGGCCACCTGACGCCGCCCGAGACGACCAGGCAGGGCATCGAAATGGTGGCCCTGTGCGAGCGCAACAAGAAGATGATCGATACGCCGAAGAAGCGGGAGGTCCGCGAAAAGATGTTCGTGGAGAAATACGAGGCGAAATCGAAATCTTACCTGCAGGAAGTCCGCAAGGCGGCAATGATCGAATATCGTTGATCATGGCAAAGCCCCTTGCCCTGACCTCCGGTGAGCCCGCCGGCATCGGACCCGACATCGCGATCGAGGCGTGGCTGCGCCGCGGCGAGGCCGACCTTCCGCCATTCTACCTGCTTGGCGACCGCGGCTATTTCGCCGACCGCGCCAGGCATCTCGGCCTCAAGGCCGATTTCGCCGATGTCGCCGCCGCCGAGGCGGGCGCGGCCTTTGCCAAAGCCCTGCCCGTCGTCGCGACGGGCAAGACGGCGACCGCCGCGCCCGGCCGCCCCGACGGCAGCAGCGCGGATGCCGTGCTGGCCTCGATCCGCCAAGCCGTGGACGACGTCACGGCCGGCCGCGCCAGCGCCGTGGTCACCAATCCCATCGCCAAGAGCGTGCTGTATCGCGCCGGCTTCAAGCATCCCGGCCATACCGAATTCCTCGCCGAGCTTGCCAGCCGCGACGGCCGCGTGCCGCAGCCGGTGATGATGCTGTGGTCGCCCGGCCTTGCCGTGGTGCCGGTGACCATCCACGTCCCCTTGCGCGAGGCGATCGCCCGGCTCACCAGCGAGATGATCGTCGCAACCGCCCGCATCGCGGTGGCCGACCTGAAATCGCGCTTCGGCATCGCCAACCCGCGGCTGGCGATCTCCGGGCTCAATCCGCATGCCGGCGAGTTCGGCACGCTCGGCACCGAGGACGACGAGATCGTCGCGCCCGCGGTCGCCGCCCTGCGCAACCGCGGCATCCAGGCGCGCGGGCCGCTGCCGGCCGACACCATGTTCCATCCGGCGGCGCGGCAAACCTATGACTGCGCGATCTGCATGTATCACGACCAGGCGCTGATCCCGATCAAGACCATCGCCTTCGACGAGGCCGTCAACGTCACGCTGGGTTTGCCGTTCGTACGGACCTCGCCGGACCACGGCACCGCCTTCGACATCGCCGGCACCGGCAAGGCTAGTCCTGCGAGCCTGATCGCCGCGCTTAAACTCGCCGCCCGCATGGCGGCGGCGCATCCCTCATGAGCGCGATCGACGACCTGCCGCCGCTGCGCGAGGTCATTCGCGAACATTCCCTCTCCGCGCGCAAATCGCTCGGCCAGAATTTCCTGCTCGATCTCAACCTCACCGCCCGGATCGCGCGGGCGGCAGATCCGCTGCAAGACGCCACCGTGATCGAAGTCGGCCCCGGACCGGGCGGCCTGACGCGCGCCCTGCTCGCGCTCGGCGCGCGGCGCGTGATTGCGGTGGAGCGCGACGAGCGCGCGCTGGCGCCGCTGGAGGCCATCGCCAGGCGCTATCCCGGCCGGCTCGACATCGTCTGCGCCGATGCGCAGCGCTTCGATCCGCGTCCCATGCTTGCCGGCGAACGCGCGAAAATCGTCGCCAACCTGCCCTACAATATCGCTACGCAGCTCCTGATCGACTGGCTCACCGTCGAGCCCTGGCCGCCCTGGTACGACATGATGGTGCTGATGTTCCAGCGCGAGGTCGCCGAGCGGATCGTCGCGCACGAGAACGAGGAAGCCTACGGGCGGCTCGGCGTGCTCGCCAACTGGCGCACCGAAACGAAAATCCTGTTCGACATCTCGCCGTCGGCGTTCGTGCCGCAGCCGAAGGTCACCTCGTCCGTGGTGCGGCTGGTGCCGCGCCAAAGGCCGGAAGCGTGCGACCGCCGCGCGCTGGAGCAGGTCGCGGCCGCCGCGTTCGGCCAGCGCCGCAAGATGCTGCGGCAGAGCCTGAAATCGCTCGGCCTCGACCCGGCGCGGCTCGCAGCGGCAGCCCAGGTCGATCCGACGCGCCGTGCCGAGACCATCCCGATATCAGGCTTTGTTGCCATGGCGCGCGAATTGGCCGATATACGGGCCGCAAAACAAGATTAGCCCGAAGGGAGAAAACGAGATGGCGCTGATGCGGCGGCAATCATTGGTCAAGTTCGATGCGCCATTGTGCGAGACCATCGTGGACACGCCGAAGCCCAAGGGGGCCGAGGTGCTGGTCCGCATCGAGCGCTGCGGGCTGTGCCATTCCGACCTGCACATCCAGGACGGCTATGCCGATCTCGGCGGCGGCAAGAAGCTGGATACGACCCGCGGCATGGTGCTGCCCTTCACGCTCGGCCACGAGATCGCCGGCGTCGTCGAGGAAGTCGGCCCCGACGCGCCCGCGGGCCTGATCGGCGAAAGGCGCGCGGTGTTTCCCTGGATCGGCTGCGGCCAGTGCCGCGATTGCGCCAATGGCGACGAGAATCTCTGTGTCAAGCAGCGCTTCCTCGGCGTCTCCATCGACGGCGGCTTCGCCAGCCATGTGCTGGTGCCCGACGCGAAATATCTGCTCGAATACGATCCGCTGCCGGTGAACCAGGCGGCGACGCTGATGTGCTCCGGCGTCACCGCCTATGGCGCACTGAAGCGGCTGGCGGACCGGCCGCGGCAGCGCAACTTGCTGCTGATCGGCCTCGGCGGCGTCGGCATGATGGGCCTGTCGTTTGCGCAGGCGATGTTCAAGCAGCCGATAGCGGTTGCCGATCTCAGCGCGGCGGCGCGCGATACCGCGCTGAAGAACGGCGCAGCCGTCGCCTACGATCCCGCCGAGCCCGACGTGGTCAAGCGCATGATCAAGGAGACCGAGGGCGGGTTCGACGAGATCGTCGATTTCGCGGGCAACGAGAAGTCGATGGCGTTTGCCGTGTCGGTTGTCGCGCGCGGCGGCAAGATCGTGGTGTCCGGCCTGATGGGCGGCAATTTCAGCCTGCCGATGGTGCAGTGGGTCTACAAGCGCATGACCATCGAGGGCTTCATGGTCGGCACGCTCGCCGAGGGCAAGGAACTGATGGCGCTGGCGCGCGCCGGCAAGATCAGGCCGACGCCGATGCGCGAGGAGCCGATGGCGGACGTGCAGAAGTGGATCGACGAGCTGCGCGCCGGCCGCGTCGTCGGCCGCATCATGTTGAAGAATTAGGGCGTGATCCCGCAAAGTGCGGTACCGGTTTTCGGGTAGATCATGCTCCAGGGATAACGGCCTTTTCACGCATTTTTCGCCCGATTTTCGGCCCCCGCCGGCACACGCCGGCGGGGTCTTAATTAAGCCTTAACGACTCCGGATTTGCGGCTCATTGCCACCCAGATTCTCGCAGAGAAGGGGTGCGTAAACTGCGTTGCGTCGCGTCCCGGAGGTGTTCATGAAAGCCCGCGCTGCTAAATTCGTGGCGGCGATCCTCGCCTCCGTTATTTCCAGCGCGAATGGCCTCGCCGCTCCCGAAACCGCTGCTCCCGAAGGCGCCGAACAGAAGGCCGATACGTGCCTGACGTCGCCCCGCGAGTACGCCCCGCCGGGCACCCGTTGGCGCTATCGTGTCGAACGGGGCACCGGCCGTCACTGCTGGTTTCTGAAGGACGGCACCGAAAAGGCTGCAGGCAAGGCAGCCGAGCAATCAACCGCCGCTACGGAAGAACCGGCTCCCGCCCCGCCGCGCAAGAAGCCGGCAGAGACGCGCTCGGTTTCCGACGCGCGCGCCGAATTCTCGCGCGCGCCTGTCGAGCAGGAAGCAAGGCCAGCGCCGCTGCAAAGCCCGCCCGCGCCAGCCGCAAGCGCGCCTGTCACCGACAATGGCGATCCCGCTTCCGCACGAACCGCAGGCAACATGCTGGCGCCGGCCGCCGCAACGCGCTGGCCGGATCCGATGTCGACCATGGCGAACGGCGCAGCGAATCCGCCGGCTGCACCGGCCGACCAGACCGCGCAGGTGCGCACCGCTCCAGCAACGGCGCCGGCAAAGCCGCCGGTCATGCCGCGCGTCGTGCCGCCCGTTCCCATCGCGGAAAAGCCGATGTCGCTGCCGATGCTGATCACCGTCATCGCCGGCGGGCTGTCGGTCCTCGGCGTGCTGGCCAGCCTGCTCTTCGCCTGGCTGTCCTCCCGCCGCACGCGCCTGACACCGAGCGCGCCGATGCCGACGCTGGAGGTGCCGGACGCGCCGCGCCGGCCCGGCGACCTCTACCGCAAGAGAAAGCGGATGCGCGCGCAAGGAAGCGGCCGCCGCGCCGCTTGAGCCATCATTTCTCGAGCTGGCGCTGCAGGTTGCGCACGAACCCGGTTAGGCCGACGCGCCGCGCGCGCTTCAGCCGTTCTGCCTTGAGGATCGAATGCACCTCGGCAAAGGCATCGTCGACGTTCCGGTTGACGACGATGTAGTCGTATTCCGCCCAATGGCTCATCTCATGGCTGGCGCGATCCATGCGGGAGCGGATCACCTCTTCGGAATCCTGCGCGCGGGTGTGCAGGCGCTTCTCGAGGTCGGCGGCCGACGGCGGCAGGATGAAGACGCTGACGACGTCGGTGCCGGCCTTCTCGCGCAGCTGCTGTGTGCCTTGCCAATCGATGTCGAACAAGACGTCCCGCCCCTCGGCGAGCGCCGTCTCTACCGGCACGCGCGGCGTACCGTAGCTCTTGCCGAACACGAGCGCCCATTCCAGCAGGTCGCCGCTTGCGACCATCTCGTCGAAACGCTTCTGGTCGACGAAATAGTAGTCCCTGCCCTCGACCTCTCCCGGCCGCTGCGCGCGCGTCGTCGCGGAGACCGACATCTGGAGGCCGTCGACCATCTCCATCAGCATGCGCGACAGCGTGGTCTTGCCGGCGCCCGACGGCGACGACAGCACGAACATCAGCCCGCGCCGCGCCACCCCGTCAGCACTTTGGCTGCCCGCCGCCATCGCCTCACTCCAGATTCTGCACCTGCTCGCGGAACTGCTCGACGACGTTCTTCATCGCGAGCCCCGTATTGGTGAGCTCGATGTCGTTGGATTTCGAGCAGCAGGTATTGACCTCGCGGTTGAATTCCTGCGCCAGGAAATCGAGCCGCCGGCCGACCGGTCCGCCCTTGCCGAGGATGTCGCGCGCCTGCGCGACGTGGGAGGCGATGCGGTCGAGCTCCTCGCGGATGTCGGCCTTGGTCGCGATCAGGAGCGCTTCCTGGGCGAGCCGGTCCTGGTCGAAACGATCCGACGCCTCCAATAGCGCTGCGACCTGTTCGGCAAGCCGCGCGCGGATGGCTTCCGGCTTGCGCCCGGGCGCGGCCTCGGCGCGTTTGGCGAGTTGCTCGATTTCGTCAACGCGCGCGCCCAGAACCTGGCCGAGCGCCGCACCCTCGCGACGGCGCATTTCGACGAGCTCGGTCAAGGCCTGCTCGAACGCCGCCATCGCGGCAGCCCTGGCGGCCTTGTCTTCCTCCTCGTTGCCTTCGGGCTCGATCACCTCGATGACGCCCTTGATGGCGAGCAGGCCGTCGACGCTGGGCGCCACCGCATCGATCTTGCCGGCGACCTGGCCGGCGACCTTCACCACGGCAGCCAGCACGTCCTCGTTGATCCGCACTTGCGCCACGGCGTTGGTCCGCTTGACGTTGAGATTGGCGTAGACCGTGCCGCGCACGAGCAGCTCGCCCGCGCGCTTCTTGGCGGGGGCCTCGATCTCGTCCCAGCCGGGCGGCAGCCGCAGGCGCAGATCGAAGCCCTTGGCGTTGACCGATTTCAGTTCCCATTCGAACGTATAGGGACCGCTGGCGCCGTGGCTGCGGGCAAAACCGGTCATGCTCGACAGCGCCATCGCGATAGATTCTCCGAACGGGGAATGAGAGACTCAAGGGGTCGCGCGACCATAGGACGATTTCACGACAAGTGAAATCGGCTTGGCCGTGCGCGATGCGAGGGCTAGCGCTGCACCACCGACGGCGCGGCGGGAGACTGCGCCGCACCCTGCCGGGCCGGCGCCTGCGCGGGGGCCGGAGGCCGCGCCGGCCGCTTCGCCGCCGGAGGCCTGGTGCCGGTGCCGGCGGTCGGATTGGTGTCGGCGGCGGGAGGCGCGCCGGCAGCGGCAGGCGGCGGGGCCTCTTCGGCCGGCTCGACCGTGTCGTTCTGGATCTGCTTTTCCATGGCGCGCAGCTTGGCGACGTTCTTCTGATGCGCGTCGTAGGTTTCGGTGAAGGCGTGGCCGCCGCTGCCGTCGGCGACGAAGAACAGGTCGCGCGTGCGTGCCGGATTGGCGGTGGCCTCGAGCGACGCGCGGCCGGGATTGGAGATCGGTCCGGGCGGCAGGCCCTCGATCACATAGGTGTTGTAGGGCGACGGCTGGCTGATTTCCGAGCGCTTGATCGGCCGCCCCAGCGTGCCCTTGCCGCCGACCAGGCCGTAGATGATGGTCGGATCGGACTGCAGCTTGATCTTCTGCCGCAGCCGGTTGGTGAAGACGGCGGCGACGCGGCTGCGCTCGTCGGCCCTGCCGGTTTCCTTCTCGACGATGGAGGCGAGCGTGATGAGCTGGTCCGGCGACCTGATCGGGATGTCCGGATTGCGGCGCTCCCAGATCTCGGCCAGCACGCGCTTCTGCGTCTGCTGCATGCGCTGGATCACCTGCTCGCGCGTGGTGCCGCGCGGAAACTTGTAGGTCTCGGGCAGCAGCGTGCCCTCGCGCGGAATCTCGCGCACGCTGCCGGCAAAGATGTCGTTGTCGGAAAGCCGTGCCACGATCTGCTCCGACGTCAGGCCTTCGGGAATGGTGACCGCATGCTGCACCACCTTGCCTTCGACGATGGTGGCGATGACGGCACGCAGGCTCGCATTCTTCTGGAACAGATACTCGCCCGGCTTCAGGTCGGAGCTCGCCTTCAGCGCATAGACGCTGCCGATGAATATCCAGGGATTGACGTTGATCACGCCCTCTCTCTGCAGCACGTCGGAAATGTCGCGCTTGCCGGCGCGCGCAGGGATGTTGACGACCTTGTCTTCCCTGAGGGGTCCTGCCGATTCCAGCATCTGCCTGCCGTAATAGTAGGAGACGCCGGCGCCGATCATCAGCAGGATCAGGATCGTGAAGATCGCGTTGCCGACCACCACGAACGGGTTGCGCGCGCGATCGCTCCGCTTGGGCGGCGGCGGCACCTGCTCGGGCTCGAGCGCGGCGCGCGGACTGCGGGGCGAAATGGGCGGCCTCTCACTCATCGATGCAACCTGGTTCCTGCCGGTTCAATCGTGGCCGGCAAATCACTGCCCAGCCAATAGCATACGCCCGCAACTAGGAGTCAGCGCCGAATACGGCAAAAGCGTGGATTAACTCCACGCTGCTTCTTTAGTTGACCACGCGCTGGAGGATAACGGAGGCATTGGTGCCGCCGAAACCGAACGAATTCGAGAGCGCAATGTTGATCTCGCGCTTGCGCGCCGTGTGGGGCACGAGGTCGATCGCCGTCTCGATCGACGGGTTGTCGAGATTGATCGTCGGCGGAGCGACATTATCGCGAATCGCCAGAATGCTGAAGATCGCCTCGATCGCGCCGGCCGCTCCAAGCAAATGACCGGTGGACGATTTGGTCGACGACATCGACACCTTGGAGGCGGCGTTGCCCAGCAGCCGCTCGACCGCGCCGAGCTCGATCTCGTCGCCGACCGGCGTCGAGGTGCCGTGCGCGTTGATGTAGTCGAGATCGGAAGCCGTGAGGCCGGCGCGCTTCAATGCCGCCGACATGCTGCGGAAGCCGCCGTCGCCGTCCGGCGTCGGCGAGGTGATGTGATAGGCATCGCCCGACAGGCCGTAGCCGGTCACCTCGGCATAGATCTTCGCGCCGCGCCGTTTGGCGTGCTCATATTCTTCCAGGACGACGATGCCTGCGCCCTCGCCCATCACGAAGCCGTCGCGGCCCTTGTCATAGGGGCGCGAGGCCTTTTCCGGCGTTTCGTTGTAGCCGGTCGAGAGAGCGCGCGCCGCGCAGAAGCCGGCCATGCCGATGCGGCAGATCGGCGATTCCGTGCCGCCCGCCACCATCACGTCGGCATCGCCGAGCGCAATCAGCCGGGCGCCGTCGCCGATCGCGTGCGCGCCGGTCGAGCATGCCGTCACCACCGAATGGTTCGGACCTTTCAGGCCGTGCTCGATCGAGACATAGCCGGAGGCGAGATTGATCAGCCGGCCCGGAATGAAGAACGGCGACACTTTGCGCGGACCGCGCTCTTTCAGGACGATCGCGGTGTCGGCGATTCCGGAGAGGCCCCCGATGCCGGAGCCGATCAGCGTGCCGGTGGCGCAGCGCTCCTCCTCGGTGGACGGATGCCAGTCGGCATCGTCGAGCGCCTGCCGTGCAGCACACATCGCATAAATGATGAAATCGTCGACCTTGCGCTGGTCCTTTGGCTCCATCCACTGGTCGGGATTGAAGCTGCCGTTCGAGCCGTCGCCGCGCGGGATGATGCAGGCGATCTGGCAGGTCAGGTCGGACGCCTCGAACGTGTCGATCTTCTTCGCGCCGCTCTTGCCGGCAAGGATCCGCGTCCAGGTCGGTTCCACGCCGCATGCGAGCGGCGTGACCATGCCGAGCCCCGTGACGACCACCCGTCTCATGTCAAACTCCGCGCCTTGGAAATGGCGGCCGACAACAAGAAACCGGGGGGCTTTCGGCCCACCGGCTTTGTCAGCGCCGCGAGGGCGTCAGCTCTTGGCGTTCTTCTCGAGAAACTTGGTCGCGTCGCCGACGGTCAGAATGGTTTCCGCGGCATCGTCGGGAATTTCACAACCGAATTCTTCTTCAAACGCCATCACGAGCTCGACGGTGTCGAGACTGTCGGCGCCGAGGTCGTCAATGAAGCTCGCGCCGTCGACCACTTTGTCGGGCTCGACACCAAGGTGCTCGACCACGATCTTCTTAACCCGCTCGCCAATCTCACTCATCGTTCAACCTCGTGCTTGTTCCATTGGTCCCGACCCCAAAAACACCCTCAAGACATCCCGAAGACGATAGAGCCATCGTGGTCGTTTAGCTTCCTTCGCAATCGCGTGCTGATTCGCCCCGGTCTGTCCTCAGGACCCGGCAAACGTCGGCAGGATTTGCCCCGCCAATATACAGGGTTTCAAATTCCTGCAAGGCGTTCTTTGCCCATCCCTTGCGCCGTCCGGTTATCATACTTCCAAACCCTTGACTATAAGGGCCAAACCGGGCCGCGGGCGCCTCCTGCGCGGCCGCAACCGGGCGCAATCGGGCTCAAAACATGGCCATTCCGCCGTTGACGTGCAGGGTCTGCCCGGTCACGTAGCCGGCCTCGTTGGAGCTGAGATAAACCGCCGCAGCGGCGATATCCTCCGGCGTCCCCAGCCTTGCGGCAGGAACCTTGGTCAGGATGGTCTCGCGCTGCTTGTCGTTGAGCGCATCCGTCATCGGCGTCTTGATGAAGCCGGGCGCGATACAATTGGCGGTGACGCCGCGCTTGGCATATTCGGCGCCGACCGTCTTGATCAGACCGATGATGCCGGCCTTGGACGCGGTGTAGTTGGCTTGTCCGGGATTGCCAGTGACGCCGACGATCGAGGTGATGGCGATGATTCGGCCGAAGCGCTTTCGCATCATCAGCTTGGTGGCGGCGCGCGCCAGGCGGAAGGTCGCGGTCAGGTTGATCTGGATGACGTCGTCCCAGTCCTCGTCGCGCAGCTGCACGAAAAGGTTGTCCCGGGTGACGCCGGCATTGGCGATGAGGATGTCGACCTGCCCCATCGCGGCTTCCGCCGCCGGCACCAGCGCCTCGACCTCATCGCTTTTCGACAGGTTACAGGGCAGCACGTGGACGCGCTCCCCCAGCCTGGCGGCAAAGCCGTCGAGCACCTCGCGGCGCGTACCTGATATCGCGACCGTCGCGCCCTGCTTGTGCAGCGCCGATGCGATCGCGCCGCCAATGCCGCCAGTTGCACCGGTGACGAGCGCCGTCCTGCCAGTCAGATCGAACATGAAAACTCTCCTCAATACCTGACTCAAAAAGCTGCCAATTTCAGCGCCTTTTATACCAACTCGTCGTCATGGCCGGGCTTGTCCCGGCCATCCACGTCTTTCTTACTTGCGGCGACAAAGACGTGGATGCCCGGCACAAGGCCGGGCATGACGAAAACCGACTCCGATCAGGCCCTCAGGCCTATTTCGCAGCCGCCAATGCTTCCCGAGCCGCGGCGACGTCGCCGGGTCCGCCGACGGAAACGCCGACCGCACCTTCCGCGATACGCTTGACGAGGCCGCTCAGCACCTTGCCGGCGCCGATCTCGAAAAAGCGCGTCACGCCATGGCCAGCCATATAGGCCACCGACTCGCGCCAGCGCACGGTGCCGGTGACCTGCTCGACCAGGCGGCGGCGGATCTCGGCGGGATCGCTGATGGGCGCGGCCAGCACATTGCAGACCAGCGGCGCAGCCGGCGCGTTGATCGTGACGTCGGCGAGCGCCTTCGCCATCGCGTCGGCGGCCGGCTGCATCAGCGCGCAATGGAAAGGCGCGGACACCGGCAGCAGCATCGCGCGTTTTGCACCTTTGGTTTTCGCGATCTCGACCGCCCGATCGACGGCGGCCTTGTCGCCGGAGACCACCACCTGCCCGCCGCCATTGTCGTTGGCGGCCTGGCAGACTTGTCCCTGCGCAGCTTCATTGGCGACGGCGACCGCCGTCTCGTAATCGAGCCCGAGCAGCGCCGCCATCGCGCCGACGCCGACGGGCACCGCCTTCTGCATGGCAAGGCCGCGGATGCGAAGCAGCCGCGCGGTATCGGAGACGCTGAGGCTGCCCGCCGCCGCCAGCGCGGAATATTCACCGAGCGAATGGCCGGCGACGAAGGCGGCGTCCTTAGCCACGGAAAATCCGGCCTCGCTCTCCAGCACCCGCAAGGTCGCGATCGATACCGCCATCAGCGCCGGCTGGGCGTTCTCGGTGAGCTGCAACGTCTCGGCCGGGCCGTCCCAGATGATGGCGGTCAGCTTCTCACCGAGTGCCGCATCGACCTCGTCGAACACGGCGCGCGCCACGGGAAAGGCCTCGGCCAGCGCCTTGCCCATGCCGACCGCCTGCGATCCCTGCCCCGGAAATGTGAATGCTGCCGTCATCGGCGCTCCCTGAACGTCCCGAAATCCCTGAGATTGGGGGCGTAAGTCACCGACTGCGGCGGCTATGTCAAGCCGCCACAAACTCGACCCGGGAGGTGGCGCTCGGCAATCATGTACCTTCGCCCTCCGCCGATGTCCGACCCTGCATCGGGAGGGCCTACTTATGAGTACGCGCCCTAACTCTCTCGCGTGGCGGCGCCCGATAGGACACGCCGCGCTCAACCGTGCGAAGCAACCGGCTCGCGCTTCGACTCCGCCTTCTCGGGCTTGACCTCGAGCCGTAAGCCGATCGACGAGAGCACCTTCAGGACCGTGGTGAATTCCGGATTCCCTTTGGGGTCGAGCGATCGGTAGAGGCTCTCGCGAGCGAGTCCGGTTTCGCGCGCGACCTGACTCATGCCGCGATCGCGCGCGATCTGGCCGAGCGTTTCCTTGATCGCGGTCGCATCCGAGCGTGCGAGCGCTTCGTTGAGTATTTTGACGACCTCGTCGAGCGCCGGAGCTTGGACCGGCGAGGAGGTGCCGGTCTCGTCCGAGCCTTCCTCGGTTTTTTGAGCGGAGGGCGCTTTCTCCATCGCCGACAGGAATGTGGGCTGATCGCTGGCCTCGACCAGCCGCCATTCGTCGGGCGTCGCGCGCTCCTTCATATCCCGGCGCAGCTCGTCGCTGCAGTGTGCGATGAAGTTCCTCAACGCGTCCACGGACCTGATGTTGACAACGTCCTTGTCGAGGACGTTGAACAGCACTGCGATCTTTCCGGCGATGGCGAGGCGCAGCACATTGAGCACGGTGCCCGGGCTCTTTCCGTCCCAGATCATCAGGCCGAAGTCTGCCTCACGCGCCATCTCTCGATCCTTAGCCGCGTAGAACTGAAAACCCTTCGCGTACTTGGGCGCGTCGACGTGGTGGGTGAGCCAGGTTCCAAGGTTGTTGCGCGGTGATGCGCCCGAGCAGAACACCGTGACTTTGTCATAACGTATGTCGTGAAAGTGCTTCTGGACAGCCTTGTCGGCGCCGTTGGCGTCTCCGACGATGACGCGGTGGCCGCTCGCGACGACATTGTCGAGCCGCTTCTTAACCTCGGAGGGAAGCCGGGAAACGCGTCGCGAGCCGCCTATGAAGATCGTGTTCAATGGTTGCTCCGTGTCTTGGTAATGGTGACGGCCCGGACGACCGCAGCTTGGCCTGGGCCGAGCAGCTGATCCGTGATGGCGTTCATGGTGGTCCCCGACCGAAAGAGATCGTCGAAGAGGAGGATACTGCGGCCCTGTGTCTGCGTCGCGTCGACCTGATAAAGGCCATCGACCTGCTTCTTCCGCTCCTCCGGATCGGTCACGTTCTTGAGCTGCGTGGTCGGGCGGGTCGTCGTGACGCACGACAGCACCGGCACCCCGAGCGCAGCTCCGATCCCGTCGGCGAGGACGATGACCGGCTGCAATGCGCGCTGGTGGGACGGCGGGACCGGTACGATGCTGTCGAACTTGTCCCGATGCCCAGCGAGGAAGTTGGCCGCGGTCTCGATGATCGGCCCAGCCGCGTCCCTTGTCGGCGCGGTTCTTCAGCCGATAGAGAAGTTCGGCAATTTCCGGTCGCACGGTGTCGAACTGCATATGGCCAAACTCATTGTATCCGACCGGAGTACTGCTGGTCGTGTGAAGATCCAAGGCAACGCCTGAGTTCCAGCGACCGTCTATTTTGATTGGATTGATTTTGACTATCGCCATCCGCGCTCCCGAACCTCCCCAATTGTAACCTATGGGCTACAATTGGACAAGGTCCGGTCGCGATTCAAGCCTCTGGAAAGTCAGGCGGACCCGGGCGAGAGGCCGCCGCGGTATGATGATCGGGGAGAAAGCCTAACACCCGCCAGCCCTCCGGTCGCCGCCGACCGCCTGCCCGGCCCGTGCCCGGCGCTGACTGTTCGCGAGCTGGCCCGGACGGTCTTCGCGGTTGGGCTTGGCAGTGGCAGATGCAGGACGAGGCATTGACGGTTGCCGAGGAAAAGCCTGGCGCTGACAGCGGGTCTAGCCCGAAGGGTCGCCTTAACGGCTTGGGGCGGCACGCGCCACTTCCTTGCCTTTCGCACGAGTGGTGGAAGCCGGATGGCGGCAGATGCCTGGGGCGTCTCCGTCCGCGAGAGCCAAAGTGTCCTGAGCGATATAATCCCGCCCTATAACTCATAAATTGTATTATAATGAGCTATAGAAGAGGATTCTATAGCTCATGACGTGGAATTGGGATCAGCCCGACTGGCCAAAATTCTCATATAAATCAGAGGCTTTGGTCCCTCTGGAGCAGCAATTCCTGCTCCAGTCCGGAGAATTCGTGGGTGCCTGTAAGCACATGGGGGCTGACGATCAGGAAACCCTCAAAATCGAGCTTATCAGCGAGGAAGCGGTCAAGACCTCGGAGATTGAAGGCAAATTGCTGAACCGGGACAGCGTGCAATCGTCGCTTCGCCACCAGCTTGGGCTTGGCGCGGAGAGGCCCGGCATCGATCCTGCGGAGCGTGGCATCTCCGAGATGATGGTCGATCTCTACCGCAACTTCGGCGACAGCCTTGACGATGCGACGATGTTCACATGGCACAGGATGCTGCTTTCGGGTGACCGCGAGATTGGCGCGATCGGCGGCTACCGCACACACGCGGAACCAATGCAGGTGGTTTCCGGGCCCGACTACAAGCGCAGCGTCCACTTCGAAGCGCCGCCGGCCTCGCGCATGAACGACGAGATGACCCGCTTCATCGCGTGGTTCAACGACACGAGCCCAGGCGGGAAGACGCCGCTGCCGCCACTGACGCGCGCCGGGATCGCGCATCTCTACTTTGTGTGCATTCACCCGTTTGAAGACGGCAATGGCCGCATTGGCCGTGCTCTTGCAGAAAAATCACTCGCGCAAAACCTCAACCGGCCGAGCCTGATTGCGCTGGCCTACACCATTGAACGCAAGCGCAAGGATTACTACGCGGCGCTGGAGCGCAACAACAAGGAGCTGGAGATCACGGCGTGGCTGACCTACTTCGCCAGCACGATCCTCGAAGCCCAGCGCAACACGATCGCCCGCGTGGATTTCTTCGTGGCCAAAGCCAAATTCTACGAGACATTCCGCGACCAGCTCAACGGACGCCAGGAAAAGGTAATCGCCCGCATGTTCAAGGAGGGCATCGACGGCTTCAAGGGCGGCCTCTCTGCCGACAACTACATCACGATCGGCAAGACCTCCCGCGCCACCGCGACCCGCGACCTGCAAGACCTTGTGGAGAAGGGGGCGCTTACCAGGACAGGCGAGCTGCGGCATACGCGGTACCATTTGAGTCTGGCGATTCAGAGCACGGCCTAGAGCGTGATGGGTTAGGTTGAACTATAGCGGCATCGGGAATCACCTCTCCCGTCGGGAGAGGTCGGCGCGCAGCGCCGGGTGAGGGGTTACGGTCCCTCGTTGGAGTGGCGCCCCTCACCCGATTTGCTTCGCAAATCGACCTCTCCCGACGGGAGAGGTGGACTGAGTCAGCCGGACGACCGATTCAATCAAACGCCATCGCGCTTTAGAGACGTAAGCCCCCAAGCACCCTGCTCCGCGTGGCCCCATCGATGAGTCGGCAAATTGAATCAGAACCCACCGGCCTTCTGGTCCACGCCCACGGCCTCGCCCGCCCGCGCCCGGCGCTGGCTGCTCGCGAGTTGGCCCGGACGGTCCTCGCGGTTCGGCTTGCCGGTCGCCAGCCGCAGCACGGCGAGATAATTGGGCTGCGTCTCCATCCGCCCGGCCATGGCGCTGCGCGAGAGAATCTCGTGCACACGCGGCAGGTTGTAACAGGGGATGCAGAACAAGAGATGATGCTCGAGGTGGTAGTTCACATAGTACGGCGCGATGAACAGCCGCTCGAAGAAATTGGCGTGGGTGGTGCGGGTGTTGCGCAGGGGATCGTGGCTATCGGGCACCACGGCATGTTCGGCGATGTTGCGGATGCGGGTGATGACCATCTGCCAGGTCAACAGCGGCACCAGCCATAGCAGCGGATAGGCCCACCATACGCCGGCCGCTACACAGATTGGGGTTTGACAAATTATGAGTTTATACTCATATTACGACGAGAATGGAAATATTACCTGCTCCAGCGCGCCCGCTCTTTTGGGTCGGGTCAAGCCGGAAGGACTACCGGGATTTTCCGCGGGCTGTGCAAGACTCATTCGGCTTTGAGTTGTTTCTTGCACAGCTCGGACAACATCCCCCATCCGCGAAGCTGCTGAAGGGCCTCGGAAGTGGTATGGTTGAACTCGTCGAGGATTTCGACGGCGACACCTACCGGGCCGTATACACCGTTCGCTTTGGTGCAGCCGTCTACGTGCTGCACGCGTTCAAGAAGAAATCGAAACGCGGCATCAAGACCCCCCAAAGCGATATTGATCTCATCAAGCGGCGCCTCAAAGCAGCAGAGGCCGATCACGCTTCGCGAACCAAACGGGAGCCAAAGAAATGACTAAGATTGAAGTCTACGAAGGCAGTGGCAACATCTTTGCGGACGTTGGGCTGCCCGATGCTGAAAATCACTTCCTCAAGGCCCAGATTGTCGCGGAGCTGCATCGGCTCACCACCGAACGCAAGCTCACGCAGCAAAAGGCAGGAGCCCTGATGGGTATCTCCCAGCCCGAAGTCTCGCGGCTGTTTAAGGGCCACTTCCGCGAATACTCAGTCGACCGCCTGATTGCTTTTTTGACAGCGTTCGATCGCGACATCGAGATAGTCGCTCGACCGCGCGACAAACGCGGCAAGAAGGCCCAGCGGGGCCATATCACCTTCAAACCTGTCGCAGCGTAAGGAAAGCGACTAACATTCGCGGTGTCTGTCGCGGCTGCTGCTCGCGAGCTGACCGGGCCGGTCCTCGCGGTTGGGCTTGGCGGGGGCGCAAGCCGCAGCACGGCGAGATAGTTGGGCTGGGCCTCCATCCGCGCGGCCATGGGGCTGCGCGAGAGAATACGTGCATGCGCGGCAGGTTGTAACAGTGACGTAGAGCGCGCGATCAGGCCAGCTTCCGGCGCAACCCGGACCTCCGCGCGTCAATAAAGGTGCACGGGGAGCGGGACACCAGCCGGACCGACCAGCAGGCCCCAGGTCTCGTCGGCAGCGACTTCGAACTCCCGGTTCTGCGCCGCGCCGCTCGCGACCTTGAGGGCGACCTTGTACTTGCCCGGCAGCAGATCGATCTCCGGGCTATCAGGCGATTTGCGTCCGGCTTCGGGATAGTCAATAAATTCGCTTCCGGCGCGAGCCGCCAACTTGATGGTCCGTTCGTTGATGGTGATGACGGCCTCTTCATCCGTGGCGTTGCCGAGCATCAGTCTCACCTGCCCCGGCTTGGGCAGGATGTCGGCACTCGTAGCGGCGGCACGCTTGCGCAGCGACAGATCGGCAGTCGTCCTGTCGTGCTGATGGGTAAGCCGGAGCAGCGCCGGTCCAGCCGATGTCGTGAACGTGATCACGGCCCTGTCCGGCTCGACGACTGCACCGCCATCTTCCATCCAGCCGCGCTTGCCGAGCTCGCCCCGATAGAAGCGGAGCGTGCCTGCGAGATCGAGCGGCGTCTCGACGTGAATCGCCTCGATGAACGATGTCTTCTTCCCCGTGGTGAGGACCCAAGGCTTGGGCCGCGGTAGACCGGTGGCGAGATCGTCGCTTGCGGCCTGTGCGGTGGTCGCGCCCGAGGGGACGGCGCAGAGCAGGCGCCTGGCGATGTAATTCTGCGGACAATCGGCAACGGCCCACGTCGTTACCTCGACGGTGCGGAACGGGTGACGCGAACTCGACGGGGTACTCGTCGAGCTCGAGGGGATGGTGAATATCGGGGTCCCTTGGCCGGTGCTTGTCGATGACCAATGGTAGGTACAACCGACCAACGGAGAAAAACCGCTCTCACAATAGCGATTGGGATCAACGGCCCTTGCGAACGCCACCGACAGCCCGACATACGTCGCGACCATCGCGACGGCTAGGCCGCCGACGAGCAAAACACCTTTCGTTCCACGGTTCATCGCCGGATTCCAATCTCTATGAGGGCCCCGAACTCAGGTGCTCATCAATGAGATTGGTCGCATTGCTCGGGTCAGACGTTCATCGCTCGCTTGTCGATTGTGATAGGCGCCCGCCTAGAACCCGCCGGCCTTCTGGTCCACGCCGACCGCCTCGCCGGCCCGCGCCCGGCGCTGGCTGCTCGCGAGCTGGCCCGGGCGGTCGTCATGATTGGGCTTGGCGGTCGCCAGCCGCAGCACGGCCAGATAATTGGGCTGGGTTTCCATCCGCGTGGCCATGGGGCTCTTCGAGAGAATCTCGTGCACGCGCGGCAGGTTGTAACAGGGGATGTAGAACAACAGGTGATGCTCGAGATGGTAGTTCACGTAGTACGGCGCGATGAACAGCCGCTCGAGGAAATTGGCGTGTGTGGTGCGGGTGTTGCGCAGGGGATCGCTAGAGTCGGGCACCACGGCATGTTCGGCGATGTTGCGGATGCGGGTGATCACCATCTGCCAGGTGAACAGCGGCACCAGCCATAGCAGCGGATAGGCCCACCAGACGCCGGCCGCGACGCACGCTACGAACATGACGGCGTTGACCACGCATTGCGGGCCGAGCTTTTCCCGGAAGTGCGCCGCGCGCCGCGACAGCGGCCAGTCAGAAGGTCCGAGCGCATTGAGGAGTTGCGCCTTGCGCTGCTGGTAGCCCGTCTGGCCCGAAATATCGCGCCAGAACTTGCGGCGATAGCTCAGCTTGGTGATCGGGAACGGCGCCGACAGGATCAGGTCGGGATCGTCGTCCTGCTGGGTGCGCGCGTGATGCTGCAAATGATAGCGGCGATAGGCGCGCGTCTCGGCAAACACCGGATAGGCGCAGAACCACTGGCTCAGGAACAGATTGGTCTTCTCGTCCGGCGACAGGCAGCCATGGGCGCCGTCATGCATGAGGATGGCGAGGCCCAGCTGGCGCGAGCCGATGATGCCGACCGCGACGAGGTAAGTCAGCGGGTTGGGCCACCACGCCACCAGCGCGATGGCCGCGATGATCAGCGCCCAGGCATGCACGATCATCGCCACGCCCTTCCAGGTAAAACGCTCGCGCACGGCGACCAGTTCGTCTTCGCTGAGGAAATCGCGGGCTCGCATGCGAAGCGCGGTCATGTCTCGCTCTCCCCTTCGGACGTTTCTTCGGTGACGCCGCTGCCGACCAGACGCAGGGCGCTGCCGGCAGCCTTCGTGGTGGCCTGATCGCCGAGCACGCGCAGCATTTCGGAGGCCATTTCCTCAGGCGAGCGTCCCATCGCAAAACCCTCGACCATCACGCCGATGGCGAGCGCCCAGAACCGCCGCGACGAGGCATCGGGATCGCGCAGGCTGCGCCAGCCATGCCGCGCGATCTGATCGGCATAGGCGCGCATGCCCTCGGCATGCAGCCGCTCGATGGTGCGCTCGACCAGCGGCGCCAGATCCGGGCGCCGACGTGTCAGCGCCAGCGCTTCGGCGAAGAAGGCAACCGAATCGGTTGCGGTCACCGTCTCGACCAGCGCGCGGGTGTATTCGCCCGGCGTGTGCGCCCGCAGCGCGGCCTGCTCGGTGGCGCGCGCCACATAGAGCATGTCGCGGCAGGCGGCCTCGACGAACAGCGCCTCCTTGGTGCGGAAGTAATAGGTGATCTGGCTCGGGAAAGCGTCTGCGGCGGCGGCGATATCCGAGATCGACGTCCCGGCGAGCCCCTTCTCCTTGAACAGCCGGCTGGCGCCGTCCAGCAGCAACGAGCGCATCCTGCGCCCGGCCGTGCGCGTGGCGCGCACCGCGTGCTTTGGGTCGCCTGCGCCGTGCTTGGGGTCGCCTGCGGCGTGCTTGGGACCGCCGGCGGCGTGCTTGGGATCGCCGGCAACGGGCTCGGCAGCCGTCTCGGTCCGCTTCGGGGCCATTGTTTCCTACTTGGGTTATTTGTATGTCATACAAACAACTATTGCAAGGCTGATGTTCGTATCCCCGGCGCGGAGCCTGGCGCTACGGTGCATGGGGTTGTTTTCCATATTTTTGAGAATGGAACCCAAAGTGCCTCCAAGGCCCCTTTCCCTTGCCATCCCGGCCAAAATCACTATAAGGCGCGCATCCGTGGATCCCGGCCGGGAGCTGAACGGACGGTCTCAGCAATCTCTCCTTTCAGGCGATGTTGATGTGGCAGGGCCAGTCGGTCCGTCGTCCCGTGTTCCCGCCTTCTGAGCTACCCCCGAGTCCTTTCCGAAGGTCTCGAAGGGCTTGACGCCGGGAGCCGCGCCAACATTAGGAAAGGGACTCCATGCCTCTTTACGAGCATGTCTTTCTCGCGCGTCAGGACGCGAGCACCCAACAGGTGGAAGAACTGACCGCCCAGATGACGGGCATTGTCGAGCAGGCCGGCGGCAAGGTCACCAAGACCGAGAACTGGGGCGTGCGCTCCCTCACCTACCGCATGAACAAGAACCGCAAGGCGCACTTCGTGCTGCTCAACATCGACGCGCCGTCCGCGGCGATCGCCGAGATCGAGCGCCAGGAGCGCATCAGCGAGGACGTGATCCGCTATCTCAGCGTCCGCGTCGAGGAGCTCGAGGAAGGCCCGTCGGCGATGATGCGCAAGGCCGATCGCGACCGCGAGCGTGACGACCGCGGCGGCGGCTTCCGCGGCGACCGCGAAGGCGGTTTCCGTGGCGACCGTGACGGCGGCGGATTCCGCGGCGATCGTGATGGCGGCGGCTTCCGCGGCGATCGCGGCCCGCGCCGCCCGCGCGAAGATGCTGCCGAAACGACGACGGTTGAGGAGTAAGAACCATGGCTGAAGCCGGTGCACGCCGTCCGTTTTTCCGCCGCCGCAAGAGCTGCCCGTTCACGGGCACCAACGCGCCGAAGATCGACTACAAGGATTCCAAGCTGTTGATGCGTTACGTCTCCGAGCGCGGCAAGATCGTGCCGAGCCGCATCACGGCGGTGTCCGCCAAAAAGCAGCGCGAGCTCGCGCGCGCCATCAAGCGCTCGCGTTTCCTCGGCCTGCTGCCTTACGTCATTCGCTAGCGCGCATGATCCGGAAAAGTGTGAAGCGGTTTTCCGAAAAGATCATGCGCCACTAACAACCTCCTTCCCCGCGGCGTCCGCGCCGCGGGGTTTCCTCATAAGGCTTCCGGGTCGTCCGGTCGCCGATGGTTGGGGCCAAAAGCCTCTAACCGCTCGAAGGGAGCGGGACACCCGATGATCGCGACTATTCTGATTGCCATCGCCTCCGGCGCCGCCTCGGCGCTGATGTTCGCCTCGGTCAAATCCGGCGCGCTGATCTCGCTCGTCCTGTTCAATCTCGCGCCGCTGCCGCTGATGGTGGCAGCGATCGGCTGGGGTCCGCTCACCGCCGCGATCGGCAGCATCGCCGCCACGGCGATGTTCGGGCTGCTGTTCGGCTTCCCGTTCGCCTTTGCCTTTGCCTCGACTGCCGCGCTGCCGGCCTGGTGGCTCGGTCACCTCGCCCTGCTGGGACGGCCGGCTGCCCCCGCATCCTCGGGCAACGGCGCTGCGCCGCCGGCGAGCGCGATGGAATGGTATCCGACCGGCCGCCTGCTGCTGTGGATGACCGGCATCACCGCCCTGCTCGCCTTCGTGACATTGCTGTCGATCGGCAGCGACGCCGAGTCCATCGCGGCGGCGATGAAGAAGGGCTTCGCCAGGATGGTCCGCCTGTTTGCGGCGCGCGGAGTAGCGGTCGACGACGACATCATCGACAAGATGGCCGCCCTCGCCCCCGCAGGCGTGCCGACCGGCCCGTTGATCGTCATGACGGTCAATCTGTGGCTGGCCGGCAAGATCGCGGTGACCTCCGGCCGGTTGCATCGTTCCTGGCCCGATCTGAAATCGACCGCGTTGCCGCCGATGACGCTCGTTGCGCTGTGCGTCGCGCTCGCATTCTGCTTCACCGGCGGATTGCTCGCGGTGCTCGCCAAGGTGATCGCGGGCGCCCTGCTGACGGCCTATGCGCTTACCGGTTTTGCCGTGCTGCACACGCTGACGCTGGCGGTGAGCAACCGCGCGCTATGGCTGGTTCTCACCTACGCCGTCGTCGCCGTGCTGATGTGGCCGTTGCTGGCGATGGCCGCTCTCGGCGTTGCCGATGCCCTGTTCGGATTCCGCGAGCGCTACATGCGCAAGCGGCCGCCGCCGCTGCCGGCGGCATAGAGTTTCAACCTGCCCCTTTTTCACCGATCATCCAAAGGAGAACGAAAATGGAAGTCATTCTGCTGGAACGCGTGGCCAAGCTCGGCCAGATGGGAGAAGTCGTCAAAGTGCGCGACGGTTTCGCCCGCAATTTCCTGCTCAAGCGCGGCAAGGCGCTGCGCGCCACCGCCGAAAACCGCGCCAGGTATGACGGCATGAAGGCCGAACTCGAGGCCAACAACATCAAGGCCAAGTCGGAAGCCAGCAGTGTTGCCGAGAAGATCAACGGCAAGGAGATCGTGATCATCCGGCAGGCTGCCGAATCCGGCCAGCTGTTCGGCTCGGTTTCGGTGCGCGATATCGTCGATAGCCTCGAGGCCCAGGGCATCAAGGTTTCCCGTCCGCAGGTCTGGCTGGATTCGCCGATCAAGACGATCGGCCAGCAGAAGGTGACGATCGCCGTTCACCCCGAGGTCGAGACTTCCATCACCGTCTTCGTCGCGCGCAGCGCCGATGAAGCCGAGCGCATCAAGCGCGGCGAGGACATCTCGACCCGCCAGGAGGATCAGGACGCCGCCGCCGAAGCGATCGCAGCCGCCGGCGAGTTCTTCGATCCGGAAGCCCAGCACGACGAGGAGGCCGCGCCGGCGGAAGCCCCCGCCGAGAAGGCCTGAGCCGCTTCTTTCGTTTGCCGTCCGGGCCCGGCTGCCTCAAGCGGCCGGGCTTTGGATTCGCGGGGTCGCCTTTTCATCGAGCATCGCGATCGAGGCCAGCGCCGTCGCGGTGTGCTTTTCGACGCCCTCGGTGAGGCAGTAAACGTCGGCGGCCACGACAGCGACCTGCCGCCCCGGCTTGATGACGCGCGCCCGGCAGATCAGGCGCTCGCCGACCGCGGGCGACAACAGGTTCAGCTTGTACTCCGCCGTCAGCGCCGCCTGGCCGCGCGAGGCGGCCGCTGCGATCGTCGTTGCATTGTCGACGAGAAAGGCGGTGACGCCGCCATGGAACAGCCCGTTCTGCTGCAGCAGCTCCGGCCGCCGCTCCACTTCCAGCGTGCAGGCGCCGCGCGCCAGCTCCGACAGCTTCGCGCCGACATGGGCCATGAACCCCTGGCGGCCGACGCTGTCGCGGATTCGCGTGGCGATCGGGGCGAACTCGGCGTCCGGTTGCGGCGTCATTGTTCTTCTCCGTTATTGTCCGGCGTGACGAGCGCGCGAATGGCGCAGGCGATCAGCGTGTCCGCCTGCGCGCGCGGATCGGACCGGTCGCGGCCGGACAGCCAGGCGCGGCAGAACACCTGCGCCGGTCCGATTGTCTGGCTGAAGAACAGGGTCGCGCTCATCGGAAACAGTTCGCCGCGCGCAACCAGGGGGCCGCGCCAGCGCTCGACGCCATCGGCCAGACGCCAATTCTCGCTGCGCTGGGCGTCGCGCACCTGCTCGCTCCATTCGGCGCGCGAAATCTCGAACAGAAAGCGCGCCTCGCGCCGGTTGTTCACCACCCAGTCGAGATGGGCGCGGATCAGCCGCGCGATGCCCTCGCGCGCGGATAGCTCCGGAGCCAGCGCGGCCACCACGCTGGCGTGGTAGCGCTGCAGGATCTCCAGAAACAGCGTGCCGGCGAGTTCCTTCTTCGAGCCGAAGAAATGGAAGAAGCTGCCATTGGAGGCGCGCGCGAGCTGGCGGATCGCCGCGACCGTTGCGCCCTCGAATCCATCGCGTTCGAACACGGCAAGGCCGGCAGCCAACAGATCGTCCCGTACGGTCGCGGTCATGAATCGTTCCGGCAAGCTCTAGATCAACACTCTAGAGTATCACTCTAGTCGGAGTCAAGCGGTCGCGCCGACCGCAAGGCAGCTGACATCGGGCTATTGCGAGATGGGCACCATCGGCGGCCCGGCCGGAGGCACCGGCGGCAGCGCCGGCGCTGCCGCCACGGCCGGCGGCTTGGGCAGCTCGATGATGGACTTGGGCCGCTCGACGGCCGGCTCGGATGGTCCGTCGAGCGGCTGCACCGGTGGCACCGAGGATGCGCCCGGCGCCGCAGTTGCCGTCGAAGTCGCAGGAGCTGCCGCACTCGTCGCGGGCGCAGGCGTGACGGCCGGAACCGGATCGGGCCGACTCGCGGCGGGCTCGCCGGTGGCCTCCTTCGCCGGTTCGACCTTGGCGGATTCGACCTTGGGCTCGCCCGCCGGCTTTTCGCCCTCGCCGCCCTTGGCGGTTTCCTTCGGCGCCTCGGCGGCGGGCTCGGTACGCGCCGGCTCTTCCGGGCGGCCCTTCTTGCCCTTGTCCTTCTTGCCCTTGTCGACGGCCGCCTGCGCCGGCGGCTCGGGCCGGATCAGGTCGGGCCGCATCGGGTCTGTTGTCTCGACGGCCCGCGGCGGCCGATGCTTGGCGCCTTCGGCAGGTGTGCGCGATGCTTCCTTGGTGCCGTCTCTGGCGCCATCCTTGCCCTTACTCTGGTAGCGCGTGTCCGCAGCACCATTGGCGACGAGATAGGAGGACAGCACCGAGGCCATGTCGATGGAGGTCGTATAATGCTGGCGCAGGAAACTCGGCAGCGAGGAGGCCGGCACGCTCTTCAGCAGTCCGCGCGGCGACTTGTGACAGGCATTGCAGGTGCCGGCGAAAATCTGTGCCGGCGACTTGCCTGCCTCGAGATTTTCCTGCGCATGCACCGCCACCGCCGTGAGACAGCCGGTCAGAAGCGTCACCGTCGCCAACCTGAGCGCTCGGCCCAACATCCCCAGTCCTTCTCCGTAGCAAGCGCAATCGGCCCGCAATCGCACGCGATGTGGGCGGCAGCGGGTCACCTTTTAGCCGATTATCCTGCGAATGGAAGCCGACTTGTAACGCATCTGCGTGAAGTCCCCAGTCCCGAATAACTGCTTTGAGTACAACGCACTAGCGCGCCGGTTCGATTGCCATTATCGTTTGGAACCGGCGCGGGTCAGGCTCGTTGTCGCATCGGGCCGGCCGGGCAACTGGCCCCGCCGTTGGTGCTTCGATGGATCGTTTATTGCGTTCCGTTCTTAGTCATTTCATCCGCCGCGGCAGTCTGACCTTCACCACGGCGCGCGGGACGACGTTCACCTGCGGGGATGGCACGGGCAAGCCGATCTCGGCGCGCTTCACTACCGCGCGCGCGGCGCGGCGGATTCTGCTCAATCCGGAGCTGGCACTCGGTGAAGCCTGGATGGACGGCACATTCGTGGTCGAGAACGGCTCGATATCGGACGTGCTCGCCATCGTGATGAACCAGCCGGAAATCATGCCGGGCCTTGCAAAACCGCGGTGGTGGCTGCGTTACTTCATGCGCCACTTGAAGCAGTTCAATTGGCGCACCCGCGCCCGCAGGAACGTCGCCCATCACTACGACCTCGACGGGCGGCTCTATTCGCTGTTCCTGGACGCCGACCGGCAATACAGCTGCGGCTATTTCCAGGCGCCTGACATACCGCTGGACGACGCCCAGCTCGCCAAGAAGCGCCATATCGCCGCGAAACTCCTGGTACGGCCCCGCCACCGCGTGCTCGACATCGGCTCCGGCTGGGGCGGCCTCGGCCTCTATCTGGCCGAGATGACCGAGGCCGACGTCACCGGCATCACGCTGTCATCCGAGCAGTTTCAGGCCGCCAATGCACGCGCGGTCGAGAAAACCCTGGCGGGATCGGCGCGCTTCCTGCTGCAAGACTATCGCGACGTCGCCGGCCCCTTCGACCGCATCGTGTCGGTCGGCATGTTCGAACATGTCGGCGTCGACTTTTACGACAGCTTCTTCCGCCGCTGCGCCGAGCTTCTCACCGACGACGGCGTCATGCTGCTGCATTCGATCGGGCGCTCCACGGGTCCCGACGTCACCAGCCCCTGGATCACCAAGTACATCTTCCCGGGCGGCTACATCCCGGCCGTGTCGGAAGTGATGCCTGCGATCGAGCGCGCGGGCCTTTTGGTCTGTGACATCGAGATCCTGCGGCTGCACTATGCGCAGACGCTGCAAGCCTGGCGCGAGCGCTTCATGGCAAGGCGCGAGGAAGCGGTGCGGCTCTATGACGAGCGCTTTGCGAGGATGTGGGAGTTTTATCTCGCCTGCTCGGAAATGGCGTTCAGCAAGCAGAACCTGATGGTGATGCAGATCCAGCTCAGCAAGCGCCAGGGCGTCGTCCCGATCACGCGCGATTACATTGCCAACGAGGAAGCCAGGTTGCGCCGCAGGGAACGCCACTCCCGTCCGCGGCTGCAGATTGCCGGCGAATAAGCCTGACGGAACCTGAGCTTAATTGCGCAAGCTGAGGGACGATGCGCCGCGCGGCTGTGCCGGCAAAGCGAGCTGGCTGCGCAGGGCGGCAAGCGTCCGGCTGTCGCAGGGCGCGGCACGCCGGCCGGGCTCGGCGGCATCCTGCATGGCGTCGACCAACGTCGACAGCCAGCGCCGCTCGTCATGGCCGCCGCGCCAGGAGGAATCTGCAACTGTTGCCCCATTCACCTGACCCTGTCCCGGCGCCGCTCAACCAATTGCAGCGCCTGAAAACCGTTCCCGGCACCCAACACCAAAGAAAACGCACTCGGTGTGACCTGCTTCACAAAACGATTCCACGCCAAGGCGTAAACGTCGGCCATGGCCCACGGAACGTATGATCCCTTGATCGACCTCGAGCCACAGCGCGACCTCGGAACCGATTACATCCTGATCGCTGTCGGGGTGGGTGCCGCGCTGGCCGCGCTGGTCTATCTGCTCCTGACCTGATCGAAGCGGGAAAGACCTGCCCGAACGCGCCCTCACCCATGAGTGGGTCGGCCGGGACGCGAAAAGGTTCAGCCGGCCTGACGGCAATCGGGAACCCAGGCGCGAAACCTGGCCCGATCGAGTTCGACCGCGGTCCAACTTCCGTCAAAACCCGTCAAGTCGAATACGTCGCCCGGATTGGATTCACACCGACGTTTGTGGGAATCGTGCATAAGGCACGGACACCCTTCCTCCGGCCGCGCCGGAGGCGCTTTATCGCCGCCCGGCTTGAAGCATTCCCAATAACGACCAAATCCGCAGAACAATTCGTCCATGGCCTTGACTGATTCGAACGTCCTCAAGCTTGCGCCCGATGCCGGTACCCCGGTCTACCGGAGCGCCCCGCACAATATCGAGGCGGAACAGAGCCTGTTGGGCGCGATCCTGGTCAACAACGACGCCTTCTACCGGGTTTCGGACTTCCTCGAGCCGAAGCACTATTTCGAGCCGTTGCACCAGACCATCTTCGAGACCGCCAGCAGCCTGATCCGCATGGGCAAGGTCGCAACCCCCGTAACGCTAAAGACCTTCCTGCCGGCCGACACCGACATCGGCGGCATGACGGTCGGCCAGTACCTCGCCCGCCTTGCGGCCGAAGCCACCACCATCATCAACGCCCAGGACTACGGGCGGACCATCTACGAGCTTTCGCTGCGCCGCGACCTGATCCGGATCGGCGAGGACATGGTCAATGTCGCCTATGACGCGCCGGTCGATTTCGCCCCGCGCGCCCAGATCGAGGATGCCGAGCGCCAGCTCTACGAGCTCGCCGAGTCCGGCCGCTACGACGGCGGCTTCCAGAAGTTCTCCCAGGCGCTGACGGTAGCCGTCGATATGGCTGCCAAGGCGTTCCAGCGCGATGGAAAGCTGTCCGGCGTCGCCACGGGCCTGCGCGACCTCGACAGCAAGATGGGCGGCTTGCAGCAGTCCGACCTCATCATCGTCGCCGGCCGCCCCGGCATGGGCAAGACGTCGCTTGCCACCAACATCGCCTACAATGTCGCCAAGGCATATATCGGCGAGGTGCAGGCCGACGGCACGACCAGGGCGGTCAACGGCGGCGTGGTCGGTTTCTTCTCCTGCGAAATGTCGGCCGAACAGCTCGCCACCCGCATCATCGCCGAGCGCACCGGCATTCCCTCCAGCTCGATCCGCCGCGGCGGCATTTCGGAAACCGATTTCGAGAAGATCCGCGACTACGCCATCGAGCTGCAGTCCCTGCCCTTCTTCGTCGACGAGACCGGCGGCCTTTCGATTGCGCAACTGATGGCGCGCGCCCGCCGGCTGAAGCGGCAAAAGGGCCTCGATCTCATCGTGATCGACTACATCCAGCTGCTGTCGGGCTCGGCCAAGCGCTCGAACGACAGCCGCGTGCAGGAAATCACCGAGATCACCACCAGCCTCAAAGCCCTGGCGAAAGAGCTCAACGTCCCCATCATCGCGCTGTCGCAGCTGTCGCGTCAGGTCGAAAGCCGCGAAGACAAGCGACCGCAGCTGTCGGACCTGCGTGAATCCGGCTCGATCGAGCAGGACGCCGACGTCGTGATGTTCGTGTTCCGCGAGGAGTATTACCTCGCCATGAAGGAGCCGCGGCCGGGCACCGAAGAACATTCGAAGTGGCAACAGGATATGGAGCGGGCGCTCGGGCGGGCCGAAGTCATCATCGGCAAGCAGCGCCACGGCCCCACCGGAACCGTCGAGCTTCACTTCGACGCCTCCGTCACCCGCTTCGGCGACCTCGCGCATGGCGGTAACCTGCCGGATCGCGGCTATTGACCCACGTCGGGCGCGGTTGAACCCGCGCGCCCTGCCGCCTAAAATGCGGCATGAACATCGCCTCCGACCCGAAATCGCTGCTGTCGCCCGAGGCCAACCTCGCGGCGGCCCATGCCACCGCGACCGGCATCCTTACCGTCGACCTCGACGCCATCGTCGCCAACTGGCGCAAGCTGGAGAAAACTGCGGTTCCCGCCGAATGCGCCGGCGTGGTCAAGGCCAACGCCTATGGCTGCGGCGCCGCCGAGGTGTCGCGGGCGCTGGCCAATGCCGGCTGCAAGACCTTCTTCGTCGCCACGCTCGACGAGGCGAAGGTCGTCCGCGGTGCGGTGCCCGCCTCGGCCGCCATCTACGTGCTCGACGGCTTCTTCCAGAATTCCGGCGAGGCCTATGCGAAAATCGACTGCCGGCCGGTGATCGGCGAGCTCAACGAGCTTGCGGAATGGGACGTGTTCTGCCGCCGCTCCGGCTGGAACGGCGGGGCGGCGATCCACATCGATACCGGCATGAACCGGCTGGGCCTGACCGTCGCGGAAGCGCAGGCCATCATCCCCCGCATCAATGCCGGCGATCACGGCATTACCCTCGTGATGAGCCATCTCGTCTCCGCCGAGCAGCTCCACAGCACGGTCAATCCCAGACAGCTCACCACGTTTCGCGAGATCGCAAACCTCTTCTCCGGCGTGCCGGCGGCGCTGTCGAACTCGTCCGGCATCTTCCTGGGGCCGCAATACCAGTTCGACCTGGTCCGGCCTGGTGCTGCGCTCTACGGCGTCAACCCGACGCCGGAGGCCGACAACCCGATGAAACCGGTGATCGAGCTCAAGGCGCGCATCGTGCAGATCCGCAATATCGAGAAAGGCGAGACCGTCGGTTACGGCGGCACCTGGACGGCGCGGCGGCCGACACGCCTCGCCATCGTCTCCGCCGGCTACGCCGACGGCTATTTCCGCGCGGCCAGCGCCAATGACGGCACCCGTGGCGCCGAGGTCGTGGTGTCGGGCAAGCGCTGTCCGATTGCGGGGCGCATCTCCATGGACCTGATGGCGGTCGACGTCACCGATCTCGACAAGAACTTAGCTCGCCGCGGCCAAATGGTGACGCTGATCGGCGAAGGCATCACCGTCGACGAGCTGGCGCATCATTTCGGCACCATCGGCTACGAGGTGCTGACCAGCCTCGGCCGCCGCTTCGCCCGCGTCTACAGGGGCGGCGAAGCCAAGGTGGAGCCGGCTGATGCGCCTGCACCTGACGCGGCACAAGCTGCGGCGGGCCCGCCGCCCGTGCCCCCGGAGACCGCAGCCGCCGACAAGGCATGAAGGTCGCCACCTTCAACATCAACAACGTCAACAAGCGCCTGCCCAACCTCTTGCGCTGGCTGCGCGCCGCAAAACCCGACGTCGTCGCGCTGCAGGAACTGAAGGCGACCGACGCCGAGTTTCCAATCTCTGCCGTCGAGAAGGCCGGCTATGGCGCGGTGTGGCGCGGGCAGAAAAGCTGGAACGGCGTCGCCATCCTCGCGCGCAAGGCCGAGCCGATCCTGATCCGCGACGCCCTGCCTGGCGACGCCAGTGACCGCGAGGCGCGCTACATCGAGGCCGCCGTGCGCGGCATCGTCGTGACGAGCATTTACCTGCCCAACGGCAACCCGCAGCCCGGGCCGAAATTCGACACCAAGCTCGCCTGGTTCAAACGCCTGCGCGCGCACGCGAAGAAGTTCATCAAGCAGGACATCCCGGTGGTGCTGGCCGGCGACTACAACGTAGCCCCAACGCCGTTCGACATCTATCCGACGCGCTCCTGGGACAAGGACGCGCTGATCCAGCCGCAAAGCCGTGCGGAGTACGCCAAACTCGTCGATCAGGGCTGGCTCGATGCGATCCGCGAGCGGCACCCGAAGCAGCCGATGTACACCTTCTGGGACTACATGCGGCACCGCTGGCCGCGCGATGCGGGATTGCGGCTCGATCATCTCCTGCTCAGCCCTGCACTGGCGCCCCGCCTGCACAAGGCCGGCGTCGATCGCAACATCCGCGGCGAGCAAGGTGCCAGCGACCACGCACCGGCCTGGGTGGTGTTGAAGTAGCTGTCGCCCCTCATGGTGAGGAGGCGCTTGCGCCGTCTCGAACCATGAGGCCACACTGCGGCCTCATCCTTCTCCGGCGATTCGCAGCATCGTCCGGAAACGCGCGAAGACGCGCTCCTCAAGGGACGCCATCATGATCGCCGCCGGCTTCGCCATGCTGTGGACGGCGGCAACGGCGTAAACTCTAACGATTTTACTCATCCAATCTGAACCAAATGCCCCGAATGCGCGACGCAGTGATGCAGGTCACTGCGGGCGTTCGCGCGCCCGTCAATGATCGTTAGGCCACTTCACGTATATCCGGCCAACCATGGCCAGGAGCCCCCCATGAACAGCAGATTTATCGCCGCCATCGTCGCCGCGGTGGCCGTCATCGCCGCCATCGTCTTCGGCAGCTGGTACACCGTCGATCAGACCGAGCGCGGCGTCATCCTGCGCACCGGCGCGGTGATCGGCACGGCGCAGCCGGGCCTCGGCTTCAAGGTGCCCTTCATCGACAGCGTCCAGAAGATCAGCGTCAAGACCATCACCTACACCTGGGACAAGATGAATTCCTATTCCTTCGACCAGCAGCCGGCCGACCGGAAGATCAGCGTCACCCTGCGCGCGGCGCCGGAAAAGGTCGGCGAGCTCTATGCCAAGTTCGGCAGCCTGCAGACCGCCGTCAACCAGGTGGTCAGCCCGGCCGTCAACCAGCAGGTCAAGATCGTGTTCGGCCGCTACACCGCGGTGAAGGCGATCCAGGAGCGCGGCCCCCTCAATTCCGCCATCAAGGATGCGATCATTGCGAGCCTGCGCGACGATGCCATGATCATCGTCGAGAGCGTGCAGCTCGAGAACATCGAATTCTCCGCCAACTATCTGCACTCGATCGAGCAGCGCATGCTGGCCGAGGTCGAAGTGCAGAAGCTGCAGCAGAACGCCGAGCGCGAGAAGGTGCAGGCCCAGATCACGGTCACGCAGGCCAACGCCAAGGCCAACGCCGTCCGCGCCGAAGCTCAGGCGCAGGCCGACGCCCTCAAGCTGAACGGCGAAGCCCGCGCCACCAACATCCGCCTCACCGGCGAAGCCGAAGCCGCCGCCATCGAGGCCCGCGCGAAAGCGCTCGGCAGCAACCCCAACCTCGTCACCCTGGTGCAGGCCGAACGCTGGAACGGCGTGCTGCCGACCACCATGGTGCCGGGCTCGGCCGTGCCGTTCGTGTCGGTGAAGTGAAGCATGCCGGAAAGCATGTTCCGTGCCGGGGCGCTTCGACAGCCTATGCCACGAGCCTGAACCCGGCGACAGCGAAGTGATGATCGAACGCGTAGGCGACGCGTATGCGTGCCCGCTTCATGATCGCAAAGCTCGTTGCATCCACCGACGACAGCTTGTGCAAGTCTGCGCGTCGAAAGTAATCCCACGACCGCTCGAGGTCGCGCAGCTCGCACGGCAGGATCGTTATGGCACCGGCCTTGTAGACGGAGTCTTTCCAGGCCAGCGCCACGTCGCGCACGGCGTTCCGATCGAGAAACGTGAACGTCTCGATAACGACCGGTATGGACGTGTGAAGTCTCGCGCCCGCTCCCTGCAACAGCTCCCATTGCTCGCGCGCCTGCGCGTGCAGCGGATCACGCGAGAGCGCGAGAGCAATCCATGCTCCGCTATCGACGAACACCGATTCTCTCTGTCGCATCAGGGTTCGTCGTGGACGCTGTCGTGCTCGATCGACGTCCGCTTTGGTTCGCCGTCCCACAGCGCCACCGGCCCGGCGGACTGAGGCTTCAGCACGACCTTACGAATCGCCTCACGAACCAGGTCCGCGACACTGCGGCCGGATCGGGCGGCGGCCTCGCGCAAGGCTTCGAGCTCTTCCTTGCGCAGATAAACCTGGGTCTTTTCCATATGTGTCAATTTAAGGTAATGCATGACATACGTCAATCGGTGGCTGGATGTTGTGCGCTCGGGCCACCCGGTATGGCAGGGCCACTCCCCCGAGCGTCCGAAGGAAATGAGGGACCATCTGGCACGCCTCAAGGCGCAAGGCGTCGAGGCGATCGACTGAACGGAATGCACCGGGTCAATTCTCGGCGAGCGCCTTGTCCGCGCAGGCGACGAGCTTGTCGTAGCCGGCCGCGTGCGGATGGCCGTCAATGGGCAGGAAATCGTCGTGGTCCAGGCGACACCAGTCGTAAGACAGGCCGTACGCCCTCAGGACCGCTTCCGCACCCGTTGCATCGGCCTCGTTTCCCATGGTGCCCGTCTCGTCCCGCTGCGTCACCAGCAACACCTTGACGGGAACGCCGAGCGCCTTGAACGCTTTCAGCGCGGCCTCGGTCTCGGGGAGGATGCCGCCCGCTGCGTACTTTGCAAGGTTGGCAACATTCTCAACGGCGATGTGGAGAAACTTCAGGAAGTAGGAATACTGCTCCAGCGACAGGAACCAGAAGCTGACCGCGCTGTAATTGGAGAACCGCATGGTGTAGCGCGCGCGGGTGCGCGCCAGCAGTTCGCTGTCGGTCTCGTCCGGGCGGACCGGCTGCCAGGAGTACACGCCGTCCCAGACGCAGTTGCCACGGTCGAGGCACTCGAAGTCGGATCTCGGCCAGACCCATGTCTTGCGCTTGAAATCGTTGCTGATCGCAATGAGCAGCACGCGCTCGGCAACCACGCCCTGCGATCTCAGATACTCGAACATGCGCCACCACTGACCGAAGCCGGTGCCGAGCTGGCCTGCATTGAGCAGCCGGTCCTGCGGCCGGCGGGCCTGCAGCTTGTGAAACCACGGGCATCCGCCCTGACCGGACGTGAAGCTGTCGCCGAAGACGATCGTGGTGGGCTTTCCCGGCTGGACATCGTCATTCTGCAGCAGGCCGAGATTGTTCGACCGCATGCGACAATCGAACTCCACCCACAGCTTCGGCTCGCGCGCCAGCGGCGACGGCATGCCGTAAACGGCGACCTCGCGCAGGTCGGCGTTGGGGCGGTAAGTCCAGACCCCCTCGTTCCGGTTCACATAGGCTTTCGGCGACACGTACTGGAAGCGGAATTTCCAGTAATAGAACGGATCCAGCCGAACCGCCCGCAGCATCAGCTCCGAACCGGCCACCACGACTACCGTGACGAAAAGACCGTAGGCAATCCGGGAGAGGAGCCGTCTCATCGTTCCCTACCGCGAGCTTTTTCCGTCACAAGGCTTCTCTGATCGATCGTCAAGATAGTCCGCTGGCGAGGATACGGGTCCGTCGGGGGTGGAAGTCGGACCCAATCGCCATTGTAGTGAATTCTGCGGTGAAGCAAAGCGCGCCCGGCGACGTAGGGCGGCCACGTCCGCTGGGCGAAGGAAGTCATCTCGCCCGCGCGACGGAAGCTTTCGTTTTCACGAATTTGTGAGCCGACAATCCGAACGCCTCTTGACTATTGCGTAAATCAGAACTAGTTTCCCCGCAGCCCGTACCACCGTGAGGGACGTTTCGCGATCGTCACGAAACGTGGTGCGGGTTGCGATGGGCCGTTGCGGCGTCAGGCGGGTTCATTCTCGCCGGGCGAAAACGTTCAGCAGCGGACGGCGAAGTCGTGTGGTCCTGGCGCCGCGACCCTGGCGTCCATCCGGCCTGCCTGTGCGGGCTCGGCAACGGGGGCAAGAAAAGGCCGTTCCCCGGGGAGATCACGTATAAGCCGCCAAACCATTGCGCGGGGAAGGTCGGGATGTCCTGGCTGTACCTGTCAAATCCGTGTGCGTTTTCTTACTACCGTTGCACACGGTGCTGCGGGCGCAGCCGGCGCCCGGCCTTCTCCGCG
>NZ_JBQTHN010000071.1:0-9705 GCF_052389815.1 Bradyrhizobium sp. | reverse complement strand
GGGACTTCCGTGGCCTGAACCCGAAGAGCTTCGACGGCCGCGGTAACTACACCCTCGGCATCAAGGAGCACATCGTTTTCCCGGAGATCGACTACGACAAGGCGTCGGACGTCTGGGGCATGGACATCACGGTCTGCACGACGGCGCCCGACGACGAGCAGGCGCGCGCGCTGTTGACCGCATTCAATTTCCCGTTCCGGCAGTGAAGGCAGACTGAGCTTTCAAACGCGGAACCTCTGGAGAGACGCATGGCGAAGAAGAGTTCGATCGAGAAGAACAACCGGCGCAAGCGGATGACGAAGAACGCCGCCGCCGCGCGTGCGAAACTGAAGGCGATCATCGCCGACAAGAAGCGGCCGATGGAGGAGCGGTTCGCCGCCACCCTGAAGCTCGCCCAGATGCCGCGCAATTCGTCCGCGACCCGCATCCGCAACCGCTGCGAGATGAGCGGCCGTCCGCGCTCGACCTATCGCAAGAACAAGCTCAGCCGCATCGCGCTGCGTGAACTCGGCTCCAAGGGCCTGGTTCCGGGCCTGGTGAAGTCGAGCTGGTAAGGAGGATCGGACATGTCGACGCACGATCCGATCAGCGATCTGATCACCCGCATCCGCAACGCGCAGATGCGTTCCAAGTCCAAGGTCTCGAGCCCGGGCTCCAAGATGCGCGCCAACGTGCTCGAGGTGCTGAAGTCGGAAGGCTACATCCGCGGCTATGCCAGCGTGGAGCATTCGTCCGGCCGCAGCGAGCTCGAGATCGAGTTGAAGTATTTCGACGGCGAGCCGGTCATCCGCGAGATCGAGCGGGTGTCCAAGCCGGGCCGCCGCGTTTACGCCTCGGTGAAAAACCTGCCGCGCGTGAACAACGGTCTCGGCATTTCGGTGTTGTCGACACCGAAGGGAATCATGGCCGATCACGACGCGCGCGACGCGAATGTGGGCGGCGAAGTTCTCTTCACGGTGTTCTGAGAAGGGATTGAGCAATGTCACGTGTTGGCAAACGGCCTGTGGCGATCCCGTCCGGTGTGACGGCGACCGTCGAAGGGCAGACGGTGAAGATGAAGGGCCCCAAGGGCACGCTTTCCTTCGTCGCGCATGACGACGTCGAGGTGAAGTTCGAGAACGGCCAGGTGAAGTTCAACCCCAAGGTCGACACCAACCGCGCGCGGGCGATGTACGGCACCGCGCGTGCGCAGGTCGCCAACCTCGTCGAAGGCGTCACCAAGGGCTTCGAGAAGAAGCTCGAAATCACCGGCGTCGGCTACCGCGCCGCGATGCAGGGCAAGAACCTTCAGCTCGCGCTCGGCTACAGCCACGACGTCGTCTACCCGATCCCGGAAGGCATCACGGTCACCGTGCCGAAGCCGACCGAGATCACCATCGTGGGCAGCGACCCGCAGCGCGTCGGCCAGGTGGCGGCGGAAATCCGCAGCTACCGTCCGCCGGAGCCCTACAAGGGCAAGGGCGTGAAATACGCAGGCGAATTCATCTTCCGCAAGGAAGGCAAGAAGAAGTAACGGAGCCGGTCATGTCGCAATTGAAGGTTACGAATGCCCGGCGCAAGAAGCGCGTGCGCCTGGCGCTGCGCCGCTCGGCCAACGGCCGTCCGCGTCTTTCGGTGTTCCGCTCGTCGAAGCACATCTATGCCCAGGTCATCGACGACCAGAAGGGCGAGACGGTCGCTTCCGCCTCGTCGCTGGAGAAGACCCTGCGCGAGGCGGGCAAGACCGGCGCGGACATCGACGCGGCCAAGGCGGTCGGCAAGTTGCTTGCCGAGCGCGCCGTGCAGAAGGGCGTCAAGGAAGTCGTGTTCGACCGCGGCGGCTATCTCTATCACGGGCGCGTCAAGGCGCTCGCGGACGCCGCACGCGAGAGCGGGCTCAGCTTCTGAGCAACTGAAAACTTTATGAGGACAGGGGCATCGTCCCCCAGAGATTGGAAAACACCATGGCAGGTGAACGCGAACGCGGCGGACGCGAACGGAGCAGGGAGCGCGAGGAGCGCGACAGCGAGTTCGTCGACAAGCTCGTCCACATCAATCGCGTGGCGAAGGTCGTCAAGGGCGGCAAGCGCTTCGGCTTTGCGGCGCTGGTCGTGATCGGCGACCAGAAGGGCCGCGCGGGCTTCGGCCACGGCAAAGCGCGCGAGGTGCCGGAGGCGATCCGCAAGGCCACCGAATCGGCCAAGCGTAATCTGACGCGCGTTGCCCTTCGCGAAGGCCGCACGCTGCACCACGACATCTTCGGTCGCCATGGCGCGGGCCGCGTCTATCTGCGCGCAGCTCCCGCCGGCACCGGCATCATCGCCGGCGGTCCGATGCGCGCAGTGTTCGAGACGCTCGGCGTGCAGGACGTGGTGGCGAAGTCGATCGGCTCGTCCAACCCCTACAACATGGTTCGCGCCACCTTCAACGCCCTGAAGCACCAGGATAGCCCGCGCTCGGTCGCGGCGCGCCGCAACATCAAGGTTTCCACCCTGCAGTCGCGCCGCGTCGGCGGCGACGCCGAGGCAGCGGCGGACTAACGTTTCGATCGGAGTGAAGTCATGGCCAAGGCCGCAAAGACGATCAAGGTCGAGCAGACCGGCAGCGCAATCCGCCGCCATCACTCGCAGCGCTCGACCCTGATCGGCCTCAAGCTCAACAAGATCGGCCGCACTGCCGAACTGCCGGACACCCCGGAAGTTCGCGGCATGATCGCCAAGGTTCACCATATCGTCCGCATCGTCGGCGATAAGTAATTAAGGAGCGGAGCATGAAGCTCAGCGATATCGCCGACAATGCCGGCTCGCGCAAGAAGCGCATGCGCGTCGGCCGCGGCATCGGTTCCGGCAAGGGCAAGCAAGCCGGCCGCGGCGGCAAGGGCCAGACCGCGCGTTCGGGCGTGCGCATCAAGGGATTCGAGGGCGGCCAGATGCCGATGCATCGCCGTCTGCCCAAGCGCGGCTTCAACAACGTGTTCCGCGTCGAGTTCGCCGAGATCAATCTCGACCGGCTGCAGCAGGCGGTCGACGCCAAGGCGATCGACGCCAAGGACACCGTGAATGCGGAGTCGCTGGTCAAGGCCGGCGTGCTGCGCCGCGCCAAGGCGGGCGTTCGCCTGCTCGGCCGCGGCGAGCTCAAGGCCAAGCTCACGATCGAGGTGCACGGCGCCTCCAAGTCCGCCATCGCGGCGGTCGAAAAGGCGGGCGGCTCGGTCAAGATCCTGGCCCCGGCCAAGGAAGAAGGCGAAGCGGCGTAACATCTGCGTCATTGCCCGCCGCCTCGCGGGCAATTTGCTTTCCGGGACAATGGACTTATCGGAGCCGGATACCAGATAATATCCGGCGTCTGCCTCAAGGTTCGGGTCCGGAAACAGCGGCAGCAGGGGGCGCGCGGGAGAAAGCCAAAACATGGTCTCGGCAGCAGAACAACTTGCGAAGAACATCGATTTCTCGTCGCTCGCCAAGGCCGAAGAGCTGAAGAAGCGCATCTGGTTCACGCTGGGTGCGCTGCTTGTTTATCGGCTCGGCACGTACATTCCGCTGCCGGGTATCGACCCGGCCGCCTGGGAGCAGGTGTTCCGCTCGCAGGCCGGCGGCATTCTCGGCATGTTCAACATGTTCGCCGGCGGCGGCATCAACCGCATGGCGATCTTCGCGCTGAACATCATGCCGTACATCTCGGCCTCGATCATTATCCAGCTCCTGACCACGGTCTCGCCGCAGCTCGAGGCGCTGAAGAAGGAAGGCGAGGCGGGCCGCAAGACGCTCAATCAGTATACCCGCTATCTCACGGTGATCCTGGCCGCGTTCCAGTCCTACGGTATCGCCGTCGGCTTGCAGGGCGCCGGCAACGTCGTCAGCGAACCCGGCGTGTTCTTCCTGCTGTCGACCACGATCACGCTGACCGGCGGCACCATGTTCCTGATGTGGCTCGGCGAGCAGATCACGTCGAGGGGCATCGGCAACGGCATCTCGCTGATCATCCTCGCCGGCATCGTCGCCGAACTGCCGTCGGCGCTCGCCGGCATGCTCGAACTCGGCCGCCAGGGCGCGCTGTCCACCGGCCTGATCCTGATCGTGGCCATCATGGCGGTCGCCGTGATCGCCTTCATCGTCTTCGTCGAGCGCGCGCAGCGCCGGCTGCTGATCCAGTATCCGAAGCGCCAGGTCGGCAACAAGATGTTCGAGGGCCAGTCCTCGCATCTGCCGCTGAAGCTAAACACCTCCGGCGTGATCCCGCCGATCTTCGCTTCGTCCCTGCTGCTGTTGCCGACCACGGTCGCCAACTTCAACGCCGGCAGTGGGCCGGAATGGTTCCAGTGGCTCAACACCCAATTGAGCCACGGCCGGCCGCTGTTCCTGTTCCTGTACCTGGCGATGATCGTCTTCTTCGCCTTCTTCTACACCGCGATCGTGTTCAACCCGACCGAGACCGCGGACAATCTGAAGAAGCATGGCGGCTTCATTCCGGGCATCCGCCCCGGCGAGCGCACCGCCGAATACATCGATTACGTGCTGTCGCGCATCACGGTGCTGGGCGCGATCTATCTCGCCATCGTCTGCCTGATCCCGGAAATCCTGATCTCTTACGCCTCCGTGCCGTTCTACTTTGGTGGTACGTCGCTCTTGATCGTGGTCAGTGTCACCATGGACACGGTGGCGCAAGTTCAGGGCTATCTGCTGGCGCATCAGTACGAAGGACTGATCCGCAAATCCAAGCTGCGGGGTCGCCGCCGCTAAGAGGGCGGCGCGTCGGGAACTTCTAATCGGGTGCGCGCCTTCGCTCACCCAGCCGGGGGGCGAAGCAATGCGACTGATTCTTCTGGGACCGCCCGGCGCGGGCAAGGGAACGCAGGCCGAGCGCCTGGTGGAGAAATACGGCATCGTCCAGCTCTCGACCGGCGACATGCTGCGCGCGGCCGTTGCGGCCGGAACGCCGGTCGGACTGAAGGCCAAGGACATCATGGCGGCCGGCGGGCTGGTGCCGGACGACGTCGTGGTCGACATCATCGCCGACCGCATCGAGCAGCCGGACGCGGCCAACGGATTCATTCTCGACGGGTTTCCGCGCACGGTGCCGCAGGCGGCGGCGCTCGATGACCTGCTGAAGCGCAAGAAGATGAAGCTCGACGCGGTGGTCGAGCTCAAGGTCAATGAAGGCGCGCTGCTGCAACGGGTCGAGAATCGCGCCGCCGAGACCCGCGCGCGCGGCGAGGAGGTCCGGGCCGACGACACGCCGGAAGTGCTGGCCAAGCGGCTGGCCAGCTACCGCGCCCAGACCGAGCCCCTTATTCACTACTATTCGGACCGGCGCAGCCTGCTGACGGTCGACGGCATGATGAGCATCGACGGGGTCACCGAGGAGATCAGCCGGGTGCTGGCCGCGATCGGGGCCGGGGCCAAGGCGCCGGCAAAGCCCGCCAGGCGCGCAAGCAAGGCGGGCAATGGAACCCGGAAGGTTTCCAAGCCGGTGGCCCGGAAACCCGCCAAGGCTGCCGGGAAGGCCGGGAAGAAGGCGGCGAAGAAGGCCAAAAAACCTGCCAAGGCGGCCCGCAAGGCCCCCAAAGGCGCGCGGAAGGCGGCCAAAAAGGCGGTCCGCAAGCCCGCCAAGGTGGCTCGGGGAAAGGGCGGACGGGAAGGCCGCGAAAGCCACCAAAAAGGTCACGAAAAAGCGAGCTAAGCGTTAGAATCGGTTGACGAAACCCGCCTGAATCCCTTAATAAGCCCCGCATCCAGATCGGATAGTTATCAGACGATGCCGGGCCCCGGGAAACCAAGGGGTTAGGGCGTCGTGTTCGCGTTTGTGGACACCTGCCCGAGCTAACACAAGACAAAGCGTGACTGCGCTTTAAACGAAATGTCCGGCCGAGGCCGGTGACAGGAGAGAAGTCAGTGGCCCGTATTGCCGGCGTCAATATTCCGACCAACAAGCGCGTGCTGATCGCGCTTCAATATATCCATGGCATCGGCCAGAAGAATGCTGGCGAGATCATGGAAAAGGTGAAGATTCCGCTGGACCGCCGCGTCAGCCAGCTCACCGACCAGGAAGTGTTGCAGATCCGCGAAGTGATCGACCGCGACTATCTCGTCGAGGGCGACCTGCGCCGCGAGGTCGGCATCAACATCAAGCGTCTGATGGACCTCGGCTGCTATCGCGGCCTGCGCCATCGTCGCGGCCTGCCGGTGCGCGGTCAGCGCACCCATACCAATGCGCGCACGCGCAAGGGTCCGGCCAAGGCGATCGCCGGCAAGAAGAAGTAATTTTGCGAATAGCGAATCGGGAATGGCGAATAGATTCTATTCGCTACTCGCCATTCGCTACTCGCGTTTTTCGGTGTAGCCGCTGGCATTACGGCGGCGTTTGAGATCACAGGAAAGGTAGTCAATGGGCAAGGAAGCCACCCGCGTCCGCCGTCGCGAACGCAAGAACATCGCCAGCGGCATCGCGCATGTGAATTCGTCGTTCAACAACACGACCATCACCATCACCGACGCGCAGGGCAACGCGATCGCCTGGTCGTCGGCCGGCACGATGGGCTTCAAAGGCTCGCGCAAGTCCACGCCGTATGCCGCGCAGGTCGCCGCCGAGGACGTCGCCAAGAAGGCGCAGGAACACGGCATGCGCACGCTGGAAGTGGAAGTGGCCGGCCCCGGTTCGGGCCGCGAATCGGCGCTTCGCGCGCTGCAGGCTGCGGGCTTCACCGTCACCTCGATCCGCGACGTGACCACGATCCCGCACAATGGTTGCCGTCCGCGCAAGCGCCGGCGCGTTTGATTTGTAGAAGTCGCGGGGCGGCCGCTCCGGCTCGCGACGGTTTTGGAATTGTACGACGCGGACTTGACCCGCGTGTCTCCAACGCCGGCGGTTTGAAGCGCAAATCGGCCGGCCCGTATGGGTGAAAAACAGTGACGATCCAGAAAAATTGGCAAGAACTGATTCGACCGAACAAGCTGCAGGTCACGCCGGGTTCGGATGCTTCCCGTTTCGCCACGTTGGTGGCCGAGCCGCTCGAGCGCGGCTTCGGCCAGACGCTCGGCAATGCGCTGCGCCGCATCCTGCTGTCCTCGCTGCAGGGCGCCGCCGTGCAGTCGGTGCACATCGACGGCGTGCTGCATGAGTTCTCCTCGATCGCAGGCGTTCGCGAGGACGTCACCGACATCGTGCTCAACATCAAGGACATCTCGATCAAGATGCAGGGCGAAGGCCCCAAGCGCATGGTCGTGAAGAAGAGCGGCCCGGGCGTGGTCACCGCCGGCGACATCCAGACCGTCGGCGACGTCGTCGTGCTCAATCCGGACCTGCAGATATGCACGCTGGACGATGGTGCCGAGATCCGCATGGAGTTCACCGTCGCGACCGGCAAGGGTTATGTGCCCGCCGAACGCAACCGTCCCGAGGACGCGCCGATCGGCCTGATCCCGGTCGACAGCCTGTTCTCTCCGGTGCGCAAGGTCTCCTACAAGGTCGAGAACACCCGCGAGGGCCAGATCCTCGACTACGACAAGCTGACCATGACCATCGAGACCAACGGCGCGGTGACGCCGGACGATTCGGTAGCCTATGCCGCGCGCATCCTGCAGGACCAGCTCAACGTGTTCGTCAACTTCGAGGAGCCGCGCAAGGAAGTCGCGCAGGAGATCATCCCCGATCTCGCCTTCAATCCGGCCTTCCTCAAGAAGGTGGACGAGCTCGAGCTGTCGGTGCGCTCGGCCAACTGCCTGAAGAACGACAACATCGTCTATATCGGCGACCTCGTGCAGAAGAGCGAAGCGGAAATGCTCCGCACCCCGAACTTCGGCCGCAAGTCGCTGAACGAGATCAAGGAAGTGCTGGCCCAGATGGGTCTGCATCTCGGCATGGAAGTGCCGGGCTGGCCGCCGGAGAACATCGACGAGCTCGCCAAGCGCTTCGAGGATCATTACTGAGCGAGTAGGAGTGGCGAATAGCGAATGGAAAGAAGCCGTTCGCTGCTCACGATTCGCCACTCGCTAGCGGGCGAACGCAGGAAGCCCACCTGAGGAACTTGTCGCTGAACCACCGCGACAGAATTGAAGAAGGAATAGTCCAATGCGTCACGGTAAGGTTCACCGCAAGCTCAACCGCACCGCCGAGCATCGCCGCGCGATGTTCGCCAACATGGCGGCTGCGCTGATCAAGCACGAGCAGATCGTCACCACGCTGCCGAAGGCCAAGGAGCTTCGCCCGATCGTCGAGAAGCTCGTTACCCTCGGCAAGAAGGGTGGGCTGGCGCTGCGCCGCCAGGCCATCTCGGAGCTGCGCGACGTCGACCAGGTCAAGAAGCTGTTCGACACGCTGGCGACCCGCTACAAGGACCGCCAGGGCGGCTACACCCGCATCATCAAGGCCGGCTTCCGCTACGGCGACAACGCCGCGATGGCCGTAATCGAGTTCGTCGACCGCGACGTCGATGCCAAGGGCAAGGACTCCGGCCCGGTCGCTGAGAAGACGGAAGCCGAGGCGGCGTAAGTCCGCTCTGCAGGCGGAATTGAAAAAGCGGCGCGCGAGCGCCGCTTTTTTTGTTTGGTTATCCCTTGCTTGTCTGGAGCGACCGTCGGATCGCACGCTCGACCGGCGAATAGCGGCGATTCGGACGCTCGATCCGCAGTGGCACCTTGGGATGCAACGCCGGTTGCGCGAGGAAGCGGGGCGCCGCGCCGCGATGCATCTGTGCGGCATGCACCAGGAAGGGATGGCAGAGATAGACCGTGCCGGCGCGACCAGTCGCCGCGACTTCGGGCCGTTCGATCGCGGCCATCCGTGGGCCGAGCATCGCATTGGACATCCCGGCTTCGCCCGCCGAAGCAAGGATGCGCGCGATGTCACGATGCGATCCCGCCTTGATGCGCGTCGGCGCATCCGCTTGGCCGACGTCGGAGAACAGGAAGAGCATCAGGAGCGCGCGTCCGTGCGAGGTGACGTTGGCACGCCAGTCGGAGAAATCGCGCCTCTCTTCCCAGCTGCCGCCTGGGCCCGGAAAGCTCACATCGATGTGCCAACCGGTGTCGCCGGGATCATCAAGGCTTGGAAACCGCACCGGAAAACTGCCGAGATCGACGCGCGGCTGCCATCGCCCGCGGCCGACCAGTTGGTCGAAGGCCGCGTGCAGCACGGGAGTGTTGACGGCATCGCGGAACGGCGCGTCGCCGTACATGCCGAGCCTTATCACGGGCTGCGTCCAGGTGGCGGGATCGGCCGGATCGCAGGGCAGGTCGCGCCACAGGATGGCGCGGCCTTCCTCAGCAAGCTGATGGGGAAAGGCCTCGTCGATCCTGACGAAGCCATCATTGATGAACTGCTGGATTTGCGTGCGGCTGAGCGCGCGCGGAAGCCCCTTGCGGGCATTCATGGAGAATCCTCATATCGCTGGCCAATGTCCACCGCCCGCATGGCGCGGGACGGTCGGCCGGTTTGTCTAGTGGCGGTGCCGGAAGCGCCGCCGTCTTCCGCCTGCGAAAGCAGGCACCGCAATCAGCGGTTCAGGAAGAAGACCGAAGCGATATTGGCTTTCATCATCATGGTGCGGGCAATCTATCAGAGGTCAGACTGCACGCAAAGGCGCATTGCTCGTCGAAACGACTTTGCGAGGAGCGAAGCGACGAAGATTCCATGGGGGAGTGGATAGCGACCGAGTCTGAAGCCAGACTGAGGTTGCTGAAACCACTCAACCTGGAGACAACGATGTTGCTCGATCATCCTTCCGACGGA
>NZ_JBQTHN010000070.1:0-88569 GCF_052389815.1 Bradyrhizobium sp. | reverse complement strand
TGCCTCGCATCATTCGAGCGTTGATCGGCATAAAGCGGTTGACGGATGGCGAACCGCGCCTGCCCGGCATCGTCGCCATGGTCACGCGCCAAACTAGGTGAGCAAACGGGTGAGCTGCTCCGCATGCTGGGATAGTGCGACGACCAAGTCCCAGCTATTCGAAGAGACGGGAAGATGACGGGTTGTTGGGCGGGAGTGAGCCGATTCTGCAGCTTCACGTTTCATGAAATTCAGTGCGGCTTTCGCTTGAACCGGTGCGATTGACCGGAGACAGCCAATTGTTGGCTATCAATTCGGCGCTCAGGCTCCGGTAGGTGTCGCAACCCAAACCTTACCGACGAATCATCGGTGACCACCGCAAAGCCGCCCGCCCGCTACAGCGCTGTTGAGGGCGCGCGTCCGGGCGGCTTTGCTCTACCGAGCTACACCACCGCAAGGGACACGACCGGCGGTTGCTGCCAAGCTTGGCCTGGATCGCCGCCCTGCCTAGCCGGCTGGCGGGTTGACGACGATACCCCTTGCTGCATGAAAATCGCGCAAGACGCGCAAATAATCATCAAGTTCGGCGCGCGGCACCGGCGTTCCACATTCGTAACATGAGTTGGTCTGGCGATCGTACCAGCGGCAACCGCATTCGTCGCATGCAAGGTCGGGCGCACCGCGCGGATTATGGATGATCAACGATACTGTCCTCTCTGCCGCGGCGCCTCTAGCGGCAAGCCCCCATGAAGATCACACCCATCGATTGCAGCACATCTTCGTAACCGGCCTCGACAAGATCGCATTGTGTCCGCAGCAGGAAGCAGACAAAGCCGCCTTGACGAACCTGCTCCTTCAACGCCGGCAAGCCGGCATCTGCCAGATGCCGCCCCACCTCGGCGACCGCCGCATCATCGCCGACCAGCATGATATCAAGTGACCCGTCCGCATAGCTGCAAAACGGCCGGCGTTCCGCATACATGCGGCCGCGACGCGCCTCCCAGACCACGATGCTGGCTTCGCCGCGCCCGAGATCGGAACGTCGGGCAATGCCGACACGTGAACCGCTGCGCAGATTGACGAAGAATGCCCCATACCGGTCGAGCATCACCTGCCAGGTGGCCGGTTCGGGCAAGCCGCTCATACCCGGCATCCCAATCGATAGGCGTCGTGGATCGAAGGTCCGAGCCCGCGCGGCAATACCGCATCGCCACAGACATGCAGCTCGTCGATCATCCATTCGAAGTCGTTCATCAGCCCGTGGTTCGAGATGCGGGGCGAGGCCGCAATCACGGTGTCGGCACCGATGATCCGCTTCTCGCCCTTGCCGTCGATGACATGAACTCCCTCAGCCGAGACCTTCGACACTCGCGCACCGGTAACGGAGGCGATCTTGAGCTCTTCGACCCAGGCCGTGTGACGCCACTTGAACGACGGCATCACGTCGCCTGCCAGCCTCTTCTGGGTCTCGATGATGGTCACCGGATGACCCCGACTCGCGAGCGATTCGGCGATCGTCAGGCCAACCTTGCCGCCCCCAAGGACGGCGACGGCGCCGTTCACCGTTTCCTTGCCAAGGGCAACGTCAAGACCGTCGAGAATCTTGCGGCCGTCTTCCGTGGGCGGCAGCGCTGCACGGTGCAGCGCCGTCCCCGTCGCGACGACGGCCACGTCGAAATCATGCAGCATTTCGCGCATCAGATGCGGGTCCACAGTCGTCCCCAGCCGGAGCGCGATGCCGAGCTTGCCGGCCATCGCCTCATAGTAGGAAATGACCGACTGCAGATCGGCGCGATTGGCCAGATCATTGGCCGCATAGCCGGTCAGCATGCCGCCGATCCGGTCCGACTTCTCGAACACCGTGACGTCATGTCCGCGCTGAGCCGCCGTCACGGCGAACTCCATGCCGGCCGGGCCGGCGCCGATCACCATGATCTTCTTCTTCACGGCAGCCGGCGTGATCGCATATTCCGGCTCGACCTCATGGCCAAGCGCGGGATTCATCGTGCAGGTATACGGCAGGTCGCGAAACAGCCGCGACAGGCAATTCAGCGAACCGACGCAACGTCTCACTTCGTCCAGCCGGTCTTCAGCCGCCTTGCGCAGCATGTGCGGGTCGGCCAGCAATGGCCGGCAGACCTCCCAGAAATCGAACTCACCGTTCTTGATGCATTCGTTCGCCATCACCGGGTCGGGCAAGCGTACGCCGAAGGCGATCGGGACCTCCGGCAGCAACTTCTTGGCGCGGGCGGCGAGCCGGTTCCAGTGACCGGGCGGAATATCGCGGCCGATCGAGGAGTCGGGCGCTTCCTGCCAGCCTACCGTCACGCTGATCATGTCGACCCCGCAGTCGGCCGCCTGCTGCATCAGCTCGAAGCATTCGTCTTCGGAATTGCCGCCCCAGCGATCCATCAGCTCGGCGCCGTTCAGGCGCAAGATCAACGGATTGTCGGGTGTCGCCTGCTTGATCGCATCGATCAGCTCACGCATGAAGCGACCGCGGTTCTCGATCGAGCCGCCATACTCGTCCGTCCGCTGGTTGGTGAAGCGTGAATTGAAATTGGCGAGCAAATAGCCCATGAAGCTCGTGACTTCAGTGCCGTCAAACCCGGCCTTGACGGCACGCGCTGCCGCCTCGGCATGCTCCTTGACGGTCTGCCGGATCTGCTCGCGCGTGATTTCGCGCGGCGACCGGAAATGCGGCAGGGTCTGCGGCACAATCGACGGCTGGACACAATAGCCGAGGTCGATGCCTCCGTAGCGCCCCGCATGCAGGATCTGCTGGATCGCAACTCCGCCATTGTCATGGATCGCGCGCGCGATGATCTCGAACTGTGGCAAGAACTTGTCGTCGAAGATCGCGACCTGTCGAAAGTAGGCCTTGCCTTCACCACGCGGATCGGGATAGGCGCCCTGGTTGGTGATCATCCCGCAGCCAGTTTCGGCAATGACCTTCGTGCGCGCGAGCTCGCGCGGCGTGATATGACCGTCGCGGGTGTTGTAGTTGGAGACGCAGCAAGCTCCGTACTTGACGCGGTTCTTGAGTTCAAAGCGACCCCATTTGGCTTTCTGAAAGAGATAGGAAAGTTTGGCTTCGCCCGGCTTTGTCATCGTTTACACCTGTTGGGCTTGCGTCCGTTCGTTTCGAATCTTGGCTTCGATCAATTCGCGCAATTTGCGACGCAGGATCTTGCCGGCTCCCGAAACCGGAAACTCCGGAAGGATTTCCAGGCGCTCCGGCAGCTTGAATTTTGCAATCCGTTGCTTGAGCAGAAAGTCGCTCAGCTCCTCGAACGTCAGCGCAGCATTCGGATTGGGGGTAACGAAAGCGCAGGCGCGTTCGCCAAAGACCGGATCCGGCATTGCGACGACCGCAACGCCCCGGACGGCCGGATGCTTGAGAATGAGATTCTCGACTTCGTCGACGCTGATCTTCTCGCCACCACGGTTGATCAGGTCGTTCTTGCGGCCCTCGGCCGTCACATAACGCCCGGCCTTGCGAACGTAGTCGCCCATCCGGTAGAAGCCGTCAGCCGTGAAGGCGCGTGCATTGATATGCGGCGCATTGTAGTAGCCGCGGATCGTATAGGGGCCGCGCGTGACGAGCTCACCCACCTCGCCATCCGCGACTTCGTTTCCCTCTTCGTCGAGCACCTTGATCTCGTCATCCGGGCAAATCGGAGAACCGGAGCTGTGCAGGATGACGTCATCGGGATCGTCGAGCCGCGTCAGGTTGAGCAAGCCCTCCGCCGTTCCATAGTCCTCCTGGAACTGGCAGCCAAGCCGCTTGCGCAGACGATCCCGGAGCTCGGACGGCAGCCGAGCTCCACCCTGCAAGACCACCTTTAGCGACAACACGTCGAAGCGATCGAGCATCGGGTCGTTGAGCCAATTGACAACGAGCGGAACCGCGGCCTGAATCGCCGTGACGCGCTCTTTCTCCACCAGAGAAAAGACCGTCTCGCAATCACCACGCGGCGCAATAACTACCCGACCGCCAAGCGCGAGCGCACCCAATATTCCCGGCGAACCAAGGTTGTAGTTGTGCGCCAGTGGCAACGTCAGCAGCAACACCGTGTCCGGACCGAATCCGGCGATGCGCGCGCTTTGCGAAAAATTATAGACATAATCGTTGTGGGTCCGTGGAATGAGTTTCGGCAATGCCGTGGTCCCGCCCGACAACAGCATGAGGGCCACGTCACCGGGATCGTGTTCGATCTTATCCATCGCCGCCAAATCGTCGGCATGAACGTAACTCGTCATCAGTGCATTGAGCGAAACGTCCTGTGCTCGAGCTTCGCCCAGCACCACAACTGCCTGCAATGATTGTGTCTCTGCCCTGATCTCATCCGCCATCTGCCGGAAGTCGAAATCCTTGATGCGATCGGCAATCAGGAGACACGTAGCTTCCGCTGACTTGACATAGTGAGCGATCTCGCTCTGTCGATGCGAGGGTAGCGCCATCACAGGAATGATCCCGGCGCGCAACAGCGCCAGGAAAGTAGTGAGGAACTCGATTCCGTTCGGCAGCTGAAAGACGGCGCGTTGGCGCGGGCGCAAGCCAAGATGAAGAAAACTCGCAGCCAACCGCCCGCTCTGCTCCCAAAGCATGCCGAGACTGATGCGGCGATCACCATCCAGGACGGCAACACGATCGGGTGCGGCGCGGGCAATGCGAGCAAAAATCTGCGGGATCGAAAGGTCCAACCAATAGCCCTTGCGGCGGTACTCGCGCCCAAGCTCTTCGGGCCACGGAACGCACCCTGGCAGCATTGTTCCTCCGCTTGATCAGCTTCTTTCTCTTGTAGGCAAGTGCCATATCCGAACAGCGGCCAAGCAGACAATGACCGAAGTCAAGCTACGGATCGCGATGCTCCCTCAACTAGAATCCGGAAGCCCGAACGCACAACCAATCGGGTCACGCATTTGATCCTTTTTCATAACCGCGCGAGCCCAGCATGCTCCGCGCTTCTCGCGGACGTGCCTGTGACCCGTCGACCGGGGCAAGACCCAGGTAGGCTTCGATCACGCGCTCGTTGCGAGCCAGTTCAGCGGCTGGCCCCTCGAGGACGAACGAGCCTGATTCCATGACGTAGGCGTAGTCGGCCAGCTGCAGAGCGGCGCTTGCGTTCTGCTCTACCAGCAGGATCGATACGCCATTGGCCCGCAAACTATCGATGATCCGGAATATCTCGCGGGTAACCAGCGGTGCAAGACCGAGGCTCGGCTCATCCAGCAGCAGAAGTTTCGGTCGGGCCATCAAAGCGCGGCCCATTGCCAGCATCTGGCGTTCGCCGCCGGACAGCGTGCCGGCCTGCTGGCGGCGGCGCTCCTGCAGCTGTGGAAACAGCGCATAGATGTTGGCCAGATTCGTTGCGCCGTCGCGTTCGCCCTGACGCCAACGGTCAAATCCGCCAAGGCGTAGATTGTCCTCCACCGAAAGCGTGGCAAACAGCTCGCGCCGCTCCGGGATCAGTCCCATGCCTGCGCGCACCAGCTGCTCGACAGTCGGCGGCGGCACGGCGACCTTGCCGAATCGCTCCACTTCGCCGCGCAGCGGAAGCAGCCCCATCAATCCGGCGAGCAGTGTGGTCTTCCCGGCGCCGTTGGGACCGACGATGGTCACCACTTCTCCGGAGCGAATGTCAAATGATATCCCGCGGACTGCGGCCACCTTGCCGTACGCCACGGTCACGTCGCGTGCGACGAGCAGCGCCGGTGCCTCCCGCCGGTTCACGCCGCAACTCCAAGGTAGGCTTCCAGCACCGCCGGATCGCTCTGAATCGCATGTGGCGAGCCATCGGCGATCAAACGACCGAATTCCATGACCAGCACTCGGTCAGCGAGCCCCATCAGGAAATTCATGTCGTGCTCGACGAGGAGAATGCTGACGCCATCGTCGCGCAAGTCACGCAGCAACGCTGCCAGCGCCTGCTTCTCCAGGTGACGCAGCCCGGCGGCAGGTTCGTCGAGCAGCAGAAGCAGCGGATCGGCACACAGGGCGCGCGCGATTTCCAGTAGACGTTGCGATCCGAGCGGGAGACTGCCAGCGGCGTCGTGCAAATTCGCGCCCAAACCGACGCGATCGAGCTGCTGCGCCGCTTCGCCGCGCAAGCGCGCTTCTACGGCACGCTCCAGCCGCAGGCTTGCTGCGATCAGGCCACCCTCCCCGCGCAGATGAGCACCGATGGCAGCGTTCTCGAGCGCGCTCCGATCGGCAAGGAGGTTGGGATGCTGGAACGTGCGAGCGATGCCGAGCTCGGCGATCTCGCGGCTGCCCAGGCGCTCGATACGCTGACCGCGGAACAGGATCGACCCCGCAGTCACCGGCAGCAGCCCAGTGGCCAGATTGAATACCGTACTCTTGCCTGCGCCGTTCGGCCCGATCAACCCGACGATGCCCCCGGCCTTCAGCTCAAATGACAGCTCGCTCACCGCATCCACGGCACCGAAGCTCTTGGAGACGCGATCGATCACCAGCAGCGTTTCGTCCCTTGCCGGTTGAGGCCGTTGCGGCAAGAGAGCCGCTGCCGTCGGCCTGACCAATCGCTGTCCACCGGGAAACATTCGGACCAGAAAGGGCATCAGTCCGCCGCTCGTGCGATGCAGCAGAAACACTACCAGCAGACCAAAGACGATAATCTCGTAGTTGCCGTTGTGTCCAAGCAGGTGGGGTAGAACATCCTTGAGCCATTCCTTCAACAGCGTCAGTATGGAGGCGCCTGCCACCGCACCCCAGATATGCCCGGAACCGCCAATCACTGCCATGAATAGGTAGTCGATGCCGGCGTTGATGCCGAACGGCGACGGGCTGACATAGCGCAGGAAGTGAGCGTATAGCCACCCAGCCAGGCTGGCCAGCAATGCCGAATAGACGAAGACGATTATCTTCAGCCTGCCCGTGTCAACGCCGAAGCTCTCCGCCATCCTGGCGTGTCCATTCAACGTACGGATTGCCCGCCCGATGCGCGAGTCCAGCAAATTGCGCGCCGCGAGCAGCGCAAGCAGCACGGCCAGCCAGATCACGAAATATAGCCGCCAACCCGTGTCGATGATCCAGCCAAACAGGGAAATTGGCGGGATTCCGGGTATGCCCGAATGTTCGCCCAGGAACACCAGATTGCCGAAGGCAAAATAGATGCTGATGCCCCATGCGATCGTGCCGAGCGGGAGATATTGATCGGACAGCCGCAGCATGATGAAGCCAAGGAGCAGCGCCGCTGTCGCGGTAAGCGCCAGACCAACTGCCAATCCCAGCCACGGCGACCAGCCGTATCTGGTGGTAACAACCGCTGTCGCATAGGCGCCCAACCCGACAAAGGCGGCCTGACCGAATGAAGTGAGGCCCGCGACGCCTGTGAGAAGAACCAGGCCGAGCGCAACGAGGCTGGCCAGTCCGATATAGTTCATCAAGATGATGTAGTAGTCCGACAACAGCAGCGGCGCCGCGGCGATGGTGGCGATGGCGATCGTCGGCGGTAGTCGCGCCTTCACTGTCTCTCATCCCCTTCGCTGTGCGGCGTGGCGAGAGATCGCCACAACAAAACCGGGACGATCAAGGTGAACACGAGCGAATCCTTGAACGCGCTCCACCAGAACGACGATCCCGCTTCGAGGAATCCGACCAGCAGCGATCCCACTGCCGCTAGCGGATAGCTCGCCATGCCGCCAACGGTCGCCCCGACGAATCCCTTCAAGCTGATCAGAAAGCCGGTGTCGTAATAGACCGTCGTGGTTGGCGCAATCAGCAAGCCCGAGATGGCAGCGATGAACGCGGCGAGCGCAAAGCTCAATTGCCCGGAAAAACTCGGCGACACTCCGATCAATTGCGCGCCTGTCCGATTGATTGCGGTGGCATTCAGAGCCTTGCCGTAGAGCGTCCGCTCGAACACAAACCAAAGCGCCACCATCAATGTGACGCTGGCGAAAACGATCAACAGGCTTTGCGCCGTGACATTGAGAACGCCGAGACTGAAGGAGAGCGACGAATACGGATTGCTGCGGAGGCCCTCGCCGCCGAAAAACACGAGACCCATTCCAGTGAGCACATAGTGGACGGCGACCGCGACGATCAGCAAGACCAGCACCGAGGCATTGGCGACCGGCTGAAATGCAAGGCGGTACACCATAGGTCCGAGAGGCGTGACGATTACCAGGGTGGCAACGATCTGGAGCCAAAGATTGTCCGGCCGCGAGGCCGACCACCACGCGATGCCGCTTGCCACGAGCGGCAGCGCCATTTGCCGGGTTATGCACCCGGGCAAACGCTGCAACGCCACCGCCCTTGGCAATCGAAGGCTGTCGGCGGCCACGACCAGGACGCCACCGCCGATCAGGAGATATACGGTGCCGGGTACCTGCCCCGCCTGCAGCGACACCAGCGAGAGCGCCGCGAACGAGATGAACTCACCCTGCGGCACGAAGATGATTCGTGTCACCGTGTAGACAAGAACCAGCGCGACCGCCAGCAGCGCATAGACTGCGCCGTTGGTGATCGCATCCTGCGAAAGCCACAATGCGACATCGAGGTTCATCGCAATTCTCTCGCGGCTCCTTGAAGAGAGTGCCGAGACGGCTCGCCCGGATTGGCCGCCTCGGACGAAGGAAAATCCCCCACGATTTCGTCTGCTACTTCTTCAGCAACCGCCAGGCGCCGCCCGCGACCACGGCAAGAGTGACCGCGTGACCATCGAGGCCTATGTGATCCGACTTCGTCTGGGTGTACACGCCGTGGACGCCAACGACGGCTTGACCGGACTCCAAGGCATCGCGCAGCGCCTGACGGAACTCCGGCGTACCCGGCTTGCCGGCTTTCAGCGCCGCGGGAATGGCGGCCTTGAGCAGCAGAAAGCCGTCATAGCTGTAGCCGGCAAACGCATTGCGGCTGCCGGCACCGAAGATCTTCTCGTAGCTCTGGTCGAAATCGACCGCGACCTTCTTGACCGGATGGCTGTCCGGCAACTCTTCGGCGACCATCAGCGGACCGGTGGGTGCGATCGCGCCATCAACCGCCGCACCGCCGACCTTGATGAACTCGCGGTTCACCGTGCCATGGTTGTGATAGACCGGGCCCTTGTATCCCCGCTCGCGAAGCGCGATCTGCGGCAGCGCGCCGCCGGTGCCCGAACCGCCAACCACGACTGCATCGGGCTTGGCGACCAGTATCTTGACGATCTGGCCGGTGACGGCAGTGTCAGCGCGCGCATAGCGTTCCTCATCCACGATCTTGATCCCGGCCGGATCTGCGCTCTGCTTCAGAGCTTTCAATACGAGATCGCCCCAGGAATCCGAGAAACCAATGTAGCCGACCGTCTTGATCGACTTGGATTTCAGATCTTCGACGACCGCGCCCATCATCAGGGGCACCGGCTGCGGTACGATGAATACCCAGCCGAGCCTTTCCGGCGGCAGCGCTACCGGTGCCAGCGCGATAAGGGGTGTCTTGGTTTCTTCGGCAATCAGCGCAATTTGGGTGGTCGAAGGCACTGACACGGCCCCCATCAGAGCGTCGACGCGATTCTCGGCCACGAGTTGGCGAGCGTTCTTCGCGGCGGCGGTAGGATCGGAGCCATCCTCGAGGATGATATATCGGATGGGAACGCCGCCGACGGCGCTTGGCATGAGCTGAAATGCGTTCTTGTAGTTGATGCCGAGCGACGCACCGGGGCCGGTGGTGCCCATCGTGACACCAATCGTGATCTCCTGGCCCGAAGCGCTGCCGGCGCAGAGCAGCCCCGCCAACCCCAGGGCGGTAATCAGACTTGCCCTCATGATGCTCTTCCTCCTGTTTGCTACGGAACTCTCTGGTGCGGTCGCCTCATCGGCGCCGGCAGATATCGCGTTTCTCCTCGCGACATTTGCCTGCCCGGCTTCCCCGACGATCGTTCGGAGAAGCAGCAGGGTGGTCAGGCGAGGCTTTCGTCATGCCGCAACGCCCTCCCCGATCAGCGCATCGACCTCGGCAGTGGCGTAACCCGCCTCCACAAGCACCCGGCGGGTGTCCGCGCCGTATCTCGGCGGGAACGGCATCACTTGACTGGTGTCGGGACGATCGACCGCGAGGGGTTGCATGTGGATGGTCCGACCATCTGGCATTCGGGTGCTGGTAAGCTTGTCGCGGAGCTGCGGAAGTGCGCGCACCTGCCGGATATCGAGGATCCGGGTCGCCGGAATGGTCGCGCCGCGCAGATCGGCGAGGAGCTCGTCGACCGTGGCAAGGACCGTGGCCGCGGCCAGGTCGAGGTGGATCTGCTTTCGCTCGCGATGTCGCCCCTCGTTGGTGACCCGCACCGCGTTGGCGGCCGCGCTGAACCGGGGAAGAGCCGTGAGGCGCTTCCACTGCACATCGCTGCCGATAGCCATGAAAATGAAGCCGTCCCTGGCCGGATAGACATTGGTCGGGATGAACTTGCGATGCTCGTTGCCGGCCCGGGTGATCTCATCCGGTCTGCATTCGAAATCGATCAGAGGCAGCAGCGTGATCAGCCACGATGCGGCGGCTTGCAGCATGGAGATGTGGATCGCCTTGCCACAGCCGGTCTCATGGCGCTCGAGCAGGGCCAGCATCACGTTGGCGTAGACTTCGTCGCCGGCCTTGAGGTCGATCACCGGAATGCCCGCCAGCATGGGCGGACCGTCGGAATCTCCGGTAACCTCCATGTAGCCGGACATCGCCTGGATGACAGGATCGTAGCCTGGAGCATCCGGATAATCGGGGCCCATGGCGGAAATTCCGGCCCAGATCAGGTCCGGCTTCGCCGCCGACAGGGTCGCGTAGTCGATCCCCAGCGAGGCATAGCGCGAGGGTACCGTGTTGCAACAGAAGACGTCGACGTCGAGCTCACGGATCAAGCGGCGCAGAACCTGCTGACCACGGGAGTCCTTGAGATTGAGGGCGATCGCCTCCTTGCCGACATTGGGCGCGATGAAATAGCTGCGGCGGTCGTCATCCGCGACGCGTGCGCCGATATAGCGATTGGGGTCCCCAGGCAGACCGCTCGGCGTCGGCGTCGCCTCGATGCGGACCACCCGCCATCCCAACTGTGCGAAGCGCAGGGTTGCCGACGGCAGGGACAGCGCCTGCTCCATGCTGAGGACGGTTCGCCTCTTCATGTGCTGACGTCCCAGACCGGTTGTTTCGCCTGCCCGCGCAAGTCGCGATAGACCCGCTCGGGCGTGAACGGCAGCCCGGTGATGCGCACACCCGTGGCGTTGTAGATCGCGTTCGCCACCGCCGCTGCCACACAGATCGCCGGCGCTTCGCCGACACCTTTGGCACCCTGCGGCCCCTCGCCGTCCATCGTCTCGATGAAGGTTATGTCCATCTCGGGGATCTCGGGCGCCGTGACGAGCTTGTAGTCTCGGAAGTTCGGGTTGCGGACGACGGCATGATCGACGATCAGGTCCTCGGTCAGGGCATAGCCCTGTCCCATGACGATGCCGCCCTCGATCTGGCCTTCGATGCCGAGGCGGTTGATGACCCGCCCAACATCGTGCGCGGCGTTGACTTTCAGAAGACGTACGACACCGGTCCGCGTGTCGACCTCCACTTCCACGACCTGCGACGCCCAGGCGTAAGCCGCCGAGACGTCGCCCTTGAATTTCTTGTCCTGGTGCCGGCTCGGCGGCTCGTAATAGAAGGTCGTCATCACCAGTTCCGCCTTCTCCGAGAAATGCAGAGAGCGGATCAGCTTGTCGATTTCGATGAGCTTCTTGCCGGACGTGCGATCGATGACAACGCCGCCCTTGAGGTCGTATTCGTCCGCTTTGCCGTCGAACTTGGCGGCGGCCGCTGCCAATATCTTGTCTTTGGCCTTGCGCGCGGCCCCGATCGCGGAGTTGCCGGCGATGAAGGTGGTCCGGGAGGCGTGCACGCCTACGTCCCAGGGCGTGACATCGGTGTCGTTGTTGACTACGGTCACGCAAGAGAGAGGCAGCCCGAGCTCCTCGCATACGAGCTGGGCCAGCACGGTTTCAGATCCCTGCCCGATCTCGGACGCCCCCGTGATCAGGGTCACGTGAGCGAAATCGTCAAGCTTGAGAATGGTGCCGCAGCCGTCGGACTGGTAGATCTTGGCACCGCCGCCGACATGCAGCATCGACGCCATGCCGACTCCGCGCTTGATCGGATCAGGCTCGTTCCAGCGTACGGCGTTTTCGCGATGCTTGCGCTGGTAATCCCCGCGCTCGGCTGCTGCCGTCAGGCAGTCCTTGAAGCCGCATGTCTTGAAGTTCATGCCCTGCGGCGTCACCTCGCCGGGGTCCTGCGCATTCTTCAGTCGAAATTCAAGCGGATCCATGCCGATCGCTTCGGCGAGCCGATCCATATGCGCCTCGACGGCGAAGGTCGCCTGCAGGTTGCCATAGCCGCGGAAAGACCCGGCATAGGGATTGTTCGAATAGATCGCCCGGGTGTGATAGTTGCAGTTGGGCACGCGGTAGAGCGACGAAATCGTCTGCATCATGACGAATGGCGTCGTCGCCCCCCACGACGTATAGGCGCCGTTATCGTGCACCGTTTCGACGTCCCGGAAGGTCAGGATGCCGTCCTTTGTGCAGCCGGACCGCATTTTCAGCAACACCGGCTGGCGCGTCGGCGAGGCCATGAATTCTTCCTCGCGCGTGAAGACGAGCTTGACCGGTCGCTGCGTGATCTGCGCGAGGTAGATGGCGATCGGTTCGAACGGATAGATGTCCAGCTTGGAGCCGAAACCGCCGCCAATCGGCGGCTGGATGATTCGGATGCGCCCCGGATCCATGCCGAGTAGTTCGCCAAATTCGCGGCGGTGCAGGAAGGGAACCTGCGAGTTCGAATAGAGTGTAAGGTTGCCATTGGAGTCGAATTCGGCAATCACGCCGGACACGCCCATGCAGCAGTGCGTGACGTAGTGCAGCCAGAAGACGTCTTCGACGACCGCATCGGATTCGGTCTTGCCCCTGGCAATGTCGCCTTGGCTGTAGTCGAACGTCATGGCGACATTGTCGGGCGCAGCGCGATGCACAACCTCGCTCGTCCCGTTGCGATTGACGCATACGAGGTCCTCGCCGTGGAGCACCGGCGCACCGGGCCGCAGCGCATCTTCGGCGGTCGCCACCAGTGGCAGCGGCTCGTAGTCGACCTTGATCAGCCTGAGAGCGGCTTCGGCGATCTCCTCGGTGTCGGCCGCGACGGCGGCGATCTCATCGCGGAAACTTCGCACTCGATCCCGCTTAAGCGGCAGATGATCCTTCGTTACCCCGATCGGACGCTGGAATGGCAGATCATCTGCCGTGATGACCGCATGCACACCGCGAAGCGCGCGGGCTTCCGAGACGTCGATCGAACGGATCCTGGCGTGAGCGTGCGCAGATCGCAGAATTTTGGCGTGTAGCTGGCCGGGCAGGCTGATGTCGTGCACATAGCGCGTCTTCCCGCTCGCCTTCTGCGGCGCATCCATCTTCGGAATGCGCTTGCCGATCAGCGTGTCGCCGGGCGCTTTCTCACGCACGTTCATACCGCCCTCCTACCTCGCGCTCTCGGCTGCAGAAATCGCCTCGATGATCTTCTTGTACCCGGTACACCGGCACAAATTTCCTTCAACACCCCGGCGGACTTCTTCGGTGTCCGCATTCGGGCTTCTCGTCAGGACGTGATGCGACTGCATGACGAAGCCGGGGGTGCAAAAGCCGCACTGCACCGCCCCATGCTCGACGAAACTCGCGCGCAGCCTCTCACCCAGCGGGTCCGTGGCGAGCCCTTCAATCGTGACCACATCGCGTCCGTCGCAGTCGACTGCGAACAGCAGACAGGAATTGACCGTCGTGCCGTCGACCAAGATGGTGCAGGCACCGCATTCCCCCTCCCCGCAACCGTATTTCGTTCCGGTGAGGCCGATCGCGTCCCGCATCATCTCCAGCGCGCTCATTGTCGCGGGAACGCGAAGGGACGTTCCGACGCCGTTTAGCCGGAAGGCGATATCAACCATGACCGACATCGGACAGCATCCTTTCAAGCATGTTGTGCACCAGCTCGCGGCGATACCAGTCCGACGCGCGCAGATCGCTGATCGGACGGATGTCGCGAGCGGCGGCCATCGCCGCTGCTGCGATCGTTGCCTTGTCAAGCACCTTTCCTTCGAGCGCCTCCTCCACATGGGGCGCGCGGATCGCCGTCGACGCGACGGCGCCAACGGCAACCCGGGCGTTTCGCAATCCCTTGCCTTCGCTGACACCACCGAGGCCGATTGAAATCGTCGATATGTCGAGAGCCGGTCGCGTTCCGAACTTGAAAAACCGGCTGATGAAGCCAGACAGAGGCGCATCCATTTCCACGCCGGTCAATAGTTCGTTGGGCCTGCGGCTGGTCTTGCCTGGCCCAACCAGAAATTCAGCCACGGGGAGCGAGCGTGACTGCAGTACACCGTTGGGCTTGGACACGAGAACGACGCGCGCGTCGAACACCAGAAGCGGGACCAGCGTGTCGCCTGCAGGCGACGCGTTGACGAGATTGCCGCCGATGGTCGCAGCGTTGCGAATCTGGTCGCTGGCAAAGTGATCGCTGGCCTCCCAAAGCGCCGGCAGCTCGGCCTTTATCTCGGGACTGTCGCGCAGCTCGGTGATCGTCGTCAGCGCGCCGACCTGGAAGCCGCGCGCTGTGCGCTTGATACCCCGCAGTTCCTCGACATGCCTGATATTCATCAGGTCCGCGCGGAACTCCGTCTTGCCGGATTTCGACTGTGGCATGAGATCGGTGCCACCGGCGAGAATCGTCACATTCCCGTCGCGGAGTCCTTCGGCGGCTTCACCAATCGAGCGCGGCACCAGGTATCGTTCGACATTCGTCATGGCATTGCGTCTTGCTCGGCCGTGCCGTCGTATCCGTAAAGACTGCGCGCCGCTGCCGGCGAGATCAGCCCGTCGCGCAATTCTCGGTGCAGCACGACGCGGTCGCGCAGCTCCGGGTCACCGTAGCCACCGCCACCGCCGGCCTGCTGGTGATAGACCGTGCCGGAGGGCACGCCGGTGATCAGGTCCTTGTTGCGCGGCGTGACCTCGCGACCGTCCGGATATTTGAGCCGGATGAAGTTGAGTGTGCCGCTGCCGCCCCCAAACAGGCCGAAAGCCGGTTCGAAATCACCATCGCCGAAGGATACAAGTTGCGTATTCTCCGAACCGATCTCGAAAATAGTCTCGACACCGAGGCCGCCGCGCCACTGGCCTGCACCTGCCGAATCCATCAGGTACTCGTGCCGGAGCAGGCGGTGCGGCGTCTGCTGCTCGAACATTTCGTAGTCCTGATCGAGCACGCCTCCGGAGGCGTCGATCATGCCTATATGATCGTAGCCGTCCGTGCCTTGCATGCCGCCGGATCCACCCTTCAGACCCATGAAGCCGATATCGACGTAGGGATCGCCCTTCCCCGGATCGATGCCGGTCGTCAGCGAGCAGAGAAGATTGTTCCAGCCGGCGGTCACCCTGTCCGGGATAACCGGCGCAAGTGCGCGCTGGATCGCCTCGGCATTTGGCGGACAGAGATGGTTGCCGAACGTCGTAGCCTTCGGATAGCTCGCGTTGAGGATCGTTCCTTCGGGGATCACGATCTCGATCGGAGCAACCATTCCTTCGTTGTGCGGAATGTCGGGATTGACCATCTGCAGGAGGGTCAGCACCGTCGCAGAGGCGCTCGACGTGAACGTCCCATTGACGAAGCCGTTCGTCTGCGGGTCCGTCCGCGAGTAGTCGAACTTGATCTTCCTTTCCTCGACGGTGATCGTGACGCGAATTACGAATTTCGAACCTTCGTGGCGCCCGTCGTAATAGACATTACCTTCGCCGTGGTACACGCCATTCGGTATGGCGGCGATCTCGGCTTCCATCATCTTGCGCGTGGCATCGAATAACGCCTGCTTGTGTGCAAGGAAGCTCTCGACCCCGTACTTTTCGAGCACCGAGAGCAGCCGCCGCTCGCCGACCGTGCAAGCGCCGATCTCCGCCTTCATGTCGTGCTGCACGATGTCGAAACGGATGTTTGCGAAGATAAGGTCCCAGACGTCCTTACGGAGGTTGCCCTTTTCGTAGACCTTGATCGGCGGAATGCGCAGCGCCTCCTGCCAGACCTCCACGGCGTTGGGATTGTAGCCGCCCGCGACATTGCCGCCGATATCGGCCTGGTGGCCCTTCACCGCGGTCCAGGCAACCAGCTTGTCCTGAAAGAAGACGGGCTTATAGACCGCGACGTCGTTGTTCTGATTGCCGAGCGAGAACACGTCATTGTGGAAGATGACGTCGCCGGGATGGATGTCATCGCCGAAATAGGCGCGAATGTGCTTGCAGACCGGCGCCAGCGAGAAAGCAAGAATTGGAAGATTCTCGGTCTGCTCCAGCATTCGTCCTTCGGCGTCGTAAAGGCCGGTGACGAAATCCTTGGCCTCGCACAGGATCGGCGAGCGCGTGGTCTGCTGCATCGAGATCGACATTTCGTCGGTTATCGACTTGAACGTTCTCGCATAGACAGACAGCAGGATCGGATCGATCTTCATGCAAAAGCCTTTTCGGGTTCTGCCTGCAAACACGAACGCGCGAGATGGTCGTGGCCTTTCAGATAGACAACGAATGACCGGTAGCGATCGACAACCGCGTTGTAGTCCGCCGAGACGAAAATCGCCGTCGTGACGGACTCGATCAATGCCGGCCCCACAATCCGCGCACCGTGCCTGAGCCGGTGACCATCGTATATCGGCACCCTCTCGAACTTCTTCGTCTCCGGTATGTATACCGCGCGCTCTCCCTTGAGCGCATGACTTCCGTCAAGGCCCGCGTATGGATCTTCTGAGTAGGCCACCTTTTCAGTCGCGCCGATCGCCTGCAGCCGCACGTTGATCAGTTCGATGGGGGTTTTTTCCGTCTCCAGCGAATAGCCATACAAGCGCCGATGCTCGGCATGAAACGCCGCTGCAATTTCGGCCACCGCCCCCTGTTCGATCGCGCTCCAGGGGACCGTGACGGATACTTCGTGATACTGTTTCACGTAGCGGCAGTCGAAACGCACCACGAAGTTGCGACGCTCCGGCGGCACCCGCTCTTCATCAAGCAGGCGATCACCTTCAGCGCGCATCTGTGCGATGGTCGCATCGAGCGAGGCCCAGTCCAGTTTCTCGACCCTCGACACGAAGGTCCGTACAAAGTCGTGCCTGAGATCAGACAAGAGCATCCCAAAGGCGCAGAGCACTGACGACGACCACGGCACGATCTGCAAGGGAATCGCAAGCTCGGAGCAGATCAGGCACGAATGGATCGGTCCGGCGCCGCCCGCAGCAATTAATGGGAACTCCCTGGGATCGAAGCCGCGCTTGATCGTCACCTCGCGCACGCCCTGCGCCATGTTGTTGCAAGCGACCCGATACATGCCGGCCGCAGCTTCCTCGATCGTCAGCCCCATCGGCCGCGCGATATGCGTCTCGATGGCGCGGCGCGCGGCGGCGACATCGAGCTTCATCTTGCCGCCGGCGAAATAGGCCGGGTCGAGATAGCCAAGCACGAGATTGGCGTCCGTCGTCGTCGGCAGGGTGCCGCCCTTGCCGTAGCAGGCCGGCCCGGGTGCCGCACCGGCGCTCTGCGGCCCCATGCGCAGCAGCCCGCCCTCGTCGAGCCAACCGATCGATCCACCGCCGGCGCCTATGGTGTGGATGTCAAGCATCGGCAGGGCGATCTTGTGCCGGGAGATTTCGCCGTCATTGACCGTTGACGGCGCGCCGACGACCGCCGAGGCCTCAAAACTCGTGCCGCCCATATCCGTAACAATGCAACGGTCGCTGTCGAGCGACCGCGCATAGAACAAGCCCGCGGCGGGCCCGCCTGCCGGTCCTGACAGAAGCGTGAGCGCGGCCCTTTCACGCGCAAGCTGCGGCGAGATGACGCCGCCGTTCGATTGCACGATCAACAGCACGCCATTGAAGCCGGCCACGTTGAGTCTGTTAACCAGCTGGTCGAGATACCGGTTTAGCTTCGGCCCGACATAAGAGTTCAGTGCCGTGGAACTCACGCGCTCGTAGAACCGGATCGACGGCAGCAGATCGCTCGAAACGGTCAGATAGGCACCGGGCAGCTCCTTGCGCACGATCTCGGCCGCCGCCTGCTCATGCTCGGGATTGGCGAACGAATTCATGAAGCAGATCGAGACAGCCTCGACGTTTTCCCGCCGAAACAGGTCGATTGCTGCACGGACGTCATCGAGCGAAAGGGACTCGATTTCGTTGCCGTCACGATCGAGCCTGCCGCCTATGCCAACGCGCAGGTAGCGCGCTACGAGGGGCTTGATGTTGGTGTAGCGATTGTCGTACTGCCGTTCTCGTATGCCGCGACGCATTTCCAGCGCGTCGCGAACGCCCCTTGTGGTGATGAGCGCCGATTTGGCGCCGGTATGAGTGAGCGTCGCATTGGTCGTGACCGTCGTGCCGTGCACGATTGTATCGATGCGCTTGATGAGGCTGGCTACATCGATATCCGGAGCAATGATTTCTGCGATCTCTTGCAGTCCCGCCAGAACAGCGATGGATGGATCCTCCGGAGTGGAGAGTACCTTATGGAACAGCGGTTCACGACCGTGCCCCGCGACTATGAAGTCGGTGAACGTGCCTCCGACGTCGATGCCGACCTTGAGCCTCATGGCCTCTGACCTTCCAGGATCCTTTCGGGCAGCGGCGCCACTTCGGCCCGCACTCTCTCCTTGACGACTTTGCCAAGCGCATTGCGCGGCAGCGCGGCGGCGAAAACGATTTCGCGTGGATGCTTGTAACGGGCGACGCGTCCTTCCAGACGAGCGACAATGTCGGCCGCGGTCAATTTCACGCCGGGCGCCGGTACGACGACCGCCACTATCATCTCGCCCCAGCGCGGATTCGGCCGGCCGAAGACGCATGCCTCCGAAATTGCGGGCCATTCGAGCAGAACATTCTCGATCTCGGCGGGATAGACGTTCTCGCCGCCGGAAATGATCATGTCGTTCTTGCGCGAGACAACGAACAGATATCCGTCTTCATCGAAATGGCCGACGTCACCCGTCCAGTACCAACCGTCCTTCAAGCTCGCCGACGTCGCTTCCGGCGCGTTGAGGTATTCGCGCATGAGGTTTGGACCACGCACGAGAATTTCGCCGTCCTCGCCCTGGCGGGTATCACGGCCGTCGGCATCCACGATCCTCAGCTCGCAGTGCAACGCCGGAAGTCCGGCTGCCCCCAACTTGCGCTCGGCGGAGTCGGCCCGCTGGTAGGCCGCGACGGGGCAAGTCTCGGTCGACCCGTAGACCTGGATCATTCGCAAGCCGCGCTCGTGCACCTTCCGCACGAACGAGGCCGGGACGATTGTCGATCCGGTCGTGACCACGCGCAGGCTCGACAGGTCTGCCTGCTGCCATCGCGGACACGCCATCATCGCCATCAGCTGTGCCGGCACGAGGACTGCCAGCGTGATGCGCTCCTTCTCGATCGCGTCAATTGCCTCGCCCGCATCAAACCTGGGATGCAACGTGACGCCGGCACCTGCATAAAGTGCAGGGGTTGTGAGAATGTTGAGTCCGCCGACGTGAAACAGCGGCAGTGTGGTCAGCACCCGATCGGCACTGGTGAGATCGTGCATATGGACGCTGTTGAGCGCGTTCCAGAACAAGGACGCGTGTGTGTGCACGACGCCCTTCGGCGCGCCCGTCGATCCCGAGGTATAGCAGAGCAGGACGGGCGTATTTTCGGCATCGGGACGATCTGGAAGCGTCGCCGGCGAGGCGTGCACATCGTTCCAGGCCTGCCAACCGGCGGCCGGCTCGCCGAGAGCGATCCAGCGGGTCGCTCCGAACGTCGCACGCAGGGGCGCCGCATGAGGGACGAACTGGTCTGCGACGACCGCGACGCGCGGCCGGCAGTCCCGCAGCATGCGTTCGTGCTCCGGCGCGGTGAGGCGCCAGTTCAACGGCGCCACCAATGCGCCCAGACGAGCGCATGCGAACAACAGCGCCGGCAATTGAGGACAATTGAGCCCGAGATAAACTACAATATCGCCGGACGCGACTCCCAGGGCGACGAGTTTGCGCGCCGCATTCTCGACATCGGCCGCGAATGACCGATAGCTGATCGACGATCCAGCGAAACGAATCGCCACACCATCGGGAGCGAATTTCGCATGTTTGTCGATCCAGCGCGAAATGTTCATGGCCCCTGGCCGCCGTCGTCGACGTGCAACACGACTGCCATGGCCGAGTCGCCGGCTGCGCAACCCGTAAACAGTCCCCAACCGCCGCCGCGCGCAACGAGCTCCTCGATCAGTTCGATTATGCTGCGCGTTCCCATGGGGGCCTGCGGATGACCCCAAACCAGCGAGCAGCCGTAATTGTTGAACCTGTCGACGGGAACACCCGTTTCCCGCGAAAACAGTATGTCGTTGATCGCGAACGGATTGTGCGTCTTGATCGCGTCCATGTCGGAGAAGCTCTTGCCTGCCGCGGCCAACGCCTTGCGCGCGGCCGGAACGGGCGCCTCCGGCATGTGGGCAAGCGCCGCACGGTCCGTGCCAAAACCATTCAGGGTGATTCTGATTTTGCTGTTGGCGCTCAGTTCACGCGCGCGATCGGACTTCGCAACGATAATCGCCGCATTTCCATCGGCAGGGTGCGTCTGGCCGCCAAAGGTCACGCTGCCGTCCCGAACGACCGGTTTCAGCCTGGCAAGATCTTCGCGCGTCGAGAAATTCACGCCTTCGTCGCCGTCGAGCGTAGCCGCCGTCTTGCGGTACGCCGGATCGGGAACCTGGAACGGAAGCGTCATGAAGCGCTTGAGGAACGCGCTGTCATCGGCGAGTGCGTGCCTGTACTGCGCCTCCCGCACAAGAACCGCGTCGTGCTGCTCGGAAGTCGCGATCTGGTGCTTCATCGCGACATTCTCGGCAGTGCGGATCATCGCGTGCGGGCCAAGCGGATCGCAGTTGAAGTTGTCCATGACCCAGTCTTCCGACGCGCCCGTACCGCCGGGACCTCGCGGGTTGGGGTAATAGATGTGCGGGCCATTCGACGTCCGATCGCAATTGACGGCGATTGAGACGGACGAAAGACCGGACTGCACCTCTTCGACGGCGGCCAGCAGCGTGCGCACGCCCGTAGCGCACGCCTGCATGATCGCCGGTCCCGTGACATCCTTCAGTCCGACGAGGCCCGCCAACCACGGCAACCCATAGAACGCATGCTTCTGCGGCACGCTGATCCCGAGCACGCCGTGATCGATCGATTCAGCCAAGCCCTCGCGTTTGGCAAGTTCGCCCTTCGCAACATGCGCGGCGAACTCGATTGAATTCAGATTGGCGAAGGAGCCCTGCCAGCGCGCGAACGGCGTGCTCCAATAAGCGCGATAAGGTATCTCGGCGCTATATGCCATTTTCGCCGCTCTCCGGCGTGGTCTTGGCGATCTCCGCATGCAATATCCGGCGCGCCTGCTCGAGATGCGCGCGCATCGCTTTGGCTACCGCCTCTCCATCACCAGCCGCCAAAGCGCTTGTCACCGCGCGCAATCCCTTGATGACGATGGCACGCGTCGACGCATCACCAAGCGTAATCACGCGCAGGAAGCGGACGTGATCGGAATATTGTTCGATGACGCGCAGCAAGCGCGCATTGGTCTCGAGCTTGAGCCAGGCGTCTCGGAAGCGATAATTCGCTTCCATGAAGGCGTTGACATCGCCGGCTTCGTCTGCCGCGACCATATTGGCGAGTTCAGTGCGGAACGGCTGCATCTGGTTGCGCCCGGAGATGCGGCCCGCGACCTTCCGCAACACTTCCGGCTCGACCATCAGGCGAAGCTCGTAGATGTCCTCGACGTCCTGGGCCGAAAGACGCGGCACCACATAGTAACGCCCCTCCGCCTGGATCAAACCTTCGCTGGCCAGCCGCGCCAAAACCTCGCGGACCGGCGTACGCGACACGCCGAGATCGGCCGCGATAGTCACTTCCTGCAAGAGCTGCCCGCTTTTCAGTCGACCGGAACGGATCGAATCTCGCAGCGTCGCGTAGACCTGATCACCCAGCGTGGGTAACCGCTTGATCGTCGTGAGGATGGTGGTCATGCCGGAAATTTCCATGTAGACGGCGCCCTGTATACGGGATACACTGAACACTTGTCTAGTCTGTTTTTGCAGGTCTGCACGGGATGACGTCGAATCCACTCAGCAGGCGGGGTTCCGCGGCAAGCTGCTGCACCCACTACGATGGGGCGGCGGGGTGAGTTGGGTGCTGGAAATCGCCGCGAACGGACACGCAGGGTTCGCAGCGCGGTCGCACGCGTGGCTTCAGCGAGACGCCCTGCGTAGTCTACTGCTGCCCGGCGTCATTCACGCCGATATCTATTCGCCCGTGGCCGGCGGCGCGGTCGATCCCTTTGTTGGACCCGCGGCGGGCCCGCTTATCGTTGCGATCGCGCACTTTCGAACGCAGGACGAGTTGCGCACGGCAATCTCAAGCGACGCCTTGGACCATTGGCTGCGAGGGAAGCCGGCGGAACTAACCCTCACGGCAACGCCGATGAGCGGAAAGGCCTACGCCGTTGACGAGCCTCAGACCGACCTGCGCCGGCCTGCCTTTCGATATGTGGTGCGCTATCATGGGCCGCGCGAAGAAGCTGCGAGGTTCGCTGATCAGTACGAGCGTACCCACCCGCCGCTGCTAGCAAAGCTGCCTCGCATTCGCGCCATTGAATGCTATCGCCCACTGGCCGCGCTGCGCACCCCGCGTTGTGAACCGGCGGATTATCTCATCGGCAACGAGGTTGAGTTCGACAGCGCAGAGGATCTCAACGCGGCCATGACCTCGCCTGCGCGCGTCGCGCTGCGTACCGACTTCGACGCGCTGCCACGGGTCTTTCGCGGCAACACGCACGTTGCAATGCGTCGAGAGCGCCATCATGCACCGATCTGAGCGAGGGCCTGGCAGAAGCGAGCAGTTCGCAAACCGACGGGCGATCTGATGAATTTCGAGCTTCTCAACGAACAGGCGCAGATCCAGGAGACTTTCGCGCGGTTTTGCGACGAGCAGATCGTGCCGAATGCAGCTGCGATCGACGAGGCGCACGCCTTCCCGCGCGAATTGTTCGGAAGGCTTGGCGCTCTCGGATTCTTCGGCATGCGATATCCTGCCGCTGTCGGGGGCTCCGATCTCGATCTGGTCTCGCTGTGCGTTGCGCTCGAGGAAATCGCACGAGGTTCGATGTCGTTGGCCGGCTGCGCGACCATGCAGTCGCTGATGGGTACCAAGTTCCTCGAAATGCTCGGCGGTCCCGGCATACGCGAGCGCCTGCTGATTCCGGCGTTGCGTGGCGAGAAGATCGGGTGCATTTGCATGACTGAGCCCGACGCGGGCAGTGATCTTGCCGGCATCGCGACATCGGCACGCAAGGTCGAAGGCGGCTATCGCCTGAAGGGCCGGAAGATCTGGGTCACCTCGGCGCCGGTTGCGGATTTCTTTACAGTCTTCGCGCGGGCGGGCGACGCGCACAAGCTCACGATCTTCCTGGTCGAGCGCAATTTCGACGGCATGATCGTAGGCAAGGCCATCCCCAAGATGGGCGTTTGGGCGTTGCCGACCTCGGAGCTTGCCCTCGACGACTGCTTCGTACCGGACAGCCACCGGCTCAGCCACGAAGAAGGCGACGGCGAGACCCACCTTCGCAAGCTTCTGGCCGAAGTCCGCATCGTCACGGGCGCGCTGGCCCTCGGCGGCGCACGTGGCGCGCTGGAGGAGGCGATACGCTACTCAGCGCAGCGCAAACAATTCGGCAAGCCGATCAACTCCTTTCAGGCCGTGCAGATCAAGCTTGCGGAAATGGCGACCGACCTCGAGGCGGCGCGCCGCCTCGTTCATTACGCTGCCTGGCTCAAGGATGCCGGCAAGCCGCACCACCGTGAGGCCGCCATGGCCAAACTCTTCGCCTCGGAAGCCGCATTGCAAATATGCGACAAGGCTGCGCGCATACTGGCATCCTACGGCTACAGCATGGAGTTTCCGGTACAGCGCCATCTGCGCGACATACGCTTCACGCTGATTGGCGGCGGCACCAGCGACATTCTCAAACTCATCATCGCGAAGGATGTGGCACGTGCCTGATCATCCAGTCAAAGTGCTGGTCGCAAAACCCGGACTGGACGGTCACGACGTCGGAGCGAAGGTCGTCGTGCATGCACTGATCGATGCCGGCTTTGACGTGGTCTACAGCGGTCTACGCCAGACACCCGAGGCGATCGTCGATATAGCGATCAAGCAGCACGCCGACGTCATCGGCCTGTCTGTCCTTTCCGGAGCCCATCTGCCGCTATGCCGGCGTGTGCGCGACCTGATGATGGAAAAGGGCCTTCACGACAAGCTGTGGCTGGTTGGCGGCAATATACCCGAAGACGATCGCATGGTGCTCCGGCAGCTCGGCTTCAGGGGCGTCTTTCCGACCGGGTCGCACACCGCAGATATTGTCTCCTTCATCCGGGAGAACGTGAAGTGAATGATCAATCGAAGCCGAAGAGCAAGATCAGGCCCGTCACTAACGAATCCGGAATCGAGATCAAGCCGCTCTACACAGCGGACGACGTAGTCGCGAGCGGCGGGGTCGATAGCAGTGCGCCTGGCCAAGCGCCGTTCACGCGCGGCATTCATTCGCTGATGTATCGTCACCGTTCATTCACCATGCGCCAGTACACCGGCTTCGCTAATGCCGCCGACACGAACGAGCGCTTCAAATACCTCATTGCGAACGGCCAAACTGGCCTCAACGTCGCCTTCGACCTGGCGACGCAGTGTGGCTATGATTCCGATGCACCTGAAGCCGCCGGCGAAGTCGGGCGCGTCGGCATGGCGATCGACACGCTGCGTGACTTCGAAATCGCCTTCGACGGTATCGATCTTGACGCCATCACCGTATCGCTGACGATCAACGGGGCAGCAGCGAGCCTCATCGCCATGTTTCTCGCCATGGCCGAGAAGCGCGGCTACGATCTCTCGAGGCTGCGCGGCACCGCGCAAAACGACATACTGAAGGAATTCGTCGGTCGCGGCACCTGGATTTATCCAGTCGAACCGTCCGTAAAGCTCGTCGCCGACACCATCGAATATTGCGCCAGGGTGGCGCCGAAATACAGCCCCGTAAGTGTCTGCGGATATCACATACGCGAATCCGGCGCGAGCCCGGCTGAAGAAATGGGTTACGCCTTTGCCATCGCCAAGGCCTACACCGACATGGCGCTGGCCCGCGGACTCGACATCGACGAATTCGCCGGGCGACTGTCATTCAACTTCAACATCTTCGGCAACCTGTTCGAGCAGGTCGCCAAGTTCCGCGCCGGGCGCAGGCGATGGTCAAAGATCATTCTCGATGAATACGGCGCCAGACGGCCTGAATCGGGCTGGATGCGCATGATCGCCGGCGGCGGCGGCTTCGGGCTAACGATCGAGCAACCGGAAAACAACATCATGCGCGGTGCCTACTATGCGCTCGCAGCGGCGCTCGGCGGCGCGCAGACCATGGCCCTGTGCTGTTATGACGAGGCTTTCACGATCCCGACGCCGAAAGCCCAGCGCCTGTCGCTGCGCACGATGCAAATGCTGATCGAGGAAATCGGCCTTGCCGACACGGTCGATCCACTCGGGGGCTCCTACTATGTCGAGACCCTGACAAACCAGACCGAGCAGAAGATTCAGGAGGCCATGGAATGGGTCGACGCCCAGGGCGGAATCGTCAAGGCCGTTAGCGACGGGGTCATCCAGGCGAGAGTGTCGGAGTACGCCTACCGGCGCCAGCGCGCGCTCGAAACCGGACAACTGCGGAAGGTGGGCGTCAATTGCTACGAAGATACGGATGAGGAGAAGCCTCAGGTCGATCTGCACGGTTACGACGAGATCGGCGCCACGCAGCAGATCGAGAATGTACGGAAAGTCCGGGCCGCCCGCAGCAACGAGGCGGTCGAGCGCACTCTGAAGAGACTGCGCGCCGATGCCGAAGCGGGCCGCAACGTGATGCCGGCGCTGGTCGAAGCAGTCAAGGTCTATGCAACGGTCGGCGAGATGAACGGTGCTTTGGTCGATGTTTACGGCCGCTTCCGGGAGCCCACCCATTTGTGGCGGCCCGCAGGGTGAGCACCGCGCCGCACGGACAAGCAGCCGCGCCAATGAACCGCATCGTGGATTTCATGGCCCGCCTGCGCTGGATTCATCCGCAACGGGACTAGATCATGGCGCTGCAAAACCCACTCCTCCACAAGCCGACCCGGACGTTCCCGAGATCGATCGCCATCATTGGGGCCGGCACGATCGGACCAGATATCGGCTACTATCTGAAGACCGCCATCGACGATCTCACGCTGTATCTTGTGGACGTTTCGCAAGACGCACTCGATCGCGCGCGGCGACGATTTGAGGACTACGCCCACAAGGCGGTCACCCGGGGCAGAATGCGCAAGGAGCAGGCGGAGAGGGTTTGCTCCAATCTTTGCACGACGTTGTCATACGACGATATCGCCGGTGCCGACTGGGTGCTCGAGGCGGCAACGGAAGATATTGCCGTCAAGCATCGTATTCTTGCTCAGGTCGAATCGCTGGTCCGACCTGACACGATCATCACTTCGAATACGAGCTCCCTGCCCGCTGCGACCGTCTTCGCCAACCTGCGCGACAAGGCACGGGCTACGGTCACCCATTTCTTTGCGCCGGCCTGGCGCAATCCAATTGTCGAGGTAGTCGACTGGGAGTCGGCCGACCCGCTCCTCGCCAGCGACTTGAGCTGGTTCTTCTGCTCCACAGGGAAAGTCCCGCTCATCACCCGGGACGTCGCCTGCTTCATGCTCGATCGCATCTTCGATAATTGGTGCAACGAGGCCGGGCTCATGCTGGAACAGGCGACCGCAGCGCAAATCGACACGGTCGCCTCCGAATTCGTGCATGCTGGCCCCTTTTTCGTTCTCAACATGGCAAACGGCAACCCGATCATTGTCGAGACAAACACGTTGCAGGCAAAAGCGGAAGGCGATCATTACCTGCCGGCCGAGATATTCAGATCCGTCGACCGCTGGAAGACCGTCGAGCCCGGCGAGCGCGTCGATGTCGACGCCAATACCGCCGCCACAGTGCGCGATCGGTTGATCGGGATTCTCGCCTCCCAATCCTTCGACATTCTCGATCGCAAGATCGGCGCGGCCGCCGACCTTGAATTGGGCTGCCGCCTCGCGCTCGGCTTCAGGCAGGGACCGCTTGATCTCCTGAAAAGCATCGGCGAGAAGGAGACAACCCGCATCACGGCACGCATGCGCGCCGAGCGCCCCGGCATGCCCCGGTCGACCCGGCCGGTCGGTCAGTATCAGGATTTCCCGCGCAATCTCCTGGTCGACGAAGCCGGCGGCGTCAAGATCATCACGATTCGCCGGCCCGATGCGATGAACGCGCTGCATGACGAATTAACGGACGAGATCCTGTCGGTACTGCGCCGCCACGAGTCCGAACCGGCGACGCGCGGATTCGTGATCGTAGGTTATGGGCCTCGTGCCTTTTGCGCCGGTGCCGACATTGGGCGTTTCCCGCGCATGCTCGGCAATGCGAATGAAGCCACGCAATATGCGCGCGACTGTTCGCGCCTGCTGACCCATATCGACCGGATGGAGAAGCCGGTCGTCGCAGCACTCAACGGCATGGCGCTCGGCGGCGGTCTGGAATTGGCTTTGCGCTGCCATGCGATCGTGGCGTTGAACTCTGTCTCGATGCAGTTTCCCGAAGTCGCGCTCGGTATCGTTCCCGGGATCGGGGCCATGGTCGTTCCATTCCGCCGCTGGCCGGCCGCCGCGGAACACTTCGCCGCCATGCTGCGACAGGCCAGGAGAATCGATGCCGCGACTGCGCATGAGCTCGGCGTGGTCGACGCGCTCGCGCAGGACTACCCCGATCTCATTGCCAGAGTGATCGAGCGCGTCAACGTACTGATCGGCAAGCCGCGAGCCAATTTGGACCCGCCGGTCGCTCTTATGCCGCTGCCGCCAGCCAATCCCATCGCCGAGAACGGCCAACCCTTGAGCCGCGAGATCATCGCGATCATGGATCGGGCGATTGTGGAAGCCGCCGCAGCGCCGTCTTTCGGCGCTGCACTCGAAGTCGGCTACCGCGCGTTCGGCGCAAGCGCCTGCGCCTCCGCGGCACGCGAAGGAATCGAAGCGTTTCTCGAACGGCGCGCGGCGGATTTTGCCAAGACCGGCTGAGGCGAGGAAGCACCGGCCGACGGAACCACCGCCAGCCTCGCTACACCGCCCGCAGCTAACGGGGAATGACCGCCGTCGCCTCGATCTCGAGCTTGGCACCAGCCTCGAACAGTCCCGCGACCTGGACCAGCGACATAGCGGGGTAGTGCGGTCCAATGATGCGCTTGTAGACCTTGCCGACCTCGGCCAGCTGGTCGGTGTATTCCTTGTTGCTCGTGACGTACCAGGTCATGCGCGCTATGTGCTCAGGCTTTGCACCGCCTTCGTGGAGCACAGCCACGACGTTCCTTAGCGCCTGCTCCGTCTGCTTCACGAAGTCGTCGCTCTCGAACTCTTCGCGCTCGTTCCAGCCAACCTGACCGGCGATAAAGAGCAATTTTCCTTCGGTCAGAACGCCGTTCGCATAACCCTTTGGCCGGGTCCAGCCCTTGGGTTGGACGATCGTTTGCATGTTTCCTCCTGTTGGCACGCCTTTGGACGATGAATGAAAGCAGAATTAGCATGTCAGCGGGCGCGCGCCGGCCCGGCATGCTTCCGTCGCGCATACGCGAGCTGCGATGGCGAGATCCTGGATAGCCATACCGGTCGGGTTCACGAAGATGCGTTCCCCGCCCTCGCGCCCGGCGATGCGGCCTGCAACTATCAGACCGAGCTCGCCATAAAGCCTCTCCGGCCCGATTGCACCGGACCTGACGAGGCGGGGGAAAAGCATGTCCTCCTGATCGTTCTGGACGAAATCGTCGCAGATCAACTTGTTCGCCGACTGGATAATGTCGGGCACGAAATCATCGGAACTGAGCGCGATGATGAGCCAGCCATCATTGAGCCAGTCCTGTTGAACATAGGCCTTCGCGCCGGTCGTCGCGGCAATGACGACGTTGGCATCTGCAACGCATTGCCTGGCTGATGGGGCAAGCTGGACCGGCACGTCGGTAAAGGGCGAGACCGCCTCGACAATGGCGCGCGCGCGATCTCCGACCGGATCGAAAATGAGTACCGAATCGATCGGGCGAGACTTTGTCATGAACAGGCTGATTACCGTCTCGTGAGCAATCGGCCCGGCGCCCAGGACTGCGACGCGAAGGCTCGTCTTCGCGCCCAGACAATCGACGCATATCGACGCAGTCGCTGCGGCCCCCCTGGCGGATATTGTTCTGCAGTCCACAATCGCCGCGGGAACTCCGGTGGTGGTGTCGAAGAGCACGATGACGCCGGACGCCCGGGGAATTCCGCGAGTAAGATTGATCGGAAATCCAGTGATCAGCTTCGCGCCCAACGCGTTAAGACTGCCTCCGACGTACGCCGGCATGCTAACCAAGTATCCGAGTTCATACTCCTTTGCTGCTCCACCCGGCCGCACGAACGGCTTGGGCGGTTGGACAAAATCGCCCGCTGCATGAACCAGAAACGCCTCCATGACCGTTTGGTATGCGAAGCCAGCAGTGACGATCCGCGACGCAAGTTGATCGCTTATCCACACCATCTGCGGCGTAGCCGGCGGAATGCGGCGATTTGCGAGAATTTCGACTGACATGCTCTTGCCCTCCCGGCCGTTCAACAGCGAGCCATTATCCGGAGACCTCACGGACGAGGCCGTCCCCCGTGGTGGCCCCCGCCGCCAGCACTGCCCCCGTAGCCTGATCGGAACATCGCGCATCCGGATCCGAAAGTTTGCGATGGACGGCCATCAGTTCGCTCTTGCGACGCTCGATTCTCGCGATACTCGCCGCCTTCACAGGACCGTACCCTCGTATGGCTTCATATAAACCGGCAATCTCGACGGCCAGATGGTGATTGTCCGAGGTCAGATCGCGTATGAGTTCGCTGACCAAAGCCTCATACCCGGCGATCAGGCATCTTTCGCGCCGGCGCTCCGCGGACCATCCGAGGATATCGAATGGCGTTCCTCGCAAGCCGCGCATCGCGGCAAGCGCCATCAGGACTGGGCGCATCCATGGTCCGAACGTCCATTTCCCTGCGCTGCCTGTTGATCCGTTCGGCCGCGGCAGGAACCACGGAGCCAGGTGATAGCTAACCCTGTATGGTCCCGTAAATTGATCCCGGAGTGCGCGATCGAACTCACCATCCGTGTAGAGGCGGCCAATCTCATATTCGTCCTTGATCGCCATCAGACGAAACAGGCTTCGCGCGACGGCGCGCGTGAATTGATGCTGCCCTTCGCAGACCGCCGTTTCCGCTGCCTTGGCGCCGGCCACGACATCGAGGAACCGTCGTGCGTAGCTTTCGTTCTGATACTCGACCAGAAAGCCGGCAAGTCGCTCAATCAGGGCCTCGAGCGGCTCGCCATCACCGTCAACCTGCTTGTCTGCGGACGTTCGAGACTCGGCAAGCGCCATTCGCCTGCCGAGCGCGAAGGCCAGCTTGTTGGTCGAGACATCCGCACCGTTGAGCACGATGGCCTCTTCGATCGCCTCTGCCGGCAGCGGCACGAAGCCTCTCTGAAACGCGTAGCCGAACATCAGCATATTCGCGTAAATTGAATCGCCAAGCGTACGCTCCGCCGTTGCCGCGCCTTCGATCAATTGACATCGATCTTCACCGACTGCATCGAGCAAGCGTTGGCGGATCGGCATCGGCTCGAATGCGGCGTCGGGATCGAGCCGCTGACTGAATGTAGGCACGATGTCGGCATTGGCGACAAGTTGAGTGCGGCCTCGTTCGATTTTCGCGAGTATTGCCGGAGCGGCGGCTGCGATCACGTCACAGGCGAGCACGAGCGAGGCCTTGCCGTCGGGAATGCGCGGCGACAGGATCTTGTCAGGGTGAGGTGCGATCCGAATGTGGCTTGATACCGCGCCGCCCTTGCGCGCCATCCCGGTATTGTCGAGGACGGAGCACGCCATCCCGGCCAGATGCGCGGCCATGCCAGCCACCGCGCCGATCGTCATGACGCCCGTGCCGCCAATGCCGACGACGATCACATCTGCGGCTCGACTCTGTAACGTCGGATGAGGAAGCTCAACGCTGGCCACTTCGTCGGCTGGTCGCGCTCGCCGCAATTGCGCGCCCTGCACGGTCACGAAGCTCGGGCAAAATCCCTCCAGACATGACAGGTCGACATTGCAGGAGGATTTGTCAATGCGCCGTTTGCGGCCGAGCTCTGTGTCGAACGGAAGAATTGCGGCGCAATTGGAGTGTGCGCTGCAATCGCCGCATCCCTCGCACACGCGGGAATTGATGAATGGCCGCACCCGGGGCGCCTGCATCTTGCCGCGCTTCACCAGCCGCCGCTTTTCCGTTGCGCAAATCTGGTCATAGACGATCGCGGAGACGCCCTGGAATTTTCGCAATTCACGCTGCACGCTGTCATATTCATTGCGATGATGGACTGAGATGCCGCGGATCCGCATCACGTCCCTTGGATAGTCCTTTCTTTCGTCTGACACGACCGCGATACGCGCCACCCCTTCGGCGGCAACTTGCCGGACGATATCTGCGGCTCCCAGGCCGCCCTCAAGCGGCTGCCCGCCAGTCATCCCGGTGGCCTGGTTGCAGAATATACGGAAGGTCATGTTGCACCTGGCGGCGACCGCCGCTCGAACCGCCAAACTGCCGGAATGCACGAAGGTGCCATCGCCGACGTTCTGAAAGATATGGGTCTTGGGTGTGAAAGGCGCGATACCGAGCCACGATGCGCCCTCGCCTCCCATCTGCGGCAAAATCATCGTTTGACTGTTCGGCATCCAGACCCGCAGGGAATGGCAACCGATGCCCGCCATGGCTAGGTCGCCTTCAAGGACCCGCGTCGATCGCGCGTGAGGACAACCGGAACAGAAATGCGGTATCCGGCCAACGATTGCTCCTTTTGGCCGCGCCTCGGCCCTGCGCTGCCGAAGCGCGCGAAATCTGGTTGCGCTGTTCGGCGACAGACCAAGCCGCGTGAGCCTGTCGCCGATTGCGAGGGCGACGGTTTCCGGAGACAGCTCGCCTTCCTCAGGAAGCAGCATGCGCATGGTTTCGTCGCGCTTGCCGACAATCACCGGTCGCCGGTCGGCGGGCCAGTTGTACGCGATTTCCTTCAATTGCGGCTCGATCACCGCACGCCGCTCCTCCACGACCACGACTTCTTCGACGCCTTCGACGGCTTCGCGTATGCGCTTCCCCTCCAACGGCCAGACCATTCCAATCTTGTAGACTGCAAGCCCGAGCGCATTGGCAGCAGGTTCGTCAATGCCAAGTTCGTCGAGAGCCTGGCGAACGTCGGTGTAGGCCTTGCCAGCGGTCACGATCGTCATTCGACCGCCTGCGCGACCGAACGCGATCCGATCCAGCCTGTTGGCGCGCGCGAACGCGCGCGCAGCCGGCAGTCGCCATTTGAGCAGTCGAGCGTCTTGATCCCAGCGCTCATCGGGCCATCTGGCGTTGAGACCGTCCGGCGGCAATTCGAAGTCGTCCGGCGTGGAACAGCGGAACTCGCGTCCCGGCGTGGAGATTGAGCCAGTGCATTCAATCGTGTCGGCGACGGCCTTGACGCCTGTCCAAAGACCCGAATATCGCGAGAGGCTGAAGCCGATCAAGCCGAAACGGATGACCTCCTCGAGGTTGGACGGGCTGAGGACAGGTATGAGCGCCGAGATGAACGCGTGATCGCATTGGTTCGGCAGGGAAGAAGATGCAGCGGCAGGGTCATCGCCGACGATGGCCAGAACGCCGCCGCGAGCCGCGGTTCCGACGGCGTTGGCGTGCTTGAGCGCGTCCAAAGCTCTATCAAGCCCGGGATTCTTCGCGTACCAGATGCCAAACACGCCATCGCACCGGCCGCCGAACAGCTCGACTTGTTGGCTGCCGCTGACTGCGGTTGCGGCTATCTCCTCATTGAGGCCCGGCTCGAAATGAATGTCATGGGCTGACAAGTTGGCCGCGGCCTGCCAGAGCGCCGTGTCAACGCCACCAAGCGGTGAGCCGCGATAGCCGGACACGAATCCTGCTGTCCTGAACCCATCATGGGCGTCACGCCGTCGTTGATCTATCGCGAGGCGGACGATCGCCTGCGCGCCCGAGAGAAAGATCGGTGCGTCTTCCAGCAGGTATTTGTCGTCGAGCGAGATCGACCTCATGGGCCCCGATACTACAGGCGCCTGGCGCGCCGCCGGAGGGCTAGACGGGAACTAGCATATACTGTATACGGGATGCAGTCTACTGGAGGGTCCGCCATGGTGCTGGAACCCGGGTCGATCTCCTGGATCGACGTCGCGCTGCAAGCAGGTTTTGTCAGGTGGGGCCCGGCCCGATCCTCGAGTTGTTGGCTTTGTCGGAGAAATCTTCTCGCGACGCAGTCGCAAATAGCCCGTGGTCGAACATCCACGGCACTTTCTAACCATCATCAAGACGGAGTGGAGAATCGTCCCCTAGACTGGATCGCGGCATCCGCTGGTCGGAGCGCATGAGAGTCTCGGGGCGGTAAAGCTACTCGGGCAGTCAAGGAGGGGCGTGTATGAGCGACACCATCAAATATCAACTCGACGAAGCGCGTATTCCGAAGGTCTGGTACAATATTCAGGCCGATCTTCCGAAACCGCCGCCACCGGTTCTGCATCCCGGTACGAAACAGCCGGTCGGCCCCGACGATCTCTCGCCGTTGTTCCCAATGGCGCTGATCATGCAGGAAGTGACGACCGAGCGTGAGGTCGAGATCCCGCAACCGGTTCGCGATATCTATCGCATGTGGCGGCCGACCCCGCTCTTTCGCGCACGAGCCTTCGAGAAGAAGCTCGGAACGCCGGCAAAGATCTTTTACAAGTATGAGGGTGTAAGTCCGGCCGGCTCTCACAAGCCGAACACCGCTATTCCACAAGCCTTCTACAACAAGCAGGAGGGCGTGAAGCGGCTGTCGACCGAGACCGGTGCCGGCCAATGGGGCTCCTCGCTTGCACTCGCGGGCTCCCTGTTCGGTCTCGAGGTCATCATCTACCAGGTGCGGGTCTCCTACGATCAGAAACCCTACCGCCGCGCGCTGATGGAGACCTACGGTGCGAACTGCCTGCCCTCGCCGTCCGACACGACGGACTATGGACGGAAAGTTCTCGGCGAGCGGCCGGATCATCCGGGATCGCTCGGCATCGCCATCTCGGAAGCCGTCGAGATCGCGGCCAAGGATCCGCAAACAAAATATGCGCTCGGATCCGTTCTCAATCACGTGCTGTTGCATCAAACCGTGATCGGCCAGGAGGCAATGGAGCAACTGGCGATGGCGGATGCCTGGCCAGACGTTGTCATCGGCTGCGCCGGCGGCGGATCGAATTTCGCAGGTATCGCCTTTCCCTTTATCGGCAAGGGGTTGCAGGGCAAGGCGAAGAAGCCCCGCATCATCGCGGTCGAGCCGACCGCCTGTCCCTCGCTGACGCGCGGCAAATACGCCTATGACTTCGGCGACACCGGCCAGATGACGCCGCTCGTCAAGATGCACACGCTCGGCTCAAGTTTCACTCCGCCCGGCTTCCATGCCGGCGGCCTGCGCTATCACGGTATGTCGGCGCTGGTGTCGCATCTGAAGGAGCTTGGTGAAATCGAGGCAGTCGCCTACCAGCAGCGTGGATGTTTTGATACGGCCGTGCAGTTCGCCCGCTGTGAGGGCATCGTGCCGGCTCCGGAAGCCACGCACGCCGTGAAGGCGGCGACAGAGGAAGCCCTGCGCTGCAAGCGCGAAGGCAGGGCTGAGACGATCCTGTTCAACCTTTCGGGCCACGGCCATTTTGACATGGCCGCCTATATCGACTACTTCTCCGGCAAGTTGCAGGACGTGACCTACGACGAAAGCGAATTGGTCAGGGCCATGGCCGATTTGCCGCAGGTCGCTGCCTGAGGAAATGGGGAGGCGCAATTGTGCCTCCCCGTGTCACTCAGCCCGGATTTGACTTCAAGGGGCCGTGATCGCTCGATTCTCGGCTCAGTCGAACTGCAGCAATTGCATGGAGCGCAACACCTCGGCCATGGTCAGCGTGAAGCTACGCGTCGAGGCTTCTGGAGCGAACCCTTCGCCATCGAGCGCGCTTTCGTGATGATCGAGCGCAGCTTCGAGCGAGCCGGCCAATGCTAGCGCGCGGCGTCAGAATCGAGGTCGAGTTCGGACTTCGCCTTGTTCAGGCATCAAACCGCATGACGCCGCGCAAGTTCTTGCCGGCCTGAAGATCGGCATAGCCGACGTTGATCTCCTCAAGACGGTAGGTTTTGGTGATCAACTCGCGCAGCTTCAACGCGCCTCGTCGGTAGAGCATCAAGAGCTCGGGGATTTGTACCCTCGGGCTTGCAAAGCCATACACCGCGCCCATGATCGCCTTTTGCGAGGTGAACAGTTCGAGCGGCGGAATCTTTATCTCGGAGACCGTGTCGGGAGTGAGCGCTGTCACCACCACATTGCCCGCCTTGGCGGTTGCACGGAAGGCCGGCAACAACGTTGCTGGCGGGTCGATGCATACGAAGGCATGGTACACGCCAATGCCATCGGTGAGTTCCAGCACTGCACGGGTCAATTCCTCTCCCTGTTGCTGGAGCGTATGGGTAGCGCCAAAATCCCGTGCCCAGCTCAATTTGGTCGGGACTATATCCGCGGCGATGATCTTCGAGGCACCGCATAGTTGCGCACCCTGAACGACATTCATCCCGTCACCGCCGCAACCGACAACCAGCACCGTGTCGTTCTTGCGTCGCTCGCACGCAAGAGGTTCCTGATTTCAAAACCGCCATCTTCGCTGATGGTTTTCTGTGATGCGATGATGGATCCGATTTGGCCGGCATCTTGCGAGAATGGAAGCAATAGCCGCTCGTGAGCGACCACCCGCCCGGATAGATCAGTTAACGTCGCGATCGTATATATCGGAAGGGCGCTTCGCACACATTCACAGTAGACGGGCATGATGGACGGCCCGAGTCTTGGTCCGAGATATTCATCGAGATAGCGACCATTGCCGCCGTGACCATAAGCCTTGAGCACTCTTGACCCGATGTGCTCGATCACAAATCGTGGCGCCGGCTGCGCAGGTGCGAGTGAACGGATATCGGCTCGCTGCAACCAATCGGCGGTGTGGAGTATCCCGGGGTGGAGTGAGTTGCGCTTGCTCAGCCCGTATCGGTTGGGTTGACGTTTTGGCAGATCGCGGTCGCCACTACGATGCCGACGATGGCAGCATGGCAGTCAGTCTTGAGGAACGCGTAGCGGGTGTGTGTCATGGTGATCTCCCTTCCGGTAACCGACACGTCACCCAAGGCGATCACGTGCGCGCCGGCCCCGCATCAGAGGGCCAGCTCGCGCGTTCTCTTTCATCCGGACTTTAACCGTCGGCCCAGGCATCGCACCTGATCTGCTTGACCCTTCCAGTGGAAGGCGCTCGCGGGCTCGCAGCACTGGGCTGCATACCGCCGGTAGGGAGTTTCACCCTGCCCTGAGAACATGCGGATGCTGCCTCGCGCGGAAGAGGCCGTCAATGGACAACTTGCTAGGCGAAGAGAAGGAGAGTGATAAGCAATATCATCGGCCTGGCACCAGGAGCGCTCACAAGCTTACGCCGCGCGCATATTGCGCCGGGGTCTGGCCGCTCCAGCGGGAGAAGGCGCGGGAGAAGGCATTCTCGTCGGAGAAGCCCAACTGCGCGCTAATTGCCGAGGTCGGTTGCCTTCCGTGCAGTGCCTCGCGGGCCATTCCGAACAAGACGGTTTCGCGCAAGGCCTTGAACGACACCGATTCGGCGCCGAGCTTGCGATTGAGATGACGACCACTGATGCCGAGCGTCTCGGCGATGCGTTCCTTGCCCCAGCGCGGATGCGCGCGGATGACCTGTTCGACCTTCGCCGAGAGACTTCCCTGCCGTAGCGAAGCCAGCATGTCATCGGCAAGTGCGCGCAGATGCGCATGGACATCGCCGCCTGCATGGATCAGCGGGCGGGCGAGCTCCGAGGCATCCATCACGACGCCGTTGACGTCCGCCCCAAAACGAACCGGACAGCAAAGCAGCGCTGCATAGGCCTCGGCTTCGGCGGAAGGATGATGCGCAAACAGAAGCTCGCGAGGCTGGAAGCCCCTGCTCGTCATCCAGCGGGCCAGGTTGACGACGCACCCCAGCGTCGCCTCAACCCGCTCATTGCGGCATGCCTGGAATTCCGGCCAGTACCTCAGCGTGACCTCGTTAGCCGCCCGCACGACCTCGAAGCGCGCCTGATCGCCGACGATCGGGGCATATTCGGCGAGCACCTCCAGAGCGTCACCCAGCGTCTCGCAACTCAGCAGCAGGAGGCCGACGATGTCGAGATGCCCGGCCTGAAGCGACAATCCGAGGCGGAGCCCCGCCAACGGCTCCGGCCGCGCCGCACAGAACAGAGACCAGAAAGCATCCTGTTCGGCCATCGGCACCCGCGGGCCGGACGTAAGGGCCTGTCGCATCTCTGCCGGTACCTCCACCCCCAGTTGCAGCGCGGCTTCGAGCAGGGCCTGCGCGAAGCGGACGGTGACGGTATGCCGCATCATCTGGGCCAACGGGGATCCGTTTGGGGTGTCCTGAATTGATGGAGGCATGTCCCGACGTGCCGGATGCCCCGCAACTCAATCTGCCCTACAGGCAAGGATTAGAAAAGGTCTGACGCGAACGCCGCAAAAGGCGATTCAGGCGAAAGAAAAAGGGAGAACGTCCGGCCATGGCGCCGATCGATGCGGTCCAACTAAGCTTTGACCCGCAGACCCTGAAACTGCTGAACGCCGTGCTCGGACTGGTCATGTTCGGGGTGGCGCTCGAGCTGAGGGTGGAGGACTTCAGGACCGCGCTGAAGAGCCCGAAGGCGCTGGCTCTCGGACTGATCGGCCATCATCTGCTGTTTCCAGCGATGACCTACCTGCTGATCTCTGTCATCAATCCGCTGCCCAGCATCGCGCTCGGCATGATCCTCGTTTCATCCTGCCCGGCCGGGCACATTTCGAACTTTCTCGTGCACTACTCGCACGGCAATGCCGCACTGTCGGTGAGCGTCAGCGCGCTGTCGACGCTGGCCGCGCTCGTCATGACGCCGCTGAACCTCGCCTTCTGGGGCAATCTTCATCCGATCACCGCCGGCCTGATGAGACAGGTGGCGATGAACCCGTGGGAGATGCTCGAGGTGATTGTGCTCCTGCTCGGGGTGCCGCTCGTGGCCGGCATTTCGGTGGCGCGGCGCTGGCCGTCCCTCGCCCGCCGCATCCGCAAGCCGATGCAGGTCTTTTCGCTGCTGGTGCTGGCCGGCTTCATCGTCGGCGCGCTCGCCGCCAACTTCAAGCCGTTTCTGCAGTTCGTGCCATTGGTCGTCCTGGTGGTGTTCGTGCATAACCTGCTGGCGCTTGTGTCGGGCTATGGCCTGGCGGCCGCAATCGGCCTGGGGGAACGCGACCGGCGCGCGATCACCTTCGAAATGGGGATCCAGAATTCGGGACTTGGGCTCATCCTGATCTTCAACTTTTTCAACGGGCTCGGCGGCATGGCCGTGGTCACCGCCTGGTGGGGCGTCTGGCACATCATCGCCGGCATGACGCTGGCGACCTTCTGGCGCGGCCGACCGCCTCTGGTAGCAGCGGAGGGGCTTGTTCCAGGAGCCGTCAAATGACGGCACCGCGGATCCTGATCACCGGCGCCGGCGGCTATCTCGGCCGCCAGGTCGTCGAACGGTTGGCTGCGCTCGACGGCCCCGCAGCGCCGGCCGCGATCGTCGCGATGGATATCCGCGAACCCGCGGCCCGTCTTGCCGGCGTCGATTACGAACTTGCCGACATCCGCTCGCCCGATCTCTCGGCCATCCTCCAGCGCTATCGGATCGATGTCGTCGTGCATCTGGCCTCCATCGTCACGCCGGGCCGGAGCAGCAGCCGCGCCTTCGAGTACGACGTCGATGTCAACGGCACGCGCAATTTGCTCGAAGCCTGCGTCCGGGAAAGTGTGCGGCGGGTCATCGTGTCGTCCAGCGGCGCCGCCTACGGCTATCACGTCGACAACGCCGCCTGGCTAACCGAGGACATGGCGCTGCGCGGCAACGAGGCCTTCGCCTATTCGCATCACAAGCGCCTCGTCGAGGAGATGCTGCTGGGATTCCGGGAGCGTCATCCGGCTCTCGAGCAGCTGGTGCTTCGCATCGGCACCATTCTCGGCGCGACGGTCCGCAACCAGATCACCGACTTGTTCGAGAAGCCGCGCCTTCTGGCCATCGCCGGTTCGGACAGCCCCTTCGTCTTCATCTGGGATCAGGACGTTGTCGGCATCATTCTCCGCGCGGTTAAGGACGGGCCGCCCGGGATATTCAACGTCGCGGGCGATGGCGCCCTGACGATCCAGCAGATCGCCGACCGGCTTGGCAAGCGCTGTCTCAGGCTGCCGGCTTGGCTGTTAGGCGGCGTGCTTACCGTCCTAAAACCCCTCGGGCTGACCCAATATGGTCCCGAGCAGCTCGACTTTCTGCGCTATCGCCCGGTCCTCGACAATTCGAGACTCAAATCCGAGTTCGGATATGTGCCGCACTATACCTCGTCCGAGGTCTTCGACCTCTACCGGCGTGAGCGCTTCGGCACGACGGGGACGAAGCCATGACGCGCCGCGACTTTGCCGGCAGGACCGTCGTCATCACCGGCGCCGCCGGCGGCTTGGGCCGCAGCCTGTGCCAACGGTTCGCCGCAGCGGGTGCTTCCATCGCAGCACTGGACCGCGATGAAGCGGGTCTCGCTGACCTTGCGCGGGCGCTGACGGCGCAAGGCCAGGACCATTCCATCCATCAATGCGATGTCACCGACGCGGAAGCCTGCGCTACGGCCATTGCCGGCATCGCCAGCCAGCATGGCCATATCGACGTGCTGATCAACAATGCCGGGATCGCGCATCGCAGCGCCTTCGCCGCCACCCGGCTCGAGGTGTTGCACCGGGTGATGGACGTCAACTTCTGGGGAGCGGTCAACGTGACCAAGGCCGCGCTGCCGGCTTTAACACAGTCGAGAGGCTTGATCGTCGTGATTTCCAGCGTCGCCGGGTTTGCGCCGCTGATCGGGCGCACAGGCTATGCGGCCAGCAAACATGCGCTGCATGGGTTTTTCGATACCCTGCGCAGTGAAGTGCAGGACGACGGAATCGATGTGGTCATCGTCTGCCCGTCCTTCATCGCCACCGGGATCGATCGGGCCGCGCTCGGCGGCGACGGCCAGCCAGCGGCATTGCCGCGCCGGACGACCGGACGCGAAGCATCGCCGCAGGAAGCGGCTGACGTCGTCTTTTGTGCCGCCATCCGCAGCGAGCCGCTGGTGCTGTTCAGCGCCACGTCGAAGGCGGCCTATTGGCTGTCGCGGTTGTGGCCGCGCCGCTACGCCGCGGTGATGCAGCGAAAACTCAGGAGCGAGATCGCGTAAGAGGTATGAGATAATGCAACTTGTGAAGGCGGCGAAGGCCGTCGCATCGGTGACCGTTCTTGCGAGCGTATTGGCGCTCACGCCGTCCGTTGCGCTAACACTGACGGTCGAAATCCGCGGCGCCGATACCAGGCCGCTCGATCTCGTCATGGTGACGCGCCTGCCGGCGAACCCGCCCACCGCGGATGCCTCGGACAAGGGCTATCCCATGCCGGGGAAAATTCAGCAGGGGACGTTCGAGCTCACCCGGTTCTCCAACGCCGACGGCAAGGTGGAATTCCCGGACGAGAAGGCGGCGTTTCGCCTTCGGCTGCGCAAACCGGGGTTTCGGGATCTCGTGGTCGCGCCGGCGGACCTGCACGACGGCATCAGGCTGACGATGGCGGCGGAGACCGATGCCTTGGCTCTCGCCGAACAGAACCCATCCAATGCCTGGACCTCGACATTGTCGATGGCGATCCCCGACGCGGACAAGCGCAAGCAGTTCATGGCGCAATGCGGCTTCTGCCATCAACAGGGCTCCGCCAACCTTCGCCGTAGCCTCAATGCATCGGAGTGGGAGACCGCAATCAAGCGCATGATGCGCTATGGCTCGCGCCTTTCGAGTGAGTTGCAGAAGCAGTTGCCTGCCCTGCTCGAGGCGCACTGGAGAACCATCCATGACAGGCCGGATCTGGTGCCCGATGCCACTCCGTGGCGTGCCCACCTTGCCGGCGCGGCCATCACTGAACTGCCGATCGGCGACAGCTTCTCGCAGATGCACGACCTACTGGCCCACAGCAATGGCAAGGTCTACGTCGGCGATAACCTACAGGACCGAGTCTATGAAATCGACCCGAACACGGGCGCCTATACCGTGTACCGGATCCCGCCGGCACCCGGCGACACGCTCGGCGGGCTGCTCGCCGGGCGATTGCGGGACTTTCCCAAGCACGAGACCTATCAGGGCATTCACTCGCTCGCGGAATCGCCCAAGGACGGGCACATCTTCATCACGGCGTCCTACCAACGGCGGTTGATCGAATTCGATCCGACGCGCAAGTCGTTCGCCCGGCACGAGATGAGCACGGGATTTTATCCGCACACCCTGCGCATCGACAGCAAGGATCGCGTCTGGTTCACCCTGGCGCTGTCGAACCAGCTAGGGATGCTCGATCGCACCAGTGGTCAGTTCACGCATTACGACCTGCCGTTTCGCAGCATCATGGAGCGGCTGACCGTCAGGTTGACGCCATTCTTCTTCACCCTGATCGGCTGGGGTATCCCGGTCGCGAATTGGGTGAAAGTGGACGATGTCTCGACCGGCGTTCCACTACCTTACGGCATCGATATCACGCCGGACGGCAAGGTGTGGATCGCGCGGCTGCATACCGATGAAATCGCCTCGATCGATCCCGACACCGCCAAGGTGACCATGATCCGGACCCCACTGCACGCGCCGCGCCGTTTGCGGGCCGACAGCGACGGCAATCTGTGGATCGCGATGTATTCGGAATCCGCAATTCTGCGCTACCAGCCGGAAAACGGCGCCTTCACCAAATTCGATCTGCCGGTCGTGCCGAAAGGCAGCGACACGCCGTATTCGCTCAACGTCGACCGCAAGAATCGTCGGGTCTGGGTCACCGGCACCAATTCCGACTCGGTGCAGTGCCTCGACATCACGAGTGACAGCTGGCGGTTCTTTCCGTTGCCGCGAAGGGCAACATTCACGCGCGACGTCGAGTTCGGCACGGACGGACGTGTCTTCCTGTCCAGCGCGAGCTTCCCGTCCTGGCATATCGAGGACGGCCAGCCGACGCTGATCCAGCTCGACCCGAATGGGGCCGGCCGATGATCGCCCGTCACGGCCTTTTCTTCCTGTCCTGTCTCATCGCATTTACCGCGGGGCACATGTTCAATTACACGATCATCCTTTCCCTGCAGGAGAGCATTGGCTCGGACCTGCTTTCAGGGCTTGGTTTCGGCCTTGCTTTCGGCAGCTCCATCGTCTTCGGCTGGTTCGCCGGCGCCCTGTGCGACCGCATCGCGCCGGGGAAAGTCATTCATGCCGCCCACGGGCTGTTTCTGCTTGGGCTCTGCTGCCTGTGGTGGGCCGACGGGGGCGCCACTCCGGCTGCGCGCGTCGCGTGGACGCTGGCGGCAGCCCTGTGGGGCGGACTGGCTTGGTCCTTCTTCGGGCCAGCCCGGCTGACTGCGTTGGGACAGATCGTGTCCGCCGACGAGCTGCGGCCGGCGACCATCCTGTTCAATCTGCAAGTGCTGCTCGGTTTCGGCCTCGCGCCGGTGCTGATCGGATTCATCCGCGCCCATTCGCCGACCTGGGCGCCGGTTCTTGGCGTCGCCGCGGCGGGGTTTGTCGCAGGTTCCGTGCTCATCGCGTCGATGGCAACGCATGCCGGCAGCCAGTCGAACGGGCAGTCGCTGAAGCAGGATATCGCGGAAGGTTTTGCGGCCCTGCGCGAAAGTGCCTTGCTGTCGCAGCTCATGCTGGCCGCCGCGATCGGTTATTCCATGACCGGACCGATGCAGATCCTGCTGCCAAAGCTGGCGCGCCAGAATCTGGCCCTGACGGAGACGGTGCGCGGTCTGTACCTCGGCCTGTTGGCCGCCTCGCTGATCGTCGGCGGCGTGCTGGCACTGGCACTCGCGCGGCGGGTTCACAACGGTCTTCTGATCCTCGGTGGCATTATCACGGGGAGTATCCTGTTCGCGGCGTTGGCCGTCATTTCGTCGGCGGGCGCTTCGGCCCTCGTCCTTGCCCTGGTCGGCCTGTGCGGTGGGCTGGTGATGAGCCTGATCGTGGCGAACTTGCAGATGAATGCGCAACCGCGGACGCGCGGGCGCATTCTGGCGATGTATTCGATGAGCTCCCAGGTGATGCCGGCCCTATCCGGCATTGCAGCCGGTACCCTCGTGCGGGGCAGCGGCCTGACTGAAGCGATCCTCACCTGCGGCGTGGGTCTCGCCATGATCGCGGTGATCGGCGCCAGCCTGATGCCCGCGCTGCGGCATCACGCCGGAGTCTCGCTCGCGGATGTTCGAACCGCCTAGCGGGAAATGCGTGAATTTGCCCGGAAGTCGCTTCTAGCAGCCTCCGGCGGAGGCCGCTTTGCGAGGTGATCGACGCCACAAAACCGGCTCCACGAGCTGCTGCCCTGGGAATGGAAGGCGGCGCTGGCGAAATCCGGTGCCTGACTTGTCGGCAGGATCACTCTGCAGCGCTAGGCAGGGCGTCGATCCAGACCAAGCTTTGCAGCAACTGCCAGCAACGCGACGCCAAGAAAATAGCTCTGCAGTCGAGCAAAACTGGGGGCTCCACCAACGATGGCGACGATCCGCGAAGCCCCTACAATCACCCAACTATGTGCACAGGCTGCGGCGGCAATTTGGAGAAGACCCAGTTGCACAGTCTGCCAAAGAGAACTCAATCATCACCGTGGTCCAAAAGCGGATACGCTTCAACTATACGGGTGTCGACGTCGAAATGATAACAGATCGTCATTGAGGTATCTGAAGTGTTGTCCCAGACCGAGTCAGAGCTTGGATGCGGACTGCGGACAAGGTCAACGCGGCGACGCCAGAGGGGTCCTTCACTTCGCCTCAGCTTCGCGGCGCCGCCACGATCTTGCGCAGTTCCTCGACCGCCTCCGGATTGACCAGGGCCGAGAGATCACCTGGTTCCTCCGCGAGCAGAACTGCGCGGATGACGCGGCGCATGGTCTTGAGGTTGCGGGTGCGCGGCAGATCGCGCACGAACAGCAATTGTTTCGGCCGAAACGAGCCACCGAGGCCCGTGACGACGGCATCGGATAGAACGGCCGCGAGGTCTGGCCCCGGCGTCTCGTCCGGCCCGGCCACGACCGCGCAAGCGACCGCCGAGCCTTTGACGGGATCGGGGACTGCGACCGCGGCGGCGTCGCTGACGCGGTGGGTCGCCAGCAGCAGCGCCTCGATCTCCGCCGGGCCGGTCCGCTTGCCGGCGATCTTGATGGTGTCGTCGGAGCGCCCGTGGATGAACCATGAGCCGTCGGCATCGTGGGAAGCCCAGTCCCCGTGTACCCAAAGGCCCGGAATCCGGCTCCAGTAGTTTTCGATGTAGCGCGCCGGGTCGCGCCACAATCCGCGGGTGGTGCCAATGCAAGCCTGCCGCATCACCAGTTCCCCGACCTCGCCGGGTCCTACGCTGCGGCCTCTCTGGTCGACAATGTCGGCGCCGGTGCCCGGTATCGGACCGGAGAAACTCGCCGGCTTGATCGGATAGAGAATGTTGGTGGCGAGCAGGCCGCCGAGCTCGGTGCCCCCGGAGTAGTTCATCAGGGGGCCGCCGCGGCGAAGCGCGTTCTCGTAGATCCACATCCAGGAATCCCGGTCCCACGGCTCGCCGGTGGAGGCTGCGACTCGCAACGAGGACAGGTCGTATTTCGAAATGTCGTCCGTTCCGTAGCGCATCATCATGCGCGCGAGCGTCGGGCCGCAACCGAGGAAGCTCACCTTATGATCCTGCACCAGCCGCCACAGGCGGCCGGTCTGCGGGTAATCCGGCGTGCCCTCGGCCAGCACGCAGGTTGCGCCCGCGAGCAGTGCCGCCGTCACCTGAAGCGGACCGACCAGCCAGCCGAAATCCGTCATCCACATCAGCCGGTCGTCCGGCTTCAGGTCGAAGCACAGGATGAAGTCCTGGCCAGTCTTGACGGTGACGCCGCAATGGGTGTGCACGGTGCCTTTCGGGCGTCCTGTCGTGCCGGACGTGTAGGCGATCATCAGGGGATGTTCGGCCGGCAGTTCGACCGCCGCAAAATCGTCGCAACCGCGGGCAGCGACGTCGCTCCACCACCTATCGCGGCCGGCCTGCATCTGCACGTCATAGCCCAGCCGCCGGGCGACAACCACGTGGCGGACGGTCGGCGCCTCCTTGATCGCGTCATCGAGCACGCCTTTCATCTCGACCGGCTTGCCACGGCGCAACGAGCCGTCGGCCGTGATCACCGCAACAGCTTCGGCATCATTGAGCCGCACCGCGATGGCGGCCGCGCCAAAACCGGAGAACAGCGGCAATATAATGCAGCCCAGACGGGCAAGCGCGAGATAGGCGATGGCGACCTCCGGCACCATCGGCATGTAGATGCCGACGGCATCGCCGCTCCTGAGCCCGAGGGCGGCAAGGCCGGAGGCGAAGCGGTTCACCTCGCCGGCGAGTTGCCGGTAGCTGAGACGGCTACGGCTTCCGTCTTCGCCTTCCCAGACAATGGCATCGTGGCCGCCGCGTCCGGCGGCGAGATGACGGTCGAGCAGCGACAGCGTCATGTTGCCGGTCGCGCCAATGCACCATTGCGGCCATTCGATTCCCTTCGACTGGTCCAGCACGCACGCGTAAGGCTTCACGAACTGCACGCCGAGGAAGCGGATCAGGGCGTCCCAGAACCATTCGGGATCCTGCGCCGCCCTGCGCGCCAGCATCGGATAGTCGGCCAGGTTCTCGGCCGCGATGAAAGCTGTCCAGTTGCTCTCCCGCCTGAAAGCATCGCTCGGATACCAGACGAACCCGCCAGTCATGTCATCGATCCCTGCCATTTCAACGGTCCCCGTCGCAGAACCCGTCAGGCGCCGCGCTCGCAGATCAGCCGGCCACCCGGGCGACACCGCCCCGATATTGACACTCCAGACTGAATGAACCATCATTCAATCAAAAAACGGGGGTGACGGCAATCATCTCATGAGAGGGAGCTGGCCAAGTGGCAGCAAAGCTGAAGACGCGAACAGGGTCCCGATTGCGACCGGCTCCGGCAGGAATGCCGGCGCCAACCACGGCCGGGTGAGGATCACCGATGCTGGTGCAGATCCTCAACGGCTTGGTCTATGGCGGGCTCCTTTACATCGTATCGGTCGGGCTGGTGCTGATCTTTGGTCTGCGCCGGATCGTCAACTTCGCGCATGGCAGTCTGTTCATGCTCGGTGCCTATGTGGGCTTCAGCGTCGCCGCGATGGGCGGCTTCTGGGGCGCCCTGCTGGCCGCAGCGATCGTGCTGGCGGTGGTCGGCGCGCTGCTAGACATCGCGATCCTGCAGCCGCTGCAGCGTGAGGACCCGATCGTCACCGTGCTGGTGACGTTCGGCCTGCTGCTGATCCTCGAGGACTTCGCCCAGTTCGTCTGGGGCAAGGATTTCCTGAAGAGCCCGGTGCCCTCGATGTTTTCCGGCTCGGTGCTGATCTTCGGCGAGAGCTTTCCGGTCTACCGGCTGGTGGTGATCGCTGTCGCGACGCTGGTCGCGCTCGGCCTGTCGGCATGGCTGCGCGTCAGCAAGATCGGCCTCTACGTACGCGCCTCCAGCGCCGATCCCCTGACCACCGCGATGCAGGGCGTCAACACCGACCGTGTCAGCGTGATCGTGGTGGCGCTCGGGGCGGCACTCGCCGGCATATCCGGCACCATCTCCGCTCCGCTGCTGGCGCTGTCGCCGTCGATGGGCAGCTCCATCCTGATCGAGTCCTTCATTGTCGTAGTGGTCGGCGGCCTCGGCAGCTTCGCGGGCGCCTTCATCGCCGCAATCGTGATCGGCCAGGTGCACAATCTCGGCCTGGTCTACGTGCCGTGGGCCGCGACGATGATCCCGTTTTTGCTGATGGTCGGCGTACTGATCTGGCGTCCGACCGGTATCGCCGGGAGCCATGTCTGACAATGACCAGCATCGCAACCACCGAACCCGTCGTTACCCGCGCTCCTCCACCGCGTCACGCGCTCGCCCTCGCCGCTGCAATCGGCGCGATTGCCGGCGGCGCGCTTGTTGCGGCCACAATCCAGTCCAGCCTCATGATGACACTGCTCACCCAGGCGATCATCACCGGCATACTTGCCACCGGCGTCGGATTTCTGATCCGCCAGAACGGCGTCGTCTCGTTCGGTCACGCCGCGTTCTACGGCATCGCCTGCTACACGATCGCACTGGCCGTGAAGCTCGGTGTAATGCGGGTCGAATTCGCCATCATGCTGGCGCTGGTACTGCCGACGGCGCTGGCCTTCCTGCTCGGCCTGGTGATCGTCCGGATTCCCGGCGTCGCCTTCTCGATGCTGACCCTCGCCGTCGGCCAGGCGTTCTACGAATTCGCCATGAAGGCACGGCACGTCACCGGCGGCGAGGATGGCTTTTCGGTCAGCCTGCCAACGGCACTCTTCGGCATCCCGACGGCCTTGTTCCAGAACCCCCACAGCATGTTCGTGGTGAGTTGGAGCGTACTCGTCCTGATCATACTCGGCCTTGCCCTGATGGCGGCAAGCCCGTTCGGCCGCCTGACCGTTGCGATCCGCGAGAATGAGGAACGGGCGCGCTTCATCGGATATCGGACGACCCTGCCGCGGGTGCTGGTGCTGACGCTGTCGGCCTTCGTCACCGCGGTCGCCGGCGTGCTGTTCACGCTCTACAACACCTTCGTGTCGCCCGACGTGCTGCACTGGACCCTGTCAGGTTCGGCCCTGATCATGGCAATCATCGGCGGCCCTCGGCTGATCTGGGGCCCGGCCCTCGGCGCCATCATCTTCTTCTTCACCAAGGATATCGCCGGCGACGTTACCGAACACTGGCAAGCCATCATCGGCGTCATCCTGATCGCCGTCATGCTGGTAATCCCGGCCGGCCTTGGCGGCACGCTCGCGGCGCTCTGGCAGCGGAGGCTCGGCCATGGTTGAGAGCCACGCAATCGAAGGCAGCAAATTAACACGGCAGTTCGGCGGATTCTTTGCCCTCAAGGGCGTCGACCTTGCGGTCATCAAGGGAGAGATCCGCGGCCTGATCGGCCCCAACGGCGCGGGCAAGTCGACCCTGATCGACGTGCTTTCGGGCCGCGCGGAACACCGGTCCGGCACCGTCAGAATGTTCGGCACCGATATCAGCGCCATGACCGCCCAGCAGCGTCGCCACGCAGGTCTGGCACGGTCGTTCCAGCGCACCAACATCTTCCCGGATCTGACCGTGATCGACCAGCTCGACATCGCGTCGCGGGCGGCCGAAACGCCCAACATCGACGAGATCATGGCCGAGTTGAACCTGACGGCACTCGCCTTCAGGCGCGCCGCCGACATCTCATATGGCGACCAGCGCCGGCTCGACCTCGCGCTCGCCCTGATTGGCCGGCCGAAGATTCTGCTGCTCGACGAGCCGGCGGCCGGCCTGTCCATCGGGGAATCGCTCGAGCTCGCGCACATTCTCAAGGATCTCGCGGCCCGCTGGGGCGTCACCGTTCTGCTGGTCGAGCACGACATGGACGTCGTCTTCTCGATCTGCGACCGCATCACCGTTCTTCACCTCGGCACCATCCTGGCTGAAGGCACGCCGGACGAAATCCGTGGCGTTCCGGAGGTCGTCGCCGCCTACCTCGGAAGTTCCGTATGAGCGAATTGCTCGCCTTCAGTAACGTCGTGTCCGGCTATGGTGACGCCCGTATCCTGCACGACGTCGACCTGACGATCCGCGACGGCGAACGTGTCGCGATCCTGGGCCGCAACGGCGTCGGCAAGACGACGATCGTCAACACCTTCCTTGGCGTCGCCCGATTGTCGTCCGGCGAGGTCCGTCTTGCGGGAGAGCGCCATTCGCCGATCCGCCACTTCATCGCGGCGCGGCGCGGCATCGCGCTGGTGCCGCAGGGCCGCCGGATCATCCCCACCCTGACCGTGCGGGAGAATCTGACGATCGGCGGCGCCCCCGGCCGCAACAAGCCGTGGACCCTCGATCGCGTGTTCGACCTGTTTCCGATCCTGCGCGAGCGCGCCAACACGCCGGGCACTGCGCTGTCGGGCGGCCAGCAGCAGATGCTGGCAATCGGCCGCGCGCTGATGTCGAACCCCTCGCTGCTCGTGCTCGACGAGCCCAGCGAAGGCCTCGCACCCGTGATCATCGACGAGCTTGCAGTCGTCCTGCGGCAACTGGCGGACGCAGGCACCGCCCTGCTGCTCATCGAACAGCACTTCGGTCTCGTTCACCGCGTGGCGGAGCGATACTACGTGCTCTCTAAAGGCACGATCGTCGAGCAAGGCCATCTCGCGGGGATATCGATGGAGAGTCTGAAGAAGCACGTCGCAGTCTGAGGTCAACGACCAACGGAAGGAAGAAAACATGCAGAATGGAGGAAACATGCGCAGATCAAACTTGTTCGCGTTCGGCTTGCTCGGCGCGGTGGCCGCGCTGGTCACGCCATCCGATCCGGCGATGGCGCAGGAGACACTGAAGATCGGTGTGCCCACCGCACTCACCGGCACCTATGCCGGTCTCGGCGCCGAGGCGGTTCGCGCCGTCGAGTTCGCCGCTGCGGAGGCCAACGCCAAAGGCGGCGTCGCCGGCCACAAGGTCGAGGTCAGGATTCTCGACACCGAAGCCAAGCCAGAGGTCGCCCGCAAGCAGGCGGAGAAGCTGGCGCTGGAGGGCTACAAGATCCTGACCGGCACCATTGCGTCGGGCGAGGGTCTCGCCATGGGTCCGCTGCTGGCGCGCTGGGACGCGATCTACGTCTCGACCATCAACAAGAGCGACAAGCTGACCGGCGATTCCTGTGTGCCGCGGATGTTCCGCAGCAACCATCAGGACGCGCAGGATGCGGCCGTGGTCCGGCCGTGGCTCGGCAGCCGCAAGGAAGGAAAATGGGCGATCCTCGCCGCCGACATCGCGTGGGGCCGCGACTCCGGCAAGAGCTTCCTCGAAGCCGCCAAGGTCAACAAGAAGGACATCGTCGCCGAAATCTACTCGCCATTCGGTTCCAACGACTACGCTCCGTTCATCCAGCAGATCAAGTCGTCCGGCGCAGAGGGTCTGTGGGTGGCGCTCGCCGGCCGCGACGCCATCAACTTCGCCACGCAAGCAAAGGAGTTCGGCATTCTCGACAAGGTGTTCGTCGCCGGCGTCAGCTTCGTTACCGACAACAATGTCAAGACACTCGGGGCGACCTCCAAGGGAATATGGGGCATCATCAACTATTCCTCGACGCTCGACACGCCGGCCAACAAGGCATTCGTCGAAGCGTGGAAGAAGAAATACAACGGCGATGAGCCTGCGAGCTTCGAGGGCGAAACCTATCTCGGCATGCAGGTGATCTTCCAAGCGGTCGAGAAGGTGAAGAGCGTGAAGCCGGTCGATGTTGCCAAGGCCATGCGCGGGGGCACGTTCGACACCATCCTGGGCAAGGTGACGTTACGCGCGGAGGATCACCAGATGGTGCTGCCCAACTACTTCGGCTACATCGGCGAGCAGGGCGGCAAGCTGCGCCCGATCATCACGGAGACGATCCCGGCGAACGTGGCTACCACGCCGCCAACCGGTGCTTGCAAAATGGGCGCATTATAAGCAAAAGGACTGACCGGCGGCTGCCCCCTGCAGCCGCCGGGCAGTCGAAGTCGTCCGCGACGGGAAAGGTCTTCATGAGCCTGACGGTCAAGAGCAAGGTAGATGTACCCGAACTGATCGAGAAACGGCGCGGCCAGATCATCGCGGCAGCAATCGAGCTGTTTGCCAGGGATGGCTACCACGTGACCACGATACGCGACATCGCCAAGCGGGCCGATGTCAGCATCGGCACAATCTACCAGTACGTCTCCGACAAGGAGGACGTGCTGTTCCTGACGCTGATCGAGGTGCTCGACGCTTACCAGCGCCACGTTCCGGCAGCGATCGAAGGCGTAAGCGAGCCGCTGGCCCGCTTACACGCAGCGATCAAGGCGTACTGCACGGTCAACGACGACAAGATCGGCGCCACGGTGCTCGCCTATCGCGAGACCAAGTCGCTACCCAAGACGCGCCGCAAGATCATTCAGGAGAAAGAACTTGCCACCAACCGTCTCATCTCCGCATGCATCAATGACTGCGTCTCCGCAGGTCTGTTCGAGGAAGTCGACGTCGAGCTCTTCACCTATCAGATCGTTATGTTCGCGCACGCCTGGGCGCTGAAGGCGTGGCGCTTTCGTCCGATGATGACACTCGACGAGTATCTCGCGCGCGGAATCAGATTGATGCTCAACCCGAAGCTGACGCCGCGCGGCAGGAAGGCGTTCACCAAACTGAACGTCTAGCCCGCGTCACTGCGCGCCGGCTCAATTGCCCTGGAACACCGGCTTCTGCTTTGCCACGAAGGCCTCATAGGCGCGCCCATAGTCGAGGGTCTGCATGCAGATCGCCTGCGCCTGGGCCTCGGCTTCGATCGACTCGTCGATGCCCATGTTCCATTCCTGGTGGATGCACTTCTTGGTCATGGCGTTGGCAAAGGTCGGTCCCGCCGCGAGCGTCTGCGCCATCGCCTGCGCGTCGGCGAGCACCGCGTCGGGTTCGCAGAGTTTGTTGTAGAAGCCCCAGCGCTCGGCCTCGGTACCGTCCATCGCTCGGCCGGTGTACAGCAGTTCTGACGCGCGGCCCGCGCCTATGATGCGGGGGAGCATGTTGCATGCGCCCATGTCGGCGCCGGCAAGGCCGACGCGCACGAACAGGAACGCCACCTTGCTGCGCGCGGTGCCGAAGCGCAGGTCCGATGCCATCGCCAGGATCGCACCGGCGCCGGCGCAGATACCGTCGATAGCGGTGACGATCGGCTGCGGGCAGGCCCGCATTGCTTTGACCAGATCGCCGGTCATGCGGGTGAAGGCGAGAAGCCCCGCCATGTCGTCCTTGCGCTGCATCTCGACCAGCGGCCCGATGATCTCGTGCACGTCGCCACCGGAGCAGAAATTGCCGCCGGCGCCCGTGATGACGACGTTGGTGATGTCGCTGCAGTAGACCAGATCGCGGAAGGTATCGCGGAGCTCGGCGTAGGATTCGAGCGTGAGCGGATTCTTGCGCTCCGGCCGGTTCAGGGTGATCGTGGCGACCTTGCCGTCGCGCTGCCACTGGAAGTGCTGCGGCCTGAACTTCGAGAAATCAACCCGCGGCGGGTTGAAGCGGGTAGCAGTTGCAGTCATTCGAAGCATCCTTGTTTTATGAACTGGAAAGCGCTGGCACGCAGCTGGGAGGTGGCCTCACGGCGGTCAGCCGGAATAAGTGAGACCTCCGCTGACGCTCAGAATCTGAGCCGTGACATAGCTCGATTTTGGACTGGCGAAGAAGACGATCGCCTCGGCAATCTCCTGTGGCTTGCCGAGCCGGCGAAAGGCAATCGCCCGGACGAAGGCATCCTTCAGCTTGTCGGAACGGGTATCGAGCAACGGCGTGTCGGTCGGTCCCGGACATACGCAGTTGACGCAGACGCCCTGCCGCGCCACTTCGCGGGCGAGCGATTTAGTGAAAGCGATCATCCCGCCCTTGGCCGCTGCGTAGGCCGTCTCGCCGGTAGAGCCCACACGGCCCGCGTCGCTCGCGACGTTGACGATGTGGGCATTGCCGGCGGCAATGATCGACGGCAGCAGCGCCTGGGTCAGGTGCAGCGAGCCGGTCAGATTGCCGGCGATGACCTTGTCGAGATAATCGGGCGGCGTTTCGAGGAATGGATGGAAGGCGCTGAACCCCGCCGCGTTGACAAGAACGTCGATCTTGGGATGGCGTGCGGTGATGGTCGCGGCGCAGCGGCGCACCGAAGCGCTGTCGGTCAGGTCGATCGGCTCGTACTCGACGTTGAGTTTAGATCGGCTCGCTTCCTCGACCAGCGCCCGTCCTGTCATCTCGTTGATATCGGCGCAAATCACCCGCGCGCCGTTGCGCGCCAGCTCTATGACGGTCGCCTTGCCGATTCCCGATGCGCCGCCGGTCACCAGTGCAATCTTGCCCTCGAACTCCATCTCGCCTTCCTCCTGTTGGTCAGACCCGCGCGCCGGCGATGAAAGCGCCGACGCACTCCCGCGTCTCGGCGTCGGTCTGAAGCTCGCGTGTCAATTCCAGTTCGTCGCCAAAGCCGCCGCGGCCGGGTACTGCCGCGGCTGCCACACACCGCTTGGCGGCAGCGAGCGCCGCGGCCGGCAAAGCAGCGATCCGTCTGACGATGTCCGTCGCGCGATCAGCGAGCTCCGCCCGCGGACAGGCCCATTGCACAAGCCCGAGTTGTTCGGCGGTAGCCCCATCGACGGCTTCCGCGCCGAGGATCAATCGACTGGCAAGCCCGCGGCCGACAAGCCGCGTTAGCCGCTGCGTGCCGCCGCCGCCGGGAATCAAGCCGAGTTGCACCTCGGGCAGGCCAAGCTTCGCCTCAGCAGCCGCGATCCTGAGATCGCAGGCGAGTGCAAGCTCGAAGCCGCCGCCGAGCGCGGCGCCACCGATTTCGGCGAACGTGACCTGCGATAGCGACTCGATCCGCGCATACAGCCGCTGGATCGAAGCGACATAGGCGTAGGTGCGGTCGGGACCGTCGGCCGCGTCGAAGCGGTCGCGCATCTCCTTCAGGTCGGCGCCGGCGCAAAACACCTTCTGGTCGGAGCGCAGATGCAACACCTTCCAGTCGTCCCGCGATTCAATTCGCGAAATCTCGTGCGAAAGTCCCGATATCCAGGCCTCGCTGAGTGCGTTGACCGGCGGCGAGCTCATGATCAGCGTTGCGATCTGGCCGGCGACGGAAGTCTGGAACATGGCGGATCCTAGTTGCGAACAGGGTCAAGTGACGGGACCAGGCGGCCTGCGTAGCGATCGGTGAGCAACACGATCTTGCCGCGTACCTGCCGGTCAGCAATCCGACGCAGCGCCAGTACTGCGTCGTCGAGGCGCAGCGCTTCCGTCACCGGCGAAACGAGCCGTCCCTGACGCCACAGATCGAAGATCTCTTTCTGGGCGTCGCTGACCAGATTCGGCGTGCGATCGCGATAGTCGCTCCAATGCAACCCGACCGCAGCAATGTTCTTGATCAGCAGATAGTTGGAACGCAGCGTGGCGGCGGCGCCGGCGGCGAAACCGACCACCACGATGCGGCCGCACCAGGCAACCGAGCGCACGCATGCGTCGAACACGCGTCCGCCGAGATTGTCGACCACGACGTCCGCCCCGCCACCGCCGGTCAGTGCAGCAATCTCGGCCTTGAGGCCCTGATCGAGATCTGGCCGATCGAGCAAGATGACGTGATCGGCGCCGTGCTCGCGCGCGAAATCCGCTTTTGACGCCGTCATGCAGCCGGCGACGACCATGGCGCCGCAGGCCTTGGCGAGTTGCACCGTCGCGATACCCACGCCACCGGTCGCGCCGGTAACCAGCACGGTCTCGCCTCGCTTCATCTGGCCACGGGCGAACAGGGCGAAATGCGCGGTCTGGAAAGTGAGCCCAAGACCGATGGCGTCGGCGGCGTCGAGCCCATCCGGCAGCGGATGGCACAAGGACCTCGGCACGGTAATCCGTTCGACATAGCCGCCATTCTCGACATAGGCGAGTACATGGTCGCCTACCCTGAATTCTCCGGTACCCTCTCCAACCGCGCTGACGATGCCCGCGACTTCCTTGCCGGGACCGAATGGCAAGGGCGCGAGGTTCTGGTACGTGCCGCGCACGACCAGAAGATCGGGGAAATTGACGCCCGCCGCATGTACGTCGATCGTGATCTCGTGCGGCCCCGGCGCCGGCACCTGCACTCTGGCAAGAACGAGTTGCTCCGGTTCGCCGTGGCGGACGATATGGAGGGCGCGAACCATTCAGCCGCCCTTTCCGACAAGACCGCTATCGGCGCCGAGGCACGGCGCGGATTTGACAACGGCGGAATCGCGCAGCGCCGGATCGATCGGTACCGGCAGCGCCGGGATCGTCTCTGCGCCGACGCTCACACGACGGTCGAAAATCTTACGGGCGGTCACATGGGGGTCGCGCACCGCATCGGCGAGATTGGCGACGATGGCGCAGCATGCGTCCTGGCCCTCGAATACCTGCTGCCAATGCGCCGTCGGATATGCCGCAATGCGCGCGGCAACTCCGGCCCGGGTCGCAGCAGGGTCCCCGGCGTCGTCGCACAGCGCCGGATCGAGTTCGATCAAGCGGCAGAACACGTCCCAGAAACGCTGCTCGATCGGTCCGGCCGACAGGTAGCCGCCATCAGCGGTGCGGTAGATCTGGTAGCGCGGCGACGCGCCGGTCGTCAGCGCGCTTCCCGCCGTCGGCCATGCGCCGGCCGCAAAGCCATCGGCGAGGCCCCAATAGGCGAGCACGAACAGATTATCGGTCATCGAAATATCGAGATGACAACCCTTGCCGGTACGCTGGCGCTGCATCAACGCCAGCAGCACGTTGATCAGCGCGGGATAGGTGCCGGCAGCGATATCGGCGATCGGCATCTGCGGCATGCCCGGCGTGCCTTCGCGGTCGCCTGTCAACGACAACAGGCCGGCGAGCGCCAGATAATTCAGGTCGTGCGCCGCCATGTCCCGGCGGGGGCCGGTCTGGCCGAACCCGGTGATGCTGCAGTAGACGAGCGAAGGATTGATCCTGCTCAGCGCCGCATAGCCAAGACCGAGCCGCTCCATCACGCCAGGACGGAACTGTTCGATCAGAACGTCGGTGCACTCGATCAGCGGCGTCAGTTGCGCGACCGCGTCCGACGCCTTGAGGTCGATCGCGATCGAACGCTTGCCGCGGTTGAGAAGCGCGAAATTGGCGCTGTCCTCGCCGAAGCGCGGCGAATAGGTGCGCATCTCGTCACCGGTCCCGGGACGTTCGATCTTGATCACCTCCGCGCCGGCCTCGGCCAGGAACAGCCCGGCCATCGGCCCAGGAAGCAGGGTGCTGAAGTCGAGAACGCGGATCCCGGCGAGCGGTAGCATGGCGATCTCCGTCAGCCTCCGAACGAACGGCTTATCACCAGCCGCTGGATGTCGTTGCTGCCCTCATAGATCTTGGCGACGCGCACGGCGCGGAAGATCCGCTCGACGCCGTAGTCCTCGATATAGCCATTGCCGCCAAAGGTCTGGATCGCGTCGGAACACACCTGTTCGGCCATCTCGGACGCAAACAGCTTGGCCATCGAAGCTTCAACCAGGCACGGGCGACCCGCGCTGCGCAACGCCGCCGCGTGCAGCACCAGCTGGCGCGACGCCTCGATCCGGGTCGCCATCTCGGCCAGCCGGAATGCCACGGCCTGATGGCAGATGATCGGCTTGCCGAACGCCTCACGCCCCTTCGCATAGGCGAGAGCGAGTTCGTATGCCGCGCGCGCCATCCCCACCGACTGCGCCGCGATGCCGATACGGCCGCCTTCCAGATTGGCAAGTGCGATGCGGTATCCCTCTCCCTCGGAGCCAAGCCTGTTTTCGACCGGGATCTCGAGGTTCTCGAAATGAATCTCGCAGGTGTCGGAGGCGTTCTGCCCCATCTTCCGCTCGACCCGGCCGACCCGGTAGCCCGGCCATGCGGTCTCGACGATGAAGGCCGAAATTCCCTGCTTGCCGTCCCTCGGCTCCGTGAGGGCAAAGACCAGGGCTACGTCCGCATTCTTCCCGGTGGTGATGAATTGCTTGGTGCCGTTGAGTACATAACGACTACCGCGCAGCTCGGCCCTGCTCTTCAGCGCAGAAGCGTCCGATCCGCTGTGCGGCTCGGTCAGGCAGAAGGCGCACAGCTTTTCGCCGGATGCGAGCGGCCGCAAATAGCGTTCCTTCTGCTCATCCGTGCCGTAGTCCAATATCGGCATGCAGCCGACCGAATTGTGCCCGCTCATAACGGTCGAAGTCGCGCCGTCGCCGGCGGCGATCTCCTCCAGCGCAACGGCGTAGGCAATATAGTCCGCCCCCGCCCCGCCCCACTCCGGCGACACCGTCATGCCCATGAAGCCGAGCTTGCCCATCTCTAGCAGCGCTTGGCGCGGGAATGTCGCGGTGCGCTCCCACTCAGCCGCATGCGGGGCGAGATGGACCCTGGAAAAATCTCGCGCCGTGGCGCGGATCATTTCTTGTTCTTCCGTCAGGATCATGGATAATGGACTTTCGAATGAACGCTCATTCAGTCTGGTGGTTTCCGCGGAGGCTGTCAAGCGATCATGCGCCTCCGGCGTGCAGCAGGCGGGAACCAGGGATTTTCCGGCGAGGCTCCGGCAAGGAAGCAAAGGAGGAGACATGAAATTCGATCCGATACTGCCTGAGGGGCGGGTCGCGACGATGCGGGCGCGGGGCTACTGGGGCGACGAGCTTCTCGTCGACCACCTCGATCACTGCATCGCGCAGGCGCCCGACAAGACGGCGATTGTTGACTTCAACTCGATGCAGGGCACCGGCCGCCGGCTGAGCTACCGGGAATTCGGCGATCTCGTCGATCGCATCGCGGTGGGTCTTGCCGAGCTCGGCATCGAGAAGGACGACGTGGTGGCCTGCCAACTGCCCAACTGGTGGCAGTTCGGCGCGCTGGCATTCGCCTGCTGGAGGATCGGTGCGGTCATCAACCCGATGATGCCCATCTTCCGCGAGCGTGAGGTCAAGTTCATGCTTGGTTTTGCTGAAAGCAAGGTGTTCGTCGTTCCGCGCGAATTTCGCGGTTTCGACCACCCGGCCATGGTGCGGGCCATGCGCCACGAGCTGCCGCATCTCAAGCATTTGCTGGTGGTTGGCGGGAGCGGAGAGGAAAGTTTCGAGGACGTGCTGGTCGACAGGCCGCGCCAGACGAAGCGCAACGCCAAGCGCCTGTTCGCAGAGCGGCGCCGGAGTGCGGATGACATCGTTCAGTTGCTCTACACCTCGGGCACGACAGGCGAGCCAAAGGGCGTGATGCACACCTCCAACACCATCCTGTCGAACGTGCGCCCGTTCCGCGATCGGCTCGGTCTCACCGGGCAGGACGTCGTGCTGATGTCATCGCCGCTCGCGCATCAGTCCGGCTTCATGTACGGGCTGTTCTTGCCCGTCGTATTGCAGACCACCGTCGTGCTGCAGGATATCTGGGAGCCGCAGCGAGCGGCCGAGTTGATAGCGGCCGAAGGGGTGACCTTTACCTTCGCATCGACTCCATTCCTGTCAGACCTGACCGATGCCGTCGGCCGCGGCGGTTGCGACGTCTCAAGTCTGCGTATCTTCCTCGCCGCCGGCGCGCCGATTCCACGCGTGCTGGCCGAGCGCGCATCGAAGACGCTCGGGGCAGCCGTCGTATCGGCATGGGGCATGACGGAGAACGGCGCCGTGACAACCACGAAGCTCGGCGATCCCGATGAGAAGGCCTTCTTCACGGACGGCTGCGCGCTGTCGGGCATGGAGGTAAATGTGTTCGGACCTGACAGCAAGTCCCTCCCGCCCGGCGAGGAAGGCGTCCTCAAGGTACGCGGCTGCTCCAGTTTCGTCGGCTATCTCAAGCGCCCGCAGCTCTACAATCACGACGCCGAGGGCTGGTTCGACACCGGCGACCTCGCACGGATCGATGCGGACGGTTACGTCCGCATCACTGGCCGGGCCAAGGACATCATCATCCGCGGCGGCGAGAACATTCCGGTGGTCGAAATCGAAGGCCTGATGTTCCGCCATCCAGCGGTGCAGGCGGTGGCGATTGTAGGCATGCCAGACCCGCGGCTCGGCGAGCGCGCCTGTGCGTTCGTCGTGCCGAAGCCCGGCCAACAACTCATCTTCGAGCAGATGGCGCAGTTTCTGGCCGATCAAAAGGTCGCGCGACAGTATCTGCCCGAACGGCTGGAGATCGTGGCCGAGTTGCCGCTGACGCCAAGCGGCAAGGTCCAGAAATTCAAGCTGCGCGAGATCGCGAAGGCATTCAGCGCGTGACGGCGTCGAGCAACGCGCCTTTCACGACAAACCCGAACCAAAGGAGACCTCATATGACAGCAGCAAGCGCATACACCGACCTCCTGTACGAGGAGCGCGATGGCATCGCGACGATCACCATCAACCGGGCGGAAAAGCTCAACGCGTTCCGCGGCAACACATGTGACGAACTGATCGACGCTTTGAACCGCGCCGCGTGGAACGCGCAGATCGGTGTGATCGTCCTGACCGGAGCAGGTACGCGGGCGTTTTGCACCGGCGGCGACCAGTCGGCGCATGACGGCGGCTATGACGGCCGCGGCACCGTCGGCCTGCCCATGGAAGCGCTGCACGCCATCATCCGGGTGGCGCCGAAGCCGGTGATCGCCAAGGTGCGCGGTTACGCGATCGGCGGCGGCAACGTGCTGGCGACCCTGTGCGACCTGACGATCGCCGCGGAAAGCGCCCAGTTCGGCCAGGTCGGCCCCAAGGTCGGTTCGGTCGATCCGGGCTTCGGCACCGCCTATCTGGCCCGCATCGTGGGCGAGAAGAGAGCGCGCGAGATCTGGTATCTGTGCCGCCGCTACGGCGCCGCCGAAGCGGCCGCCATGGGGCTCGTCAACAAGGTGGTGCCGGACGATCAGCTCGATGCCGAGGTGGAGATCTGGTGCCGCGAGATCATGGATCGCAGTCCGACGGCGATCGCAATCGCAAAGCGTTCCTTCAATGCCGATAGCGATTCGATCGCCGGCATCGGGGCACTCGGCATGCAGGCGCTGAAGCTCTACTATGAGACGGAGGAATCGAAGGAAGGCGTGCGTGCTTTCAACGAGAAGCGCAAACCGGAATTCCGCAAGTACGCCAAGTGAAGCGTGACGCAAGGCGCCGGCTCTCGGGCCGGCTAGGCGGCGTCAACCGGTCACTCGATGTAACCTTCTTTCTCGCTTCACATTAGCGCGATTCCCGGAAACGCGACAGGCGCGATCAAGAACAAGCGAGAACGCGGCAAGTTCAACAAAGCTGGTCGAATATCCACTCCCTCAAGCCGGTCAGGTCGCCGGTTCTGCAGCGGCCAGCCCAATCAAGCTGGTTGTCCCTGGATTTTCTTGGACGTCTCAGTGCACACGTCGTGCACACGCGACCATCTAGCCGATTGAAAAACTTGAACTCTCATTCCAATCCATCATCGGTGCAACGCTAAATCGATGCGCTAACATGTTGATGTTATTTCGCTTTATCGTCTTGTCTGGAATAGCTGATTTTTGGGCCTACACAAATTCAAAGCTGACTATTTGGGCATTTTCCTTTCGTTTCAAGTGCTTAAGCCGATTGCCTGTTCGTTCTTTGATGATGCCGCGCCTTGTCCGGTACAGCATTGCAGTACCGGATGAGCTCGTGCAGTACCGCGCTAGTTTGTACCTCCTGATCAATCCCATCTACTTCGGCCGCAAAGTAGCCTGCCGCTCTCCCCAAGCCCAGCGCTTCAGGACCGCGGTCGTAGTTCTGGCGATGGTAGAATAAGAAAAACTTGCGCCCTGCGGATCGGAGGTGAGCATTTTCGCTATGACAACCGAGGTCGAGCAAATCGGCGTGTCAGCAAAGCCACCAGCCTAGCCGTCGCGCGACCCTTTTTTCCGTCAGGCGAGCGTTCGCAACAGCGTGACGAAGCTCAGCGCCCGTAGTTTTGGTGCATGTCGAGTCCTATGTCAGGTTGGGTCAGGAGGCGACCAGTTTGCGATCGTGTCGCCAAGACCCTCGGGAAGCCGATAGAACTCTTCTGGTCCAGGAAGAACTGATGTCAACATAAACATCTCCGGAGCAAGCGACGCCAACCAATCACAATACCGGTTATTGAGAACAGCAATCCGAGCACACAGAGGCCGACGATCAAGCTGCTGCGGACCTTCGGGTGGGCCGCCAGGATCGGAAAATCCAGCGTGTGCAGGGCGCGGTAGAGCCAGCGATAGGCACGACGTGACCGGTCCAGTCGTTGCAGCAGGTTACCGTTCGCACCGTCGATGTCGAACCACACCTCGGCGCATTTGGAGCGATAGACGGGAACGCCCGGAGTTGCCGACAGTACCGGATAGTCATCGTCGGCGGCGAGCACCGACGCCTCCCCGCAGTTGGTCGCCAGACGCGCCGCGAACCCCTCGATCTCACGCGGGCTCAAGGCCCCCGCCCGATCATCAGGTTCTGCACCGCGTGCTCTGAACAAGATCTGTCGATCAAGACCGATCCTGTCTCGCCGGTAGAAACGCTCATTGAATGCGAACCATTCAACCTCCAGGACCGATGGTGAAGGCTCCATACGGTTCGCGGGAAGCATCCTCCAGCCCGGAGAGGCAGTGGCCATATCGGTTTCGGCCTTGGTCAACTGCCCGTGCGAGAAAAGCCGCCCGTGGTCCATGGAGAGCCAGCCGCTGAAGATCCATGTCAGGACGAAGACCGTCGCCAGCAAGCCGATGACGTGATGCAGCGCATGCCAGCCGCGATACGGTGACACGGGCACTCCGCGCGCAACCCTGAGCCGCGCCACCCCAAGCACCGCCCCCAGCGCGGCTGAGATCAAGGCGAGCAGCGACAGCGCCCACACCAAGCGGTCCCAGAGTGACCAGTTGCTCCGGAGCATCGTCGGGTAGATCCAGTGCAGGACGCTGCCTGCAAGATTCCACCACCGCTCGCGGCGAGTCGTATCCAGCACGACCTCACCGGTGACCGAGGACAGGTAGACTTCGGTGCCGGCCGCATCGTTGAGCGCCACGCGAAACAAGGGACGGTGGCGATCGAAGCCGTTCGGCACGCTCCATTGATCATAATCTGCGCGCTCAACAACTGACGCGCGCGAGATATCCAGGCCGCGCCGGCTTGCATGATCCCTCGCCGCAGCGAGAGCGATGTCGGGAGATTTGACTGCGGCATCGGCCGAATCTGACGCACGGATCGCCCGCAATTGCGACGGCCCCGAAACGACGTACACCGGCCCGTCGCTCCGCTGGATCAGCCGAACGCGCGCGCCATCCCCGATCCCGCTTGCCCTGACAGCATCTGGCGGATCGATCACCACACGCGCGCTGTCCACGACCGCAAGGCCGGCAAAGCGCTCCGCCTCCGTCAGTGACGGAAACGGAACGAAATGCATGACGATGCCGGTTGCAAACCACATCGCGAACAGGAGACAAAACGCGACCCCGAGCCATCGATGCAGCAGAACCAGCCCGCCCATCATGCGTCCTCCACCTCACCATTTGAACGCGGCGGAGATCTCGCAGGTGCGCGGTGCCCCCAAGAGGATCTGATCGGGATAGAACGGATCGCCCCAGATCGCGTAGCGCTTGTCGGCCAGGTTCCTCACCCGGAATGTGAGCCGCGTTTGCTCGACGGCATTGAACACCGATTTCGGGATGTCGACGAAGGCATAGAGGTCGGCGACCGTGTAGGCATTCATCGTCACGGTGTTCGCATCGGTGTTGTAGCGATCGCCGACATGGCGACCGATCACGCCTAGCTCGACCGGCCAGGGCGTGAAGAACCGGTAGGCCGCGCCGGCATTGGCGACGACGCGCGGCACGTTCGGCGGCGTATTGCCGGAGAACGAACCGCCGGCAAAATCATAGTCGGCGTAGCGTGCATCGACATAGGCGATGTTGCCCCACAGCCGCAGCGCTTCCGTGACGCGCACGGCAGCCGCCAGCTCGACGCCCTTCGATTCCTGACGTCCGGCGACATTGAGCTGCATGCCGCCGGCCGCCGCATAGACGTTCTTGCGTTGGATGTCGAAGGCCGAAAACGACCACTCGGCCCTGCTGTCCCACAACAGATGCTTCACACCCGTCTCGTAAGTGCGCGACGTCGTGAGATCGAGTGGCTGGAGCGGCCCGAGCAGGAAGATGTTGTTGGCGGAGACGTCCGCACCGGTCGCGTACTGACTGAAGAAAGTGAGGCCCGGAATGGCTTCCCAGGTGTAGCCGACGCGGCCCGTCACTGGCGTCCAGGATTTCGAGAATGGAAAGCCCGCCTTCACCACACCGTTCACGTCAGTCGAATTGCGATCGAGCCCGATATGCTCCATGCGGAGGCCCGCGACCAGCGCGAACGTCCGCGAGATCTTCAGTCGGTCCTCGAACGACAGCGATTCATTATCGATCCGCGCCGTCTGCTGCTGCGTTGTCAGGAGGCCATAATATCCCCGTGCCGGATCGACCAGCGTCACCTGGTCGTGCGGAAAGTTGGCGGCACCCGGCCGGACGAAATCGAGGGCATTCGCCGCTACCGTCGTCACCAGGCGGTTATCCATCCCGGCGATGTTCGTGTCCCAGGTCAAGTCGGTGATATTTCCGGCAAGCTTCTGGCGATGCGCCACGTAGAAGCGCTCGCGATCGACAAGATTCACGTTGGCGTTGAACGCCTCGACCTCGTTGTTGAACCACTCGCGCTCCGCGCCGTAGCCATAGGCCTGGCTCTTGAGTGTCAGCCCGGGCGCCAGCTTCAACTCGAAGCCGCCGCGCAGCCACACCTCCTTTGCGACGTTGCGATTATCGAGGACATTATAGTTGGTGTTGAAGGTGCGGTCGTCGATCGTGACCGGGCCAAGATTCGACCCGTTGTAGTTCGAGACATGGCTTCCCGAGACGATCCCGCTCGTGGCATGAGAGCCGCTGAAGGCGATCGGGACCAGCGGCACGCCCCAATAGGCCTTCCCGCGGTCCTCCCTGTACTCGACGGCGCCCCAGACCTTGAGATTGTCGGAAATGCGGTAATTGAGCTGGCCCGATACGTTGAGCGTCTTGGTGTTGGTATCATCGGCGAAGCCGTTGAGCGAGGAGCGGCTGATATCGAAGCGATAGTCGAGCCCCCCAACATTGGTGCTGCCGCCGGAGCCGTAATAGCTGCGGAACGAGTTCAGGGAGTCGTAGGAGAAGTAAGTCTCGTTCCGGATCGGCCCGGCGTGCGGCTGCTTTGTCACGAAATTGACCGCACCGCCACTGGCTCCCTCGCCCGACAACAGCGAAGCCGGACCTTTCAGGAACTCCACGGCCTCGAGATTGGCCGTGTCCATGACGCGCGACGTCATATTCTGCGGGCCGATCTTGATGCCGTTATAGAGCACGTTGATCTGGCTGTTGGTAAAGCCACGCATCGAGAAGGCCGAGGGCTCCGCCGGATTGTCGCCGGAGGTCACGCCGACCGCGCCTTGGGCCACCTCCGACACCGTCCGATAACCTTGCTCGCGGATCGTCTCGGCCGAGATCACCTCCACGGTCGCAGGCACTTCGCGCACAGTCAGGCCAAGGCGAGATGCGCTTTCGGCGACGGCGTTCGTGTTGAGCGGCGTCTGCGTTGCTTGTCCGGTCGGCTTCGGTGCGGTCGCTGGCGAAGCAGCTCTATTTGCTGCCGCACGACGGGCGCTTCGTTCCGCGCGGCCTGCCGGCTTGCGCTTCTGGTCCGAGCGCGGCGAAATCACGACCGGCGGCAATTGCTCGGGCGAGCCCGCCTGTTGCGCCCAGGCTGGCGAGATATCGATGGAAGCAAAGGACGAGAGAATGCCCGATGCGAGCAGGAGCCCGCGCGGCCGGACAGCACGAAGAGACGACATGGTTGGGACCTCGGTATGACGTCAGTGGCACGTCACACCGAACCAGGTCTCAACCTCCGGCCTGCTAAGCCTTCAGGTGAAGCCGAATGTCTGTACTCCCCGACCGACATCTTCGCGTGCGACCACGGCTGACGGCAGGTCTCCTGGCTTGCGGGTCGTTACCTTGCGTCGCCTTCCCGGGACCGAAGTTACCCAGTGGCTCGTGACGCAAGATTCTCCGCTCACAGTTGCGGGGGCAGCTACGGCATTGAGGAAACTTCCTCGCACCGCATTCCCTTTTCATCCCCCGAAGGGGAAACCGTCGCAAGCATCTAGGACTAAGCCGAGTGGAGAGTCAATGTACCGTCCCGGGTGCGGTGTCGCAGCGATCTCTGCATTGACAGCGGCTCGGCCGCAACCACCTATCGCAGAGCTCCCGGCGTCACGGCGCGGATATCCTTGGAGACGTGAAATGGAAGGAAAAACCTTCCTTTGGTTGGTCCGACATGCAGTCGTCGACGGCGTCGCTGGGACAATCCATGCCTCGGATGCTCCAGCCGATCTCAGCGACCAAACGCAACTGGACGCGCTGCGACGACAGCTCCCTCAGGATGCCCAGAGCTACGCAAGCCCGTCCCGGCGGACTGTCGATACGGCGCGCGCGCTGGGGCTCGATCCGGTCCTGGTCCCTGAATTCCGGGAGCAGGACTTTGGCGACTGGATGGGGCGCCGCCACGACGATCTCGCTGCCGTTGGCGGTGAAGGTTACAGAAAATTCTGGAGCGATCCCGCGCGCTCAAGACCGCCCGGCGGTGAGAGCTTTGAGGATCAGATCGCCCGGATTCGGCTCGGCCTCGATCAGATCGCGACGGGTGCAGCGAACCTCGTGGTCCATTCCGGCACCATTCGCGCCGCGCTGTGCATCGCGCTCGACCTCACCCCGGAGGCCGCCCTGCGCTTCGTCATCAACCCTCTCTCCCTCACCCGCATCGACCGGCTGTCGAATGGCTGGCGGGTGGTGTCCGTCAATCAGAGAGCCACTTGAGCCACCATCATCCGGCGGGGCGATCCGGCACGTTGGCCTGCGCGAAGGTCGCCATGCCATTGTGCAGCACGCATGCGAGCCGCACGAGCGGCAATGCGACCGCCGCACCCGATCCCTCGCCGAGCCTCAGATCCAGACTGACCAACGGATGTACGTTCAGGGCTCGAAGGACGAGGCGATGGCCCTGCTCCGCCGATTGATGCGAAGGCAGCAGAAACGGCTGGCAGGACGGATTGAGGCGCACCGCGGCCAAGGCAGCAGACGACACGATGAAGCCGTCGATCAGAACCGGAATGCGCCGCTGTGCCGCCGCGATGATCGCACCGCAAATGGCCGCGATTTCGAGACCGCCAACCGCACACAGGATCTTCTCAGCCGCGACGCCCGGACCTGTGAGGCCGTGGCGCGCCAGCGCGGCGTCAATCAGGCGTGCCTTGCGGGCCCGGCCGGCTGCATCGACGCCGGTACCACTGCCCGCAACCTCCCCAGCGCTCACGCCGAGCAGGGCCGAGGCGATGGCCGCCGACGTCGTGGTGTTGCCGATCCCCATCTCGCCGAGAATAAAAATATCGGGTTGTCCGGCTTCAGCGCGCAACACTGCCCGCTTTCCGCATTCAAAGGCAAAAGCCAGCTCCGCTGGCGCGAGCGCTGCCTCGACGCTGAAATCGCGGCTGCCGCAACGTGGCTTGTCCGTGACAATCCCGGGCAGCGGCGCTTGCGCCAGCGTGCCTGCGTCAATGACTTCAAGAGTTGCCCCCAGCTCGCGCGCTAGAACCGAGATCGCAGCTCCGCCCGAGGCGAAGTTCGTCATCATGGCGATCGTCACGGCTTGTGGATAGGCCGACACGCCTTGCGCGACGATGCCATGATCCCCTGCAAAGATGATGATCGGAACGCGCGAGGCGCGCGGTTGCTCCGTCTGCTGCAGGCCGGCGAGATCGATGGCAACGTGCTCGAGCCGGCCGAGCGCACCGGTCGGCTTGGTCAACTGAGCCTGCCGCACGAGAGCCGTTTCGCGATGGACGGCTGAGATGCCTGGGCATTCCTGGTAGACCCAATCGGGGAGCATGTTGTTCTGCCTCTCGACGATGTTGTGGCCGCGTCACGATCTGCGTTTGAGAATATAGCTGTCCATGATCCAGCCATGCCGCTCGCGCGCCGCTTGCCGTGCGGCGACGATGCGCGGACCTACTTCGGGAAGCCCGCCGGACAGGATGATTTCATCGGGCATGCCGAGATAGGCGCCCCACCAGATTTGCAGTCCCTTCGGCTCCAGCGCCTGAAAGGCCGCGCCACCATCGAGCATCACGACGACGGTATCCGCACCGGCCGGCCATCCGCCTTCGCGCAACCGCCGCCCCGTCGTGACCAGGAAGGGCTCGCCGATATCGTTCAATGGCAGCGCATGCGCCGCGCACAGCGTCTGGATCGACGTGATGCCCGGGACGACCTCGATTGCAGGCAACGGATCAAGCCGGCGCGCTATGCGCAAGGAGGAGTCATAGAGCGATGGATCGCCCCAGATCAGCAGCGCCACACGCCCGCGGCTTCCGAGGTGGCTCGCGATCTCCCGCGACCAGGTTGCAGCGACAGCGTCGTGCCAGTCGTCGACGCCCTTGCGGTAGTCTGCCTCGCCAGCGGCGCGCACAGGCAGATCGAATTCCGCGATGCGTGTCCTGTCGTTGGTGAGCACGCCTGTGCAAATGGCCCGCCGCAATTCGGCAAGGTCGGACTTCGCCGCTCCTTTGCGCGGAATGAGGATAAGATCAGCGTCGTTGATCGTGCGGATCGCGGCAAGCGTGAGCTGCTCGGGAGCACCGCAGCCGATGCCTATCAGGGACAGCGTCAGCATAGTCTTTGTGAAGGGCGGCCGTTGCAGCCGCCCCTCACGTCATCTCTATGCTGCGTTGTGCAAGCGAGGCGTGACAAAACCGTCGGCCGTAACGCCGCGCAGCGATTTTGCCAGCGCCAGCATAGCCAAGTCGGCCAGCGGCTCGATCACGATGACCAGCGCATAGGATCCCGCAAAGGTCGCGATGTTGGCGAGATTCGTTGCGCCAAAGCCCGCACCATAGAGCGCCCAGAACGCGACCCACGCCACGATGCCGGACTGATACGCCGTCGAAAGCGCCAGCGCCTGACGGTACTGCAAGTCAACATAGGCGGTGTTGCGCGGAATGATGCGTTGGGCCAACGCTTGAATCGCGAACAGCGGCACCAGCAGCGTCGTTACGTTCATGCCGTATTGCGGCAGGTCGGTCGGCACGAAGAACAGGCCTTGCAACAGAAGACCAAACGCCAGTCCGAACGCGGCAGGGGCCGCCCCGAACAGCAGGAACAATGTCGAGCCGAGGATGAAATGCACCTCGGAGACCCCGACGCGGAAGTGCGGCAGCATCTCGAAGAACGAGAACACCAGCGCTGTCGTCGCAACCGTGCGCACGACGAAAGAAGCGACGCCCTGCTCGCGCACGCTGTTGACTGCAAGCTTGAGCGCAACGCCGCCGGCGGCAACGCCGGTCGCATAGCTCAGCACGAGTTTTGCACCCGTCACGATTCCCGGTTCGATATGCATGGCCTTTCGTCCTTCCTGCCGTTACACCCGACGGCTTTGGCGTGAAAAATTGGCCCCTTCCCTGACTACGCGTCAAGGGGCGAGCGAAGATCGGCGACGGCGCCATCACGAACGATCTCCCGCGAGCGCGCCGAACAGGATGACGGCAGCAGCAGCCGCCGCGCTGCCTCGCGCAAGCTGCTCCGCGAGTTCGGCGATGGTGGTGCGGATAAGGCGTTCGTCGGCGCGACCCAAGGATTCGGCAAACAGCGCCGGTGTGCTGGGCGCAAGGCCCTGTTCGATCAGTTTCGCGGCCAAAGTCGGAAACGTGCGGCGGCCCATATAGACGACCGTCGTCGCGTCCGGATCGGCGAGCGCCGCCCAGTTCAGGTTCGCGGGCAACTCGCCGGTGACATCGGCGCCGGTCACGAACTGGACCCGGCGCGAAGTGTGCCGTCGGGTCAGGGGAATACCGGCCCGCGCAGCAGCAACGCAGGCCGAAGTCACACCGGGAACGATCTCGTAGCCGATGCCAGCCGCACGGAGCGTCTCGATCTCCTCTTCCAGACGGCCGAAGATGCCCGCATCGCCCGATTTCAGGCGGACCACGCGCGCGCCCGTTCCGGCATAATCGACGAGCAGCCGGTTCACATGCTGCTGCTTGGTCGAGGGTCGACCGGCGCGCTTGCCGACCGCCACGAGATTGGCGTCAGGACGGGCCAGATCGAGGATCGCGCCGGAGGCCAGATCGTCGTAGAGCACGACGTCGGCCTCGCGCAGCCGCGCGGCCCCCTTCAGCGTGAGGAGGTCGGGGTCGCCGGGACCGGCCGAGATGAAGGAAACAGAACCGCTCACCGGTCCTCCGCAATCAAATGGAAGAACGTACCGGTGGTGTTATCGCGCTGCGAGCCGGTTTCGGCAACGATGGCGCCAGTCGCATCGCGTACGAGTGCGAGCGGCGTATCAGGCTGCGCAACGATTGTCGAATAGTGAAACTCATGGCCGCGCAGGCGTGCGCCAGGCTTGTGTCCCGGCATGGGCGCAGCCAGTTCCGCAAGCCGATAGCCCAGATGCATCCGCCGCTTGGCAAAGCTCGTCTCCAGGCCGAGCAGGCCGGCCATCTCATGGCGTGCACCCTCGGCATCGATCAGGGCCTCACCTAGCACCATATAGCCCCCGCATTCGCCATGCACGGGGCGCGTTCTGGCGAAGGAGCGCAGTGCGCTGCGAAACCCTGTGTTTGCGGCGAGCCGGCCAGCATGCAGCTCGGGATAGCCGCCGGGTAACCAGCAGACGTCGGCGCTCACGTCAGGCCCTTCATCGGCAAGCGGCGAGAAAGTCGAGATTTCGGCGCCTGAGGCGTGCCAGGCTTCGAGCATGTGCGGATAGACGAAGGAGAACGCCGCGTCGCGGGCGAGCGCAATGCGCTGGCCGGGCGGCGTGACGCTGAGAGCGCGCGCGACAGAAGGCGGCGACCAGGCGCAGGCCGATTGAAGCACCGCGTCGAGATCGACATGCTCGGTGACGAAGCGCGAGGCCTCGGCGATCAGATCACCAACCTCCGCCTGCTCTTCGGCCTGCACCAAGCCGAGATGCCGCTTGGGCAAGGATATCTCGGCGTGGCGGGGCATCGCGCCAAACACGGCAATGCCAGCGTCCGCCAGGGCGCGCCGCACGAGATCTTCATGCCGCGGGCTCGCAACGCGGTTGAGAGCGACGCCCGCAAGGCGCACGCCCGCGCGAAAATCGCGTAGTCCAGCGGCAATCGCCGCGGCCGTCTGTGCCTGCCCGGACGGATCGAGCACGAGCAGCACGGGCCACCCCATCATCTCCGCAATGTCGGCCGTTGCGCCCGTGCCGGTGACGCCGCGCGCGGCGACACCATCAAACAGGCCCATGGAACCCTCGGCGAGAACGAGATCGGCGTCCGCACCGCGGCTGACCAGTCGCGCGATCGTCTCACGGTTCATGGCCCAGCTATCGAGATTGACAGAGGCGCGCCCGGTGGCCGCCGCATGAAAGGCAGGATCGATGTAATCGGGCCCGCTCTTGAAGCACTGTACCGTCAGCCCGCGACCGCGATAGGCATGCGCGAGCGCGAGCGTCAGCGTCGTCTTGCCGACGCCGGATGCCGGCGCCGAGATGACGAGGCCCGCCGCCATCACGACGCCTCCGGAAAGCGCGGTGAAGACCCGACCGGCCGGTAGCGACGGTCGTAGTCGGCCGCATAAAGGCGGCTCTCGGCGAACTCCTCCGAGCCCAGAGTCTTTCCAACGAGAATGAGCGCCGTGCGCTCGAGCTCGGTATCTATCGCGGCATCAAGCGTGGCCAGCGTCGCGCGCACGATGCGCTGATCGGGCCAGCTTGCGCGCCAGACGATCGCGACCGGACAATCTCCGCCGTAATGCGGCATCAGCTCGGCGATCACCTTGTCCAGCAGATGGATCGACAGATGTATGCCGAGCACCGCACCGGTCGTGGCAAAGGCGGCGAGATTCTCGCCCTCCGGCATCGCGCTCGCCCGGCCCGGCGTGCGCGTCAGCACCACGGACTGCGCAAGACCCGGCAGCGTCAGCTCGGCCTCGAGCGCGGCGGCGGCGGCGGAGAAAGCCGGCACACCCGGCGTGATCGAATAGGGAATATTGAGCGCGCGCAGGCGGCGCAACTGTTCGCCCATCGCCGACCAGATCGAAAGATCGCCGGAATGCAGCCGCGCGACGTCCTTGCCTTCCGCGTGCGCGGCAGCGATCTCCGCGATGATCTCGTCAAGCGATAGCGGCGCGGTGTTGACGATGCGCGCGCCGCGCGGGCAATGCGCAAGCACCCCTTCCGGCACGAGCGAGCCGGCATAGAGACACACCGGGCAGGCGGCGATCAGGTCGCGCCCGCGCAAGGTGAGCAGATCGGCAGCGCCCGGCCCGGCGCCAACGAAGTGCACTGTCATTCGCCATCTCCCTCTGCGATCGCCGCGGTGGCGGTTCGGTCCTGCGAGACCGCCCGCGTCGAGACGAGCCGCGCGTGGCGCCCGGCTGCCACGAGCGCCGCGGCTTCGGCGACCGAGCCGGTGCCGAACTTCTCCTTGATAAGCTCGGACTGGGTCGACGTCGCGATACCTACCAGCACATTGGCCGGAATGGCTTTGATTGGCACATTGAGCTCACCCGCCAGTCGCTCCAGCGCATCCGATCCCAACTTGTCGCTCACGGTGGCTATGGCCGTAACGCCTTCGGCACCGCCGGCAGCAATGAGCGCTTCGCGAAGCGAGGCGAACGTGACGTCGCGCCTAAATCCCAGACCTGCGACCCTCATTTGATCGCACTCCATTGCACGACCGGTCGCACTGGCTCCCAGGATCGGTAACGGCCCAGCGGACCAGCATGAGCGATCTCGACCCGCATCAACTCGCCGCCGTGGCGCTGATGAAGGTCCGCGAGAAGTGCCTCTGTCTCCAGCGTCACACCATGAGCGACCAGCCGAGTCCCCGCCGCGACGCGCGACCAGACGGCGTCGAACAGCGTGACGTTGAGACCACCGCCGATGAACACGGCATCGGGCGTCTCGAGGCTCGAGAGGATCTCCGGCGCCGTCCCCTCGACGACAGTGATCCGATGCGCCAAACCGAAAGCCGCGGCATTTCGCCGGATGTTCGCGGCACGATCTTGGCGAGCCTCGACCGCAATCGCGCTTCCCTCACCCAGAGCCCATTCGACCGAGATCGAGCCCGAGCCCGCGCCAATGTCCCACAATCTTTCGCCGGGCAGCGGTGACAGTGCTGAAAGCGCTAGCGCCCGCACGGGCCGCTTGGTGATCTGGCCGTCGTGCACAAAGAGATCGTCCGAAAGACCTGAGCTGCGCGCAACTCCCTTCGATCCCCTCGGCTCCAGCGCAATCGTCACGAGACTCTCGCCCGGCTCAGCCGTGTAGCTATCGGCGCGAAGCTGTCTGACGCATTCGCGCGGGCCGCCAAGGGCCGAGAGCGTCCACAGAGGTGATGCGCCCCAACCGCGTTCCGTCAGCCAGGCGGCGAGATCGCCACCTGCCTTGCCGTCGCGTACCAGGCAAATGATCCGCGCGCCGCACACCAGATGCGGCACCAGGCGTTCGAAAGGCGCGGCATGGAGGCCGAGACACACAATGGATTCGAGGCGCCAACCCAACCGCGCTGCCGCAAGCGAGAAAGTCGAGGGCGCGGAATGAGCGATCCATTCGCCGGCGTGAAGCTTTTCCGCAAGCGTGCCGCCGACGCCGTGCCAGAACGGGTCGCCCGAGGCGAGCACGGCCGTTGGCCGGCCGCGACAGCTCAGCACGCAATTTGCGTCGAATGGCACGGGCCATGGATGGCCGCGCTCGGCAACGCCAACCAGTGCGAGATGACGTTCGCCGCCAAAAACAGTTTCGGCTTCGGCAAGCGCCTTTCGGCTTGCCTCGGACAGGCCGCCAAGGCCATCTTCGCCGACGCCTATGATAATCAACCAGGGATCAGTCATGACGCGCGCCCTCATTCTGGGCGGAACGGCCGACGCCAATCAACTTGCCGAGGCGCTCGCGCACGTGGGGCTCGATGCAATCTATTCCTATGGAGGCCGCACGCGCGCGCCCGCCGGTCAACCGCTGCCGACTCGCATCGGCGGCTTCGGCGGCGTGGCTGGTCTTGCCGAGTACATTCGGCAGGAGGGCATCACACATGTGATCGATGCGACCCATCCGTTCGCCGCCGAGATGAGCCGCAACGCGGTCGCGGCGTGCGCAGAAACCGGTACGCCGCTGATCGCGGTCGAACGCGCGCCCTGGGCGAGAACGCCCGGGGACACCTGGATCGAGGTCGCTGACATTGCATCCGCCGTTGCGGCGCTGCCAGAAAATCGCGCCAGGGTCTTCCTCGCAATCGGCCGACAGCATATCGCGCCCTTCGGCGCCAGGCCGCAGCACGCCTACACATTGCGGTTTGTCGATCCACCCGAGGGCGCACTGCCGTTCGATGCCAACGTCATCGTGTCGCGCGGGCCGTTCACACTCGATGGCGAACTGGAGATGATGCAAGCGCGCGGCATCGAATGGGTCGTCGCCCGCAATTCCGGAGGTGACGGCGCGCGCGCCAAGATCGATGCTGCGCGCGCGCTCGGCCTTCCTGTCATCATGCTGTCGCGGCCACAATTGCCCGAGAGGCCGCGGATGGACAACGTGGCCGATGCGTTGCAATGGCTCGGTCATCGGACTTGCCTCGGTGCATAGACCCAGCGGCCGACGCGGCGCGTCGCCGAATTGCCGACGATCACCAGCGTCCGCATGTCGGCCATGTCGGGTCTTGCCTCGCATAGCCTGACCGTTTCGATCCGCTCGTCGGGGGCGCTGACCGCGCGGGCGAAAATCGCCATCCGGCCACCGCATCCCGCCTCCTTCAGTATCTCCAGCGCACGCGCAAAACCCTCAGGCCGGCTCGCCGAGCGCGGATTGTACATCGCGATCGCGAAGTCAGCCTCTGCGGCTAGCCGCAGGCGCTTCTCGATGACGGTCCACGGCTTGAGATTGTCGGAGAGATTGATCGCACAAAAATCGTGACCGAGCGGCGCGCCCGCGCACGCCGCAGCCGCCAGCATCGCAGTTACACCGGGCAGAACGCGGATCGGAAGGCTCTGCCATTGCGGATTGTCTTCAAGCGCCTCGAACACAGCTGAGGCCATCGCAAAGACACCGGGATCCCCGGAGGATACCACGACGACTTGCCGTCCCTCCGATGCCAGCCGCAGGGCTTCGCCGGCCCGCTGCAACTCCACGCGGTTGTCGGACGGATGCAGCGTCAGCCCCTCGCGCGGACGCACGCGCGCGACATACGGCGCATAGCCCACGATGTCGGTCGCAGCCGCGAGCGCAGCGGTGACTTCCGGCGTGACGAGTGCATCGTCACCGGGGCCGAGTCCCGCGATGGTGAGCGTGCCCGTCATTCGACGGCCTCGATACGTCGCCCCTGCCCGTGCACCAGCACGATCGCAAAGTACGGACAGTCGACCTCGTCGATATCGATCAACCGCGCGACGCGTTCACCGGGCATGGTACCACGCTCGACCAGCCAGGCGTCGGCCAAGCGGCCGGCGGACGCGAGCGCGCGGCGCACCTTGGTCAGGTTGCGCCCGGTCTTCATGATGATGAGCGCGTCGGAATTGCGCATGCGCCGCTCAAGCGCATCTTCGGCGAGCGTACCCATCAAGACGGTCGTCACGTCGTCGCCGAGCGCGATCGGCCGGCCGACCGAGTTCCAGCAACCAGCCATTCCAGGAATGCCCGCGATCACCTCGATCTCGACCCGCCCCTGCAAGCGGGCGTGCAAGTGCATGAAGGAGCCGTAGAAATAGGGATCGCCTTCGCAAAGCACGACGACGTCGACCGCACGCGCAAGCCACGCAAGACGCTCCGCCCATTCGTCGTAGAAACCCGTCAGCAGACGGAAATATTCCGGACTGTCGAAGGCGATCTCCGTCGTGACCGGATACTCCATCGGATATTCCGAGACATCCCCCGCCAGCATCCCCTCGACGATGCGCCGCGCCTGGCCGGGTCGTCCCTTCTTGCGGAAATAGGCGACATGCTTTGCCGCGCGCACCTCGCGAGCGGCACGCACGCTCATCAAGTCCGGATCGCCTGGCCCGAGGCCGCAGCAGATGATACGGCCCATCGCTATTCGTTCCGACTCGCTAGCGCATTCACGGCGGCAACGGCGATCGCCGACCCGCCAAGGCGCCCCTCGACCGTCAGTGCCGGCGCCGGCGGGTTTGCCATCAACGCGGCCTTGGATTCGGCAGCCCCCACGAAACCGACGGGGCAGCCGATGATCGCGGCCGGCCTTGGACAGTCGCGGTCCTCCAGCATGTTGAGAAGATGAAACAGCGCGGTCGGCGCGTTGCCGATGGCGACGATCGCGCCCTCAAGATGCGGCCGCCAGAGCTTCAGCGCCGCGGCTGAGCGCGTATTGCGCATGGATTGCGCGAGCGCAGGAACGGCGGGATCGCCGAGCGTGCAGATGACGGCGTTGCCGGCCGGCAGCCGTGCGCGTGTAATTCCCTCCGACACCATGCGCGCATCGCAGAGAATGGGCGCACCATTCCGCAAGGCGGCGCGTGCGCCGATGGCCATGCCGGGCGTGAAGCGGATATGCGCCTCGAGACCCACCATGCCGACAGCATGGATCATGCGCACGGCTACGGGTTCCTCATCCGCCGTGAAGCGACCGAGATCGGCCTCGGCCCGGATGGTGGCGAAGGACTTCCGATAGATCGCCGCGCCATCGGTTTCGTAAGTGTGCGGCATCAGCGCGTTCCCACCAACACGGAGGGATCCCTGACGATGGCTGCGCCGCTTAGGCCGCGTCTGATCGGCGTATCCCGCGTCGAGCCGCCACGGACAAGGTCAAATCCGTCGCGGGTCGCAACCAGCGTGATTGACGCCGGGCCGGCATGGGCGCAGCCCTTGGCGCAACCAGAGACATGAAGCCGGGCGTCGGGCGCAATGTGCGGTGCGAGTGCAGACGCAAGCTCGCGCGTATCGGCATGCGCTTCGCGGCAGCGCGGTGCGCCGCTACAGGCGATCGCACGGAGCAGGGGATCATCAGTCCGTGTAATGAGACCCGGCAACCGAGGCATCTCATTGAGCCCCTCTGCCAGCATCATGCGCCATGGCGTCATGCGGAGCGCTTGCGCACAGCCTGCGAGATGGCTGAGTGCCAAATGCGTGACTTGCCCGAATGCTGCGCCGACCATCACGCCCTGCGGATAGAGGCCCAGAGACGGCGCCGCGGATATGCGCGCAGGCTCGGTGTCGCCCTGAAGAGCTTTCGGCAGCCTGACTCCGGCGCGGAGATGGGTCGCCATCCGCCCTCGCCCGCCCGATGCGACGAACCATTCGGCAAGCGCAAGCGCGACATTCACGGCTTCGCTTCGCGCGACCGAGCGACCGAATTCGGCACCATCGGCGCAGACGATGAGACCACCCGTAAGATCGCGCTCGATCCGCACATCAGCCGACGCGGCAGCGAGCTCGCGTTCCTTCCCGTCATCGACTGCAAAACCAAACTTAGTCGGAAGATCGAGCGTGCTATCGGCCAGAGCCTGCTCGAGCTCAGCGGCAAGCGAGAATGTGTCGTCGCTAGTGCGCCAGAACGGCGTCACCAGAATGTTGCGCCGCGACTCGATTTCTGGATCCGGGTCGAGCATCCCCAACCGCGCCAACCCATCGAGCAGCGCTAGATGCTCACGTTCGTTGACGCCACGGATCTGGAGATTGGCGCGGCTGGTCAGATCGATCAGACCGTTGCCGTAGCGCTCCGCCAGATCGGCAATGCCGACCGCCTGCTTCGCGTCGAGCCTGCCGCCATATGGGCGTACACGCACGACCAGCCCGTCGCCGGAGAGCATCGGCCGCAGGGCTCCCGGGCACCACCCCTTGATCGCGACGGTGCTCAAGACGCCTCCCGCAGCGCGGCCGCAATCGAATTGCGGCGCGTCTTCCACAACGACGCCTCATGCAGCCGGGTGAAGCAGGTTTCCATCGCGACAAGCGCCGTCGGATTTTCGCGCGTCATAAAGCTGCGGACGTCGTCATTGCCGAGTGTCGCGTCGTAGTAGAGATCAAACAGATGGGGCGGCACGACGCCTGCTAGATGGGCAAAGGCCGCCATGTGCTCCAGCGTCGCAGTGATTTCGGCTGCACCGCGAAAACCATGGCGCATCATGCCAGCGATCCAGTCCGGGTTGGCGGCACGTGCACGCACCACGCGCGAAATTTCCTCGGCTACCGCGCGCGCCCGCGGCTGATCAATGCGTGTTGCATCGAGGTGATAGAGTTCGATATCCGTGCCGAGCCGCGCCGCCGCAGCCGCAATGCCCGCCTCATGCGCGGCATAATCAGCGGCGAGCAGCAGATCCGTCTCCGGCAGATCCTGGGTATGGACGAAGGCATCAGCGGCCGCGAGCCGCGCCTCGATGCCTGCACGATCAGGCTTCATTGCGCCATCGGACGAGAACGCCCAGGACGATGCCGACAGCCAGGCCTCACCGGCAGCTTCCCGTGATTCTATCGTGAAGACGTCAGGTATCGACGACAGGCCGACGCCATATTGCCCCGGACGGGGCCCGAACACGCGTGAGGCGCGATGGCGATAGGGATTTTCCTCGCCCTCCCCTTCGCGCGCCGAGAGCGCTTCGGTCGCCGCCTCGAACAATTGCGCGAGCCCCGAGAAGACGTCGCGGAACAGTCCGGACACGCGCAGCGTGACGTCGATGCGGGGACGGCCGAGCTCGGCGGGCGCGATGATATCGTAGCCGATCACCCGGCCCGACCCGTGGTCCCAGCGCGGCGCGAGTCCTGCAAGATGCAGGGCCATCGCAAAATCCTCGCCCGCGGTGCGCATAGTCGCCGAGCCCCAGAGATCGACGACGAGCCCCTTCGGCCAGTCGCCATGATCCTGCAAGTGACGGCGCAGCAGTTCCTCGGCGAGCTTGATGCCTTGCACATGGGCCGACGGCGTCGGCACCGCACGGGGGTCAACAGCAAACAGATTGCGTCCCGTGGGCAGCACGTCCGGGCGACCGCGATAGGGCGAGCCCGCCGGCCCGGGCGCAACGCGCCGGCCGGCAAGCGCATTGAGCACCGCGCCCTTCTCCGCTGCACCGCAGGCGCCGCGACCGAGCACATGCAGGCCGTCGCCGAACTGACTTTCCTTGAGATCGCAGACGAAGCGGTCGATTGGCGGAATGGCCTCGGCCGGCGCTGTCGATACGGCAAGGCCCAGATCATCTTCCAGCCCGGCGGCGCGCGCCTCGTCGCGGATCGCCGCAATCAGGCGCTGGCGGCGCCCGGGGTCGAGGCCATCAGCGGTCGAATATTCGTCGAGCAGATGTTCGAGCCGGCGCAAGCCTTCCGGCACCGCGGCCTTCGCCAATGCCGGTGGCAGATGACCGATCGTGACCGCACCGATCCGTCGCTTGGCCTGCGCGGCTTCACCGGGATCGTTGACGATGAAGGGATAGACTACCGGCACATCGCCGATCAGCGCGTCCGGCCAGCAGGACGACGACAGCGCGACGGACTTGCCCGGCAGCCATTCGAGCGTGCCGTGTGCGCCCATGTGGACAACGGCGTCGATCCCTTGGCGCCGTAGCCACAGATAGAAGGCAACATAGGCGTGACGCGGCGTGCGTGACAAATCATGATAGTCGGTATCGCGGTTGCTGACCGCACCGCGCTCCGGTTGGACGGCGATGATGGCCTTGCCGCGCCGGATCGCAGCAAAATGAAACGCGCCGTCGCTACAGCTCGGATCATCTTCCGGCGCGCCCCAGGCGCGCGCGAGGTCGTCCTGCAACTGGCGTGACAGGTCTGAGAGCGCCGCACGGTACTCGGCGACGCTCCAGGTTAATTGCTCCCGCAAGAGGACGTCGCCAAGTGCCTCCGCCGCTTCCACATCGAACCCGGCTTCGCCGAGATCGGAGAGCAGCGCCTCGACCGAGGCGAGCGCGTCCAGCCCCACCGCATGCGCGATTTGATGCGGACGGCCCGGATAGTTTGAGAGCACGATAGCCGGCCGCTTCTCGTCGGCCGGCTTATTCGCAAGTCTCTGCCAAGCCGTGACCCGCGCGGCAACGGCGCTCACGCGTTCGTCGTCGGCTCTGTGTGCTAGACGGGCGAATTGCAGATCGGGATCGCGCTCGCTCGCCGACTTGAAACTCACCACACCAGCGAACAGCCGGCCGTCGACCTCGGGCAACACCACATGCATGGCGAGATCGCCCGGTGAGAGACCGCGAAGCGACTCGGCCCAATCCTCGCGCCGGGCTGTCGACAGCGCAACCTGGAAGACCGGGCACGATGCAGCATCGAACGGGGTGGTGTCGTCGTCACCGGCCGCGGAGAACGCCGTCGCATTGACGATGGCAGCCGGCTCATGTTGCGCAAAGTGCGCTGGCAGCCAGCCCGCGACGCCCGGCGACTTCAGGGAGGTGACGAACACGCCAAAGGCATCAAAGCCCTTCTGCCGTAGCGCTGCGATCAGCGCGTCGACCGGGCCCGTATCGGCAGCGGTGAGATAGGAGCGATAGAAGGTGACGAGCGCGCGCGGCCGCCCATCGCATGTCGGCGCTGCCACAATGCCGCGAGCGGGGTCGTAGAAGCCGATCTCGGGAACATCCAGCTCCCCGACGACGGGTCCCGCATAAAGTCCTGACGCCAACGCGAGCTGGGCGATCACCGCCTGCGCCGCGACCGGTCCGCCCTTGTCGCAGAGCGCCTTGAGCCGCCTGAGCGTCGAGCCCGGCAGGGTGGAGAACGCATCCAGTCGCAGATCATCGCGGCCATCCGCCGGCAGTACGGCCAGCGCGATATTGCGATCCTTTGCCAGTTGATGCAGAGCCGTGAGCCCGTACGACCAATAGGACTCACCCCCGATCAGCCGCACGAGGATGCCGCGCGCCTGCGACAATGTTCGCTCGATATACGTGTCGACCGACAGCGGGTGACGCAGCTCCGCGAGGTTCGCGAGCCTCAGCGACGGCAGGCCGGCGCGCCCGCGCCGCCAGCCAGACGCGAAGGCGGCGAGATCGCTGTCGGAAAACGAGAGCGCCACGAGATCGGCCGGATCCTGGCCGATGTCTCTGGGCGTCGCGGTCTCCTCAAGACCACGGTTCTCGCGAAAGACAACGTGCATCAGATGCCAAGTCCCGCCTTGATCGCGGCTTCGTCGATGTCGCCTTGCTCGCCGATCACGACCAGTTTTGACTGTCTCGGCCGCGCCCCCCAGGGCCTGTCGAACTGATGCCGCACCCGCTCGCCGACCGATTGCAGCAGCAGCCGCATCGGCTTGCCCTCGACCGCGATATAGCCCTTGGCACGCAACACGTTCTGCTCGCGCGCCAGCCGCTGGATCGATGCGACCAGCGCATCGATGTCGGTGACCTCCGGGATATCGACGACGACGGACGCAAAATCATTGTGCTCGTGCTCATCCTCGCCGTCATGATGCGAAGGGCGCGCGGCGAGATCATCCTCTGCGGCCGCTTCGAGGCCGAGGATCACACGCGCGTCGACCGCACCGTCGACGACCGACAGCATCGGCACGCGGCGCGGCATCTCGGCTTCGATCGCAGCCTTGGCCGCTTCGAGCCCTGCCGAGCCGGCGAGGTCCGCCTTGGTGAGCAGCACGATATCGGCGCAGGCAATCTGGTCCTCGAACACCTCTGACAGCGGCGTTTCATGATCGAGATTGTCGTCGGTCGCCCGCTGCGCTTCGACAGCATCCGGATCCGGCGCGAAGCGGCCCGCCGCCACGGCCTCCGCATCGGCGAGCGCAATCACGCCGTCGACCGTGATCCGCGACCGGATTTCCGGCCAATCGAACGCCTTGAGCAGCGGCTTCGGCAGGGCCAAGCCCGACGTCTCGATCAGGATATGATCGGGCTTCACGGTGCGTGCGAGCAGTTGCTCCATAGCCGGAATTAGATCATCGGCCACGGTACAGCAGATACAGCCATTGGCGAGCTCGACGATGTTTTCCGCCGGGCAATTGGCATCGGCGCAGGATTTCAAGATCTCACCGTCGACGCCCTCGCTGCCGAACTCGTTGACGAGCACCGCGAGCTTCTTGCCGTTGGCATTGGCGATCAAATGCCGGATCAGCGTCGTCTTGCCCGATCCGAGAAAGCCGGTGACGACGGTGACGGGGACTTTTGCGAGTGAGCTCATTCGGCGGCCTCCGGCACGACGGCAATGGGTGGAATGCGGGCGAGCGATTGCTTGCGAAAGATCTCAGGCCGGCTGCGCCACGGCACGATGCCATCGGACGCCCCGGCGTAAGCTGATGCACCGGCAATCACGTCTTTCGCATTGGCGTCCGACAACCGGCCGTAAACATAGGACCAGCGTCCCGGCGCGCTGAGCGCGATGGAGCAGCCCTGGCTACACGCAGACAGGCATTCGACGGGAACGACATTCACGCCCTCGGGCACGCCGGCATCCAGGATCGCGGCGTGCAGGCGCTTGCCGGGCGTGGTCTCGCCCTCGCTGAGCGTCTGGCCGGCACGGCAGGTAATGCAGACGTGAAGTGTGACAGTCATCGCCCCTTCCAGAAAAACAAACGGGGGGCGATGAGGCGCGCGAACCACTTTGCCAAGGGCTCGCTTCCCCGTCGCGGAACACCCCGTCCGCCGGTCCAAAACGTTGCGCTGGCAGGTCTCCCGGCTTGCGGAGCAGGATCTCGTCCTTCGATCCCCGCCTTCCCAACCCCTTCAGGGATCAGTGGCTTTGGGAATCTCTCCGGTCACGGTCGCGGGGGCGGCTGCTTTTCGAACCCAAACCTCTCGATTTGAGCCCTATCGCATTCCCTCTTCGCCTGTCGTAGGACAGGAACCAACGCAGGCCCACCATTTGCCCAAGGCTCCAACTTGTCAAGCCGAAGGATCACCTCCGATGATGTCTGAACAGGATGCCGCCGGGGACGCGGACACCGCCGTCTCCGAGGCTCGTCACGCGGCGAAAATGGCCAAGAAGAAGGTCGCCCGCGACAAGATCATGGCGACCAAGAGCGGCGAGAAGGGACTGATCATCGTTCATACCGGCGCGGGCAAGGGAAAATCATCCTCCGCCTTCGGCATGATCGTGCGCTGCATCGCGCATGGCTTTCCCTGCGCGGTCGTCCAGTTCATCAAGGGAGCTTGGGATACCGGCGAGCGCCGCCTGCTCACCGGGCATTTCGGTGACCTCTGCCAGTTCCATGCGATGGGCGAAGGTTTTACATGGGAAACGCAGGACCGCGCCCGCGACATCGCTGCCGCAAGAGCGGGCTGGGACAAGGCGAAGCAATTGATCCTGGATCCCGATTTGCGCATGGTCGTGCTCGATGAGATCAACATCGCGCTTCGCTATGACTATCTGGAGATCGCGGAGGTCGTCGAATTCCTGAGGGTGCACAAGCCGCCGACGACGCATGTCGTTCTCACCGGACGCAATGCGAAGGACGAGTTGATCGAGATCGCCGACCTCGTCACCGAGATGACGCTGGTGAAACATCCCTTCCGGTCCGGCATCAAGGCCCAGCCCGGCGTCGAGTTCTGAAGACAGTTCGATGGCGCGCGCATTGATGATCCAGGGTGCGGGCTCCGACGTGGGCAAGTCGCTCGTCGTCGCGGGCCTCGCGCGCCTGGCAAGACGCCGTGGCCTACGTGTGCTCCCGTTCAAGCCGCAAAACATGTCGAACAATGCGGCCGTCACCGTGGATGGCGGCGAGATCGGCCGTGCGCAGGCCTTGCAGGCGCTGGCCGCCGGTGTCGAGCCGCATACCGACATGAATCCGGTCCTCTTGAAGCCGGAGACCGATGTCGGTGCGCAGATCATCGTACACGGCAAGCGGATCGCCACGGCGCGTGCACGCGAATATGCTGCCCTCAAGCCTTCACTGATGGGCGCTGTTCTGGAGAGCTTTGCGCGGCTGAAGCAGCGCGCCGATCTCGTTCTCGTCGAAGGCGCCGGCAGCCCGGCCGAAGTCAATTTGCGCAAATCCGACATTGCCAATATGGGCTTTGCCCGCAAGGCTGACATCCCCGTTGTTTTGATCGGCGACATCGACCGCGGCGGTGTCATCGCGCAGCTCGTCGGCATCAAGACCGTGATCGACCCGGACGATGCAGCGATGATCCACGGCTTTGTCATCAACAAGTTCCGCGGCGATCCCACGCTGTTTGACGACGGCTATCGGCTGATCGAAGCCAGGACAGCATGGCGCGGCTTCGGCGTGCTCCCCTACTTCACCCGCGCGAACGAGCTTCCGGCCGAGGATGCGCTGGGGCTCGGCGAGGCGCGCAAGCCCGGTCAGTGCAAGATCGCGTTTCTCGCGCTGTCGCGGATCGCCAATTTCGATGATCTCGACCCGCTTAAGCTTGAACCCGGCGTCGATCTCGTGATAGTTCGCCCCGGAGACGCCATTCCCGGCGACGCCAGACTCGTCATTATTCCCGGCTCGAAGTCGACACGCGGTGATCTTGCCTTCCTACGCGCGCAGGGCTGGGATATCGATCTGCTTGCGCATCGTCGCCGCGGCGGTCATGTGCTCGGTGTCTGCGGCGGCTACCAGATACTCGGGCGCAGCATCGCCGATCCCGAGGGGATCGAAGGACCGGCGGGCGAGACGCAAGGCCTCGGGCTCCTGGATGTGACCACGGTCATGACCGAACAAAAGACGCTCACCCGGGTCGCCGCGCAACACGTGGAGACCGGGCAGCCGATCGATGCCTATGAGATCCATATCGGGCGAACCGATGGGCCTGACCGCGGACGTCCGTTCGCCCTGCTCGATGGCGCGCCGGAAGGCGCGATCTCGCCCGACGGACGCGTCTACGGCAGCTATCTGCATGGCCTGTTTGCGTCCGACGATTTCCGTAGCTCGTTTCTCGCGCAGCTCGACATTCCGGCCACGGACCAGCCGTATCGTGGAAGGGTAGAGAGCGCACTCGACGCGCTTGCCGACCACATCGAGGCCCATCTCGACGTCGAAGGACTGCTTGCGCTTGCGCGTTGAGGGATCAGCGCGATAGAGCGGCGGCCAGGCGCGCCCACTCGGTCTCGTCGCCCGGCAAACCCAGCCGCAACCATCGCGGTTGTTGTTCAAAGATACGCGACCAGATGCGTGCGCCGGCAAGCCGCTTCTGTGCAGCGCGCGCGTCTTCTGTCTCGTAGAGACGGAACAGCGGCGTACCACCAATCAACCGCCAGCCCTGCGATTTCACCGCAGCATCGAGCTGCTGGCAATCGCGTCCGAGACGGCTCGCGGTTGCTTCGACCCATTCGCGATCCAGCAAGGCGCGTCGTCCGACCGCAATTGCAGCACCGGAAACCGGCCACGGACCCGCCATTCCCGATAGCGCAACGATGTCCCCTTCCCCGCCCAGCACGAAGCCAAGCCGCAGGCCGGCGAGTCCATAGAACTTTCCGAACGACCGCAGGATCAGGAGGCTTGGTCCTGCCGCCTCCGCCGCGAGCGACAATTCGGGGACAGCGTCGGCGAAACTCTCGTCGATGATGAGACGACCGACGCGCGGCAGCAATGCGAGCAGGTCTCCCCGCTCATGGCGTTTCCCATCGGGATTGTTGGGATTGACGATCACGGCGAGATCGGCTCCCGTCAACGCCTCAAGCGTAGGGACCTCGGCAACGTCCCAGCCGGCGACTGACAGAACCGCGGCGTATTCGTTGTATGTGGGCGCGAGAATGTGCGCTCGACCACGGGGCGCGAGGCACGGCAGAAGCTGGATAGCAGCTTGCGCGCCGGCCATCGCCACGATCGGCGCGTTGGTCGCATAGGCCTGCCGCGCGGCCTGATGCAAGGATTCGATGTCAGATCGCGATGGCAGCGCTTGCCAGTGTTGAGGCTCGATCTCGCCGACCGGATAGGGTTGCCGATTGATGCCGGTCGACAGATCGATCCAGTCCTCCACGCGTCCACCGAAACGCTGGACCGCCTGATCGAGATTTCCACCATGCTCCTGCATCGCCGCCCTCGTCATGCAATCGCCAGCGCCACGAGCAATCCGCCGAGGAGCAGCATCGCGCGTATGTAGAGCGTCAAGCCTTGCCGGACATCGGCGGAGAGCGGATCGCGCGCGCCCTCGTTCAGCCAAGCCTCATTGGTCACGCTGCCATGGTAACTCCGCGGTCCGCTCAACCGTACGCCGAGCGCGCCTGCCATGGCAGCCTCCGGCCAGCCGGCATTGATCGAACGATGGCGGTTCGCGTCTCGCACCATGCAGGACAGCGCTTCCGAGAAGTGCGGGGAGACCAGGACGAAGAGAAAGCCCGTGAGGCGCGCCGGGATGAAATTGGCGATGTCGTCGATGCGCGCGGCCGCCCAGCCGAAATACAGATGACGCTCGGAACGATGGCCGATCATGGAATCGAGCGTATTGATGGCCTTGTAGCCAACGATGCCAGGCAGACCGAACAGCGCGCCCCAGAACACCGGCGCCACGACGCCGTCCGATGCATTCTCGGCGAGGCTTTCGATGGCGGCGCGCGCAATCCCTGCTTCATCGAGCGTTGCAGGATCGCGTCCCACGATCTGAGCGACCGCCAGACGCGCCGCATCGATGTCGCCAGATTGCAGCGGCTGCACCACCGCGGCGACATGGTCATAGAGCGAGCGCAGTGCGACCAGGGGCCATGCGAGTACCGCCAGGAGCACGACGCCGCCCCACCGGGGAGACAGTACGGCCTGCACGATCCAACCGATCGCGACGCAAAGCCCGATCGCCAGCAGCGCGGCGCCGACGCCTGCGATGCGGCGGATCGGCGGCGCATCGGCGGACCGGTTCCAACTGTGATCGAGTAGGCTGATCAGTCGGCCAATCCAGGTGACGGGATGGCCGATGCGCGCGAACAGCGCGCCGGGCCACCCCACCAGGGCGTCCACCGTCATCGCCACCGCCATTGCCCCGGCAAAACCCACGCATCGTCTCCCGTTACGTCTGCCCTGATGCGCAAGAATTGCGAAGGAGCGCAAGCCCCTCGGAGCAGAATTCGGCTTTGTCTTTGCCGGCGATTGGTGGTTAGTGCGGATCCGAACGGAGGGTTCGATGCCGATTGTGCTGATCACGGGAGGCGCCAGGTCGGGAAAAAGCCGGCACGCCGAGGCGCGCGCACACGCCTATCCCGGCCGGCCCATCTATATCGCCACCGCCGAAGCGCTTGATGCGGAGATGGAAGCGCGGATCGCCAGGCATCGCGCGCGCCGCAGCAACGACTGGATCGAGCGCGAGGCTCCGCTAGACCTCGTGCAGGCGCTGACCGAGACGGACGGCGGCGGCGCCCGCCTTATCGATTGCCTGACGCTGTGGCTGTCGAACCTCCTCCATGCCGAACGCAACTGGTCGGACGAAGCGGCCCTGCTCACGGATGCACTCGGCCGGCAACAAAGTCCGGTGATCCTTGTCACCAACGAGGTCGGCCTCGGGATCGTGCCAGATAACGCGCTCGCGCGCAGCTTTCGCGATGCCGCCGGTCTGTTGAACCAACGGATCGCCGCGGTCGCCGACGAGGTCGAGCTCGTGGTGGCGGGATTGCCGATGAAGGTCAAGTGATGCTTCAGCTCGAACAGCTGCGAACGATCGTCACCGACTTGAGGATAGGCGTTTCGTTCGCCACGATTCTTCCCTTCGGTCCACCCACGGCCGTAAGCGATGGCGAAGTTACACGCGCAAGCTGGGCGCTGCCGGTTGCGGGATTGCTGGTCGGCCTGGTGGGATCCGCCGTTTACGCTCTCGCCCATGCGATTGGTCTGACGCCGGGGCCGGCAGCCATGCTCGCGCTCGCGAGCACGGTGATCGTGACCGGCGCGCTGCATGAGGACGGGCTTGCCGACACCGTGGATGGACTGGGCGGTGGCCGGACGCGCGAGCGCAAGCTCGATATCATGCGCGACAGCCAGATTGGTACGTATGGCGCATGCGCGCTTGTCATCTCGCTGATCCTGCGCTGGAGCGCGTTGGCAGCGATCGCCGCGCCGCGATCGGTGATGATTGCGCTGCTGCTCGCACATGCCGCCGCACGCGCAGGAGTGCCGACCTTCATGGCCTTCGTGCCGCCGGCACGGCCGGACGGGCTTTCGGCTCGCGCAGGCCAGCCGGCACCGCAAAGCGCCGCCATTGCGCTTGGCGTGGGTGCCGTTGTGCTCGCGTTCGGCCTTGGGCCGGCCAAGGCGATCCTGGCCGTGGTCCTTCTCGCCCTCATCGGGCTGATGATGACTTGCCTCGCGATCAAACAGATCGGCGGTCAGACGGGCGATATATTGGGTGCATTCGAACAGCTTTCCGAGACCGCCATTCTGCTGATGGCCGCCGCCCTTTTCCAATCGGGCCCGCAACTCTGATGGTCGCCTTCGACGATCAATTTCGCCGGCAATTGCGCGAGCTCTTCATCTGGCGCCGCGACGTGCGTCGATTTCGGACCGATCCGCTGCCCGAAGCCGCGCTGGAGCGGCTCATCGATATCGCCTGCCTGTCGCCGTCGGTTGGGCTGAGCCAGCCCTGGCGTTTCGTCATCGTCGAGGACGCGGCGAGACGCAGCGACGTGATTGATGACTTCAAGGCCTGCAATGCCGATGCCCTGGCGTGCTATTCGGGGGAACGGGCAGCGCGATATGCCGCGCTAAAACTCTCGGGCCTTGAGGACGCACCGGGTCATCTGGCTGTCTTCGCGGAGAAGGCCAGCGATATCGGCCATGGCCTCGGGCGCGCTACGATGCCGGAAACGATCGAATATTCCGTCGTCGCGGCTATCTGCGCGATGTGGCTCGCCGCCCGCGCGGAAGGTATCGGGATCGGCTGGGTGTCGATCCTGACGCCTGCCCGGATCCGCGAGATTCTCGACGTGCCGGAGTCCTGGAGACTCATCGGCTATTTCTGTGTCGGATATCCTCAGGCCGAATTCGATCGGCCTGAGCTCGAGCGAGCCGATTGGGACTACCGGCGGGCGCCGAGCGAATTCACGATCCGACGTTAGTGCGTGCGATAGTGCGCGATCGAGGCAAGATCGGGCACTGCACCGAGCCCCGGATCTTCGCTCAATTCGACAGTCCCATCCGTCACTTTGACTACGGGACCACAAGACTGGTCGCGCGACGGATTGTCGCTGGCGTCAACCTCCAGCCAGCCGTCACCTCCGATGCCGGCAAGCAGATGGGCGGACGCAAGCAAGCCGATGCCTCCGCCGCGATAGTGGGGACAGAACGTGTTGGCGGCGCTCAGAATGTCGCGCGCTAGTTCCGCGCAGACGGTAAGCCCATCCCATTTTGGCCGCGGCAAGTGAGGAGAAACCGCTTCGTGTCGTTACAGCCGCTGATTTCGCAGGTGGCAATAGCGCCGCCAGCGCTTGCATGCGGCGACGGGGTCGCAATGGCGCCTGCGCGGATTGAATACTACACTTCGTTACGCTGCACCCGCCGAACAAACGCAGGAGCGCGAAATCGCTTGCTCTTCGAAACTCCGAACTAGCGGCGGTACTTCATTTGGTACGGCATGACCGATCGAGACTTAGCTTAAGTGCTGATCGCGCTTCGCTTTTTGAGATCTCCCGGTCCAGTCCATCATCGGGGCGACGGAGAATTTCCATTCCATCTCAGTTGCTTAACTGCAATGCCGGTTCGATGCAACGTGGTGTTTGCAACCCTGCCCGTCCGCGAAGCATGTCCGACCGAACCAAA
>NZ_JBQTHN010000069.1:0-16058 GCF_052389815.1 Bradyrhizobium sp. | reverse complement strand
GGGGGGTCGCGGGGGGTGCGGTTTCCGGGGGTCGGGGGTGGGCCGCCCCCACCCCCGGATCGCATGTAGCGATGCGACCCGACCTCTCCCCGCTGGGGAGAGGTAAACCGAGTCGCTGGCAATCGATTCAACCAAACACCATCGCGCTTTAGCATCGCGCTGCCGGTCAGGAACCGACCATTCACGGTCGCGTCGACATATTGCCCGGCGGTCCCGGCGTGCGCAGCGGTTCGGCAAGGCGCGCGAATTCGCACAGCAGCGAACGCGTCCTGCGGGGATCGATCACCTCTTCCACCCAGAATTTCTCTGCCGAGCGGAACGGCGAGCGCAGCCTGTTCAGCCGGTCTTCGATTTCCTTGAGCTTCGCCGCGGGATCGGCCGCGGCATCGATCTCGGCGCGGTAAGCAGCTTCGATGCCGCCTTCAAGCGGAAGCGAGCCCCAATAGGCCGACGGCCAGGCATAGCGCATCGAAAAGCGGTTCGCCGGCTGATGCACCACGCCCGCGACGCCGAAGGCGTTGCGCACGATGATGGTGCACCAGGGCACGGTGGTCTGGTTCACCGCCGCCATCGCGCGCACGCCGTGGCGGATGGTCGCCGCCTTCTCCGCATCGAGCCCGATCATGAAGCCCGGGCAGTCCATGAGATAGACGATCGGCAGATGGAAGGTTTCGGCGAAATCCACCCAGCGCACCACCTTCTGGCAGGCCTCCGCCGTCCACGACCCGCCATAATGCAGGGGATCGCTGGCCATCAGCAGCACCGCCCGCCCCTCCAGCCGCGCAAGGCCAACGATGATCGGCTTGCCGAAGCTGGAATTGACCTCGAAGAACGAGCCTCTGTCGACGATAGCATCGATGATGGGCCGCATCTTGTAGACTTGGCGGCGGCTGCGCGGCACCGCCTTCAGCAGCGAATCCTCGGCCCGCTCCGGATCGTCCGTGCAGGCCGTGGTCGGCGGCAGGTCGTAAACCGACGACGGCAAATAGGAGAGGAAGCGGCGCGCGCATTCGAACGCCTCTTCCTCGGTCTCGACCGCATGGTCGACGCCGCCGGCCCGGGTCTGGATGTCGGCGCCGCCGAGCTCCTGCTTGGTGAGATCCTGGCCGAGGCGTTTGACGACCGGAGGCCCGGCGACGAACATCGCGGAATTCCTCGTCATCACTGAATAATGGCTCGCCGCAAGGCGCGCCGCCCCGAGGCCGGCGACCGAACCCAGGCCCAGCGCCACCACCGGCACGCGCGCCATGTTGGCCGTCGTGTACCAATACCATCGCGTGCCACCGACGCCGCCGGGCAGGTTCGCCGCGCCCTTGGTCTCGATGGTCTTCACCGAGCCGCCACCGCCGGAGCCCTCGATGACGCGGATGATCGGCAGGCGGAAATCATGCGCCATCTCCTCCGCCATCAGCGGCTTGGCCGAGATCGAAGCATCGGCCGAGCCGCCGCGCACGGTGAAGTCGTCACCGACCACGACCACCGTGCGGCCGTCGACCCTGGCGCGGCCGAACACGCAATTCGCCGGCGTCAGGTGCTTCAGCGCACCTTGTTCGTCGTATTCGCCGATGCCCGAGATCGCACCGATCTCGTGAAAGCTGTTCTCGTCGGTGAGCTTGTCGATGCGCTCACGAACGGTGAGCCGGCCCTGGTCGCGCTGTCGCTTGACCTTCTCAACGCCTCCCATCTCGCGCGCGAAGGCTTCGCGCCGCGCGAGGTCGTCGAGCTCCGGCTTCCACACCATTCTTTTCCTCCGTCATCATCATCTTATTGTTGTTGTGCCCCGGCACGGCGATCGGCTTCCGCTCCAGCCGGTTGGCAAAGATATCGCCGTCGCCCTCGAGCAGCGCACCCACGGCGGCGGCAAGATCGATTATCCGCGGCGCTACTTCCTTGTGCACGCGCTTCTCGTCGTACATCGCCGCCAGCAGCCCGATCGTGACGACGACGAAGGTCTGGTACTGCGGCGACCAAAGGGGCACGGCGCAGCCATTGATATGCGGGCTCCAGGTGCCGAAGGCGGTGACATAACCATGCTCGCGCATGTGACGGCGGTTGGCTTCGATGCGCGATCGCGCGAGCTTCGCCGCGTCCGGCGTCTCGCGCTCCATCTCGTTGATCAGGGCGTCTCCCACCTCGACATCGAGCGCGGCCAGATAGGCGCTGCCTGCCGCCGTGCTCGCCATGCTGATGCGGCTGCCCGTGCTTTCGTGCAGGCCGAGTGCATTCGCCGCCCGCGCGTATTCGAGATAGACGAGATGGAAGCGGTCGGGAATGACGAAGCCGACGGTGCCCGGCAGATGCTCGGCAACGTCCTGCAGGCGAAGCCGGATCAGGTTGCGCAGCTGCAGCCCCTTCATCATCGAGGTGCTCATCGCCACCGCGCTGGGGCCGATGCGGTATTTCTGGTCGCGCGGCAGATAGACGAGCTGCCCCATCCGCGTCAGCGTGTGCGTCAACCGCGACACTGTCGAGCGCGGCAATCCGCAGCGATTGGAAATTTCGAGATTGCCGAGCCGCGCCTCGTGTCCTTCGAAGCATCGCAGCACGTCGAATGCGCGCGACACCACCTGGATCACATCGCCCTCACCGGACAAATCGCTGGCGAGCATTCCCTGCTTGCTGAGGCGTTCCGAGCGTCTTCCCATGCTATGGCTCCAATTCCGCCGCGCGGAATAAAATTCCACTTGCAGAACAAGCTACCTCAGGCAATCTGCGGCCACAACAAAAAGCAGTTACGGCGAACGCCAGTTCGTCATTCAGGGCGAGGAATCCGTAATGCCAGAAATCAAGATCGTGACCGAAGTTGCGGGACGGGTGTGCGCACTTCCGGTGGAAGTGGGCGGCAACGTAGGTGACGGCGACGACATCGCATTCGTCGAGGCGATGAAGATGGAAATCCCGGTCGCATCGACCATTGCGGGAAAACTGAAGATGATACTCGTCGAGCTGGATGACGTGGTTGCCGAAGGACAGGCAATCGCGATCGTGGAAATCTAGAAGCGTGCGGCGGACCTGTTCTGCGACAATCTGACTGTCCGCGCGCCGAGTTGAGCGATTGACACGCTTGGACATTGTCATCGCGACGACGCGATGACATGATCCAGCCAACAAACCAAAAACAAAAGCAAGTTTCGCATAGCGAAAACGATTCGGGAGGAGAACATGATCTACCGCATGCTGGCGCTTTCGCCGGCCGTCTTTACTTCGCTTTCGCTGATCGCCAGCGCGCCCGTGCGCGCCGACGATGTCAAGCTGCTGCCGACCATGGCGATCACCGCCTATGACACCGGCACCTCCGGTTTCAACATCACCGTCGGCGTCGGCAAGATGATGAAGGACAAGTACGGCAGCGACGTTCGCGTGCTGCCGGCAGGCAACGACGTCGCCCGCCTGGCGCCGCTTCGCGCCAAGCGCGCGGCCGTTTCCGCCATGGGCGTGGGTACCTACTTCGCGCAGGAAGGTGTGTTCGAGTTCGGCGTCAAGGACTGGGGACCGCAGCCGCTCCAGATGCTGCTGTCGTCGGTCGACTGCAATGGCATCTCCCTCGGTGTCGCCGCCGATACCGGCGTCAAGGAGGTCAAGGACCTCAAGGGCAAGCGCATCGGCTTCGTCGTCGGCTCGCCGGCGCTGAACCAGAACGCGCTCGCCGTGCTCGCCTTTGGCGGCCTGACAAGGGATGACGTCAAGATCGTCGAGTTCGCAAGCTTTGGCGCGATGTGGAAGGGCCTGCTCAACAACGACGCCGACGCGGCCATCGCCTCCACCATCACGGGGACGGCGAAGGAAGTCGACACCTCGCCGCGCGGCCTGATCTGGCCGCCGCTGCCCAAGAGCGACAAAGCCGGCTGGGAGCGGATGAAGAAAGTTGGCTCGTACTTCTTTCCCCAGGTTGTGACGTGCGGCGCCGCCATCTCGAAAGAGAAGCCCGTCGAGCTCGGCAACTACCCCTACCCGATCTACGTCGCCTATGCGTCGCAGGCGCCGGATCTGGTCTATTCCATCACCAAGGCCATGATCGACGGCTACGACGCCTACAAGGATTCCGCACCCGGCGCTCCCGGCCTCGGCGCTGCCCGCCAGGTCAAGAACTGGGTGGTGCCGATTCACCCCGGTGCCGTGAAGGCGTTGAAGGAGGCAGGCCACTGGAGCGCCGAGCAGGAGACGCACAACAACGCACTCCTCAAGCGCCAGGAAGTGCTGGCCGCCGCTTGGGCAGATTACAACAAGGGCAATCCGCCCTCGGACGAGAAGCCGTTCCTCGAAGCCTGGATGAAGGCGCGCGCCGCAGCCCTCGCCAAGGCCAAGATGGCGAACGGCTTTGACTAGTCGCCGGCGCTGAAAAAACTTCGCGACAGGGGATCGAAGATGCCTGCATCCGACAGCGTCGCGGTGGCGTCGACGCCGAACAAGATCGTATTCGAGGATCCCCACGCCACTATACAGGAGGCCGAGGTCACCCGCGTGCGCGCGTTGCGCGGGGCCTGGCGCTGGGCCCTGGTGGTGGCGACCGCCGCCACCATCCTGCTTTGCATCAACCAGCAGTTCTCGCTGCGCTTCTTCGTCGGCTACACGCAGCTGAACACCGAATACTTCTACCTTCTGATCGCGCTGATGCTGCCGTTCACGTTCCTGATCTTTCCCGGGAGCGAAAGAGCACCGCTCGACCGCATCCCCTGGTACGACCTGCTGCTGTTCGTCCTGACCTTCGGTGCATCGATCTGGCTGATGCTCAACATACGCAAGGCAGCAGCGCTCGGCTGGGAATTCGATGGCGCTCCAACCAACGTCATCGCCGCCGGGCTCGTGATGTGGTTCTTGCTGATGGAAGGACTGCGCCGCACCGGCGGCTGGAGCCTGCTGCTCAGCGTGCTCCCCTTCACCGTCTATCCGTTGTTCGCCGATGCCAGATGGCTCGGTCCGTTCCGCGGGACGCAATCGACGCTTGAACAGGCAACCTCCTATCACGTGCTGTCCGGCGAGAGTCTGCTCGGCATCCCGATCCAGGCCTTTGCCGATACCGTGATCGGCTTCCTCGTCTTCGGCACCGCACTGATGATGACCGGCGCCGGCAAGTTCTTCATCAACATCGCTTTTGCGCTGTGCGGCACCTTCCGCGGCGGCGCGGCCAAGGTGTGCATCTTCGCGTCCGGCCTGCTCGGCATGATGTCGGGCTCGATCATCTCCAACGTGCTCACGGCCGGCACGATGACCATTCCCGTAATGAAGAAGAGCGGCTTTCGCGCCTCCTATGCCGGCGCCATCGAGGCTTGCGCTTCCACGGGCGCGGTGCTGGCCCCGCCCGTGATGGGCGCAACCGCGTTCGTGATCGCGCAGTTCCTCAACGTCAGCTACGCCGAGGTCGCGCTCGCCGCGATCATTCCGGCGACCCTGTATTACATCGGCCTGTTCATGCAGGTCGACTCCTACGCCGCCCGCCATGGCCTGAAGGGAATTCCGCGGGCCGAGCTGCCGAAGGTCTGGGATACGATCAAGGAGGGCTGGTACTACGTCTTCGTCATCGCGCTGTTGATCGTGATGCTTCTTTACTTCAAGCGCGAGAGCCATGCGCCGTTTTACGCAACCGCATTGCTGCTCGTGCTGAACCAGATTTTCTCCAAGGACACGCGCTGGACGCCCGCCACGATCAGCAAGTTCCTCGAGGTCAACGGCCGCACCTTCGTCGAGCTCATCGGCATTCTTGCAGGATGCGGCCTTCTGATCGGCGCCTTCTCGATGACCGGCGTGGTGTCGAGCCTGGCCAACGACCTGTTGCGGCTCGCCGGCGACAACGCGCTGCTGTTGCTGGTGATGTGCGCCTTCACCAGCCTGGTGCTCGGGCTCGGGCTGACGACGACGGCCTGCTACATCTTCCTGGCCATCCTCGTCGCGCCCGCGCTGGAAAAGCTCGGCTTGAACCGGATGGCGATCCACATGTTCATCTTCTATTGGGGCATGCTGTCCTCGATCACGCCGCCGGTGGCGATCGCCTCCTTTGCAGCCGCCGGCATTGCCGGATCGCCGGCGATGAAGACGGGCTGGGAATCGATGTGGGTCGGCAGCATCATCTACTTCATCCCGTTCTTCTTCGTGCTGAATCCCGCGCTGGTGCTTCAGGGCGCCAGCCCCTACTTCGCCGGCCTCGGGCTGATGGGGCTTGCCGCGTTCGGTACGCTGTTCATTTGCGGCGGCATTCAGGGCTACCAGGTCTTCATCGGCGATCTCCGTCGGACCGGCCCCCTGGAATGGCCGCTGCGCGTTCTGCTGGTGATCGGCGGCTTCGTCGTGGCCACGCCGGGTGGCGGAATCATGCCGCTGTCGCAGATGCAGGTGACACTGCTCGGGCTCGCCATACTGGCGCCCACGGCGTTGATTGCGCTGTTCCTGGTCCGGCGCCACTCGCTGGCGCCCGGCCGGTTGCGCGCGCCCTGATTGCAGGGCACAACGGAGGCAATGAAAGCCTCCCCTGCCAATGGCGCCTGGGCCAGCTCGAAACCGCCGCTGCTGCGGTTTCTTGACGAATGCCACGCCAGGTTCGCTGCCGATCACGAAGGCGCGGTCGCAGACTACATCCCCGAGCTCAGCAAGGCCGATCCTGCCCATTTCGGCATCAGCCTCGCCACGCTCGACGGGCACGTCTACGAAGTCGGCGACAGCAAGGTCCTCTTCACCATCCAGTCGATGTCGAAGCCGTTCGTCTTCGCGCTGGCGCTGGACACGCTGGGTGCGGCGCGGGTGGAAAGCGCAATTGGCGTCGAGCCCTCCGGCGACCCCTTCAACTCGATCCGGCTCAACGCGGAAAACCATCCCTTCAACCCGATGGTCAATGCCGGCGCTATCGCCTGTTCCGGATTGATCCACGAGGCCAAGGGCGACGGCGCTTTTGATTATATCCGCGAGGCGCTCGGCCGATTTGCCGGGCGCACGCTCGGCTTCGACGAGGCGGTGTATGCTTCCGAAAGCGCCACCGGCGATCGCAACCGTGCCATTGCCTATCTGCTGCGCACCAATGCCGTGCTGAGGGAACGCGTCGATGCCGTGCTCGACGTCTACTTCCGGCAATGCGCCGTCCTCGTCAACGCGCGCGACATCGCCGTGATGGCCGCGACCCTCGCCAACCGAGGTGTCAACCCGGTCACCGGACAGCAGGTGATGACGCCCTATGCGATATCCCGCACCCTGTCGGTGATGACCTCGTCCGGTATGTACGACTATGCCGGCGAGTGGATTTACCGCGTCGGCATTCCCGCCAAGAGCGGCGTCGGCGGAGGCATCCTGGCGGCGCTGCCGGCTCGGCTCGGGCTCGGCAGCTACTCGCCGCGGCTCGACAAGCACGGCAACAGCGTGCGCGGCATCAGGGTCTGCGAGGCGCTTTCCTTGCATTACGACCTGCACATGCTCAACCGCAGCGACGATGCGCGCACCAGTATCATTGCCGACTACACGATCGGCAAGAACCCGTCGCGGCGCAGCCGCCGGCCGCACGAGCGCGACATCCTCGCCGTCAATCACGAGCAGGTGCGCGTGATCGAGCTGGTCGGCACACTGTCGTTCTCCAACGTCGACTACGTCTCGCGCCAGCTCGCCTCCAAACCACGGCCGCAGTTCGTGATCTTCGACCTCCACCGCGTCACCTCGCTGACGCGGGCCGGCGCGCGGCTGGTGGCGGAAGAATTTCACGAGCTTGCTGCCCACCACGTCACCGTGATTCTCTCCGGTGTGAAGCGCGGCTCGCGCGAGTGGAACATCATCCGGGAATGGACCGGGAGCCTGAAGAACGTTCGTGACTTCTTCCTTCTGGATACCGCGATCGAATGGGCCGAGGACCAGCTGGTCTATCGATATGGTGGCGCGATCGATTTTTACGAGACCACCGAGCTTTCCGAACAGCCGCTGCTCGCGGGGCTCTCGCCCGACGAGCTGGCAGCGCTCGCTGCGATCGGAGCCGTCAGGCACTACAAGGCCGGCGAGAGGATCGTGACCGCCGGCTCGCCCGCCACCTCCATCTTCTTCCTGCGCAGCGGCGCCGTTCTCGTCACCCTGCCGGGCGGCGTGCGGCTGGCGACCCTCACCGCCGGCACCGCCTTTGGCGAAATGGCGCTGCTCGAGCCGACCCGCTCGGCCGACGTCAGCGCGGACATGGCCGCGGCAGCCTGCGAAATCCGCTCAAGGGATTTCGAGCGCTTCCGCACACAGCACCCCCGCGCCGGCGAACGCATCATGCGCAACCTCGCGCAACTGCTCGCCGATCGCCTGATCGTGGCCAACACCAAGATCGATCTGCTGACCTCGAGCTGACGCCGTCCTCTTAGCCGCCGCCCTTGCCACGCCCTGACTTCTCGCTGGCGCGGCGCAAGGCGTCCGCGAGCGCTCCTCCACCGGAAGCCGGCGCGGGCTTGGGCGTGGCACCCGACGCGCGCGATGTTCCGCTCGAACCGCCTCTCGTCTTGCTGCCCGCCTTCGCGACTTCGTCGTCGAGACGCAGCGTCAATGCGATGCGATTGCGGGCGACCTCGAGATCGATCACCTTGACCTTGACGATGTCGCCGGGCTTCACGACCTCGCGCGGATCCTTGATGCGGGTTTTCGACATCGCCGAGATGTGTACCAGCCCGTCCTGATGCACGCCGATGTCGACGAAGGCGCCGAACGCGGCGACATTGGTCACCGTCCCCTCCAGGATCATGCCGCGCCGGAGATCCTTGATGGTCTCGACGCCCTCTTTCAACGCCGCCATCTTGAATGCAGGACGCGGATCGCGCCCGGGTTTTTCCAGCTCGCGCAGGATGTCGGTCACGGTGGGCAGGCCGAAGGTCTCGTCCGCGAACGCCTGCGGCCTGAGCTGGCGTATGATCTCGGCATTGCCGAGCAGCGCCTTGATGTCGCTCCTGGTTGCCTCGAGAATCCGCCGCACCACCGGATAGGATTCCGGATGCACGCCGGAAGCATCGAGCGGGTCGCGGCCGCCATTGATGCGCAGGAACCCGGCGCATTGCTCGAACGCCTTCGGGCCGAGCCGCGGCACGTCCTTCAGCGCACTGCGCGATTTGAACGGGCCATTGGCGTCGCGGTGTTGCACGATGCTTTCTGCAAGTCCGGCGCCGATGCCCGACACCCGCGCCAATAGCGGCGCGGAAGCCGTATTGGCGTCGACCCCGACGGCATTGACGCAATCCTCGACCACCGCATCGAGCGAGCGCGCCAGCTTGGTTTCGCTGAGGTCGTGTTGGTACTGGCCGACGCCGATCGCCTTCGGATCGATCTTCACGAGTTCAGCCAGCGGATCCTGCAGACGGCGGGCAATCGACACCGCGCCACGCAGCGTGACGTCGAGATCGGGCAGTTCCTCCGATGCGAAGGCCGAGGCCGAATAGACGGAAGCGCCGGCTTCGGAGACGACGATCTTCGACATCTTCAGGTCCGGCAGCAACTTCAGGAGATCCGTCGCCAGCCTGTCCGTCTCGCGCGAGGCGGTGCCGTTGCCGATAGCGACGAGATCGACACGGTGCTTCACCGCAAGCTTCGCAAGCGCAGCCAGCGACGGGTCCCACTGCCGCTGCGGTTCGTGCGGATAGATCGTCGCGGTATCCACCACCTTGCCGGTGGCATCGACCACCGCAACCTTGACGCCGGAGCGGAAGCCGGGATCGAGCCCCATGGTGACGCGCGCGCCGGCCGGCGCGGCGAGCAGGAGGTCGCGCAGGTTCGAGGCGAATACCCGCACGGCTTCCGTCTCCGCCGCAGTCCAAAGGCGCATGCGCAGATCGATGTTCAGATGCACCTGGATCCTGGTTCGCCAGGCCCAGCGGACCGTTTCCGCCAGCCACTTGTCTCCGGCGCGGCCGTGGTCGGCAATGGCGAAGCGCTGCATGATCTTGCGTTCGTAGCTGCTGGTCTCGCCGGCAGCCGCCGGCGCCGCCTCCGGCTGAATCTGCAGATCGAGCATCTCTTCCTTCTCCCCGCGGAACATCGCGAGGATTCGGTGCGACGGCAGCTTGGTGAGCGGCTGGCCGAAATCGAAATAGTCCTTGAACTTCTCGCCCTCGGTCTTCTTGCCCCTGCGGACGGTGGAGATCATGCGACCGTTCGACCACATCTCCTCGCGGAGCTGTCCGATCAGGTCGGCGTCTTCGGCAAACCGCTCGACCAGAATGGCGCGCGCGCCTTCCAGCGCGGCAGCGACGTTGGGGACTTCCTTGTCCGCGTTGACGAAGTCCTTGGCCGCCTTCTTTGGGTCGGTGTCGGGCTGCGTCAGCAGCAATTCCGCCAGCGGTTCGAGGCCGGCTTCCTTGGCGATCTCGGCCTTGGTCCGCCGCTTCGGCTTGAACGGCAGGTAGATGTCCTCGAGACGCCCCTTGCTGTCGGCGGCGAGAATTGCGGCCTCCAGCGCCGCGTCGAGCTTGCCCTGCTCGCGGATCGAATCGAGGATGGCGGTCCGGCGCTCTTCCAGCTCGCGCAGGTAAGTCAGGCGCTCTTCCAGCGTGCGCAGTTGCGCGTCATCGAGGCCGCCGGTGACCTCCTTGCGGTACCTGGCGACGAACGGAACCGTCGCCCCCTCGTCGAGCAGCGCGACCGTCTTTTCGACCTGCTGCTCGCGTACGCCGAGTTCCTGCGCAATCTTGCCGAAAATGTTCGCCACGCCAGACCTTCCGATTCACCGCGGATGAATTCACAAATCCCGCGGGGACGCCGCTTATGGACCATTGCCGCGCGGCCGATCAACCCGGCCGCTGAAAGATTTTAATCTGTGGATCGGCCGGCGGCCCAAAGCGCGATGAGATTGGGATGAACCGTCATCGCGCTTTAGGTTGTTGTTTGAGCATGATCTTTTCGGAAAACCGCTTCACACTTTTCCGGATCATGCTAGCTGACCACTTCCGAAACCGGTTGCAGGTCGATCGCAAACGTTTCCAGGAATTTCGATGTCATGATGTAGAAGCCGACCGAGAGCTGCAGCTCGACCAGCGCGGCCGGCGTCAGCCTGGCACGGATCGCGTTGAAGGTGGCGTCGGTCGGCTTGTGCAGCTTGACGATCTCGTCGGTGAAAGCGAGCGCGGCGCGCTCCGTCTCGTCGAAGCAGGTGGCCGCCTGCCAGTTCTCCAGCGCCTCGTTCTGCTCGTCGCTGACGCCGACATTCCTGCCGATGCGCTTGTGCGCGACGATCTCGTAAGGCGCCTGGCACAAAATACCGGTGCGGGTGATCGCAAGCTCGCGCACGATCGGATCGAGCTCGCCCTTGTGACGGATCGCGCCGCCGAGCCGGCAGTATTGTTCGAGGTAGCTCGGCGAATGCGCCATCATGCGGAAGATGTTGGCGTTGCGGTTCTTGCCGAGCAATTCGCGGGTGCGCTCATTGTGCCTTGCGGGATCGCTGTATTCGATGCGGGCCATTGGTTTGCCTCGATATTTTCCTTGGACGTACCGGTTGTCATCGGCGCTTTACGTGCCGAAACACTATCGGGCGCGCGACTCCAGAGCAACACAACCGAGTCAAATTGCCGCCGCAATACTGTTCGACCGTGGGACTGTCGATATTCGCCCGAGTGGGGACTCATCAAAGGGCGGATCATCGTCGCGGGGTGTTCCGAGTAACCGAACCGATCGTCGCTGCGCGGCTTGGCACAGTGTGTCTTGGCGCCACGATGAATCGTGCCCAAGTCTGGGGAGATAGACATGAAGGAAGCCACCAAAAGGGCGGCCTCGGAAGCGCTTGCGCAGATGCTGGCGGTGACGGCGATGCTCGTCATCGCCAGCGTCGTGCTCTATGTGCGGTGATCCCACGATCGTCATTGCGAGCGAAGCGAAGCAATCCAGCTTCCCTTCGTCGCGACAAGGAAGCTGGATTGCTTCGTCGCTTCGCTCCTCGCAATGACGGGCACTAACTGGCTTTCTCAAAATGCGGCACCAATCTTCCAGCAAATTGCTTAAACCGCACGGAGACCTTGTCGCCGATGGCGAGATCATTGTCGCCGTGCGCCATCATGCGAAAGCCTTCCGAAGTATCGACCAGCAGGATGTTGTAGGGCACGTGCGCCTTGGTTTCGGGCGTAGCTGCGCGGCAGACCAGCGAGGTAGCGTAGACGATTCCCTCGCCGCTGGAGCACTTATCTTCCGGATCCGGCGCGCCGCAGGCAGCGCAGAAGCTGCGGCGGAAATACTGCCGCGCGCCGCAGGCCGCGCAGTGCTGATAGACGATAGCCTCAACGCCCTTGGTCCAGTCGGCGATTATTTCGCTCATCGCACGCGCTCCAGGAACATGCTGACATGGGAGGACAGCACGCCGCCGTCGCCATGCAACAGCGCGATCGAGGCGTCGCGCACCTGACGATTGCCGGCGCGGCCAGTCATCTGCAGATGGGTTTCGACCAGATGCGCCATCGCACCGCCGACGCCGCAATGGCCGTAGCTCAACAGGCCGCCATGGGTATTGAGCGGCACTTCGCCGTCGCGGCCGAAGTAACCGGAGCGGACGCGAGCAGCCGCCTCGCCGCGTTTGGCGAGGCCGAGGTCTTCGAGCAGCATGGCGAGCGTGATGGTGAAGCTGTCGTAGACCGCAGCGTAACGGACATCCGATATTGCGAGGCGCGAAGCGGTCTTGGCCTTGGCGATGGAAATCTCGGCGCCGAGCTCGCTGAGTGCCGGCGCGGCCGTGACGTGCTGATGGGTGTGCGCCTGGGCGCAGCCGCGCACGCGGACGACGGCAGTTCCAGTCGGCTCACGGCTGATGATGAAGGCCGCACCGCCATCCGACACCGGACAGCAATCGAGCAGCTTCAGCGGCATCGCCACCGGCTTCGAGGCCATCACGTCGGCGACGGTGATCGGCTCGCGGAACTGGGCGCCGGGATGAGTGCAGGCATGGGCGCGCATCAGCACGGCGAATTCGGCGAGGTCCTCTTCCGTCAACCCGTATTCATGCATGTAGCGGGAAGCGACGAGGCCGTAATAGGCCGGAATCGTCGGCCCGAGCGAGACCTCGTAGTCGGGATGGCCGACCTGGGCGAGCGCCTGGATCGAGGCGTCGCGGCTCTGGCCGGTCAGACGATTCTCGCCGGAGACGACCAGCACGTGGTTCGCCACGCCGCTATCGACGAGGTGATGCGCTAGCATGGTCATGGCGAGCCCCGTGGCGCCGCCGACTTGCACGGCATGGGCATAGCTCGGGCGAAGGCCGAAATGCTCGGCGAAGACGGTGGCGAGCATGATGTGCGGGGAGACGGTGTTGTAACCGCAGAGCACACCGTCGATCTCGGAGCGCCTCAGGCCGGCGTCGGCGATGGCGGATGCAGCCGCCTTGCTCATGAGGTCGAGCGAGGATGTGCCTTCGTGCTTGCCGTATGATGTCAGGCCAACGCCTGTGATGTAGCTCATCTCAATACGACTTCGGCAGGCCCAGCACCTTCTCGGCGATGAAGCTGAGAATGAGCTGCGGCGAAATCGGGGCGATGCGCGGGATCAGCGACTCCCTTAAGTAGCGCTCGACATGATACTCCTTGGCGTAGCCGAAGCCGCCATGCGTCATCACCGCCTGCTCGCAGGCGCGGAAGCCGGCTTCTGCCGCCAGATATTTTGCCGAGTTGGCGGCGGGGCCGCACGGCAAATTTTGGTCGTATTGCCAGCCTGCGCGGAGCACCATCAGCCAGGCGGCTTCCAGCTCCATCCAGTTCTTGGCAAGCGGATGCTGGATCGCCTGGTTCATGCCGATCGGTCGGTTGAAGACGATGCGGCTTTTGGCATAGCCGCTGGCGCGTGACAGGGCGACCATGCCGAGACCGACGGCTTCCGCCGCGATCAGGATGCGCTCGGGATTCATGCCGTGCAGGATGTATTCGAAGCCGCGGCCCTCCTCGCCCAGGCGGTCCTCGACCGGAATCTCGAAATTCTCGAAGAACAGCTCGTTGGAATCGACGGGCTTGCGGCCCATCTTCTCGATCTCGTGCACGGTAACGCGTTGCTTGTCGAAATCGGTGTAGAACAGGCTGAGGCCCTGCGTCGGTGTCTTCACCTCCTCCAGCGGCGTGGTGCGTGCCAGCAGCAAAATCTTGTTGGCGACCTGCGCCGTGGATATCCAGACCTTCTGGCCGTTGACGATGTACTTGTCGCCCTTGCGCACGGCGCGGGTCTTGAGCTGCGTGGTGTTCAGGCCCGTGTTCGGCTCGGTCACCGCAAAGCAGGAGCGGTCGCGGCCGTCGACGATCCCCGGCAGCATGCGGTGGCACTGCTCCTTGCTGCCGAACACCACTACCGGGTTGAGGCCGAACACGTTCATGTGCACGGCCGAGGCGCCCGACATGCCGGCGCCGGATTCCGAGATGGTGCGCATCATGATCGCGGCATCGGTGATGCCGAGCCCCGAGCCGCCGAACTCCTCGGGGATGCAGATGCCGAGCCAGCCGGCTTCGGCCAGCGCCATGTGGAAGTCGGCGGGGTAGCCGCCTTCCTTGTCCTTCTTCAGCCAATAGGCGTCGTCGAAGCGCGCGCAGATCTTGCCGACGGCGTCCCTGATCGATTCCTGGTTGGCGGAGAGCGCGAAATCCATCTTCTCGATCCTATTTGCTCGCCACAGTCCTGGTGACGCCGTCGCGCACCATCGCTGCGATCTCATCGTTGCTGTAGCCGGCTTCGCCCAGCACTTCCGCCGAGTGCTCGCCGAGCCGCGGCGCCAGCCGCTCGGTCTCGACCGGGGTTTCCGACCAGTTCGCCGCCACCTTCATGCTGCGGATTTTTCCTTCGGTCGGATGATCGACCACGGGGAAGCGATCGGTAGCCACCATGTGCGGATCGTTCAGCAGGCTTTCGAGATCGTGCATCGGCATGACCGGCACGTCGGCATGGGTCAGGATATCCATCCACTCGGCGGTGCTCTTGGTCTCGAGGATGCGGGCGAGCTCGGCATAGACGTGATCGATGTTGCCGGCACGGCCGGCGAAGGTGGCGAATTTCGGATCGCTGCGCAAATCGTCGCGACCGGTGGCGGCGAAGAAGTTTTCCCACTGCTTGTCGTTGTAGACGATGACGCAGATGTAGCCGTCGGAGGTCTTGTAGGGCCGGCGATCGCGCGAAAGGTGGCGGGCATAGCCGCCCTTGTCGAGCGGCGGCTCGTAGGTGAGGCCGCCCATGTGGTCGCCCATGACGAAGCTCGCCATGGTCTCGAACATGGGGATGTCGACGCGCTGCCCCTGCCCGGTGCGCTCGCGGTGCACGAGGCTGGCGCAGATCGCGCCGACGGCGGTGAGGCCGACGATGCGGTCGACCAGCGCGTTCGGCACATAGCGCGGCACGCCGTCGGCGGAAGTCTGCGCCATCAGCGCCGGCAGCGCGGTCGCGCCCTGGATCAGATCGTCATAAGCGGGCTTGGCCGCATACGGCCCGTCCTGACCGAAGCCGAACACGCCGGCATAGATCAGCCGCGGATTGATCTTCGACACCACGTCGTAGCCGAGTTGCAGCCGCGCCATTGCCTGCGGGCGCACGTTGTAGACCAGCACGTCCGCGGTCTCGATCAGCCGCAGCACGGCCTCGCGACCGGCGGGCTTTTTCAGATCGAGGCAGATCGAGCGCTTGCTGCGGTTGGTATTGAGAAACACCGGGCCCATGCCGGGATGCCGGGTCGGGCCGATCTGCCGCGTCACGTCGCCGTCCGGCGATTCCACCTTGATGACGTCGGCGCCGTAGTCGCCGAGCGCCTGGGTCGCAAAAGGCCCCATCAGCACGGTGGTCATGTCGATGACCTTGATGCCCTTCAGCGGTCCCATCTGCGTGTCTTCTCCCCGGCGGCGGCATTGGTGCCGCGATCTTGCTTGGTCGGGCCAAGTAACGGCAGGGCCCTTGCAAGATCAAGCGCGCCGAGAGTATGGGCGTATGCGTGAGGACAGTCGTCTACGTTCCCGCGGCTCGATTTCGCCTGGGTTTTGCTATTTCGTTTGCTCCCTCCTGGATAGAGGGCGCGGAGAAGGCCGGGCGCCGGCTGCGCCCGCAGCACCGTGTGCAACGGGTAGTAAAGAACGCACACGGATTTGACAGGTACAGCCAGGACATCCCGACCTTCCCCGCGCAATGGT
>NZ_JBQTHN010000068.1:0-51010 GCF_052389815.1 Bradyrhizobium sp. | reverse complement strand
GGCAAGCTGATCGGCGAATTCCAGGCGCTGCAGCACCGCGCCGCCGAGCTCTATGTCGACATCGAGATTTCCCGCGCCGCCACCTTGAAGGCGCTGCAGGCGCTCGATGCCGACATCGACAAGGCGGCGTCCGCCGTGGCGGTGGCGAAGGCCAAGGCCGGCACCACGGCAACGCGCGCCGTGCAGGAGGGCGTGCAGATGCATGGCGGCATGGGCATGACCGACCAGTTCGACATCGGCTTCTTCATGAAGCGCGCGCGGGTCTGCGAGGAATTGTTCGGCGACGCGAATTTTCACGCCGACCAGCTGGCAAGGTCAAGGAGTTATTGAGGGACTCTCACTCCGTCATTGCGAGCCAACGGGTCCGCGCAAGGCGCGGCCCGATGACAGGCTCCGCGAAGCAATCCACAGCTCGGCAAACGGGTAGATGGATTGCTTCGTCGCTGCGCTCCTCGCAATGACGGTGGGTGTGGCAGCGTTGCCCCAACAACAGTCGTCATCGCCCGGCTCGACCGGGCGATCCAGTATTCCAGAGACTCAGCGGCTAAACGATGGGCCGCGGCGTACTGGGTCACCCGCCTTCGCGGGTGACGACAAGTGAGGGCGCAGCGCCGACGCTTACCGGATCGGCGGGGCGTACTGGATGCCGCCGGCGCTCCAGAGCTGGTTCATGCCGCGCGGAATCTGCAGCCTGGATTCGCTGCCGATATTGCGGTCGTAGATTTCGCCGTAATTGCCGACGTGACGGATGATGCGCACCGCCCAGTCCTTCGGCAGGCCGAGCTGTTCGCCGTAATTGCCCTCGTTGCCGACCAGCCGCATCACGTCCGGCTTCTTCGACTTCAGCGCCTCGTCGATGTTCTTCGAGGTGATGCCGAGCTCCTCGGCGTTGATCATCGCATAGAGCGTCCACTTTACGATCATCATCCAGTCGTCGTCGCGCTGGCGCACCACGGGGGCGAGCGGCTCCTTGGAAATGACGTCGGGCAGGATCGCGTGATCGCCGGGCTTGGCCATGTTGAGCCGCAGCGCGTAGAGCTGCGACACGTCGGCCGTCAGGGTGTCGCACTTGCCTTCATTGTAGGCCTTCACGACGTCGTCCAGCTTCGGCAGCTTGACCTCTTCGAACTTCATGTTGTTGGCGCGGAAATAGTCGACGAGGTTGAGCGCGGTCGTCGTGTTCGCCTGCACGCAGACCTTGCTGCCGTTGAGGTCGAGCGCGGAATCGACTTTGCGCGAGCCCGGCAGCATGAAACCCTGGCCGTCGTAATAGGCGACCGCCGGGAAATACAGGTCGTATCTGGTCTCGCGCGCCATGCTCCAGGTGGAGTTGCGCGAGAGGATGTCGATCTTGCGCTTCTGCAGCTCGGTGAATCGCTCGCTGGCGTCGAGCGGCACGAACTTGGTCTTCTTCGGGTCGTCGAAGATCGCGGCCGCCACCGCGCGGCAGAAGTCGACGTCGAAGCCGGTCCAGTTGCCCTTGTCGTCGGGGATGGAGAAGCCGGGCAGGCCGGCATTGACGCCGCACAGCACCTCGCCGCGCCGCACCGTGCGCCGCAACGTCCGCGTGTCGTAGAATTCGTAGATGATCGCGCCAATGGCAACCACGACTGCGATGGCGAGCCCGATCAGCAGGCCGCCCCGGAATGTGCGCATCATTTTTCTCTCACAGGAATTTTGGGAAATGGATCGGCCGGCGCGGCGAGCCCGCGCCGGTTATAGCTCGGGCTTCTGGCGGATGACGACTTTGGTGCCGACGGGCACGCGCTCATAGAGGTCGGCGACGTCGGCGTTGACCAGGCGGAAGCAGCCGGAGGAGACGGCGGTGCCGATCGTGTCGGGACGGTTGGTGCCGTGGATGCGGTAGACCGTCGTGCCGAGATACATGGCGCGCGCCCCGAGCGGATTGCCGGGCCCACCGGCCATGAAGCGCGGCAGATAAGGCTGGCGGGCGATCATCTCCGGCGGCGGGGTCCAGTCCGGCCATTCCGCCTTGCGGGTGATGTTCACCAGGCCCTGCCACTGAAAGCCTTCGCGGCCGACGCCGATGCCGTAGCGGATGGCGCGGCCGTTGCCCTGCACGAGGTAGAGGTGACGCTCGGCGGTCACCACGATGATGGTGCCCGGCGCCTCGTTGGTGCGGTAGTAAACGACTTGCTTCCTGTACTGCGGCTGCAGCTCGTAAGCATCGTCGGCAACCAGGCCGGGCTCGTCGGCATCGGGTCGCTTCTGGGCATGGCTTTGCACGGTCGAAAACACGAGACCGAAGGCTGCGATCAACATCCAGGTCAGGTGACGGAAATTCGTCATGCAAAGCTCTCCTTGGCAGGGCGCGCGGCAAATCAATCGCGCTGTGGAACCATCCAATCTCAGGGTCCGGTTGATGGCAAGTTTAGGGCGAATCTGAGGCCGCCGGAATGCCATGAATTCGGGGATTCGCATCGTAAACCCGTCATTTCGGAGAAATCCAGAGCTTGAGCAGCAACGAGAGCAGCGCCACGGTGCCGACGCCGGCGAGCCAGAGCGCCGCGAACCACAGTAAACGCTGCGCCAGCGGGCGCTGCGGGGGCTTGACCCGCATCAATGATATCCACCCCCGGCCTGCACCTTGCCGCGGAACACGTAATAGGCCCAGGCGGTATAGGCGAGAATCAGCGGGATCAGCACGGCCACCCCGACCAGCATGAAGATCTGGCTGTTCTCGGGCGCGGCCGCCTGCCAGATCGTGATGCTCTGCGGCACGATGTAGGGGTACATGCTGATGCCGAGCCCGGCATAGGACAGTGCAAACAGGATCAGCGACAGGAAGAACGGCTGGTAGTCATGCTTCCTGGCCAGCGCCCGCAGCAGCAGCACCGTGACGGCGGCGACCGCCAGCGGCACCGGGGCGGTAAAGACGATGTTGGGCCAGGTAAACCAGCGCTGGGTGTACTGCACGTTGAGGAAGGGCGTGGCGATGCTCACCGCGCCGATCGCGCCCAGCATGGCGAACAGCAGCGCCCAGGACAGGCCGTAGGCACGGTCGCGCAGCTCGCCTTCGGTCTTCATCACCAGCCACGTCGCGCCCAGCAGAGCATAGCCGATCACGAGGGAGATGCCGGTCAGGACGCTGAACGGCGTCAGCCAGTCCCACCAGCCGCCGGCATAGTGCCGGCCCTCGACTTGAACGCCCTGCAGGATGGCGCCGAGCGCGATGCCCTGTGCCAGCGTCGCCAGCAGCGATCCGCCGGCAAAGGCCTTGTCCCACAGGTTGCGCTCCCTGGTGGCGCGCCAGCGGAATTCGAAGGCGACGCCGCGGAACACGAGTCCGAGCAGCATCGCGATCATGGGCGTGTAGAGCGCCGGCATCAGCACGGCATAGGCGAGGGGGAAGGCCGCCATCAGCCCGCCGCCGCCGAGCACGAGCCAGGTCTCGTTGCCGTCCCAGACCGGCGCGACGCTGTTCATGATGACGTCGCGGTCCGCTTTCCTGGGAAACAGCGGAAAGAGGATGCCGAGCCCGAGATCGAAGCCGTCCATCACGACATAGACGAACACCGCAAAGGCGATGATGAAGGCCCAGACGATGGCGAGATCGACGGCGAAGTTCATCGGATCGCTCCCGTCACGGCGCCGGCAGCCGGCGTGATGCCGGCAGCGTGGGAAGGAACCTCATGGCTCGGGCCTTCCTCGCCCGGGTGCGGCGGGGCCGCCATCAGGCGCAGGATATAGACGACGCCTGCGGTGAACACGGTGAAATAGACGATGATGAAGCCGATCAGCGACGAGCCCACCGCGGGCGCCGCGAGCGGTGAGACCGAGTCCGCGGTGCGCAGCAGCCCGTACACCGTGAACGGCTGCCGGCCGACCTCGGTTGTGACCCAGCCCGCCAGCACCGCGACGAAGCCCGACGGCGCCATCGCCACCGAACAGATGTGCAAGAGGCGCGATTGATAGAACGTGCCGCGGATGCGCATCAGCAGGCTGAGCAAGCCGAGTCCCGCCATCAGCAGGCCCATGCCGACCATGATGCGGAACGACCAGAAGGCGATGAAAACCGGCGGCCAGTTCTCGCGCGGCACGGTGTCGAGGCCGGCAAGCGGCGCATCCGGCGAATGCTTCAGGATCAGCGAGCCTGCCTTGGGAATTTCGATCGCGTATTTCACCTGTGCCGCGGCCTGGTCGGGCCAGCCGAACAGGATCAGCGGCGCGCCGTGCTTGTGGCTGTCGAAATGGCCTTCCATCGCCATGATCTTCACCGGCTGATGCTCCAGCGTGTTCAGGCCGTGCTGGTCGCCGGCCACGATCTGGATCGGCGCCACGACGGTCGCCATCCACATCGCCATCGAGAACATCACGCGCGCGCCGGCCTGATGCGGGTCGCGCAGCAGATGGAACGCGCCGACCGCGCCGACCGCGAAGGCGGTGGTGAGGTAGGCGGCCAGCACCATGTGCACGAGGCGGTAGGGGAAGGACGGGTTGAAGATCACCTTCAGCCAGTCGGCGGCGACGAACTGCCCGGCCGCATTCATGGTGTGGCCCGTCGGCGTCTGCATCCAGGAATTGGCGGAGAGGATCCAGAATGCCGAGATCAGCGTGCCGATCGCGACCATTAGCGTCGCCATGAAGTGCAGGCGCGGGCCGACGCGATCGAGGCCGAACAGCATGACGCCGAGAAAGCCGGCCTCGAGGAAAAACGCGGTCAGCACCTCGTAGGCCATCAAGGGGCCAAGCACCGGGCCGGTCTTGTCGGCAAACACCGACCAGTTGGTGCCGAACTGGTAGGACATCACGATGCCCGACACCACGCCCATACCGAAGGCGACCGCGAAGATCTTCAGCCAGTAATTGAAGAGGTTGATGAAGACCTCGCGCCCGGTCCACAGCCAGAGCGCCTCCAGCACCGCGAGATAGCTGGCGAGCCCGATGGAGAAGGCGGGAAACACGATGTGGAACGACATCGTGAAGGCAAATTGCGCCCGCGCCAGTACTATGGCGTCCCAGCCTTCGAGCATCGCTGACCACCCATCGTTGCTTCCACGGCAACCCTATCACGCCGGATGCGACGGCAGTACCGCGCCTTTTGCAGCTGGGGTCCGCTATCCCACCGATTTCCCGGCATCCGGAGGAACATTCAGGCGCCGAATGATTTCGGCGCGCACGGCACGTGCGCCTTTTTCGTCGTGCCTTGTCGGGCTGCGGAACGTCCGCCCGGTATGCAGTCGAATGCTGACGGTGCGAGCCCTGGCCTCGGAGTCCGGCTTGTCGACCTCGATCGCCGCGATGTCATCTGCCCGGATCGTCTCGGCATGTTGCCGGCCGTTCCACGCAATTCGCTCGATCTGGATTTCGCCGTGCCGAATGATCCACAATGCGCCGGCGAGCCGGTGCGCGGAGCGGTAAAGTGCAAAGGCGGCGATCGCACCGAGCGGCAGGAGCAATCCGAGCGCCAGCTTCGACTCACCGATCCGCAATGCGACGAGGAACAGCAGGATCCACGAACCCGCCAGAACCGGTACGATCACTCGGAGCGCGCGAACGAAATTGAGGCCGGCCGGCGAGCCCAGCACGATCTCGGCGTTGACGACATCGAGCGGGTTTTCGACGGGCGCGATATCGGGAAGGCCGAGCAATCGCGCAATCGTTGCCGTGGTTTCGTTGACGCGCGTGATGTCGGGCAAGGGTGGCGAGAGCAGGACATCCCCCGATGCAAGCTCGCAGGCGAGGCTGAAACTCGTGGGATAGCTGAACCTGTTCTTTCGGACGCGGACGTTCGAGATGTCGCGATTGCCGATCATTCGCTTGTGCACCCGCCCAAGCGGGCGCTGCTCGCCGATCAGGATGCCGTCCCGCGTGACGATCCAGGCCACGTTGCGCTCAAGCGCGGCAACGCCGATCAGGAACAAGCCGAGCGGCGCGGCCGCGAACGCGGCGACGAATGGCGGGCCGCCCGAGGCCCAGGTCAGCAGGCCAGGGACGAGAATGAGCAAGACCAGGGCACCGGAGCCCGCCCAGACCAGCCTTTCCCTGAGCGAGGACCCCTTGCGCAGCCGAACTTCATCCGGGTTTGCCGCAGCATCCATGGCAGCGGCAAACATCACGACCGGCCCCGTCGCGTCAAGCCGCAGGGGCGCAACCGCAGACTGACAATGTCGTGGTTGCCGTCAGCTGTTGGCGCCGAGCAGCCTTGCAACCGTTCGCTCGATTTCCTCGTACTGGCCTTCGCCGGCGTGCTGGAAGACGATCTTGCCGTTCTGGTCGACGATGTATTGCGCGGGCCAATACTGGTTGCGGTAGGCGTTCCAGGTCTTCGAATCGTTGTCCTGCGCTACCGGATAGGTGATGCCGTGCCGCGTCAGCGCGGCCTTGACGTTGCCGGCCGAGCGCTCGAACGGGAATTCGGGCGTGTGGACGCCGACCACGACGAGGCCGCGGTCTTTGTATTTCCTGTAGAGCGCGGTGACGTGCGGCAGCGTGTTGACGCAGTTGACGCAGCCGTAGGTCCAGAAGTCCACCAGCACTACCTTGCCGCGCAGGCTGGCGATGTCGAGCGGCGGGGAATTGAACCAGTTGGTGATGCCGACGAAGTTCGGCGCGGTGGCTTGTGCGGCGGCGACGTCGAACGGGGCATTGGCGCCGCGCGGCGCTTCGGCACTGAGCGCCGGAACGATGCCGGAAGCGATCAGCAAAACAGCACCGGCAAATGAACGCAGGGACATGGGAGGTCTCCGATAAGTTACAGGCCGATCTGGCCGTTGGGATAGAACCGGGTGAGCCACGCCACGAACAGCGTGTCGTACTGGAAGTAAGAAAGCGCGGCGAAGCCGATCACGACCGCGCCAAAGCCCTGCTGCAGCTGCGGCGCGATCCGCGCCAGGCTGCGCACGCGGGTGGTGACGGCTTGCCCGCCATAGGCAATCGCCAGCATCGGGATCGCCGCGCCGATGGCATAGGTCACGAGCAGCGTGCTCGCCCATGCGGTGTCCTTCGACGTCGCGATCACCGTCAGGATGGAGCCGAGCACGGGGCCGGCGCAGGGCGTCCACACCAGGCCGAGCGTGGCGCCGAGCACGAAACCGCCGAACAGGCCCGGGTCGGACGCAGCACCGACGCCGCCAAATCCGCCGAGCCGGCCCGCCAGCCGCTCGAACGGCGCGGGCCAGAGCATCAGCAGGCCGAAGCCGGCGAGCAGGATCGCCGCGGCGCTGCGCAGCACGTTGGGATCGAAATCGAAGACGCGGGTGACGGCGCTCAGCGCCAGCGCGACGAGCGAGAACGACAGCACGAAGCCGAGCGCGATCGTCACCGGCCGCGCCTTGCCGGTCTGGCCGACCGATGCCCCGAGGAGGATAGGCAGCATCGGCAGCGTGCAAGGCGCGGCGATGGTGACGACGCCGGCGAGCAAAGCGAGAGGGAGGTCGAGCATTCGCGAAAAAGTCCGTTGGAGCGTTTTCAAGCGAAGTGGATGCCAGTTCGCGTGAAGAAAACGCGTCAAATCAAGAATCGAGGGCCGTTCGCGATTCTCTACGCGGCCGCGCCCGCAGCCGTTACGGCGCGCAGGCGTCACGTGTCCGTGACGCTTGTCGGCCCGGCAAGCGCGGCAGCGTGAGCCCCAAACGTGGAGCGACCCGGCTGGGGGGCATCCCGGCCGGGTCGTTGGAGGCAACTTGGGAGGTAGAAATTGGTCGGTAGAAAACCGGTCGTCTGAAATTCCGTTCAGCGTGGGGATTCGCTGCCCCAGGAGATCACGCAGACCTCGCCAGGAGACTTGGCGCTGCAATCCACGACCTGCTCCCGGACGATCATCGTGCCCTGACCGCGGTCGGCGCGGGGGGCGGCACTCTGGGCCGACAGGGTCGCTAGCGTAGAGATCGCACCGAGCGGGATAATGAAGTAGCGGAAGGACGGCTTCAGCATTTCGGTCTCCCTTGTCGGTGGTTGGCGCTTCGTCAGTGGCTATCTGTGTAAGGGCTGTGTTTTTCCGGGTGATGTCGCCAATTGTTTCAATTGTTTCGTTCGCCGTAACCGGCAGGGCGCGAAAAAGGCCCGGTTTCCCGGGCCTTTTGCTCTGTAACTATCTGAAAATACTGTTCTTTACGCAGCGAGGCTTTCGACGCCGGCGCCCTTAAGCAAATCCGCAAGCTGCTTGCGGGCGTAGAACATCCGCGTCTTCACCGTGCTCTGGGGGATGCCGATGATCTCGCCGGCCTCCTCCACGCTCTTCTCGTGATAGTAGACGAGATTGATGATCTCGCGATGCGCCGGCGACAGTTTTGCCACGCAGGCGCGCAGGATGGCGCTGGTCGAGGCGCGGTCGAGCGAAGCCTCCGGCGTGTCGGCGCCGTCGGCGATCTCCAGCACGTCTTCCTGCTCGATGTCTTCATGGCGGCGCTGGCGCAGCGCGGTCAGCGCCTTGAAACGGGCGATCGACAGCAGCCAGGTCGAGACCTGCGAACGGCCCTGGAACTGGCGGGCGGTCCGCCACACGTCCAGGAACACCTGGCTGACGAGGTCTTCCGCCATGGTGGTGTCGCGCACGATACGCAGCACGAAGCGATAGACCCGAACGTTGTGCCGCGAATAAAGCACGTGCATCGCGGTACGCCCGCCCTTGGCGATTTCCGCGAGCAGCTTCTCGTCCGATGTCGCGCGCGCAGCGTCGATGTGCTTGCTGGCTGCGGCGTTGATGGCGATGACGTTCGACATTGACAGGCTCCCGGTTCGCGCCGTTGGGCGGCGTTTCGTTGGGAGGAGTGATAGTTAAGGCGCGTTTCGGGATGTCTGCGCGAAAAGCGGAAAATGGTTTCGCGGGGGAGAGAATTGTTTCGTCGGGAGCCCCGCGACGAAACATTCGAGGCAAAAATGTGAATGATTTCAATATGCGGAAAATTGGAGACGTCCCGGAACTCGATTTGAACCGCCCGAGCCGCTGCCGCGTCCAAGCCGTCTTTGGAATCAGGCCTTGTCGCCGGCGGGCGAAAACAAATAGCCGCCGCCCCTGATGGTGCGGATCACGGCCGGCTTGGCCGGGTCGATCTCGATCTTGCGGCGGATGCGCATGATGCGCAGGTCCACGGCGCGGTCGAAGGCCTCGGCATCGCGCGCATTGGCGAGCTCCAGCAGCCGCTCGCGCGACAGCACCCGCTTGGGATTGGCCGCGAACACCTTCAACAGTCCGAACTCGGAGGCGGTCAGCGGATGCTCGTTGCCCTCATCGTCGCGCAGCGCCTGCGCTTCGAGGTCGAGCCATTTGGTGCCGAAGCGCACCAGCTGGTCCTTGGCGGCCTTGGCGCCGCCGGCCTCCGCGGCCGGCGCCTTGGCGGCGGTGCTCCGGCGCAGCACCGAGCGGATGCGCGCCATCAATTCCCTGAGCTCGCAGGGCTTTGCGACGTAATCGTCGGCGCCGAGCTCGAGCCCGACGACGCGGTCGATCGGGCTGGCGGTCGCCGTCAGCATGATCACCGGCACGTTGATGCGGCTCTTGAGGTCGCGGATGATCGACAGCCCGTCTTCCTCGGGCATGTTGAGGTCGAGCACGACGAGATCGGGCACGCCGTTCTCGATGGCGCCGCGCAGGCTCTTTCCCCCGTCGCACAGCGTCACGTTGAAGCCGTGCATCTTGAGGTAATCGCCGACCATCTCGCGGGCCGGCGCCTCGTCGTCGACGATGATGATATGCGGGTTCTGGGTCATGACGCTTCTGTCGCGGGCAATGTAACGGTAAAGGTCGAACCCTGTCCGGGCCCCTGGCTCTGCGCCGTCACATGGCCGCCATGCATGTCGATGATGCGCTTGACGATCGACAGCCCAAGCCCGGTCGAGCTTTCGCCGGCGGTGGGCTTGGCGGACAGCCGCTGGAACCGGCCGAACAGGCGGCCGAGGTCTTCCGGCGACAGGCCCGCGCCCTGGTCGGAGACGCGGATCGCGGTGTTGGGGCCCTCATGGCTGACGGCAATCGTGATCCTGCCGCCGATCGGCGAATATTTGATGGCGTTGCTGACCAGATTGTCGATCGCCTCGCGGATGCGGTCGGCGTCGCACATGGTGACGAAGTTCGGCGGCGCCGAGACGCTGATGGTCTGCTGCTTGTTGACGGCCGAAGGCATGTTGGTCTCGGTGACCTCGGAGACGAGAGCTGCGACGTCGACCGGCTCGCGGCGGATGGTGATGTCGAAGGCGTCGGCCATCGCGTCGGAGATCAGGTGATCCACCATCGTGGTCAGGCGCCTGGTGGCGTCGCGGATATGCTCGACCTGCGCGGTGACGTTCTCCTTGGGCGAGCCGGCGCCGATCAGCTCGGTCAGCATTTCGGTGCGGCCGAGGATCACGCCGAGCGGATTCTTCAAGTCGTGCGCGACGGTGCCGAGGATCTCGTTCTTGAAGCTGTTGGCGCGCTGCAGCCGCAGCCATTGCGAGGAGAGGCGGCGGTTGGCCTGCATCAGCGCGCGGGTGCGCTGCGCCACGCGATCCTCGAGCTGGGTGTTGGCCTCGTGCAGCTGCTGGTAGAGGATGACGTTGTCGAAGGCGATCGACAGCCGGCTCGAGAAGATCTCGACCAGCGCACGGTCGGTCTCGGAGAGCTGCCGCTCGGCCTGCAGCAGCACCACCACCTCGCGGCCGCTGCCGGTGCGCAGGTAAAGCACGCTGCGGTGGTCGGCGAACTCGTTCTTGCGGCGCTGGAAGGCGGCTTCCACCATCTGCCGCAGGTCCGGATCGAGCGACTTCGAGCCGGTCGAGCCGATGAAGCGGCTGTAGCAGCCGCTGCCGGCCAGCACGGAAAATTCCGATCCGGCGCCGTCGTCGCGCAGCACCAGGATGCCCGCACAGTCGACATTGAGCAGCGAGGCGAGCTGGGTCAGCACGCCCTCGGCGAGCCGCTGCATCGACTTGAAGTCGTACAGCGTGGAGGCGGCGTCGATGATGATCTCGAGCCCGCGCCGGGTCTGCACCATGCGCTCGAGCTGCTGGTAGCTGCGCAGCGCCGCGGTGAGCGAGGTGAAAAGCTTGTCGGCCGTGAGCTCGGTCTTGGCCTTGTAGTCGTTGATGTCGTACTGGACGATGACGCGGCGCTCCGGCGCCTGGCCGGGCTGGCCGGTGCGCAGGATGATGCGCACGGTCTCGTTCTTGATCTCGCTGCGGATGTATTCGACGAGCTCGAGGCCGGCGACGTCGGTTTCCATGATCACGTCGAGCAGCACGGCGGCGATATCGGGGTGCTCGCGCATCAGCTTGCGCCCCTCGGCCGCCGAATAGGCCGACAGGATTTCCAGCGTGGAGCCGTTGAGATTGTAGTCGCTCAGCGCAAAGCGGGTGCCCTCGTGCACGGCGGCATCGTCGTCGATGACGGCGATCTTCCATTTGCGAGCGGACGAGGCCTCCGGGGCGTGCCCGGTATCATCGATCAGGTGGAGGACATCGTCCTGTTCGGCCATTGCTCGGTTCCGTCCGCTGCTTCGTCGACTACCGTCGGGTCGCCCCGGGCGACCCGCGGCATGATAATGCGAAAAGTGGTGCCTTGTCCTAGCCTTGACTCCAGGAGAACGCGACCACCCAGTTGCTGCGTGACGAGGTTATAGACGATATGCAGGCCGAGTCCCGTGCCACCTTCGTTGCGGCGCGTGGTGAAGAAGGGGTCGAACGCCTGCCGCTGCACGTCCGGCGTCATTCCGGCGCCGTTATCGGCGAAAATGATCTCCACATCGTCGCCGCCGCGGGGGCGCGCCGAGATCGAGATGGTGCCGGAACGCCGGTCGGCGAAGGCATGGTTCGCGGCGTTCAGGAACAGATTGGTTAAAATCTGCCCGTAGGAGCCGGGATAGCCGTCGATCAGGAGGCCCTCGGGCACGTCCACCGAGAGCTGGATGGCCGACCGCTTCAGCACCGGCCGCAGACTTGCCACGATCTGGTCGGTGGCTTCGGAGAGGCTGAACTGGCGCCGCTCCGCATGCGAGCGGTCGACCGCCACCTGCTTGAACGACTGGATCAGCTCGCCCGCGCGATGCAGGTTCGCCACCAGCTGCTGGGCGGCGTCGCGCGAGGTATTGACGAACTCGTCGAGCTTGGAGCGCCGCAGCTGGTTCGAGTTCAGCTCCGCCTGGAACGCGTCGGCGCGGCGGGCAAAGCTCGACGCCACCGTCAGGCTGATGCCGATCGGGTTGTTCACCTCGTGGGCAACGCCGGCGACGAGGCCGCCGAGCGCGGCAAGACGTTCGGCGTCGATCAGGTTCTGCTGTGCGGCGTTGAGCTCGAGCAGCGCAGCTTCGGCCTTTTCCTTGGAGCTGCGCAGCTCTTCCTCGGTCTTGCGCTTGGCGATCGCATTCTCGCGGAACACCTCCACCGCGCGCGCCATCGCGCCGACCTCGTCCCTGGCTTTGGTGCCTTGCACCTCGCGGCCGTAGTCGCCGTTCATGATGGCGCGCATCGACGTCATGATCTGCTGCAGCGGCAGGCGGATCGACAGCGCGATGACGACGCCGGCGGCGAGGATGATGCCGAGGAACAGCACCGCGATCGAGGTCACGCGGCGGGAAATGTTCGACAGCGTGTGGTCGAAGGTTTCCTGCGCCTTCAGCTCGCGCTGGCGCATCTTGGCGGACAGATCGTCGATGGCGCCGATCGCATCGGCCTGGCTGGCGTCGATGGTGTTGCGCAACAGCTCGGTGCGGCTGGCGAGCTGCCCGGAGAGCTTTGCCAGTCCCTCGCGCAGGTCGCGCGTGCGCTGCAGGAGGCGCTGAAGGGCGAGCTTCTGCAGGTCGTTTTCGGCGAGATCCGTCATCACCGGAATCGACTTTTCGATGGTCTCGGTATTGCGGCGGGCATCCTCGGCCGAGGCGGAGGCGACCGAGAGATAATAGGCGTTGGCGGCGACCAGGAGCGCCGTGAAGGCCTCGCGCGACTTGCCGAGCGAGGGCCAGATCAGCGCTTCGCGATTGCCGGTGGCGCCCTCGATGATCGAATAGAGCCCGGCCATGTCGCGCGCCGGGCCCAGCACCTGCTCGTCATAGATCTTTGAGATTTTCGCCTGCACGGCACGCAGTTCGCCGAAGCCGTCGAGGAAGCGGCTGGTGACGCGCTCGAGCTGCTCCACCGAGCCCGACAGCATCGGGTCGGTCGCCGCGCGCGTGGTCAGCGTGCCGAGCACGGCCTCGCGGAGCAGCAGTATCTCGGCGAACAGCTCGGGGCTCGGCTGGTTGATGTAGCGGTGGATCAGGTTCTGCAGCCGGCTGGTCTCGCTCTCCAGCAAGGCGAGGATCTTGTCGGACTCGCGCACCTGGCGCACGTCCTCCCAGGCCGATCCCAGCACCTTGGCGCCGTTCCAGATCAGCGCCGCCAGCACCAGCACCACGGCGGAATTGAGCAGCGCGATCGACAGGATGCGCCAGCGGATCGGCACGGCGCGGACCAGCTGGACGATGCGGACGCGGGCGCGTCCGACGAAATTCGTCGGTCGTTCCATCGTGCCGTCGTGGTTGGTCAGTGCCAAAGCTGCTTTCACTCCACCTTGCGGATACGTTCGATCAGTTTGGCGGAAGCAGGGTCCTGCTGCGCCCTGGCATAGATGCCGGTCATCGCCGCCTCCAGCGGGCGCTTGTCGATGTCGGTCACGATGACGACGCCGGCCGCTTCCGCCTGCTTGCGCGACTGCTCCTCGAGGTCGCGCCACTTTTCGCGCATGAACTGGCTGGAGCGCCGCGCCTCCTCGCGGAAGATCCTGCGGTCTTCCGCCGGCAGCGTCTCCCACGCCTTCAGCGACATCACCAGCACTTCCGGGCTCATCGTGTGCTCCGTGAGCGTGTAATGGCCGGCATGCCTGTAATGATCCGTGGTGACGAAGGAGGGCCAGTTGTTTTCCGCGCCGTCGATCAGCTTTGTCGCAAGTCCGGTCAGGACTTGGCCATACGGGAGTTCTACGGGGGTGGCGCCGAGCGCGCGCATCATCGCGCTCATCTGCTCGGATTGCTGCACGCGGATGCGCAGGCCCTCGAGGTCGGCGCGCGAGCGGACCGGGCGGTTGCTGTTGTAGATCGACCGCGCGCCGGAATCGTAGAAGGCGAGGCCGACGAAGCCGTAGGGCTCGAAGCTGCCGAGGATTTCGTCGCCGATCGGCCCGTCGAGCACCTTCTGCATATGTTCGATGGAACGGAACAGGAATGGCAGCGCCAGCACGTTCATCGCCGGGACGAGGTTGCCGATCAGCGCCACATTGGTGCGGTTGAGGTCGATGGCCCCGGCGCGGGTCTGTTCCAGCGTTTCCTTCTCCTCGCCGAGCTGGCGCGAATGGAACACCTTGATTTCATGGCGGCCGCCGCTGCGTTCCGCGACCTGGCGGCCCATGAAGCGCAGCGCCTGGACGGTCGGATAGTCCTCGTTCTGGGTGTCGGCGGCGCGAAACTCGCGCGCAAGGGCGGTGGTTGAGCCGGCCGTCAAGAGCAGCGCGGCAACAACAACCACTGTCCGCTGCAGTCGGGCGCGGCCAAACACGTTCAAACACTCATCCCCTTGGTGATGGAGTCTGTGGAGGAAGGAAAAGGTTCAACGCTTTTTAGCAGAAGCCGGCCGACCGTGGCTATCCTGCCGAGGTTTTGGTTGATTTCGTTAATTGTGCGGCGCGTGTAGCGTTTCCGATTGCAACCAGCAGCGGGCGGACTTAGTCAGGAACGCCTGATAAGAAGCCGCGTCGTGAGAATCGCCCGAGGGAATGGTGCCGTGAAACGGGTTCGAACGTTCTTGCTGCGGCTCGCCGCCGCAATCGCCGCCGTCGGCGCCGTCGCCATCGCTGTTGCCTCTCCGGCGCATGCGGTCACCGAGATCCAGTGGTGGCACGCGATGTCGGGCCAGCTCGGCAAGCATCTGGAGAAGCTCGCCGCCGATTTCAACGCGTCGCAAACCGACTTCCGCATCGTCCCGACCTACAAGGGCAACTACACGGAGACGGTGACGGCCTCGATCTTCGCGTTTCGTTCGCGCAGCCAGCCGGCGATCGTGCAGGTCAACGAGATCGCGACCGCCACCATGATGGCGGCGCGCGGCGCGATCTATCCGGTGTTCGAGCTGATGCGCGACCAGAAGGAGGAGTTCTCGCCGAGCGCGTATCTGCCGGCGGTGACCGGCTATTATTCCGACGTCGCCGGCAACATGCTGTCGTTTCCGTTCAATGCCTCGACGCCGATCCTCTATTACAACAAGAATCTGTTCCGCGCCGCCGGGCTCGACCCGGAAGTCGCACCGAAGACCTGGCCGGAGATCGGCGCTGCGGCGAAGCGGCTGCGCGCATCGGGCGCGCCTTGCGGCTTCACCACGTCGTGGCCGTCATGGATCCAGATCGAGAATTTCTCCGCCTTCCACAATGCGCCGATCTCGACCAGCTCGAACGGCTTTGCGGGGCTCGATGCGGAACTGACCTTCAACAATGCGCTGGTGGTGCGGCATATCGGCCAGCTCGCCGAATGGCAGGCTACCAAGGTCTACGACTACAGCGGCCGCGGGCAGTCGGCGGAGCCGCGCTTTCAGAAGGGCGAGTGCGGCATCTTCATCGGCTCGTCGGCAACGCGCGCCGACATAAGAGCGAACTCGAAGTTCGAGGTCGGCTACGGCATGTTGCCGTACTGGCCTGACGTGGCGGGCGCGCCGCAGAACACCATCATCGGCGGCGCCACGTTGTGGGTGCTGCGCAGCCGGCCGCGTGCGGAATACGCCGGCGTCGCGAAATTCTTCGCCTTCCTGTCCAGGCCCGAGGTGCAGGCGGCCTGGCACCAGAACACCGGCTATCTGCCGGTGACGCGCGCGGCCTACGACCTGACGCGATCGCAGGGTTTTTACGACCGCAATCCGGGCGCCGCGATCTCGATCGAGGCGGTCACCATGAAGCCGCCGACGGTGAACTCGCGCGGCGTGCGGCTCGGCTCCTTCGTGCTGGTGCGCGATGCCATCGAGGACGAGCTCGAGCTCGCCTTCAACGGCAAGAAGAGTGCGAAGGCCGCGCTCGATGCGGCGGTCGAACGCGGCAACCGCCTGCTGCGCCAGTTCGAGCGCGCCAATCCGGACCGGTGAGTTGCAACGGCGTATCATGCCGCACGCATTGTGGTAACCACGCGCGAGGTCATCTCGTGCAGCTTGCGAACCCACCACTCGTCGAAGCGCGCGAGCGGGTAGGCGGCCGCCAGCGTCAGCGCGACGAAGAGCAGGAACGCCACCGGTGCCGCGACCATGGCGCCGAGATTGGCGTCAAGGCTGGAATGGACCGGTGCAATGAGCGCGAGCAAGATCGGCAGATGAACCAGATAGATTGGAAAGGACAGCCGGCCCAGCAGCGCTGCGGCCGGCCGCGCCAGTTGCTTGCGTAGCGGTTCGCAAAACAGGGCCAGCGCCACGATCGCAACCGCGGCGATGCCGTGCAGAACGGGTTCCATTTCCGGCGAAGCGAACGGCGCCATGAAGGCATAGAAGCCTGTGGGCCTGGAGTATCCCTCGTAGCCGCAAAGCACGATCGCGAGGGCGGCGGTGACGAGCACGATCGGCGCGCGCCACGGATGCATGAAAGCCAGCGCGACGGCGACGGTGTCGCGTTCCATGTAGATGCGCGCGATCAAAACTCCCGAAACCATCGTGGCATAATAGACGCCGCCATCTCCGGTGTAGGCCGCGGTCAGCACCAGCACGATCGTGCCGGTCGGCATCGCGAGCGCGAACGATCTCTGGAAGATCAGGATGAGCGCGGTCGCGTAAGCCGCAAAGCTGCCGAACAGCTCGTAGTGCATGGTCCACAGCACCGTGTTGAAGCGGGCGCTGCCATGGAAGAACGTCGTGAACAGGCCGTCGATCAACGCGCTCCGGACGACGGATAGATCCGGATCGAAGACCCCCGTGCCGAACCATGTGCGGTCCTGATAGAGGCCGAGCAATACGAATACCGCCGACAGGATATTTGTCGTCACCACCAGGGGAACCAGCCGCGGCCATCGCTTGGCGGCACCGGCAACGAGCTGGCGCCAGTCTTGCCGCTCCATGGCGCGCAGGGTCAGCACGAAGCCGGACAGCACGAAGAAGATCGAGACGGCGGCGGTGCCATTGACCAGCGCGAACAGCGGTGTCCGCACCAATGCAATGGGATCGTCGGGAAAATTCCGTCCGTGCAGTCGCGGTGCAACGACCAGCAGAAAATGGTGCAACAGCACGATCGATGCCGCGATGCCGCGAAGCGCCTCCAGTTCGATCAGCTTGGCGCGGTTCGCCTCGAGCATGTCGCAGCCTTTTTCGGCGTCAGACGCCAAAGTGGATTACTTCCCTGCGCCGCCGGGGTCACTTGCCTTGTCCGGGACGGAATCAAGGAACTGAATCCTGATGCCGGGGGCGACCGTCTTCCCGGTGATCCGCTGTATCGCCTCGTTGGGATTGCTCAGGCAAATCGCGCGGAATTCCGGATCGGTCTGCGAGAGCCGGAATACCCTTTGCACGGCGCGCTTCAACTCTTCCTCGGTCAAGATATCCTCGTGCATTGCCGAACTCCGCGTTGATGGGCCGTGAGCTTCGATCAATTCAGCAGCAGGACCGAAGGAATTCTTGCCGGATCGGCCAGCCGCAGCAATTGATAGCCGACGCCTGCAGTTCCCTGAAACAGGCTGGGATTGAAGAAGCCGTTCTCGAAGGCGATGCTGAAGCTGCCGCGCCTGTTGCCACGCGCAACGGTTTTGGCTGCGAGCTGCCGCGCCTTGCGGGACCACCCGCCTTCCGAAAATCGTTCACCCGCGCTGCAGAGCGTATCCATCAGCCCGGTATTGCCGCAGCACAGATGGTCGCGCGGCAGCAGATCGGCCTGGCTGGTTGACGCCAGCGCGGCCGCGATGTCGCGCCGCACGTCGCTGGTGTCCATCACATCCAGCGCTGCGATCCGTCCGAGGCCGATGCCCGGTGCGCCATGGCACCACGCCATGCAGAACTTCGGACCTTGCGCGAGCGTGGTCGCGGCACGCCGGTAGTCCTGCCAGTTGTTGTGGTCCGCCACGAACGCGCGCCCCTCAAAGCCGACGGCATCGGCCGCCGCCTGGTAGAACCCGGCATCGCCCGTCACCTTGTATAGCTGCAGCAGCGCATAAGCGATGCCGGCAGCGCCGTGGGAAAAACCGGTGATGTGACGCTTCTCCAGCGTCGGCCATGTCCTGAAGCCGAACGGGTCGGGCGCGCGCCGCTGCAAGAGGTGGCGGCCGCATGCGATGGCAGTGGCAAGAATCTGCTCGTCGGCGGTCGCCGCGTAGCAAGCCAGCAAAGCGGGAATGGCGCCGGCGACGCCGCTCATGGCGTCCAGCCTCTCGTCCGTTTCGATCTGCGTGGTGCGAATTCGCCGCGCTGCAATCGCTGCATCCGCGATCAGGTCGTCCTCTCCCAGAAGCTGCCCCGCTTTGGTCAGTCCATAGGCAATCGAGGCCAGCCCGTCATAACCACCGAAGCCGAACTCCGCCAGTTCGGTGTCGGGTGCGGTCCTGATCCAGCGCTGCACCGGATTCAGCGCGGCGTGGGCCAGCGCCCGGTATGCCGACCCCGGCAGGAATGCTTCCAGCGCAGCAAAGAACAGGCCTACACCGACACGGCCGTTGTAGAGATCGTTCTCCATCGGCTGCAGGGTGTATCGCTCGGCCGCCGACGAATAATGCAGCACCATCCAGCCAAGGTCGCCGTTGTTCTGGCGGAAAGCTTTCGCTTCGATCTCGTTTGCCAGGTCGATGGCGACGGCGAGCAGCGTGTCTTCGCCCAAGGGTTCGATATCGCCGAACTCTTCCGGTGCTGCTGCCGGATCGGCACCAAGGTTTGCGCTCCGGACATCGAAGGAGCCGGCGATCAGGCTGAGTTGCCAACGCAGGTCGGCTTCGTTCAGCCCCCTGATCTTCGCCCGTGTAGCGCTCCACGCGGAATCGGCAAAACACCCGGCTATCGAATTGTCAGGTCCCAGTCTCAGGGCGGTTTCGTCACCGCGCGCGGTGAATCTCGGAATGTCCAGTTGCCAGAGCGAAGCCGTCTCGGCTTCTATCAGCGGCCAGGTCATCGGCCGATCCGGCGCCTCGATCAGCTTCCGTGCCAGCACTTCGAACTGGATGGCGAAATCGACGCCGTCGCGGACATGGGCGGGATGCAGCGCCCTTTGCAGGATCAGCGAATACAAAGCGGTCGATCGGTAGATGAACCGGGAATGGTGCGAAAACATCGCGCGCAACGGCCCATTCTCGTCGAGCAGCAGATCGGACTTCTGCTGCAGGAAGCGATAGGCCTCCTCGAAACCTTCCAGGATGATGTCGGTGTAGTCATCCAGAATGGCAGTCTTGCCGTTCAGTTTCGGCAGATTGCCGGCGGTTTGTGGCCGCTGCCTTTCGTAAACATAGTCCATCCCGTCGGTGTTGACGTATTTCCATATCAAAACGTCGGCTTCGCCTTCTTCCGCGTCGGAATGTGCAAACGCAGAAATATCGAAGTACTGATGACCCAGCTTGACCGGATCGGGCAGCAGGTCCGTTCCCAGCACGGAGAGGCGCAGCCGCTCCGTCATTTCGTCCGGAGCGCCGCCGATTTCGATCCGGTGATGACAGATCGTCTCCAGATCGATCGGCACGGGATGCTCGCCGTCGGCAATCAGGTTCTCGAAATGGAAGTCGCTGCCGTTGAGAGCATAGACCAGGCAAAGCAGATTTCCCGACCGGCGATAGTAACGGCGGATTTCCTCGTCCGTGACACACGATCTGTGTTCGACAAACTCGACCCAGCCATAATCGCCGCGATCGAGAATCGTCAGGATCCGAAACGGCAAGAGGACGTCGATGCGATTGATCGCGGCGACGAAATCGAAATACGCGCGTTCGACGCCGAGGCTCCGCGGCTTGTAAATGAGCTTGAGTCCGGACGAGAATTCGACCGAGATCACCGCGCGGCCGCCGTCGTGCGGATCGGAAAGGCCGGTCTCCGCTGCGACGGGCCGACCCGCCGGCTTGCCCCGGCCGAATGTCCGCTCTATTTCGGAGAGGTCATCGGATAGCCGTTTCTCGAATTCGCCGACGTTGCGAACCCATTGCGCCAGCGCGGTCGCCAGCAGCCGGGCCATGACGCAATTTTCCTCGAACAGCTGATACCAGCCATCCCGGTAGGTTGCCGCGACGAAGCGGCGATACTGCTTGCGCGAGTCCGGACCCGGTGCGGCATCCGCATCCCCGTCATCGTCGAACTGGCGGCTTGCCAGAAAGGTGCGAAACTCCACCGTCAGGACGCGCGCGGCGATCTTGGCAACCCCCTGCAACAGGTCGCGGGCGAAGATGTTCAGCACGCCGGAGATAAGGGGGCTTGCCCTGTTTTCGGAAAGCAGGGCACACGCCGTTTCGACAAACGGCACGAACAATTCTTCGAACGGCAGCGGGTCGTGAGGCCGCAGATAGGGGAAAGTCCTTGCCGCGTCCGGCGCAAGCGCAGCGTCGCGCAAGCGCGGCGTCGCATCCAGCACCCGGCGGAGGACATGACACCATTCGGGCAGTTCGAAATCCGCGGGGATTTTGGGGCGTCCCAACAGACATCGGGCGCCGGCAGGGTCCAGCCTGTCTCGCGCAAGCCGCGCGACGAACAGGGCCTCGTCGCCCTCGGCCGCGGCGCCTCGCCATGCCTTCAGCCTTGCGGCGGCTTCTGGCGGCTCGGTCGGGCTCCCCGCGCAGAGGCCGGCCGCGAGCCTTTCCTGGATGGACAGCGAGTCGACGGCGATTCTTGCGAACCAATCTGGCGAGAGCAAAGGCCCGGGCCCCCTTGTCGGTTCGATCACGGGAGAGCTATTCCCTGCGGTCGGGCGGCAAACACGACACCGCTCCGCCTGAAGTCCCCCTCAGGCGGAGCAAGTCGATCGTACCGTCCGGCAGTTTCGCGTTACTCGGGAGCCAACGGCCCGCGAGCCCGATAAAAGCAGTTATTCAGGGTCTTTGGCGTCGAATTCTTGCACGATCCCTCCATCCGGGCAGCCGGACGTCTCGCCTCCTCGATGTTCGCGGGAAGCGCATGCTGTGTCAGCAATGGCGGCAGAACAAATGTACGAACGCCAACCTCACGGTTCTTCTCAGTGCCAGGCATCAAAATGTCCTCACCTTGACGGGTGACGGCCAACCCCAAAAAGTCGCCACCCTCATTCGTAAATGGGGCTCTAACCAGTCTAGACTGCAACCGCCGGCTGTCAATTCCGGCACGGGAATCAATGACCGCCGAGAGCGAAAGCGATGATGACGGCAAGCCTGCTCCGCCCCGGGAACGGCGGGCGATGTCGTCCATGATCGTCCAGTTGCTGCCCTGTATCTGGCCCCGCGACCGGCGGGATTTGCAGTTGCGGGTGGTCGTCGCACTGTTGTTGCTGCTGGCGACGAAGCTGGCGACGCTTTCCATTCCCCTGCTTTTCAAGCTGATCACCGACGCGCTGGTCGGTGATCCCGAAAAGCCGCCGATGGCGGGGTCGCAGTGGACGGTATGGCTGCTGGGCGCGCCGGCGGCGCTGGTCGTTGCGTATTGCATCGCCCGCATTCTGGAATCGGCGCTGACGCAACTGCGCGACGGCCTGTTCGGCAAGGTTACGATGCATGCGGTGCGGCGCATGGCGGTGAAGACCTTCGCCCATCTGCATGAATTGTCGCTGCGCTTCCATCTCGAGCGAAAGATCGGCGGCCTGAGCCACGTCCTCGAGCGCGGCCGCAACGGCGTCGAGATCATCGTCCGGCTGATCGCGATGCAGTTGCTGCCGACCTTCATCGAGCTGCTGCTGATCGTCGGCTACATGACGTGGCAGTTCGACTGGCGCTATGTCGTCACCGTCCTGCTCACGGTCATGGGCTACGTTGTCCTGACCTGGCGTTTGACCGAGAGCCGGCTTGGCGTCCGCCGCATTGTGAACAACGCCGACACGGATGCGAATTCGAGGGCTGTCGATGCGCTGATCAATTACGAAGCGGTAAAATATTTCGGCAACGAGGACCGCGAGATCCGGCGCTACGATTCCGCGATGCGGCGCTACGAGGAGGCGAGCGTCAAGGCGATCACGTCGCTGTCGGTGACGAATTCGGCGAACACCATCTTGTTCACCGCGGGTCTCGGCGTCGCCATGGTGATGTGCGTGCTCGAGGTCAAGGCCGGCACCAAGACGGTCGGCGACTTCGTGCTGATCAATGCCATGATGTTCCAGCTCTATCAGCCGCTGTATTTTGTCGGCCTCGCCTATCGCGAGGTCAAGCAGGCGGCGGCCGATATCGAGGCGATGCTGTCGGTGCTGGGGGAGGAGCCCGAGATAGAGGACCGCGCCAGGACGCAACCCCTGAAGGCCGGAAGCGGCGTGATCCGTTTTGACGATGTGGTGTTTGCCTATGAGCCGGGGCGCGCCATCCTCAAAGGCGTCAGCTTCGACGTGCCGTCAGGCAAGTCTCTCGCCGTCGTCGGTCCATCCGGGTCGGGCAAATCGACCATCGCACGGCTGCTGTTTCGCCTGTACGACGCGACTTCGGGCCGAATACAGATCGACGGACAGGATGTCGGCGAGGTGACGCAGGCTTCATTGCGCGCGGCGATCGGTATCGTGCCGCAGGACACGGTACTGTTCAACGACACCCTGCGCGACAACATCCGCTATGGCCGCATGTCGGCAACGGACGCGGAGGTTGAGGAAGCCGCCCGGCATGCGCAACTCGACGGGCTCATTCGTGCGGCGCCCGACGGCTACGAGACCGAGGTCGGCGAGCGGGGCCTGAAACTGTCGGGCGGCGAAAAGCAGCGCGTCGCCATCGCGCGCACGATTCTGAAGAATCCGCGCATTCTGGTGCTCGACGAAGCGACGTCCGCGCTCGATTCCAGGACGGAGAAGGAAATCCAGGGCGCGCTGGAAACGGTCTCGCGCAATCGGACCACCTTGATCATCGCCCACAGGCTTTCTACCGTCGTTGGCGCCGACGAGATCATCGTTCTCGATCGAGGCGTGGTTGCGGAGCGCGGCACGCACCAGGCCTTGCTGGCGAAAAGCGGGCTATATGCCGCCATGTGGCGTCATCAGAACGAGACCGGCGATGGTGGATGAACATTTCGACGCAGGCAATGTCGGCAGCGGCCCCGGCGATTTGCTGGCGCAGGCCATGCTTGCGCTGGACGACGGCCGTGCCGCTGACGCGGCGCGGTTGGCGGCTGAGGTGCTCGAGGCCGATCCGCGCCACGCCAGCGCGCTTTACGTCCTGGGTTACGCCTTGACCTTGCAGGGCCGCTACGACGAGGCGGTCGACATGCTCGGGCGCGGTGTTGAGGTCGCGCCCTCGAGCCCGGAAATATCCCTCCAGCTCGGTTATGCCCAGCTCTCCCGCCGGGACTGCACCAGCGCCAGGGTCGCCTTTGCGCAGGCGCTCGACATTTCGCCGCAGGCGCCCGATGCCCTGTTCGGCCTTGCCAAGGCGCATCAGGAACTCGGTGAGAATGAGCCGGCGGCGGAAGGCTTTCGGCGCTATCTCGCCATCCGCCCAAACGATGCGGGGGCCTGGCTTAATCTCGGCCATTGTCTGCTGGAGCTTGGCCAGCTTGATGCCGGCTTCGAGTGCTTCCGCACGGCGGCGCGCGGTGATACTGCGCGCTACGGCACCGCGCTGACCTCGCTCTCGGCGGCCTCGCGCGGCCGGTTTTGGCTGAGGCCGAGCGACGCCGCGCGGTTTCTGCGACCGCCGCAGCCGGCAGACTAAAGCACGATCCGGAAAAATGTGAAGCGGTTTTCCGAAAAGATCATGCTCAGACAAGAAGCTAGAGCGGGATGACGATTCGAAGAGAAGTCATCACGCTCTAGCGCTTCGGCATCCGAAAACGCCTTCGGTACACGTCGGCGTCCTGTCCGATAGCCTCGCGCGTCCGGATCATCTGCTCCGCTTCTTCCGTGGAAAACGTTTCGAACCGGCCGGTCCAGCTTTCGCGCCTGATCGGCAGGCATTGCGCCACCGGCGTGCCCTTCGGGAGGATTCCGTTGAAGGCGGCATCATGCCAGCGCGCCGGAAAATTGATGGGGCTGTCGTGAAACGTATCGCAATCGACCAGGCCGGTCAGCGTCGTGAACGGCAGGTCGGCGCGGTTGACCGGGTGAGTGAAGAGGATCGAGTAGCCCGGCGGCGCCTCAATGGTCCAGAAATTGTTGAACTTGATGACGAAGCGATCCTCGTCAAAAAAGGGAGTGCCGACGATCTGGCTGGAGTCGTGAAACCCGATCGGCGAATGCGAATATTCGCTGACGAACCCTTCGGGGACTTCGAAATTCCAGGAGAATTCGCCGTCCCGCACCTCAAGGTCGATGGGCAACGGAATCAGGAATCCGTGCGTCATGGCATCGATGAAGGGCGGGCATTTCTTCACCGTCTGGGCCTCGGCGCCCATGGTCGGGTTGAACGCCTTTTGCGGCAGGGCCTTGAACCAGTCGGGCAGGCCGTACACCGCCGGAATCGGTCGCGGCAGGATGTCGTCGAGTTCGCTCGGACAGCGAAACGTCAGGGTCGCTTGAGGGTCCATGACATCTACCCGTGTTTCCAGCAGATGCGCGCGCCCGTGCGGCGCGGAAACGCTGAACTGCGATATCGGCGCATGTTACAGCGCCGCCGCGCTGGCGCGAATATGACTTGCCTGGCCCCGGCGCCTTGCTGGCCGCCGGCCATCCGCGCCGCGCGCGCAGCCTGTTCGCGGGATCTGGCTATTTGCGAGCGGACGTGAATTTGGCGCTGAAGCGTTGCCTGATGGCCCTGATGCTGGCTGCGCCGCGCCTCGCTGCTCTCGGACGAACCCCTACCTCTGGTATCGACCCACCATGGCCGCGCTGCGGGCGCTGAAGAAGATTGCCTCGACCGACGGCTGCGGCCGGCGGCAGCTGGTCGCCTCGCCCCGCTGCCTGCGCATCAATGGCGAGGACTATTGCCCCTGAAGCAATGCGCCGCACAACGATCGGGCCGCCCAATTTGTCAGCCTATATTTTGAGCAAAGCCGGCGCTTTGTATGCAATCTGTGCGCCTGCGAAATAGGCGCGGTGGGCGGCATCAGGAGGAATTTCATTGCGATAACAGTATGTTATTCGTTCGTTAGGGCCTCATTAAGCTCTGGCATAATCCTTGCGAATCCCGCTCCGGCATTTTCACAGAAAGCCTTGGAGCATCCCATGAAGCGTCGCGATTTCCTCAGATCTGTCTCCGGGCTGGCGGCAGGCGCCATGGTGCCGGCACCGGCAATCTGGTCGTCTGCAAAAGCCGATGCCCGCTCCGAGACGCTGCTGATCGTCTCCGAAGGCGGCCCCAACAACCTCGACATCCACGGCGTCGGCACCAACGTGCCCGGCTATGAAGTGTCGTGGAATTGCTACGACCGCCTGATCAGCCACGAGATGAAGAGCGGTCCGGGCGGGGTGCCCTACTACGACCGCGACAAGTTCAAGGGCGAGCTCGCCGACGACATGAAGATCGACGACATGTCGGTGACCTTCAAGCTGAAGAAGAACGCCAAATTCCACGACGGCACGCCGGTGTCAGCCAAGGACGTCAAATGGTCGCTCGACCGCGCCGTCAAGGTCGGCGGCTTCCCGACCTTCCAGATGAGCGCGGGCTCGCTGACCAAGACCGAGCAGTTCGTCGTCGTCGATGACAATACGGTGCGCGTCGACTTCGCCAAGAAGGATCGCCTCACCATTCCCGATCTCGCGGTCATCGTGCCCTGCATCGTCAATTCCGAGCTGGTGAAGAAGCATGCCAGCGAGAAGGATCCCTGGGGCCTCGAATACACCAAGCAGCAGACCGCGGGCTCCGGCGCATACAAGGTGACGAAGTGGACCGCCGGCACCGAAGTGATCATGGAGCGCAACGACGCCTGGGTCGGTGGTCCCCTGCCGAAGATCAAGCGCGTGATCTGGCGCATGGTGCCGCAGGCCGGCAACCGCCGCGCGCTGCTCGAGCGCGGCGATGCCGACATCTCCTATGAGCTGCCGTTCAAGGATTTTCAGGAGATGAAGGCCAACGGCAAGCTCAACGTGGTGTCGCTGCCGTTCTCCAACGGCATCCAGTATATCGGCATGAACGTGACCAAGCCGCCGTTCGACAATCCGAAGGTGCGGCAGGCCATGGCCTATGCGATCCCATACCAAAAGATCATAGACGCCGTGCTGTTCGGCCTCGGCAATCCGATGTTCGGCGCGCCCGCGACCAAGGCGACCGAAGTGGCCTGGCCGCAGCCGACCAAGTTCAACACCGACATGGCGAAGGCGAAGGCGCTGCTGGCGGAGGCCGGCTATGCCAACGGTTTCGAGACTACGCTGTCGTTCGACCTGAACTTTGCCAACGTCAACGAGCCGCTCTGCATCCTGGTGCAGGAGAGCCTCGCCCAGCTCGGCATCAAGACCACGATCAACAAGATTCCCGGCGCCAACTGGCGCACCGAGCTCACCAAGAAGGAGCTGCCGCTCTACACCAACGTGTTCTCGGGCTGGCTCGATTACCCCGAATACTTCTTCTACTGGTGCTATCACGGCAACAATTCCATCTTCAACACGATGAGCTACAAGTCGGGCGAAATGGACAAGCTGATCGACGGCGCGCGCAATGCCGCCTCCGTCGGCGACAAGGCGAAATACGATGCCGACGTGAAGGGCTTCGTCGACATCGCCTTCGCCGAGGTGCCGCGCATCCCGCTGTACCAGCCCTTCGTCAACGTTGCGATGCAGAAGAACGTCTCCGGCTATCAGTACTGGTTCCACCGCCGCCTGGACTACCGCGCGCTCGTGAAGGCGTGAGAGGGCGAATGGCGAGTGGCGAATGGCGAATAGGGAGTAGCGAATGGTGAACGCAAAAGGTGATCTTCTACTCGCCATTCGCTATTCGCTATTCGCCACCGGCTATTCGCCATTCGCTTGGCGCGCGAGCGCGCCATGCTGACCATGATCGGCAAGCGGCTGATGTTCGCGATCCCGAGCCTGATCGGGGTCGTCATCGTCACGTTCCTGCTGACGCGCGCGCTGCCCGGCGATCCCGCGGCCTATTTCGCCGGTCCCGCCGCCACCAAGGAGGCGATCGAGCAGATCAGGAAGAAGCTCGGCTTCGACAAGCCGCTGGTCGAGCAGTTCGTCCGCTACACCGGCGATCTCGCCCAGGGCGACTTCGGCACCTCGCTGACCACGGGCCAGCCGGTGGCGACGGAAATCCGCAACCGCCTGCCGGCTTCCGCCGAGCTGACGTTGCTCGGGCTGTTCTTCTCGATCGCGATCGCGCTGCCGCTCGGCGTCCTCGCCGCCACGCGGCCGGGATCGTGGATCGATCATCTCTGTCGCGTCACCACCACGGCCGGCGTGTCGCTGCCGGTGTTCTTCACCGGCCTCGTGCTGGTCTATGTCTTCTATTTCCGCCTCGGCTGGTCGCCGGCGCCGCTCGGCCGGCTCGACGTGTTCTACAGCGCGCCGCCGACCGTGACCGGCTTCTACCTCATCGACACCCTGATCGCGCGCGACCTCGAAGCATTTCGTTCCGCGCTGAGCCAGCTGGTGCTGCCCGCCGCGACGCTCGCGATCTTCTCGCTGGCGCCGATCGCGCGCATGACCCGCGCCTCGATGCTGGCGGTGCTGGCGTCCGAATTCGTGCGCACCGCGCGCGCCAGCGGGCTGTCGCCGCACACCGTCGTCGTCACCTACGCCTTCCGCAACGCCATGCTGCCGGTCATCACCACGCTGTCGATGGTGTTCTCGTTCCTGCTGGGGGCCAACGTGCTGGTCGAGAAGGTGTTCGCCTGGCCCGGCATCGGCTCCTATGCGGTGGAGGCGCTGATCGCCTCCGACTTCGCGCCGGTGCAGGGCTTCGTGCTGACCATGGCGGTCATGTATGTGCTGCTCAATCTGTTCATCGACATTCTCTACGGCGTGATCGATCCGCGCGTCCGGCTGGAGGGCTGAGGAAAAAGCATGAGCAGCGTCACCGCCGACTCCGTCCCGGCCGAGGAGACCAAGCGCAAATCCGGCCTCGTCTCGATGATCGAGCACACCAGATACGTGCTCGGCGAGAACAGGGTCACCGCATTCGCTTTCGGGCTGCTGGTCGTCATTCTCTTTGCCGCGATGTTCGGCCCCTATGTGGTGCCGTACGATCCGCTCGCCTCCGACACCGCGCAGGCGCTGAAGTCGCCGTCGGCGGCGCACTGGTTCGGCACCGACCAATTGGGCCGCGACATCTTCAGCCGCGTTGTTGTCGCAACGAGGCTCGACATCTTCATCTCCGTCAGCTCCGTCGCGCTGGTTTTCCTGATGGGTGGCCTTGCCGGCGTCGCCGCCGGCTATTTCGGCGGCTGGACCGACCGCATCGTCGGCCGCATCGCCGACACCATCATGGCTTTCCCGCTGTTCGTGCTGGCGATGGGCATCGTCGCGGCGCTCGGCAACTCAGTGCAGAACATCATCCTGGCCACCGCCATCGTGAACTTCCCGCTCTATGCCCGCGTCGCCCGCGCCGAGGCCAATGTGCGCCGCAACGCCGGCTTCGTGCAGGCGGCGCGGCTGTCGGGCAATGGCGAGACGCGCATCCTCTTGGTGCACATCCTGCCCAACATCATGCCGATCATGATCGTGCAGATGTCGCTCACCATGGGCTACGCCATCCTCAACGCCGCGGGCCTGTCCTTCATCGGCCTCGGCGTTCGGCCGCCCACGGCCGAATGGGGCATCATGGTCGCCGAAGGCGCCGGCTTCATGGTGTCGGGCGAATGGTGGATCGCGCTGTTCCCCGGCCTTGCGCTGATGATCGCGGTGTTCTGCTTCAACCTGCTTGGCGACGGCCTGCGCGACATCGTCGATCCGCAGCGGAGGACGTGATGATGGGCCCGGCGCGGTACGAAACTACCGTTCTTCTACTTTGCATGGGGTTGTTTTCGACTTTTTGGGGTGACGCACTCTGCGAGAGGCACGGATGACAGCTCAACCGCTGCTCGACGTCAGGGACCTCACCGTCGAATTCACCACCCGCCGCGGCATCGTCAAGGCCGTGCAGCATGTCGACATCACCGTCGGCAAGGGCGAGACGCTCGGCATCGTCGGCGAGTCCGGCTCCGGCAAGTCGGTGACCTCCTATGCCGTGATGCGCATCCTCGACCGCGCCGGCAGGATCGCCGAGGGCTCGGTGACGTTCTCCGGCATCGACGTCAAGGCGGCGAGCGAAAGCGAGATGCGCGACCTGCGCGGCCGCGAAATCTCGATGGTCTTCCAGAACCCGCGCGCGGCGCTGAATCCGATCCGCAAGGTCGGCGACCAGATCGAGGACGTGCTGCGCCAGCATGTGCAGCAGTCGCAGGTCACAGGTCGCGGCGAGAAGGCGATCGAGGCGCTGGAGCAGGTCAAGATCTCGCGCCCGCGCGAGCGCTATCACGCCTATCCGTTCGAGCTGTCGGGCGGCATGTGCCAGCGTGTCGTCATCGCGCTGGCGCTGGCCTGCAATCCGCGCCTGTTGATCGGCGACGAGCCGACAACCGGCCTCGACGTCACCACGCAGAAGGCGGTGATGGACCTGATCGTGGAGCTGACGAGGCAACGCGGCATGTCCACGATCCTGATCACGCACGATCTTGGCCTCGCCGCCGCCTATTGCGACCGCGTGGTGGTGATGGAGAAGGGTCATGTGGTGGAGACCGCGTTATCGGCCGATATCTTCGCCAGGCCCGCGCACCCCTATACGAAGAAGCTGATGCGCGCGACGCCGCGGATCGGCGTGTCGCTGCGCGATCTGTTGCCGGAAGGGGAGGCTGTTTCCCCTGTCATGGCCGGGCTCGACCCGGCCATCCGTCACTCTTCAAAGGGCGCTTCCAAGGCGATGGACCCCCGGGTCGAGCCCGGGGGTGACGGGAATTCCAAGCCCCTCCTTCTCGTCGACAGACTGGTCAAGGAGTACCCGCGCCAGGGCGCGACCGCCGTGCTCGGCAGATTGTTCAGCCGCAAGCCGCCGATCGAGCAGGAAGTCTTCCGCGCCGTCGACGGCATCAGCTTTTCGGTCGGCCATGGCGAGAGCGTCGGCTTGGTCGGAGAATCCGGTTGCGGCAAGTCCACCACCTCGATGATGGTGATGCGCCTGCTGGACCAGACCTCCGGCCGTATCGTGTTCGACGGGGAGGAGATCGGCACCATCCTGCCGCAGGCCTTTGCGCGGCTGCCGCAGCGCAAGAGCATCCAGATGGTGTTCCAGGATCCGACCGACAGCCTCAACCCGCGCTTCACCGCGGCGCGCGCCATTGCCGATCCGCTGTTGCAGCTCGGCGACATCAGGGGCCGCGACGCGCTGCGCGCCCGCTGCGAGGAGCTCGCCGGCCTCGTCGGCCTGCCGCTCAACCTGCTCGACCGCTTCCCGCACCAGCTCTCCGGCGGCCAGAAGGCCCGCGTCGGCATTGCGCGCGCCATCGCGCTGCATCCGAAACTGGTGATCCTGGACGAGCCGACCGCCGCGCTCGACGTCTCCGTGCAGGCGGTGGTTCTCAATCTGCTGCAGGACCTCAAGCAGTCCATGGGCATGAGCTATCTGTTCGTCTCCCATGATTTGAATGTGGTGCGCCTGTTGTGCGATCGTGTCATCGTGATGCGCGCCGGGCGAATCGTCGAGGAAGGCACGTCCGAAAGGGTGCTCGGCGATCCCCAGGACGCTTATACGCGCGAGCTGTTGGAAGCGATCCCGCATCCGCCGCTGCCGGTCTGAGAAGAACGACGGGAGGAATCATGGCTGCCGACTCTCTGGACGACTACATCGATTCCGTGGCGAAGGCGCTGGGCCTGCGGGTGGAGGACGCCTGGCGGCCGGCGGTGCGCGGCAATCTCGAAGTGTCGTTGCGGCTCGGCCGCCTGGTCGATGAGTTCACGCTATCAGATGAAGCCGAGTCCGCCAGTGTCTATTCAGCCTGACACCGCAATGACCGCTGCATCAGACGGCATGTCCGCGTCCGAGATCGCGCAAGCAGTTGTTGCGCGAAAATTGTCGGCGGTCGAAGTCACCGAAGCCGCGCTGGCGCGGATCGGCAAGCACGACAAGATCCTCAATTCCTTCACCGACGTCACCGCCGAGCGGGCACGGGCGACTGCGAGCGAGATCGATGCCGCGATCGCCGCCGGCAAGAGCGTCGGCCCGCTGGCCGGCGTGCCGTTTGCGGTGAAGAACCTGTTCGACGTGAAAGGCCTCTCGACCCGCGCCGGATCGAAGATCAATCGCGACCGGCCGCCCGCCGTGCGCGACGCCACGCTGATCGAGCGCATGGAAGCCGCCGGGGCGGTGCTGGCGGGCGCGCTCAACATGGGCGAGTACGCCTACGATTTCACCGGCGAGAACGTCCATGATGGCCCCTCGCGCAATCCGCATGATCCCTCGCGGATGACCGGCGGCTCCTCTGGCGGCTCGGGCAGCGCCGTCGGCGGCGGCCTGGTGCCGATTGCGCTGGGATCGGACACCAACGGCTCGATCCGCGTGCCCTCGTCGTTCTGCGGCATCTTCGGCCTGAAGCCGACCTACGGCCGGCTGTCCCGCGCGCGCTCCTATCCCTTCGTTTCGAGCCTCGATCACCTCGGCCCGTTCGCCCGCAACGTCAGCGACCTCGCGCTTGCCTATGACGCAATGCAGGGCCCCGATGCCGACGATGCGGCCTGCACGACGCGGCCGGTCGAGCCGGTGACAGGCCTGTTGGCGCAAGGCATCGGCGGATTGAAAGTTGCGGTCGCCGACGACTACTTCCAGAAGAGCGTCTTCCCCGAGGCGCGGGAGGCAATCGCCCGCGTCGCCAAGGCGCTCGGCGCGACGGAAACCGCCGTCATTCCCGAGGCGGCGCGCGCCCGCGCCGCGGCCTACATCATTACCACCACGGAAGGTGCCTCGCTGCATCTCGACCGCCTGCGCCAGCGACCGGAAGATTTCGATCCCGCCGTGCGCGACCGCTTCATCGCGGGCGCGATGGTTCCGGCGGTACTGGTCGACCGCGCGCAAAAATTCCGCCGCTGGTATCGCGCCAAGGTGCTGGAGCTGTTTCGGTCGGTCGACGTGATCGTTGCGCCGGCCACGCCCTGCGTCGCGCCGAAGATCGGGCAGGCGACCTTCGTGCTCGACGGCGTCGAGCTTCCGGTGCGCGCCAATATCGGCATCCACACCCAGCCGATCTCCTTCATCGGCCTGCCGGTGGTTGCCGTGCCGGTGCCGCTGGAGCCGATGCCGATCGGCGTGCAGGTCATCGCCGCGCCCTGGCGCGAGGACGTCGCGCTGCGAGTGGCAGCCGCGCTGGAGGCGATGGGCGTTGCGGCTGCGCCGCCGCCGCGAGGGCTCTGAGATGGAAATCGATCTTCCCGACGTGCTCGCCGAGGTCACCGCGCAGTTCCAGCGCTACGAGACGGCGCTGGTCGACAACGACGTCGCCGTGCTCGACGAGCTGTTCCGCAACGACGGGCGCACGCTGCGTTACGGCATCGGCGAAAATCTCTACGGCTATGAATCCATCATGGCGTTCCGCGCCGCACGCTCGCCGATCGGGCTGATGCGCAGGACCGACAAGACCGTCATCACCACCTACGGCCGCGATGCCGCGGTGGCCTCGACGCTGTTCTATCGCGACGCATGGGCGGGAGCGAAGGTGGGGCGGCAGATGCAGACGTGGATACGCTTCCCCGAGGGTTGGAGAATCGTCGCCGCGCATGTCAGCATCGTCGACGAACCGCAGGATCGAAAATCATGAGCCTCGACGATCTTCCCAAGGATCTTCCCAAGGCTCGCGGCGGCGCCAGCCCCGAAACGGCGCTGCGCCGCGTCGACCGGCCGACGCCCGGCCGGGCCAAGGTCACGCGTGCGGAAGAGCTTCGCCTGCAGCTCGCCGACGAGATCGTGCGCGGGCAGCTTCCGCCCGGCGCGCCGCTGGACGAGACCGACATCGCGCGGCGTTTCAACGTCTCGCGCACGCCTGTGCGAGAGGCGCTGCGGCAGCTCGCGGCAAGCGGCCTGGTCGAGGCCCGCGCGCATCGCGGCGCCGTGGTGGCGCGGCCCACGCTGGAGCGGCTCAACGGCATGTTCGAGGCGATGGCCGAGCTCGAGGCGCTGTGCGCGGGGTTCGCCGCCGAGCGCATGCCGGCCGTGGACCGCGCCCGGCTGGAGGCCATTCACGAAGAGCTGCGCGTGCTCAGCCATGCCGGCAATCCCGAGCGCTTCCACGCCGTCAACGAACGCTTTCACAATGCGATCTATGCCGGCTCGCAGAACGGCTACATCGCCGAGATGACGCTGGCGACGCGGGTGCGGGTGCAGCCGTTCCGCCGCGCCCAGTTCCGCAATCTCGGACGATTGGCGAAGTCTCACGCCGAGCACGACCGCGTCGTCGTCGCCATCATGCGCGGCGACCGTAGCGGCGCAGCGGCCGCGATGCGCGCCCACATCGAGCTGGTGCACGGCGAGTACGAGCTTTACGCGGTGTCGGTGTAGTTGCGAGGCGAATAGGGAGTAGCAAATGGCGAATGGGGCTCTCGTCCCTATTCGCCATTCGCTACTCGCCATTCGCCCGCATTACTCCGCCGCCTGCCGCGCCACGAATGCGCGCCAGCCGCCGAACGCGGAAATATCGCGCGCCCCGCTCACCGCCGCCGGCTCGACGAGGAATCCCTTGACGCCACGGCCGCCGGCGAGGCGGATCGTGCCGATCGACAGCGGCGGCGGGATCGCGGCGACGAATTTGCCGAAGGAGGCCGCCGACAGCGCCCACAGTTCGAGCTTGATCGCGCTGCCGGCGCCCGCATCGACGCGTAGCATCCCAGGCTTCGGCGGCGTGGTGTCGAGCGCGTAGAGCCTGTAGTCCGGCGCGGTGACGCTTTCTTCCAGCAGCCGTGCGCCCAGCGCCTGCAGCTCGCCGTTCAGCGCCATGCCGGACAGATGCGCGCCGACCACGGCCAGCGCGATCTCGTCATCGGTTGTCGCAGGCAGCGGCGCCAGCTCGGGCTGCGTCACGCCCTTGGCGCCGACGGCAAGTCCGGTATCGGCGTGGAACACGCGGCCGATGCTCGCAAGCAGCGCGTCCTTGCCGGCCGGCGCCAGCAGGGTGATGCCGAAGGGAATGCCGTCCGCGCGCATCGCCGCGGGCAGTGCGAGGCCGCACAGATCGAGCAGATTGACGAAATTGGTGTAAGTGCCGAGCCGGCTGTTGAGCTCGATCGGGTTCGCCAGCACCTGCGCGGTCGAATACGCCGTCGGCGCGGTCGGCAGCACGATGGCGTCGAGATCGGCAAAGGTGCGCGCGGCGACGCCGCGCAGCGCCTGCAGGCGATACAGCGCGGAGAACGTCTCTGCCGCGCTGAGGCGCGCGCCGGCCGCAGTGATCTCGCGCGTCACGGGATGGATCGCCTCCGGCGATGACGCCAGCAGATTGCGGATGACGAGATAGCGCTCCGCCACCCACGGCCCCTCATAGAGCAGGCGCGCGGTCTCATAAAACGGCTCGAGATCGAACTCGACCAGCTCGGCGCCGAGCGCGCTCCAGCGCTGCAACGCCTCGCCATAGGCCTGCTCGGAATGCCAGTCGCCAAAGAAGATCAGCTGCCCCTTGCGGGGTATGCCGAGTCGCAGTTTTCCGGGAAACGACGTCATGCCGGCAAGCGGCCGGTTGCGCGAGAAGGGATCGCCGGCATCCGGCGCGGCCATCGCCTGCAACGCCGCCATCGCGTCGTCGACGGTAAGCGAGAATACCGAGATGCAGTCGAGCGTCCGGCATGCCGGCACCACGCCCGATGTGGAGACCAGGCCGAGGCTCGGCTTCAGGCCGACGATGTTGTTGAGCATCGCCGGCACCCGGCCGCTTCCTGCCGTGTCGGTGCCCAGCGCCAGCGGCACGAGGCCCGCCGCGACCGCCACGGCCGATCCCGAGCTCGATCCGCCCGGCACCAGGTCGCCGCGGATCGGATTGACGGGAATGCCGTAGGGCGAGCGCACGCCGACGAGACCGGTCGCGAACTGGTCGAGATTGGTCTTGCCGATGACGATGGCGCCGGCCGCGCGCAGCCTCGCCACGGCGGTCGCGTCCTGCCCTGGCCGATAGGCGAAGGCCGGGCAGGCAGCGGTGGTCGGCAGACCGGCGGCGTCGATATTGTCTTTCACGGCGACGGGCACGCCGAGCAGCGGAAGACTGGCGGCATCCTGCTTCGCCAGCGCTTCGGCCTCCGCAATCGCCTCCCCTTCGTCGCGCAGCGCGATGAAGATGGCGCCATCGTTGTGCTCGCGGATCCGCCGATAGCTGCGCGCCACGGTCTCCGCAGGCGAAGCCGATCCGTTGCGATGTGCAGCCACGATCGCAGCTACCGTCTCGGGCACGTCGGGCCTCCCTTTCAATCATTAAGCCGCTTGCTGACCCTGTCAGGACGAAGCAAGCGACGTGCCATTGTGTACATCTCATGGTCCAGCGGGTATTCGGGAATATTGTTTTCTGATCAATCGCTTGTGTGAGGAGCTCCGCTCTGTCGCCGGAGTGTTGAAAGCGGCATTTGCTCAGAAAATAGGCAGGTCACTGTCTCGAAGCGTGCGGCCACGGTATTCGGTTGCAGCGCCCGCAATGCTTCAAACTGACGGTTGCATCTTCGGCGGAAATTCACCTTTCCCCGGTACTCCTTAACCGACATTCCGTTGGCTGGCGCGTCACGTGCGCACGGAAAAGGTGCTTTGCTTCGATGGCTCAACCGGATCGGTCGAGTGAGCAGCTCAAGGAGTACCTGGCGCAACTTTCGCCGCAGGTGCGTGGACGGCTGCTTGCCGAACTCGAACGGCTGCTCGGGCTCGGTGAGCCCATTCCTCGCACGGAGGAACTGATCGCCTCGCTGCGCGCCGAGTTCCCCAGCGGAAACGAGCGCCGCAACGAAGCGGCGCGTCTGTTCTTCCAGCCGCTGGAGCCGGTGCTGGTCGACGGTGCGCCGGAACGCGCCAACAGCGGCCAGATCGCGCGGGGGTCGCTCGTGCCAATCTGGGATCTCTTGAAGACCGAGCTGCTGACGACGATGTCGCGGGAATATATCGCCAATGTCGGCAAGGCTCTCGCCAATCCCAAGGAAGCGGAAAAGCTGGCGCTCAGCTTCCAGAAGAAGGCGCTGGGCTATCTGGACGGCACCATGCGCTCGAGCGAGGGCAGCCACATGGTGCGTTCTGCGCTTGGCATGTACACGAGCTCGCCGGCGATCTTCGACGATCTCGCAAAAGTGTTCACGGTGTTTCGCGCCAGCGAGGCGTTGACCAAATTCGGCCAGGGTCTTCCGCCGAAGATTGTAAAGCTCGAAGGAGCGGCGCTCACCAAGGTCCTCGACCAACTGAAGGCGCTGAAGGCGGCGAATGCCGACGCGATACCGTTCGCCCTGACGATCGTTGCAAGACGACTGGCGACACCCTGGCACCTGCTGCATCTCGCGACCAAGGCGGTCGATAGCAAGGCTCCCGCCGCTGTCGCGGCAACGCCCTATGCGCTCGTGGTTTCGATGGCGCTCGACCAGATCGACGAGAAGCGGCTGCTGCTGGCCGTTGCCCTGAAAAGCAATCGCGTCACTGTCGCCAAGGGCATCCTACAGGGGATTTACGCGATCGAGGGTGCGCTGAAGACGCAGATCGAGCTTGGCAATTCCGACTGGGGCAAGCGGCTGAGCGAGCAGATGGCGGCGGTGGCGGCGGCGCTCGACGAAGAGGTCGAACGCAGCCGGACCAATGTCGGAACCCTGACGCATGTGCTGGCCTCCGGCGATCTGCGTCCGGCGCAATCGCTGAAGGAGCGCCTCGCGCAGGCCGTTCAGAAGGGCCGGGCCATGATCGGGGATATCCTTCCGGCCTGATCGCGCCGTCAGGTGAAGCAGGCAAGAATCTGCAGCAGCCGCTCGCGGTTCTCCTTGCCGATCTTCTCGGCGACATGCCGCTCATGCTCGGCCGCAAGCCGTTTGAACTTGCGCAGCTGCTCCTCGCCCTGCGCGGTGAGATGCAGCGCATGCGAGCGCCGGTCGGTGGCCGATGGCACACGCTTGACCAGCTTGCGCTGCTCCAGGCTGTCGAGCAGGTGAACGAGCCGCGCGCGCTCGATGCCGAGCCGCTTGGCGACCGCCGCCTGCGTGAGCCCGGGGTTGGCGCCGATCACGGTCACGACCGAATACTGCGTCGGCCTGATGTCGACCGCGGCAAGCGTCTTGATGAAATCCTGGAAGATCCAGAGCTGGAAGCGCCGCACGGCGTAGCCGGCATGCCCCACCAGCGCGTCAAGGCCGATCGCTTCGTCCGGCTCGGTCCGCCGCGGTTGACCCTTGGCAGACCGCTTCTTGCGAAGCGGAATTCCCGTTCCCGGGTGGACGGCATGGCTGGACAATTGTTTCCTCCGGCGTTGTTTCCTTGTAGCGCACCGGCGCCAGGAGGAAAAGATTGTTGTTGACGACAACAATTGTTCTGACCAACATTATAGCCAGGCAGCCCGCGACGAGACTGCAAGCCCCCCGGGGCGAGGAGAGGAAATCATGACGATGGCCGCCGTCCGCGGTGATGATCCCGCCAGCCTGTTTGCGACACCCGCCATCGTCGCCGCGCGCCGCGCCGATGGCGCCACCCTCGTCAGGTCGACGACCCCGTTGAAGCCTGCGGCGCGCTGCGTCGGCGACTGGCTGGAGCATTGGGCGCGCGCGGCGCCGGATCGCGCCTTCCTCGGCGAGCGCACGCGCGAGGCGCCGTGGACGACGGTGACCTATCGCGATGCGCTCAGGCAGGTGCGCTCCGTCGCCGCCTGGGCGCTGGCGCAGGGGCTGAGCGCGGAACGTCCGCTGGCGGTGCTGTCCGACAACAGCGTCGATCATGCGCTGCTTGCGCTTGGCGCGATGCATGCCGGCGTGCCCGTGGCGGCGATCTCGCCCGCCTATTCGCTGATGTCCAGGGATTTCGACAAGCTCAAGAGCATGATCGCGCTGCTGCAGCCCGGCGCGATCTATGTCTCCGCAACGAAGCCGTTTGCCGCGGCGCTCGCGGCGATCCAGCCGCTGCATCAGGCCAGGATCGTCAGCGGTGCTTCCGATGGCGACGCTATCGCCTTCACCGACGTCGCCTCGACGGCGGAAACGCCTGACGTCGCAAAGGCGTTCGCGGCGATAACGCCGGACACGATCGCGAAGTTTCTCTTTACCTCGGGTTCGACCGGTACGCCGAAGGCCGTGATCAACACCCAGCGCATGCTGACCTCGAGCCAAGAGGCCAAGGCGCAGACCTGGACTTTTCTCGAGGATGCGGGCGAAGACCTCGTCATCCTCGACTGGCTGCCCTGGAGCCACACCTTCGGCGCCAACCACAATTTCAACCTCGTGCTGCGCAATGGCGGCACGCTCTATGTCGACGGCGGCAAGCCGGCGCCAGGGCTGTTCAATACCTCGCTCGCCAACCTGCGCAGCGTGGTGCCGACGGTCTATTTCAACGTGCCGCGCGGTTTCGACATGCTGATCGCGGCGCTGCGCGGCGACGAGGAGCTGCGCAGGAAATTCTTCGGCGGCGTCAGGTTCGCCTTCTATGCCGGCGCAGCACTGCCGCAGAACCTGTGGGACGCGCTGGAAGAGCTTTCGCTGCAGACCGTCGGACGAAAGCTTCCGATGGTGTCGGCCTGGGGCTCGACCGAGACCTCGCCGCTGGCCACCGACTGCCACTTCCTCGCCAAGCGATCCGGCAACATCGGCGTGCCGATTCCCGGCACCGAATTGAAGCTGGTGCCGTCGGGTGACAAGCTGGAGGTGCGGGTGCGCGGGCCGAACGTCACGCCCGGCTACTGGAAGGCGCCGGAGCTGACGGCGCAGGCCTTCGACGAAGAAGGCTTCTACCTGATCGGCGATGCCGTGAAGTTCGCCGATCCCGCGCATCCCGAGCTCGGGCTGTTCTTCGACGGCCGCGTCGCGGAGGATTTCAAGCTCAATTCCGGCACCTGGGTCAGTGTCGGCACGCTGCGCGTTGCCGGCATTGCTGCGCTCGCGCCGCTGGCGCAGGACATCGTCGTCACCGGCCACGATGGCGACGAGGTGCGCTTCCTCGTCTTCCCGAACATTGCGGCCTGCCGCAGCCACGCCGGGTTGCCGGACGCGGCCAGCGCCGACGACGTGATCGGCCATGACAAGGTGCGCGAAGCAATCGCGCAGGGCTTGGCGAAACTGAAGGCGCAAACGCCGAATTCTTCCGGCCACGCGACACGTGCGCTGCTGATGGCCGAGCCTGCGTCCGTCGATGGCGGCGAGATTACCGACAAGGGCTATATCAATCAGCGCGCCGTGCTGACGCGGCGGGCGGCGGCAGTGGTGGAAGTCAACGACGACGCTTCCAAACATTGGATCGCCTGCGGTCGTTGAGGCCATGCCTGCGCGACGCGCCGAAATCTTTGACCGGCCGCGGCGGCCGGTCAGGTGCGGCCGTCCGACCTCGCTCGATTCGCTCTTATTCCGTTCCATACTTGTCAAGGAAGCCGGCTGATGTAATAATTATAAAATATAACCAATGTTACTGGGGAGGCCTGCATGAACGCCATGGGATGGATGCGGATGGGTGCGTTCGCGATGGTGGCCTGCTTGCCGGCCGCGGCGCAGGCGGACGGCGAAGTCTGCACTCAGGTTGCGACGACAACGCTCGAAACTGCCGGGGCCGAGATCAGCTCGTCCAAAATGCAAGAGGCGGGCAGCGGCCTGCCAAAGCACTGCATCGTTACCGGTCTCGCCAACCAGCGAGTTGGTGCGGATGGGAAATCCTACGCCATCCGGTTCGAACTGCGGCTGCCGGTCGAATGGAACGGCCGCTTCCTGCATCAGGTGAATGGAGGCAATGACGGCGTCGTCGTGCCCGCGCTCGGCGACAAGCGGGACGGCATGGCGTCCGGCGGGACGGTCCCGCTGGCGCGCGGGTTCGCCGTGCTGTCCTCCGACAGCGGCCACTCGGGCTCCGATCCCGCGAACACTTCCCTTGGGCTGGCCGCTGGCGCAGCCTTCGGCCTCGATCCGCAGGCGCGGCGCGACTACGGCTACGCCGCAGACATGACGCTTGCGCCCATCGCGCAGAAGATCATCGCCGCGCACTACCGCAAGAAGCCCGAATACTCGTATATGGCGGGATGCTCCAACGGCGGACGCCATACCATGGTTGCGGCCGAACGAATGGCAGAAAGCTATGACGGCTTCCTCGTGGGTAATCCCGGCTTCGACCTGCCGCGTGCCGCGATCCAGCACGCTTGGGATTTGCAAGCGCTCGTGAAAGCCGACCCCGACATCCGCAAGTCCATCACCAGGGACGATGCGCGGCTGATTTCATCCAGAATCATCGAAGCCTGTGACGCCCTCGACGGTATCAAGGATGGTCTGACGTCGAACATGGCGGCGTGCCAGAAGGCGTTTGACTTCAAGAGCCTGACCTGTGCATCCGGCGTTACCCAAGGTTGCCTCTCCGAGGCCAAGGTCGATGCGCTGAAGACTATCTTTGCCGGACCGAAAAATTCAAAAGGCGAGGCGCTCTATTCCGACTGGCCGGCCGATGGCGGCGTGGGCACCGGTAACTGGCGGGCTTGGAAGGTGGAGAGCCCGGTTGCGCCCTGGAACAATTATCCCATCATCGCGACCATGGGGGCGGCTTCGCTCAACTACATCTTTTCAACCCCGCCGATCGCGGTTGAAGGAAGCAGCGGCAAGCTGATCGAGGCGCTGCTAAAGTACGACTTCGACAAGGACGCGCCGAAAATCTACGCCAGGAATGAAATGTTCAAGGAGTCCGCGATGGACTTCATGGCGCCCCCGGAGGTCGACGATCCCAAGCTGGCGGCGCTTCGCAAGGCCGGGCACAAGATGATCATCTATCACGGCCAGGCCGACCCGGTGTTCTCGGTCAACGACACGATTCGATGGTACGAGAAACTGAACGCCAATCTGAAGGGCGAAGCCGCCGGCTCCGTTCGCCTCTTCACGTTGCCAGGCGGCACACATTGCGGCGGCGGCATTACGCTCGAAAAGTTCGACGCGTTGACTGCCCTGACCGATTGGGTAGAGAAAGGCAAGGCCCCCGACCAGATCATTGCCTCGATCAATCCCGCCAACAAGGAAATCCCGGCTTCGTGGAGCCCGGCCCGAACGCGGCCGCTTTGTCCCTATCCCACCTATGCTGCCTTTTCAGGATCCGGCAGCATCGAGGACGCGACAAGCTTCGTCTGCAAGTAGGCGGTGTCCGAACACGCGCCGGGCGGCGATATCCTCGCCGGCGGCTCAAGGCGCCGAGGCCTTGTATCCCTCGACCAGCCGAGCCAGCATGTCGAGGAACGCGGCGCGCTCCTGCTTGTCCAGCGGCGCTAGCGTCTTCGCGTTGAAGCTGACGCCGAGCCGGCTGGCCTCGTCGGCCCGCTTGCGGCCGGCCGCGCTGAGCGAAAGCTCGACGGCGCGCTTGTCCCGCGCCGAACGCTTGCGCCTGATGGTGCCGGCCTCCTCCATGCGCGACAGGATCTTCACGAGGTTGGGCAGCTGCATCTTCAGCACGCCGGCTAGCTCGCTCTGCGTCACCGCCTCGTTGTCGCGCAGCGTGACCAGGATCGCATACTCCACGGGCGACAGTTTCAGTTGCTGGAAATGCGGGTAGAACGCCTCGAAGTTTTCCAGCTGCAGGATGCGGATCATGAAGCCCGGCGTCTGCTCCAGTTTGGTGAGATCGAGTTCCCGGGTTGAAGCCGGCTCCTCGCCGTTTCCCTTGCGTTTCAGCACTTTGGCCGTCCTTCCGATCTGAAAAGCGCGGGCACCTTCACGCGCGAATTGACATCTCCGAAAAGTACTTATATTTTATAAGTAATTTCGAAGCGGCCCTCAGGCTGCCTTTTGTATAGGGGAAGGAAAGCATGCGACAGATGTTTCGCAGGGTAATGCTGGCCGCCGCAGCCTTCGGCGCAATGTTCGCCGGCGCCGCACAGGCCCAGGAAAAAGTCCGGATCGGCGTGCTCAACGACCAGTCCGGTGTGTTTTCGACCTATCAGGGCGTGGGCTCGGTGATCGCCGCGCAGATGGCGGTGGAGGACTACGGCCGCAAGGCCGCCGGCAAGCCCGTCGAAGTCATCACCGCGGACCACCAGAACAAGACCGACGTCGGCGTCGGTATCGCGCGCCGCTGGTACGACACCGAGAGTGTCGATGCCATCTTCGACCTGCCCAACTCGGCGATTGCTCTCGCCGTCGCCGGCATGAGCGAGCAGAAGAACAAGGTGTTCATCGGCTCCGGCGCCGGCACGGCGCTGCTCACCGGCGAGAAGTGCACGCCGAATACGGTGCACTGGACCTACGACACCTATGCGTATGGTCGGGGCCTCGGCAAGGCGGTCGTCGCGCAGGGCGGCAAGAAGTGGTTCTTCATCACCGCCGACTACGCCTTCGGCCACGATCTCGAGAAGCAGGCTGCCGAAGGCGTCAAGGCGTCCGGCGGCGTGGTGCTCGGCGCGGTGCGCCATCCGCTCGGCACGGCCGACTACGCCTCGTTCCTGCTGCAGGCGCAGGCTTCCGGCGCCGATATCGTCGGCGTTGCCAACGCCGGCGACGATACCATCACCTCGATGAAGCAGGCGGCGGAATTCGGCCTGACCCGCAAGCAGAAGCTGGTCGGCCTCATCCTCGGCATGAACGGCCTTCCTGCGCTCGGGCTGAAGGCCGCGCAGGGCGCGCAGATCATGAATCCCTTCTATTGGGATCTCAACGACGGCACCCGTGCCTTCGCCAAGCGTTTCGCCGAGCGCCATCCGCAGAACAACTATCCCAACGACATGCAGGCCGGCGTCTATGCTTCCGTGCTGCATTACCTGAAAGCGGTCGACAAGGTCGGCGGCGCCACCGATGGCAAGGCCGTGGTATCGGCGATGAAGGCAACGCCGACCGACGATGTCCTGTTCGGCAAAGGCGTCATCCGCGCCGACGGGCGCAAGATCCACCCGCTGTACCTGCTTCAGGTGAAGTCGCCCGAGGAATCCAAATCCAAGTGGGATCTCCTGAAGGTCGTCGCGACGATTCCCGGAGATCAGGCCTTTCGTCCCGAGAGCGAAGGAAACTGCCCGCTCGTCAAGAAGTAGGCGGGCGGGAACGGCGGCCGCGAAACCTCTCTCGCGGTCCGCCGGTTTTTCTTTGCGCTATATGTTGCCAAAGCAACTAATTCGTGAGAGACTGATTTTCGACCGAGGCTGAGCAGACAAGCGAAAGGGCCCGGTCGTCTCAGGGGAGGGAATGATGTCCGGGCGCGCCAGCCCGCGCGACGACGCGATGTCGCGCGCGCATCTCTGCGTCGATGACAGGGTCGCAACCGCGGTTACGGCTGGCGCGACGCGTTCAGTCAGGATTGCCGATCCCGCCTGCGCCCGTCACGGCATCGAGATTGCCGTGGACGCGCCGCAGCAGCACGATCAGGGCTTCGCGTTCCGCCTTGCTGAGGCAGGAGAGCACACGCCGTTCGCGCTCCAGCGCGACCGCGATCACCTTGTCGTGGGTCGCCGCGCCCTTGGCGGTCAGCGAGATCGAATAGGTGCGCCCGTCCTCGCGGTCGGTCCGGATCGCGACCAGCCCGCGCGCTTCCATCGCCGCCAGCGTGCGGCTGACCGGACCCTTGTCGAAGCCGATGACGTAGCAGATGCGCGCGGCGGAAATTTCCGGCTCGATCGCCAGCAGCGCCAGAATCCGCCACTCCGTGACGTTCACCCCGAACCGCTTCTGGTAGAGAGCTGTCGCGCTGCGCGACAGCTTGTTGGCGATGAAGGTGATGAGCGCCGGAACGTAGCGGTCGAGATCGAGCACCAGCTCGACCTTCGGGTCCCGGCCTGTCGCGGGAGACCGCAAGTTGCGCGCCTGTCTGTTGCTGCTCATGGCTTTCCGAACGTTCCTGCGTCTTCAGACATAGAGACACCCCGCACCGCTCCGCAAGTACATTATGCAGGAGGCCCCCAGTGACTGCGACCGCCATACCCCCCGGACGCGGCCCCGCGCCGGACGTGCCGCATCTCGACTTCGATCCGTTCTCGATCGAGTTCTTCGCCGATCCCTTCCCGACGCATGAGAGGCTGCGCGAGGCGGGTCCGGTCGTCTATCTCGACAAATATGGCGTTTATGGCGTGGCACGCCACGCCGAAGTGCACGCCGTGCTGAACGATCCCCTGACGTTCTGCTCTAGCCGTGGCGTGGGTTTGAGCGATTTCGCTAAGGAGAAGGCATGGCGGCCGCAAAGCATCATCCTGGAGGCGGATCCGCCGGCGCACACTCGCGCCCGGGCGGTATTGAGCCAGGTATTGTCGGCGACCGCGATGAAGCCGCTGCGCGGGCATTTCACCGATCTCGCCGAAGCCAAGGTCGACGAGCTGCTGGCGCGCGGCAGCTTCGATGCGATCGCCGATCTCGCCGAAGCCTATCCGCTGTCGGTCTTTCCGGACGCCCTGGGCCTGAAGCGGGAAGGCCGCGAGCATCTGTTGCCCTATGCGAGCCTGGTGTTCAACTCGTTCGGTCCGCCGAACCGGTTGCGTCAGGAGGCGATCGAGCGTTCGGCGCCGCATCAGGCCTATGTCGCCGAACAATGCCGCCGCGAGAATCTCGCGCCCGGAGGATTCGGAGCTTGCGTCCATGCGCGCGCCGCTGCCGGCGACATCACCCATGAGGAGGCGCCGCTGCTGGTGCGCTCGCTGCTGTCGGCGGGACTCGACACCACCGTCTACGGCATTGGCGCCGCGGTCTATTGCCTGGCGCGCTATCCCGAGCAGCTGGCGAAGCTGCGCAGCGACCCGACGCTGGCGCGCAATGCCTTCGAGGAGGCCATCCGCTTCGAAAGCCCGGTGCAGACCTTCTTCCGCACCACCACGCGCGAGGTCGAGCTCGGCGGCTACAGCATCGGCGAGGGCGAGAAGGTGCTGATGTTCCTGGGCGCCGCCAACCGCGATCCGCGGCGCTGGGAGAATCCGGACCGCTACGACATTGCCCGCCGTACGTCGGGCCATGTCGGCTTCGGTTCCGGCATCCATATGTGCGTCGGCCAGCTCGTCGCGCGCCTCGAAGGCGAGGTGATGCTCGCAGCGCTCGCGCGCAAGGTCGGATCGATCGAAATCTCGGGCGAGGTGAAGCGCCGCTACAACAACACGCTGCGCGGTCTCGAAAGCCTGCCCATCACCATCAAGCCAGCCTGACGGGCCGATCATGACGACCATCACCTTCATCCATCCCGACGGTCGCGAGCAGCGCATTTCGGCCACTGCCGGCGAAACCGCGATGCAGGCCGCAACGCGCCACGACATCGGCGGCATCCTCGCCGAATGCGGCGGCAACGCCATGTGCGCCACCTGCCACGTCTATGTCGATGACGCCTGGCTGTCGCGGCTGCCTGCGATGGCCGACGACGAGGACGCGCTGCTCGACGGCACTGCGGCCGAACGGCGCGCGAGCAGCCGCCTGTCCTGCCAGATCAAGCCTTCGGCCGAACTCGACGGCCTGGTGCTGCACCTGCCGGAACGGCAGGCCTGACAACAACTGACATCGAGGGGAGGGAACCATGAAGAAACTTGGACTATGCAGCGCGCTCGCGCTGGCCTGCGTTGCGTCGCTCGCGCATGCGGAGATATCCGCCAATGTCGTGCGCGTCGGCGTGCTCAACGACATTTCCGGCATCTTCCAGGACACCAACGGCATGGGCTCGGTCGAGGCCGCGCGCATGGCGGCTGAAGATTTCAATGGCGGGGGCAAGAACATCAAGGTCGAGATCGTCTACGCCGATCACCAGAACAAGGCCGACGTCGGCTCCGCCATCGCGCGCAAATGGCTCGACGTCGATGGCGTCGATGCCATCGTCGACGTGCCCAACTCGGCGGTCGGCCTCACCATCAACTCGCTGGTGCGCGACACGAAGATGACGTTCCTCGCGTCATCGACGGCCAGCTCCGACCTCACCGGCAAGGCCTGCTCGCCCAACACCATCCAATGGGTCAACGACGTCTGGGCCACCGGCAACGCCACCGCGGCGGCGATGATGGCGCGCGGCGGCAAGGAGTGGTTCTTCGTCACCGTGAATTTTGCGCTCGGCCAGGGCATCGAGGCGGAAGCCACCAATTACATCGCGAAGCACGGCGGCAAGGTGATGGGCTCGGCCAAACATCCGCTCAACACTTCGGATTTCGCCTCGCTGCTGCTGCAGGCGCAGAATTCGAAGGCCAAGGTGATCGGCCTTGCCAATGCCGGCGGCGACACCGTCAACGCGGTGAAGCAGGCTGCCGAATTCGGCCTGCAGCAGGGCGGCCAGACCATGGTGGCGTTCCTGCTGTTCGTGAACGACATCCACGGCATGGGTCTGAAGGTCGGCCAGGGCCTGCAGATCCTCGAAGCGTTCTACTGGGACATGGACGGCGACACCCGCGCCTTCGCCAAGCGCTTTGCCGCCCGGCCGGGCATGAACGGCAAGATGCCGAGCGCCAACCAGGCCGGCGTCTATGCCTCGACGCTCGCCTATCTCAACGCGGTTGCCGCTACCGGCAGCGACGATGCCAAGAACGTCGTGCCGCAGATGAAGAAGTTTCGGGGCAAGGACAAGCTGTTCGGCGACGTCACCATTCGTCAGGACGGCCGCGTCATCCACCCGATGTACCTGTTCGAGGTGAAGAAGCCGGAAGAGTCGAAATATCCGTACGATTATTACAAGCTGATCTCGACCATTCCCGCCGAGCAGGCGTTTCGCCCGCTGAACGACGGCGGGTGTTCATTGGTGAAGTAGCTGTTTCCGCAACAACAGCCGTCATGCCCGGGCTCGTCCCGGGCATCCACGTTCTTTCTGTCCGTGGAGGAAAGACGTGGATGGCCGGGACAAGCCCGGCCATGACGATGCGCGGTACGCGAACTCGCTCCTCACCATGAAGGGTAACCGAGCGAACTAGCTCGTCACCTTGCTGCTGCCTTGCGTGATCAGCCGCGCGGGGCGCTGGTCGCGCATGTAGATCCACAGCCAGCTCAAGGCGACGCCGAGCCGGTGGCGCAGGCCGATCAGGAAGTAGATGTGGGCGATGCCCCAGATCCACCACGCGATCGTGCCGCGCAGCTTGAAGCTGCCGAAATCGATCACCGCGAGCCGCTTGCCGATCTGCGCGAGACTGCCGGCATGCTTGTAGCGGAATGGCGGCAGCGTCCTGCCGGCCAGCCGCGCCTTGATCAGCGATGCGACATAGCGCCCCTGCTGTTTCGCCGCCGGCGCGATGCCGGGCACCGGATTGCCGTCGGGCGCCTTGACGGTCGTGGTATCGCCGACCGCAAAGATGTCGGGATGGCCGGGCACGGTCAGGTCGGGCTCGACCTGCAATCGAAAGGCGCGATCGTGCGGCGCCTCGAGCCATTCGGCGGCGCGCGAGGCGCGCACGCCCGCGGCCCAGATCAGCGTGCGCGCCGCCAGCCGCTTGCCGCCATAGACCACGCCTTCCGCCGAGCATTCGGTGACGGCTTCGCCCAGCAACACCTCGACGCCGAGCTTTTGCAGCGAGCGCTGCGCATAGGCCGAGAGATCCTCGGGAAATCCGGCCAGCACGCGTGGCCCCGCCTCGATCAGCACGACGCGCGCGCTGCGCGTGTCGATGTTGCGGAAATCGCGCGGCAGCGTGTCGCGCGCCATGTCGGCGATGGTGCCGGCCATCTCGACGCCGGTAGGTCCCGCGCCGACGATGACGAAGGTGAGCAGCGCCGCGCGCTTGGCCGGATCGCTCTCGCGCTCGGCGCGCTCGAAGGCGACGAGGATGCGCCGCCGCAGCGTCGTGGCGTCTTCCAGCGTCTTCAGCCCGGGTGCGAACGGCTCCCATTCGTCGTGGCCGAAATAGGCATGGCGCGCCCCGGTGGCGAGCACCAGCGTGTCATAGGAGATCGCGCCGCCGTCTTCCAGCAGCACGCGCTTGCCGCCGGCGTCGACGCCGTTGACGTTGGCAAACAGCGTGGTCACTTCAGGCCTGTCGCGCAGGAGATAGCGGATCGGCCAGGCGATTTCGGAGGTGGCCAGCGAAGCGGTCGCAACCTGATAGAGCAGGGGCTGGAACAGATGATGATTGCGGCGGTCGATCATGGTGATCGTCACGGGCGCGCCACTCAGGCGGAACGCGGTCTCCAGCCCGCCGAAGCCGGCGCCGACGATCACCACGTGGTGGGGTTTTGACGGCGTTTCGTTCATCGATTCCTGCTCCTCTTCGCGGTCGATTATGCATGGATCGGCGGGGCGGTTCCAAGGCGCATTCGCCAATGGGTCGATAGCGAACCGCTATTGTCCGGTATTCGGCCACCCGGGCAAAAAAAAGATTGCGGCCGCGAATCCTTTTCATCCCCTCAAACGTCCTTGGGGTGAGCAACACGAGGAGACGGCCATGCGACGAACCCTGATCCGCTACAAGACGAAGCCCGAGGCGGCCGAGCGCAATGCCGAGCTGGTGAGGGCGGTGTTTGCCGAATTGCAGGCTGCCAGGCCCGATGGCGTGCGCTATCTTACCCTGCGGCTCGACGACGACAGTTTTGTGCACGTCGTCGAGACCGCGGCGGACGACGGCACCAGTCCGATTCCGAAGCTGAAGGCGTTCCAGCAGTTCCAGAACGGAATCCGCGATCGTTGCCTGGAACCGCCGGCGCCGCGCGGCGCTGCGGTCGTTGGCAACTATCGAATGTTGAACGAGACGTGATGCCGAGGGATGCCATGACCTCGCCTGCGCAAGTACCGGCCCCGGTCGATCTCGACCGCTTCCTGACCGCGATGCGGCCAAGACTGCATCGCTATTGCGCGCGCATGGTGGGCTCGGTCATCGACGGCGAGGACGTGCTGCAGGATGCGCTGGTCAAGGCCGTCGAGGTGTTTTCTGCCGCCGGGCCATTGCAACATCCCGAAGGCTGGCTGTTCAAAATCGCGCACAACACGGCGCTGGACTTCCTGCGCCGGAAGCGCCGGCAGGCCGCGATTTTCGTTGGAGCGGAGCTGGACATGGTCGCCGATGAGCTCGATGCGGTCACGAGCCGCCAGATTGCCAGTGCCTCCTTGCGTACCTTCATGCGGCTGCCGGAGACCCAGCGCGCCTGCGTGATTCTGGCGGACGTGCTCGGCTGCTCGCTGCAGGAGGTCTGCGACGTCATGGATGCGAGCCTGCCTGCGGTAAAAGCCTCGCTGCATCGCGGACGCGCGAAACTTCGCGAGATCGCGGGGGAGCCCGAGGATGCGCCGCAGCCGGTGCTGTCCGATTCCGGGCGGGCGCAGCTTGCCGCCTATGTCGCCCATTTCAACGCGCGCGATTTCGACGCCATCCGCGCCATGATCGCCGACGACGTCAGGCTCGAGCTCGTGGGCAGGACGCGCATGCGCGGCAAGGCCGAGGTCGGCAGATATTTCGGCAATTACTCGAGCGCCGGCGACTGGCGCCTGGTGCCGGGACTGGTCGAGGGCCGTCCGGCCATCCTGGTGTTCGACCCGAGCGCGGGCGACGCGCCGCCGAAATATTTCATGTTGCTGGGCTGGGAAGGCGACATGGTCGCCACCATCCGCGATTTCCGCTACGCGCGCTACATCCTCGACGGTGCCGAATACAGCGTGTGACGTTACCTGGCAGTCGCGCCGGGAGGCGACGGCCACTCGATCGAGGCCTCGATGATGGCGGCCGTCTTGCGATAGTGCTCGGCCAGGAGGCGGACCGCGTCCTCGCTTCGGCGCAGCGTGGCGTCCATGATCTCCCGGTGTTCGGCCGCGGCGTCGCGCCGTCGCTTGCCCAGCACGCCGCCGAAATAGTTCGGCAGACGGTAGCGCTGCGTCTCGACATAGAGCTGGTCCGCGAGATCGAGCAGGCGCGGCGAGGCGCAACGCGCGATCAGCGCGCGATGGAAATGATGATGCCGCTCCTCCATCGCGAACAGGTCGGCCGTCTCTACCTTTCCGGAAGCGCGCGATTGCCGTTCGACCTGCAGGTTCAGCGCGTGGAAGGCGGCAACGATGCCGGCTTCCCAGTCGTCGTCGCCGCTGCGCATCGACCGGCGCAGCGCCTCGCTTTCGATCAGGATGCGCGTTTCCGTCGCGTCCTCGATCTCTTCGCGCGACAACGGTGCAACCGAGAAGCCGCGGAGCGCGGTCGAAAGCACCAGCCGTTCCGATTGCAGCCGCATCAAGGCTTCGCGAAGCGGCGAGAAGCTCAGCCCGTAACGCTGCCGCAGCGCTTCCAGCCGCAGCGGCTCTCCGGCCGTGAACGTACCGACGACGATGTCGGCGCGCAGCCGTTGATAGGCCATCTCGCCCAACGTGGCTGGCTCGCCGCCGCCCTCGCTGGCCGTTCGGTGTCCGCTTGCCCCGGCCGGTTGGTCCCGGACCATGCGGCCAGTCTTTCGATTAGAAGCCATATTTTCGAAAATTCTATCTTGCGTCCACAATGGAATTGATTTTATATGATCCTATATCCGGGGAGAGCGAGATGGCAACAGCACGCCGCGAAAACCATCGGGAAAACGTCGCCGGCCGCGCCAATGTCGAGGATACGCCGGAGCTGCTCGCCTATTACGACGAGCTCGAAGGCCTCGATGCCGGCGCGCTCTGGACCGTCGCCAACAAGATCGAGCCGTGGCAGCCGAAATCCTCGTCGGTCCCGGTGCTGTGGCGTTATGAGGACCTGCGCCGGCATGTGCTGCGCTCGGTCGAACTGGTGTCGCCGGAAAAGGCCGGCCGCCGCGTCATCTATCTGAACAATCCGGGACGGCGCGAACACGCGGCCGCCGTCGGCTGGCTCTATTCCGGCTTGCAGGTGATGCATCCGGGGGAGGTGGCGTCCGCGCACGCTCATTCAGCATCCGCGCTGCGCTTCATCATGGAAGGCGAGGGCGCCTACACCGTCGTCGACGGGCATAAGCTGACGTTAGGGGCCAACGACTTCGTGCTGACGCCGAACGGTACCTGGCACGAGCACGGCGTCGCCGGCGACGGCACGCCCTGCATCTGGCAGGACGGTCTCGACATTCCCCTGGTGAACTGCCTCGAGGCCAATTTCTATGCGGTGCACCCGAAGATGCAGCAGGAGGTCG